>JAAFIM010000039.1:23198-33750 GCA_013297745.1 Chitinophagales bacterium | reverse complement strand
GCTTCACCTTTTACGCTAACTTTTTCGTTAATACCATAGGATTTATCTATAGGTAGAAAAGATACCGCAAATTGGGGGCGTTTATACTCCTCTACGCGGAAAATTTGGTTGCTGTTGGACAGCGCATCAACCAATGACATTTGACCGGTTAGTCCAGAAGCGGGCGCAACAAAAGTGCCTTGATAAGAGCCATATTCGTTGGTTTTTACCACCACATCAGCGACTTTTTGGTAATTGGCGTCAAAGAAAGTAACTGTAGTGGAAGTATTGGCCAAAATTTTAGGATTGCGGTTTTCTTTGTCATATTCTACCAAAATCCCCTTGAAATAAATGGTTTGTCCAGGTCTATAAATAGCCCTATCTAAAAAGAAGTAGGTTTGACGGCGCAAAATACTGGAGTTGTTGTAAGATTTGTAGCTGTAAAAATTATCTTCTGTGTATAACTCATCGTTATTGTAAGTAACCTTCACCCGATAGTTGCGGTAATTATCCTTTTCTAAGGTTAATCCGTTGGCAAAACCGTTTTTGTCGGTGGTTGCGTTGCCTATTTTTTTGTACTCGTAGAGGCGAATGATGGCGTTATAATTTTGGGTATAATACTCCAATTTTGCCCCTTGTAGGGGTTTGCCTGTGATGCGGTTGGTTACATAAAAATCATTTTCATAACCGCCATTACTGCTGCGGCTGACAAGGTTGATATCCGAAACGGTAAAAATGTTGTAGAAAAGCCCATTATCTATTTTGTCAAAATTTTTGTTCCCTGACACCATTAGAATATAATTGCCTGAAGCTTGGGCGGGAATTTTGACCTCCAAACGGTGGTTTTGATAGTCTTTTTCATCTATCAATTCGGTTTCCCAGCGGTCTTTGGGGGTAAGCGCGTTGAGATATTTTATCAAATCATCATCGTATTTGCTCTCCATACGTTTGATTACACTTTCGGGGGCGGGGATTACTTTAAAATACACCTTGCCGACGTTTTGGTAGTCAATGCTGGCTAAAATAGGTTTTTGTATGGGGCTAACCTCTTCTATTTGAACAGATAATTCTTTGGCTTTTATGCTATTGATTAAAGCGAGGCAGTTGCTTGCGCCCATAGATTTGGGGGATTTGGCTATAGCTTTTTCGGCTATTTCTAAAGCTTTCTTTTTATCCCAGCGATTGAGTTCTGTTTTATTCCCTGTTATGTAGCTGTTGCCCAACCCAAAGTAATACACAGCGATTTGATAGCTAATTTCAGCAGCGGCTGGGCTATTGCCGTATCTGCTTTCCATATTTTGCAATTGCGCGATATATAATTCATCTTTATTGCTAAGCACGGATTTACCACGGCTGTAATTTAGCCTGCGCAAATCAGCCATAATTAGCGCGGTTTGGTCAGCATCGTTTTTATGAAAATCAAGCAATTGTTGATAAATGCGTAAAGCTTGAAAACTACCCGATAAGCTATCCTTCGCGCTAAATTTATACCCCAAAAAAGTGTTTAAATCTGCCAACGCTTCTGGTTGTTCTACATAGAATTTATAAGCGGGTTGGGTTAGATAGTTTTTTTCGGAGGCGAAAAAATCAATAGCGCGGGTGGCGATAAAATCGTATAAAGTCGGCTGCATTGGTTGGGCGTTGCTCGCATAGCTGAGTATAGGCTCATAATCTAAGAGATTGATGCTTTTGCTGGCTTCATTCTGTAGGGCTTGTTGGTGTAAGGCAAACACTCGCTCGCTGATGCGGCGTACATCCCAAGTGCGGATGTCTTCTTGTTTGAACGAATTATCTACTGCGGTGCGGTCTTGGTACTTGTAGAGGTTGTTCATTAGATACTGGTCGTACATTTCCGCCAAAATGGAAAGCATCAAGGATTTGGCTACGCCTGTGGCTTGGTCGGTTTGTTGCTCAAACCTGTAAATGGCTTTTACCAACCCATCTTCTTCCAACGCGGCTTGGTATTTATTGAAATAAAAGGCTGCTTTTATCAGCAGGGCTTGTTGGGCGGGGTTGCTCACATCGGCTTGGATTTTGGGCAAAAACTTTTGCAGGCTATCGAGTGCTGTTTTAGTTTGGCCTATATCTTCCAACTTTTGTAAGCTTTCCCAGTTTTTTTCGTACAAATTCATCTTTGGTTTTTGGGCGAAAATTTGTGTGGTGAAGAATAAGCAACTGACGAGGCTTATCCCGATTAAAAATGGATTGCGCATATTGTTATGAATATAGAAAAGTTTTGAAATTTTAGCTCACTTGTGGTTGCAACACGCCCTTTTAGACGCAGCTTTTTCCCTTTTTGGCGCAAATAAAGGCTTTTTTTCGCATTTTTTTACCCGAAAAGTTATTTTTTTGCTAAATTAAACGAACTTTGCGCGGATTTTGTGCGCCTGTACATAGAAAGTTTTTATCGGCGATTTCTTGTTTTTGGTCTAAATAAAGCCTTTCTGCTGCTTTTTGGTCGGATTAATAATCATTTTAATCTGATTGGGTTTGTGTGGCTATATTTTTTTTCGTTATTTTGGGCATCATTATCAACTGTTGCTTTTCAACCATAATACAAATTTTAATAAATTTTTCTAACCAATGCTTACTTTAATTGTTATTTTTTTAGCCTATTTGGGCTTGCACGCGGCTTTGTTCAAAGTTTTTAGCCAGCACGACTATGCGGGTTGGAAAGCTTTTGTGCCTTTTTATAGCGAATATATTTGGTGTAAAATTGTGGGGCGTTCGGGTTGGTCTGTCTTTTGGCTTTGGGTGCCTATAGTGGGGTTTTTTGTGGGGGTGAATATGATAGTGGATTTGTTGCGCTCTTACAACCAGAATAAATTCTCGCAGCATTTGCTTGGGGGGGCTTTTCCTTTCATTTATTTACCTTATTTATTCTTTACTAAAGAACTCACCTATGTGGGGCAGGGTTATGTCCTGTTTAATGAGTATCAAACCCAACTGCGGAAAGCGATAAAAGGCAAAGATACGGATGCGCTGGCGCAATTAGCCATACAATATCCCCAATTTACCAAAGGTATTGTCCGCCAATGGTCTGAAGCTATTCTGTTTGCGGTGTTTGCGGCGCATTTTATCCGCTTATTCTTTTTTGAAATTTATGTTATCCCTACCTCGTCTATGGAGGGTTCTTTGCTGGTGGGCGATTATCTTTTTGTGAGCAAAGCGCATTATGGGATAAGATTGCCAATGACCCCCTTGTCTTTTCCCTTGTTGCATAACGTATTGCCTATCACAGGGGGAGAGTCTTACACCAAATTATTAACGTGGGATTATCGCCGCTTGCCTGCTATTAGCGAGGTGAAACGATTTGACCCTGTAGTTTTCAACTATCCTGAAGGGGATTCGGTTTTTGGATATAATGTGCCTTATGAGTATGAGTATATGAATTTGCTAAAAACGGGAGAAACCAACGAATTGCAAAATATGACCCGCAAGTATAAAGTACAAGTTAGACCTGTAGATAAACGCGACCATTATATTAAAAGATGTGTGGGGGTAGCTGGAGATACTATAGAAGTGCGCGAGGGGGTTTTGTTAGTCAATGGGCAACCTTTGCCCGATTTTTCGGGGGTGCAATATCTTTATTATGTGCATAAAAAGGTTAATTTTGACACCAAAAGTTTAGAAAATCAGTTACCACTACAGTTTGAGCGCAGAGGCAAGCAAATTTTGGATAATTATGTGTATATGTCGCCCGCTACTGCCGAAAAAGTAAAAGTTTTGCAGGGGGTAGATAGTGTTAGCCGCTTGTTATTGCCCAAAGGAGAGGGGAGTAGAACTAGTAAAGTATTCCCTTACAACCGCGTTTTATACCCTTGGAATATAGATAATTTCGGACCGTTGTGGATTCCCAAAAAGGGGCAAACTGTGCCCATTTCTATGTCTAATATAGACCTTTATGCGCGTATTATTGGCGTGTTTGAAAACAATAAATTAGAATTAAAAGAAGGTTTAGTGTATATCAACGGCAAAGCGGCGGATTCCTATACTTTCCAGATGGATTATTATTGGATGATGGGCGACAACCGCAACCAATCGGCAGACTCTCGTTCTTGGGGCTTTGTACCCGCCGACCATATCGTAGGCAAGCCTTTGTTGGTGTTGATTTCGTTCAGAAATGCAGCAGTTGGCGACGGGGTGCGCTGGGAACGGGTGTTCAAATCCGCAAGTTGTGCCGAATAATAAAATATAAAATCTCTAAAAATATACAACCTCTAACCGTAAAAGTTAGGGGTTTTTTTTATGCAAAAAAAATCCCTCCAGCCGCAGCCAAAGGGATTTTGTAAAACTATCAATTTTGTATGCTTAGGCAGCAGGTTTATAACACCCCAACCCAACCTTTTTCGTCTCTTAAAGCGGTTAATTCATCACTACCGAATTTTGCCAATTTTTTCAGTTTTTTGTCTTGTCCAAAAGAAAGCCAACCGCCAAAAATTTGACCAAGTCCGCGCGCTAATTTATCCCCAAAACCTTTGCCAATTTCTACCCCAGCATCTTTGAGAATGTTGAACGCGTTGAATTCGTCAATAATACGGTCAGATAAAGCTATGTCTTTATTGTTGGCCAACCAGCCACAATACAACATACGCCCTAACTTATGTTTAGCTTTGTTTTCATCCACTTTTGGGGAGTTGTCGTTGATGTATTTTTCTTGAATTTGTTTGGCTACATCAGCCCATTGTTTGATTTTGGAAAGCACTCCGGATTTCACCTCTTCGATGGACGAATCGTTGAGTTTGCCCAAATTTTTGAAAATATCCAATAAATAGCTTTGCATTTCTGAAACGTGTTTTTTCACATATTCATACTTTTCGGTAACCAATATTTTGAATTGATTTTCTAAATCTTGCATACCCACTTTGGCAAGTTCTTTTTCGTTGCCTTTGCCAGCCAAAGAAGAAGCTAAAATTTGCACCCCGCCTTGTATCAGCGTATCCACCATTGCGTTGCCTGTGCTAGGAATTAAGCCAGAAATAATATCTTTGATAGAGCTGAAATCTTTGGCTACTTTGAGCAAGTTGGTTACCACCGCACCAGCACCTGGAGGCAATAAAGCTACAGTAACGATGTTGATAACCAAGTCCCCCACCATACCAATAACCTTAACCAATCGCTGTTGGTCAGCGATTACTTTTTCAAAATTATCTTTGACCGTAGCCACCACATTGACTGTGCTGATATTGCGTTGCAAAGCTCTTTGATAAGCTGAATCTACCTGTGAGCCGATATTTTGCACGCTCATCATTTCGGTTTGCAAGCCCACCCGCAATTTGTCGCGAGTACCACCTGTAGTCATCCCGCCCGTGAGTTCGCCCATCATTTTCTCTTCATCTTCTTTGGACAATTTTTCGGCGGCGGGTACATTGATGGTTACATTATCCTTGTCAAAAATCTCGTGTATATTGGCTATTGGTTTGCGGGTGATAAAGAATTCAACTATAGTACCCGCTGTTTTCAACCAACCCGTTACGTGGGCGCGGTTGGCATCGTTGGCACCGCCAGGGAGCATTTTGGCCAAGTATTCAGTGGCTTGGTCTTTGAGTTGCATCGCTTTGGCGTACAATTCTTCGTCTATGGTCGTACCAGGGATAATATCCCCTTTGCGTTTGTCGATGTAATCTTTTAACGATTTCATTTTTTCAAACACAGTAGCCCAATCCCCTTTCTTAATCGCCTCAATAACCACTTTGGTTTCGTCGATGAAGCTGCTAACGGTTTTGACATAGCCTTTTATCTGCTCTACCATATTCAACAGGTCGCCAGAAAGCGCGCCGCCAGAGTATTTGGTGAGGAAATCTTCGGCTAATTTTTTGTACTCGGCAGCTTTGGCGACTAAAATATCGTCAATTTTTAGCCCGGGGATAAATCCGCCCGTTTGTTTGCTCAAGTCTGACCAACCTTTGAGCAGGGTTTGTATCGCGCCCGCGAAATCTTTGTTCTCGATTTGACCTTTTAGCACTTTTACAAAACCAACCACTCCGTCAATTTTCTTTTTGTACTCTTGTACTTGCTTGAGCATATTGGCTACATCGCCCGAAAGTGCGCCGCCTGTGGCTTTGCTGATAAACGCTTCCACATCCTTTTGCATACCTTGGATTTTCGCCAAAATTGCATCGTCTATGCTCGTACCCGCAAATAAATCTTTTACGTTGCTAATATCCGTCCAAGCTGTGGTTATTTTATTGAACAAGCCCACGAAGTCGCCATTTTTGACATCTTCTACAATGCCTTTGACAAAATTCATAGCTTTTTGTGCGGTGCTAACCCAGCCCTGAACCTGTTTGATTTGATTTTCCAACCCAGCTACGCCTGTAGTTTTGGTTAAAAAATCGTCAATCATTTTCTTAACTTTCTGCACTTGTGCGAGTGCTTTGTCGTCCAAGTTGGTAAAGTTAACCAAATCGGTGGTATTGCCCAAGTCTATCCACGCTTTTTTCAGCGTTTCAAACACGGCTGGCCAGTTTCCAGCTTTGACATCTTCCACCAATTTTTTCGCACCGTTCATAAACCCGCGCACTTTGACCTGTAATTCCATCAACTCTTCAGCCATATTGACCAAGTTGCCGTCCGTGCCGCCCAAATGTTTGGCGATGAAGGCTTCCATATCAGTTTTCAGCTTTTGCACTTGAGCGATGATTTTGTCGTCAATATCTGTGCCTGGGATAAATCCGGTCAATTTGTCTATTTCGTTGTAAGAATTTTTCAACGTTTCAAAAACGGTTTTCCAATCGCCATTTTTTACCGCGTCAGCCAAACCTTTAACCCCGTTGATGAAACCACCAACGCGCGCAACGATTTTTTTCGCCTCTTCTATTTTGTCCCCCAAATCTCCCCCCATACCTGTAGTTTTGGTCAACCAATCCTCAAATTTTTTCTTGAGTTCTTGCGCCTTGGCTATCAGTTGGTCGTCCACTTTTGTACCAGGGATAAATCCTGTGAGTTTGTCCAAGTCGCGATAAGCCGTCATCAAGCTATCAAAAACGGTTTTCCAATCGCCATTTTTTACCGCATCAATAAGCTTTTTAGCCCCAGCGATAAAACCCTGTATGCGTTCTACCAATTTTTTAACCTCGGCTATTTTAGCAACTAAATCGCCATCCATACCCGTGAATTTGGTCAACCAATCCTCAAACCGTTTTTTCAACTCTTGAGCTTTGGCTATCAACTTGTCGTCAATATCAGTAAAAGGTAAGAAACCTGTGAGCTTGTCCAAATCGCGGTAAGCTTTCATAATTTCTTCCAAAACGGTTTTCCAATCGCCATTTTTGACCGCATCGGCAATTTTTTTGCCCCCGTCGATAAACTTTTTGATTTTGGCTACTGTGTCCTGCAACTCTTTGATTTTGTTCAAAAAGCCACCCAAAGAACCAGCCAAACGCAACCATTTTTCAATCTCGGCTACAATTTCGCGCGCTTTGGCCAACACCGTATCATCTACAGCCGTACCAGGTACAAGGCTGGTTTGTTGTAGGAAAGGGTTAATCATCGCTTTGATTTTGTCGTACCAATCGGGCAAACCGTTGCCGTCTTTGTCCTCCAAAATCCCCCCGCCACTTTTTATCAAATTTTCGGCTGCGGTGAGCATCTGTTGGATACTAGCCACTTTGTCGTTGGTGCCAAGAATACCTTTGGCTACGCTGATAAATTGCTGCGCTGATTTTTTGAACTCGTTGAGTTGGGGCAACGCGCCCGCTATATCCCCTTTGCCCAAGTTTTTGAGCGTGTCCCAAACGCTGCTTACGTTTTGGAACATACCAAAAATACGCGATGCGCCATTTGCCCACACCAACGCTTTTTTGGCTTGGTCTATCCAGCTTTGGATGGTAGGCACGAATTGGTTGACAAAAGGAATGTCTTTTATCGCATTGAGCCCTTCTTGGCAAAGTTTGATAAAATCGTTGGCTTCTTTTACCAAATTGGCGGCTTTTTCTATAGACAAGCCCCCGCTTAAGGCTGTTTTTATCAACTGACTGTTGTCCCAAGCTTTTTTAAGATTGTTGTAAGTATCCATAAGCCCCGTTTTTTGCTCTTTGCTGGCTGCATTGGGCGAGGGTTGGGGATATTTAGCCAAAATTTCTTTAGCAGATTTGTAAGCAGCTTGCACAGCGGGCAAAGCAGCCAACATTTCTGGGTCATCGTTGAGTTTGTGGGTTTGGTAGTTGCGCAGCCATTGTTCGGAGGTGGTATAAATCTCCTTAATTTTTTTGTGCTGCTCCACATTGGGTTGGCTCATTGTTAGATAATTTTATATTGTGAGTAATGAAGTTTGCATTTTAGCCGCTTATTTGACCCTTTGGGGCAAAAATTGGTATAGCATAAAATTAGGGCGCAAGATAAGTTATTTATTTATTGTGTGCAAACAATTCCAAGAAAAATAGCCTGTCGGACAACAATAAGGTAAAAAAAAGGGTAAAAAATTAAAAAAAAAGCGGGTTTTGTTCCTAATTTTATCAAAAAAAATTATCTTTGCCCCCAAAATAAACCTTAACACATTCTTATATCTTACTTATTCATATTCTAATTTATGTCAGAAACAACCCAAAACCCCAACCCAGAAGCCGCCCAACAGCTTGAAGGGGGAACTTATGAGGTGATAAAATCACGTCTCAACAAACAAGCCGATGATTTGCGTGTTCGCCTCAATAAATTGAATACAGCACGCAAAGATGTTTTTGGTGCGGTAGAGCTAAAATTGATAGGCAATGCGCGGATTAATACAGAAAATAATTGCTTAGCCAAAGATATTTTTGCTATAGGCAAATACTGCCTTTTTGGATATAATGTACATATTGGTTTGCGGGCAGAAATGCAGGTAAAGGATGTGTTTAGTGTATACGAACTACAAGGCGAGCAGTTCAAAGACTGTTCGTTGGATTGGCTGTGCAAAGACAATCCTAGGTTTGTAGAGGACTTCCAAAATTTGTTCAAATACTACAAAGATACCGTTTTTATAAAATTTGCTATAGAGCAAAACCAGCCCTATGTGCATATGATTTTTCAGTTGAGCAAAGATATTAACGATACCAAATCTTTCAAATGGGAAATTCGGGGGCAGTCTTTGCGTTATGTGACCGAAGCGGGAGAACACAAATATAAACAGCCTAATCAGTACGATTTTGAGTGGAAAAAAACCGCCCGCGAAAATTTTAGACAGGGCAACCATCCCCACGTATCCATTTTAGACCGCGTTTTTGTGGAAACGGTAGGGGGCGATTTGACCATAAAAGTAGAAGATAATACAGATACAGGCAAGGGGATTTATGCAGAAGCGGTCAATAATCCTGACCAAAGATTAGACGATAGCGAAATTTATTATGCAGACTTGGGCAATTTGATTGTGTTGAAAATAAAACCCTATCAAGAGGAGTTTCGTTATTTTGTATTTAATGAAAAAATGCAAACTGCGCTAAGAATTGATTCTTTGGCGCAAGCTGGTATCCGTTTGGCTGCCGACCAGGGGCTTTTATTCAGCAATGGTTATTATTTACAAACAGGAGATTATAAATTGTTTGACAAATCCACCACTGCGGGGTTTAAGTATGAGCGCAAGGTTTCTTCGCCCAATGGGGAAGATTTTTTATATGTATATTATTCCCCCGAAAAGGCGACTTATTTGCTGCTTTCTTACAATATCATTTCCCAAACTGTAGCCACACCCATTTATTGCAACGGTTATACTATATATCCTAAAGGCGAATTGACTTACTTTAAATCTGAAGAAACCGCCAGCAAACATCATATTATCCAAATTTGGCAAACGCCTTATCTTGAGGGCGAGTTTATCCCTTCTACCCAAAGTGATAGCTTTTTGTACAAAATAGGCAACCGCGACATTGTCAAAGCGATGGCCGAAACTCAAGAACTATTGTCTATGTTGGGCAAAGATGATAATTATAGCGGCTTATATTACGACTTGAGCAAAAAAGCCAATGATATTTTAGATTCTTATTATTGGATAAATAAGCAGGATGCTTTTGCGATGAATGAGCCTTTGCTAGAAATTCGCAAATCGGCTACAGCTGCCATTGATGAGTTTGAAAAGGTACAAAATATCAAAAAAGCTAGCCGACAAACTATACAAATCACCGCGCAAAAAGCTACCGATTTATTCAAGTTGATAGGACAAACCAGCTTCAACCGCACCGATGTTTTTGTACAAACCTTAGCCCAATTGCGTATGCTAAGGGGGGAAATTATTTCGCTCAAAGATTTGCGTTATACAGACTTGAATACGGTGGAAACTTTGGAAAAAAAGACTATAGAAAACACCAATTTATTGTCTCAAGAGTGTGTAACCTTTTTATTGCGCCCCGACGCACTCAATCCTTATCTAGAACGCACAGAAGAAGCCCGCAAATCTATTGATACGCTGGAAACTGCCCGACAAGGCAAACTAATTGATGAAAAAATTGATGCTATAGGCAAAGAATTAGAGCTTTTGGTGGAAATTGTGACCAACTTAAAAATAGAAGACCCCACCCAAACCACCAAAATTATTGATGCGATAACCGCTTTATTCTCTACCCTCAATCAGGTCAAAGCTGCGGTCAAACGCCGCTTGCGCGAC
>JAAFIM010000039.1:0-23188 GCA_013297745.1 Chitinophagales bacterium | reverse complement strand
GGGCTGAAGCTGTGTCCGAATTTGCGGCTCAAGTGCGTTTGTTGGAACAAGCTATGCTCAATTTTTTGGATTTAAGCGACCATCCGAACAAATGCGACGAGTATTTGACCAAATTGATGATACAAGTGGAGGAAATTGAGAGCAAGTTTGCCGAATTTGAAGAGTTTGCGACCCGTATAGCCGACAAACGGGAAGAAATTTACAACGCATTCAATAGCCGTAAGTTGCAATTGGTGGAAGCTATCAACAAAAAGGCGGCTAATTTGCAAACAGCAGCAGAACGGATTTTAAACGGGGTCAAAAACAGAGCTTTCGCGTTCAAAGAGGTCAATGACATCAACAGCTTTTTTGCTGCGGATATGATGATAGAAAAGGTTAGAGAGATTATAACCCAACTCAACCAATTAGGTGATTCTAATAAGGCAGGCGATATTCAAACCCAGCTAAAAACTATCAAAGAAGAGTCTATTCGCCAACTTCGCGACAAACAGGATTTATACTTGGATGGTGGCGATGCGATAAAATTGGGCAAACATAATTTTGCGGTCAATAAACAATCTTTAGACTTAACTATGGTTTCTCGTCAGGGGGATATGTTTTATCATCTTACGGGTACAGGTTTTTTTGATAAGGTAGAAAACCCCGACTTCTTGTCCACGCGAGCAGTTTGGGAACAAGCCTTAATCTCTGAAAACAACGAAGTTTATCGCAGCGAATACTTAGCTTATTTGACCTTCAAACAGCTACAAACGGATAACAAACAGTTGCGCTCGGATGAAATTTTGCCTTTTATACAACAATTTGCCGCCGCTCGCTATCAAGAGGGTTATTCTAAAGGCATACACGACGAAGATGCAGCCAAATTGCTCACCGTACTTACCCAATTAGCCCAACATATTGACTTGTTGTATTTTCCCCCGCACGTGAGAAGTTGCGCGCAGCTGTTTTGGGTTAAATTTTTGCCCGAAGATGAAAAAACGATATTCCAAAAACAGCTCAAAAGTGCGGGTTTGTTGCTAAAACTATTCCCTAATAGCCGCGATTATGTCTTTTTGTTGGATAATATCAGCCAACAAATTGAAGATTTTTGCCAAAGTACAGCGATTTTCTCCCCTAATATAGCCAAAAGAGCAGCCGAGTATTTGGTGGCCGAGTGTGCTAAAAAAGATTATTTTATCGTAAGCGGGGATGCTTATCAGCTCAAAAAAGATTTTAAATCGTTTTTAGATTCCAACGCTTCACTCAAACTGTTTCAAGATAATTTATCCTCGTTGGCGCATCAACCTGTAGAATTATACCAGCTTGCCCGCAAATGGGTTTTGGCTTTCGCCGAACAAACCGCCGCGCAAACCAATCAACCCGACCTGATAACTTATGTGGATGAAACCGCTTTGTTGTTGATTTTGCAACAGCATAAAGAAAGCCACGTTATCAACGCCAAAACCAAGCAAAATATACCCAATTTGTACGGCACTCATCCTGTAGTCAAAGAGGGGGGCGTTTATGAGTTTGAATTTAATCAATTTATGCGCAAAATGGAGCATTATACTCAAGTTGTTGCGCCTATGTTTGAACGTTGCCAACAGCTAAAAAAGCAACTTACGGACGAGTTTAAAAAACAACTGCGTTTAGAAGAGTTTAAACCCAAACCTTTGACCTCTTTTGTGCGCAATAAGCTAATAGATGCGGTTTATATTCCCTTATTTGGGGATAATTTTGCCAAACAATTGGGTACAGTGGGCGATACTACCCGCACGGACAGAATGGGGATGTTGTTGTTGATAAGTCCTCCGGGCTATGGTAAAACAACCCTTATTGAGTACGTGGCTAATCGTTTGGGGCTTATATTTATGAAAATCAACGGACCTGCTATAGGTCATTCGGTTACCTCTATAGACCCCAAAGATGCAGATAATGCGGCGGCAAGGAAAGAGTTGGAAAAATTAAACTTGGGGTTGGAAATGGGGGACAACGTTTTGCTTTATATAGATGATATTCAGCATTGTAACCCCGAATTTTTGCAAAAATTTATCTCGCTAACGGACGGACAGCGCAAAATTGAGGGGGTTTATAAGGGGGTTGCCAAAACTTATGACCTACGCGGCAAACGTTTTTGCGTGGCTATGGCGGGAAATCCCTACACCGAAAGTGGAGAGAAGTTTAAAATCCCCGATATGTTGGCCAACCGCGCGGATATTTACAATTTAGGGGATATTATTGGCGATAGCAAAGCCGTATTTGAGATGAGTTATATTGAAAATGCTATGGCTTCCAACCCCGTACTGCAAAAATTGGCGGCAAAATCCACTAAAGATTTATACCCGCTTATCAAATACGCGCAAACAGATGATAAAGAAGGATTAGAGTTTGAAGCCAACCACAGCCCGCAAGAACTTTCCGAGTATGTGGACGTGCTTAAAAAAATGATGCAAGTACGCGATACGCTATTGAAGGTCAATTTGGAATATATTCGCTCTGCTGCTATGGCGGATGAGTACCGCAACGAGCCAACCTTTAAACTACAAGGTTCTTATCGCAATATGGGTAAATTAGCCGAAAAGGTTGTTTCTGTGATGAACGAGAAAGAAATTACCACTTTGGTTATCTCTCACTATGAGGGCGAAAGTCAAACGCTAACCTCTGGGGCTGAAGCTAATATGCTCAAATTGAAAGAGCTAATGCAGGCACAAAACGAAGCAGAACAAGCCCGTTGGAAAGAGATTAAGGCGACTTTCTTAAAAAATAAACTACTCAACGGCAATGAGTCCGACCCCGTCGTGCAAGTGGTGGCACAATTATCCCATTTCTCCGACAATCTGAAAGAAATTCGCGAAACGCTACAAATAGGGGTAGAACAAGCCGCTAATTTGGCTACACAACAGCCCAAAAATAATAATTCCGCGCCTCGTTTTACCAAAAAATAGATACAAACGAGCATAACTAAAGCAAAAAAACCAACCTACATACTCGTAAGTTGGTTTTTTTTGTTGCTGAAGTTGCTTAGTATAATTTTCTATCTTTTAATCTCTCTTTGTTGTGCGGGACTAAAGTCCCAGCACAATTGAGATTTAGGATTTTCTCGCGCTTTTGGGGCTAAAGCCCCGCGCGTTTTATAGTTGTTTTATAAATTAATATCAACGGGTTTTAACCCGTTGAAAGATAAAGAACAATTACAACAGACTTTAGTCTGTTGCTTACAAAGCATAAACCGTTAGTTTTCTTAATTAAAAATGCAAAAATTCCTTTATTAGACAGTTTTACAATTATATCCTCTCTATTATCAACTTTTTTTTCCATATTGCGTATATTGTTCTTTACCATTTTATTAAATCGCGCTTAAACACACCTAATATGCAAAAAAATGATATTATAACCTTGCTTTGTACTTCGGTAGAAACTAACATTGAATTGGCAAAACAAACCTGTATAGATAATAAATGGGATATTTTGACAATTATTAAATCGTTTGGATATAATCCTATCAACATTTTTCAACCGCAAGACTTTCTCAAAACTAACTTAAACTGTAAAAGTCAAAAATTAGCCAAGTTACCCGCGCTTTTGCCCGATGCTTTGGTAGAAATTGATTGTAGTTATAACCGTCTTGCTGCACTCCCAGAACAATTACCCACTCAATTGCGCCGTTTAAACTGTGAATATAATTTAATCAAAAAAATGCCAGAGCAATTGCCTGAAGGTTTGCAGTTTTTAAACTGTTTTTATAACAAAATCAAAACCTTTTCGCTTAGTTTGCCCAATACTTTGGTAGAATTGGAGTGTGGAAATAATGAAATTAGCCAACTTCCCCTTTTAGCCAATACACAACTGAAAAAATTAGATTGCGCCATCAACAAACTAACCAATTTACCCGATGTTTTGCCCCTTTCTTTAGAGTATTTGAACGTTTGTTGTAATAATAAACTCAAAACTTTACCCGATACTTTGCCCCCTAATTTATACCATTTAAACCTGTGGAAGAATAAATCCATAAAAAAATTACCTATTGCTTTGCCCCTTTTGACTTATCTAAATATATCAGAAACAGGCATCAATAAAATTAATTTTAGCTTACCTCAAGGGTTACAAACGTTTAATTGTGGGCATAATTAGCTAACCCATTTACCCCAACTGCCTTTTAGTTTGCGGTTGTTGTTTTGCAATAATAATCAATTATCTACTTTGCCTGAATTGCCCCCTAATTTGGAAAATTTACAGTGTGAAAATAATCAACTTAGCCAATTCCCCGACAAATTGCCCACTACGTTAAGTTTTATAGACTGTTCCAATAATCCTAACTTGAGATTTGAAGGATTGTCTAAAGGGTTTCAGTTAATAGAAGAAAATATTTGGAAAAAAATTTAATCGGTTTGTAATCGTGTTGATAACCTTTATCTTTTTATAAGGCTAATTTTACGATTGTTTTTGTAATTTTGCAAATCAAAGTTGCAGTTTTATAAATCAAAGTTGCGTTTTTGCGTATCAAAGTTGCGTTTTTACAAATCAAAGTTGCGTTTTTATAAATCAAAGTTGCGTTTTTGCGTATCAAAGTTGCGTTTTTATAAATCAAAGTTGCGTTTTTGTGTATCAAAGTTGCAATTTTGCAAATCAAAGTTGCGTTTTTGCGTATCAAAGTTGCAATTTTGTAAATTAAAGTTGCAATTTTGCAAATCAAAGTTGCGTTTTTGCGTATCAAAGTTGCAATTTTGTAAATTAAAGCCGTGACTTTGTAAAAATAGTTGGCAAATCTAAACCCTAAAATGGTTTTTAATAGCAAAGACAAAAAATAAATATGTTTAATCGCACAGTGGAAACGTTGCATTGCAACGTCTCTACACCAACGCCCATATATTTAACAAAAAAACAACCTAATCAACGCGTTATTTTTTCAAAAATTAAAAATTTGCAAAAAAACTAATTTATTTTTAACCATTTTGAAACTTTTTACGTTTATAAATCGTTATCAGGTTAATTTTTCACAATTAAAATTTTCAAATTATGAAGACAGTTCCTTTTTTGCCCACTACTGAAGCGGGAAAACGCCAATGGTTTGATGCGTTTAAAAACAATTTGCCCCAATTGGCTACCAATTTTGGGCTTTCGGCTAACGAGTTGCAAGAGTTAGACGATTTGGTAAGCAAAGAAATCAACCACATTGATGAGGTTTATCAAAAAAATGTAGAGTTGGATAGCGCAGCCGAAAATCGCAACGGACACCGCGAGGTATTTTATCCCAAGTTGATAAATTTAGTCCGTCATATCAAAAGCCATAAAAGTTATAGCAAAGCTTTTGGCGAAACTATTAGCATAGAAAATAATGTATCGGTCAGAAACCCCAAAGCAGCGACCAATACTAATAAATTAACTGCTCAAATTGATACTATTCCCAACAAAGTATCGTTTAAATTTAAACGAAACGCTGGGCATAGTGTGCATATCTACAGCCGCCGCGCGCCAGAATTAGAATTTTCTCTCTTATCGGCTATTAGTGGGTTAGTTTTTGAAGATAATCGCAGCAATATCAACAACGCAAGCGCAGAAAAACGCGAATACTATTTTGTTTTAACCAAAAATGATAAAGAAGTAGAGCGTTCTTTGGTGCATAATGTGGCTGTGTTGATGTAAGCCCCAAATAAAAAACCAACTTACGCACTGTAGGTTGGTTTTTTTTGTTTTACTACAATCTCTGTGTTGTAACACAGGGCAATTACTATTCAATCCCGTTGGGGTTAGCAAAATTAACCCCTAAAAAATTAAAAAAACGCGCATTTATTTTTTTTCAAAACCCTTTTATAATAATGGAACTAAACGATTATAAAATAATAGAATTGCTTTGCACTTCTGAAACTGATAATATAGCGTTGGCAGAACAATTAGCTGTATCGCAAGGCTGGAAGTTGATAACAATTTTGAAAAAATATGGCTACTATGATTGTAGAATTCGTTATGCAAATGACTTTTTACAGGATTGGTGGTATTTTTCTGGCAAAGGGTTTTCAAAATTGCCTGAGTTGTTTCCCGCTTCGTTAAGAGAAATAAGTTGTTACAGCAACCAAATAACCGCTTTACCTAATAATTTACCTCTTTCTTTAAAAGAATTATATTGTCACGATAATAAGCTAACCAATTTGCCCGATACTTTGCCCGTTTCTTTGAAGTATTTAGACTGTCGGTACAATCAACTAACCAAATTACCCAAACATTTGCCCCATTCTTTGGAGCAGTTGAAATGCTCATATAATCAACTAACAGCTTTGCCCGATAATTTGCCTCATTCTTTGAAGCAGTTGAACTGCTCACACAATCAAATAACCACTTTACCTGATACTTTGCCTAATAATTTAGTTGTTTTGTATTGTAATAACAATCAAATTGAGTACTTGCCTGAAGTATTTTCTAACAACCTTCAAACAATTCGTTGTGATGATAATCCTATTAAAAATATAGAAGTTTTGGAAAAAAAATTTCATAAACAAGGGACTTTGTGGGAACGTAAAAATGACTAATATCAAATCAATTATGAACGATTATAAAATAATAGAACTGCTTTGCAGCGATATTTTTTTATTTTTCTTATAAACCCCGTGTTTCACACGGGGCAATTGCCGTTCAACCCCTTCGGGGTTGGCAAAATAAAACCCCAACGGGGTTTAACAGAAATAACCCCGCGTTACAACGCGGGGACAGCAGGCGAATAAACAAAAAAAGTTAATTATCAAACCAATTATGAACGATTATAAAATAATAGAACTGCTTTGCACTTCTGAAATTGATAATATAGCGTTGGCAGAACAATTAATAGCATCGCAAGGCTGGGAATTGGAAACGATTTTGAAAAAGTACGGCTACTATGATTGTGGAATTTGTAGCGCAGACGATTTTTTAAACGCTGCTTGTCATTGTGCTAATAAAAATATTTTAAAATTACCTGAATTGTTACCTGTTTCATTAAAAATACTTGATTGCAATAATAATCAACTTAATAAATTATCTAATAATTTACCTTTTCAATTAAAAGGGTTGTATTGTTCAAATAATCAAATATCACAATTACCTTTACAGTTACCTCTACGATTGCAAAGTTTAGGTTGCTATAATAATCAACTTAATCAATTACCTTTAAATTTACCTAATTATTTAGAGTATTTAAATTGCTCAAATAATAAAATAATTAATTTACCAGACAATTTACCTTATTGTTTAGAGTCTTTGCATTGCTCAAACAATCAATTAACAACTTTGCCTGATAATTTACCTAATAATTTAACTGTTTTGTATTGTAGTGATAATCAAATTGAATACTTGCCTGAAGTGTTTTCTAACAATCTTAAAGAAATTTATTGTAATAATAACCCGATTAAAAACATAGAAGTTTTGGAAAAAGATTTTTATGGACAAAGCGGTGTTTGGAGACGCAAAAGCCAATAATATCAAACAAATTATGAACGATTATAAAATAATAGAACTGCTTTGCACTTCTGAAAATGATAATATAGCATTGGCCAAACAATTAGCGGTATCGCAACGTTGGTGGTTGAGAACTATTTTGAAAAAGTACGGCTATTATGATTTGGGAATTTGTAGCGCAGACGATTTTTTAAAAACAGAGTTGAATTGTTACAATAAAAAATTGTTAAGTTTGCCCGAGTTATTGCCTAATTCGCTGATAACGTTGAATTGTTATAACAACCAATTGAGCAAATTACCTGAGCGTTTGCCTCTTTATTTAAAGCGATTAGATTGTGGAGCTAATCAAATTAAACAATTACCTAAGCAGTTGCCCTCTTCTTTGGAGCATTTTAGCTGCAACGGTAACCAAATAACCGCTTTATCCGCACAATTACCCCCTAAATTGCGCGAATTGTTTTGTGGAATTAATCCCATTAAGCAATTACCTGAGCATTTGCCTCATACTTTAGACTGGTTGGACTGTAGAGACAACCAATTAAGTAAATTGCCTGAGCGTTTGCCCGCTTATTTGGAGCATTTGAGTTGTCAAAATAATCAAATCACTGCTTTGCCTGCGCAATTACCCGAGCATTTGCAAGAGTTATTGTGTTATGATAATCAAATTAAACAATTACCTGAGCATTTGCCCCATTCTTTGCTGTTATTTGACTGCTCCTATAACCAAATCACCGCTTTGCCCGCGCAATTGCCCCCTAAATTGCAAGAGTTATTTTGTGGAGCTAACCAAATTAAGCAATTACCCGAGCAGTTGCCTAATTCTTTAGAGTTATTGGATTGCAACGATAACCAACTAACCGCTTTGCCCGCGCAATTATCTACCCAATTGCGAGAATTATTTTGCGGGGCTAATCAAATTAAGCAATTACCTAAAAATTTGCCCCATTTTTTAGAGAAATTAGATTGTCTCAACAATCAACTAACTGCTTTGCCCGATACTTTGCCAGATGATTTGATAGAATTAGATTGTTGCAATAACCAAATAACCATTTTGCCCGAAGTATATCCTAATAAATTAAAATTTATTTACTGCGGAAATAATCCGATTAAGAATATAGAGGTTTTGGAAAAATGGTTTTACACCAAAACAGATTATTGGATACGCAAAAACCAATAAAGAAAATATAAATAGCAAAAAAAGCAACCTACAAAATAGTAAGTTGCTTTTTTTTATTAAACGAATTTTTATTTTTTACAACATATTAGTTTCTATAGCTTTAAGTTGCTCTATAGCCAATAAAGGATTTGAAGTTGAAAACACAGAACTGCCCGCTACTAATATATCTGCGCCAGCATTAAGGATAATTTGCGCATTTTGTAACCCCACTCCGCCATCTATTTCTATCAAAGCGGATAAATTGCGGCTAATTATCTCATCTTTTAGCGTGCGAATTTTTTGCAAGGTGTTGTATATAAATTTTTGTCCCCCAAATCCTGGATTAACAGACATAAGACAAACTAAATCCACGTCTTCCAAAATATCAAAAATTTGAGTTACGGGCGTGTGTGGATTGAGTGCAACTCCAGCTTTGGCACCTGTTTGGCGGATTTGTTGTAATGTGCGATGCAAATGTGGGCAAGTTTCTATGTGTACGCTAATCGTATCAGCGCCAGCAGCTCTAAATTGTTCAATGTATCGCTCTGGTTTTTCTATCATCAAATGTACATCCAAAGGTTTTTCCGCATATTTTTTAATCGCTGCCAACACAGGAAATCCAAAGCTTATATTGGGTACAAAAACGCCATCCATAATATCTATATGGAAAAAATCAGCTTGACTTTGATTGACTAACGAAATATCGCGGTGCAAAAATGCAAAATCTGCGGCTAAAATAGAAGGGGCTACATAATGCATAATTATATTATTAGTTTTTGATAATTTTTAGAAAAAGGATTAAAATAAAAAGAAGGATTAAAAATAAAAAAAGCAGCCTTTAGATAAAGGCCGCTATAAAAAATAAAAAAAAGGTCAAAAAATCATCCGCTAAAACTTGGCAATAATTCCCCCCATAGCATTAAAACCAATTTGGGGGTATCTAAACCAGCGTTGGTTTTGATTGTTTAAGATATTATTTAAGCTCAAAAATGCGGCTATGTTTTTATGTAAAAAATATGAACCGTATAAATTCAAATCAAAAAGCCCCCCCAAACGCTTATCTGTGCGGCTAACTTCGTCAAAATAAGCTACCCCAGCATTGGCATAAAGTTCAGATTTAATTTGTAGTTTTTTGGTGGTATATTGTAAGCTAATGTTTGTTTCCAATATAGGTAAATGATAAGCTTTGCGCGAATTATTAAAACTATAAGCATTATAAGCTGCGGTAGCAGACAAACGCAAATTTTGTTTAATTTCCATATCAGCAGCGAAAGATAAATTGAATATATTGGCGGTATCAAACAACACATTAAAACGTCTGTACTGCGAAAAGCTATCATTCATAAACAAAGGCAAGTTTTGTGCGCGACTATAGGCAATTTTGGCATCATAATTCAGCTTTTGGATATTGCCTTTGACCCCGCCATAAAAATCCTGTTGGGTGGTGTGGCGCATAGTCAGCGCAGAGACGATAAAAGGGTTGTGGATGGATAGACTGCGAAAATTATTCTGTTTAATCTCGCCCTTCCAGCCCGCATAAGCAGATATTTTGCCATTTAGCAACAAAACATTGACCGAAATATCAGGCAAAGCATAAAATTTGCCCTCGTTAGTTCCCACATTTGCGCCCACTTTTGCCCGAAACTTACCCGCGTTGTAGTTGAAGTGGGGTTTTAGATAAAAAACCAATCTATTATCTAAATTATTGGTATCAGCGGCTATAGTATCGCTAAAACTGACATAATTTAACCCCAAATCAGCCGCAAAGCTATGTTTGATATTCTTTTTGCCGATAAATTTTTCCACAAAAACGTTGGGGCTTAAGCTAATTTCGCTGGCTTGGTACAAATCCGACAAGCGATAAAGTGATAAAGTAGCCTTATAATTGAGATTATTTTTAGCCAAATTGCTATTAAATACGCCCAAATTCGCATAAATTTCGGTAAAGCGTTGATTAACACTATCCTTTTTCACCGCAGTGCTATCGTTTAAGTCCAAACTATCCCCGTAGCCATAAAAGCGATTGCCACGCAGATTAAACCCTAAATTTCCATCTACAGCAAGGTTGTTTTTGGCAAAAAAAGCCCCGCCTAAGTTTAGCCCTGTGTTAGAAAATCGTTGATTGAGGTTATAATTACCCTGACCAGAATGATGTTTGAACGTTGCCCCATAGCGGTAGTTTTTGGCGGATGAATTGTGGTAAGAGAGTTCTGCCAAAGGGCTTATTGGATAACCAAACCCAATTTTTGCATAAAAAGAAGCGACTTCTATCTGGTTTTTGTCTTTTTTGTTGGCAAAAGGCAAGGGCGTAAGCACAGGAGCGGGATATTTTAGCTCTTTGAGATGGCTGGGCACGTTATACTCTTGTTTGCGTTCTTTGTCGTCCAGTTTGGGAACGATAGGAGTGGGGTTAAATTTTTGACTTTCAGCCAATTTTGCCCTAAAAGGTTTGAGCAATTCTGTGCCTGCATCGTCATTAGCCAATTGCGCCCAAAGGGGATTAAGCCCAAATACAGCCGCAAAAAATAATACATATTTCATAATTTAGCGCGGTTTTTTGTTATTATCCAATTTTGATTTGTCCGCTTCTGCCTTTTTGACATTAGCCAATTTGGTTTTTGCTTCTTGCAATAAGCTTTCCTCTTCTGCGGTACTGGGTTTAAAATTATTGACTATACTTTCCAAAGTCGCTTTGGCTTGAAACAAATTGCCCTGTTCTGCATAAATATCGGATAACAATATAAAGCTTTTGACCAACCAAAAAGGGTGATTAGGGATTTCTTTATTGGTTTGAAAACACATATCTTGGGCTTTGGTCAAATCTCGTTCTTGATAAGTCATCAGCGCAATTTGGTAACGGGCTTCGGCCGCAAATGCTTCATCGCCTGACAACATAATGTTTTGTTTGTAATTGTCTTTGGCTGCTTGGTTTTGTTTGTTGGCTTGTTGTATTTTTGCCAAAAAATAATGCGCATCAGCCTTGTCGGGTTGGGTAGCGCGGGGATTTTTAATCACTTTGTCGGCTGCAGCTGGCACTTGGGCGGGCTGATTGCCAAAATAAGCCGCTCTCAAACCAAACAATTGCGCTTCGTATCGGTTGGCTTCTGTGCTGGCGTATTTTTCCAATCGGCTGTAGAACTTGGCGGCTTCGGCAAAATTGCGGGTTGCTTGGATGTTGTAGGTGATTCTACCCGCGCGTAAATTTACCGTTTCGGCAAAATTAGGATTATTTTGGTCGGACAAAAAGCTATAATCTTTTAGCGCGTCAGCGTAGCGTTTGAGTTCAAACAAAGATTCAGCGCGATAAAACCGAGCTTGCAAACTGTTCATCCCAGTAGGATAACGGTCTAGATATTTGCTAAATCCGTCCGCTGCTGCCGCCCAATCGTTGGATTTAAACTTGCGTTCGGCTGAACGGTACATAACCGAATCGCGGGCGGATTCATTGACAGAAAAACCTTGCACTGTGCTCAAAAAATTGAAATAACCTTCGGGATTGCCCGCAGAAACGTATATTTCTTCCATCAACCCTGCCGCATCTTTGGCTTCTTCGCTTTGGGGATTGTTTCTAAATACAGCTTCATAATAACGCAAAGCTTGTTCATTTTGCCCTTGGCTATAAGCTATAATTCCCTGTTTGAGCAAAGAACGGTCTGCATACTCGCTGCTGGGATAATCTTGGTTGATTTTGGCATAGGATTGTCGCGCCAAATCATAGCTTCTGCTCGCCATATAATTATTGCCCATAGCGTACAAAGCATCGTCAGCATATAGAGAAGTGGGATAATTTTTGATAATTTTATCCAATTGCACCCGTTGCGCTTCGGGTTGGTTGGTCAAATGCAAGATTATACTTTGTTGGTATAAAGCGTAATCTGTGTTGGGGTATTTATTATCAATGATTTTTTTGTAATTGCGGTCGGCTTTGGCATAGCTATTTTGGTATAAAAAACAGTCGCCAGCTTTTAGCAAAGCATCAGGATAAACTTGGTTGAGCAGATATTCGTCTTTGGTTTTATTCAAATGATTATCTTCTACATCTTTTATCGTTTTTTCAAACCAATCACCTGCTTGGCGATAATCAGCTTTTTTGAGATAGATATAGCCCAAAGCATATTGAGATACGGCTGCTGAAGAATTGGTTGGTATTTGGCGCAATTTGTTGGCCAATTGCAAATGCTTTTTATATTCGCTTTCTGCTTTGTCCCATTGATTGTCCGTATAAAAAATTTCCCCTTTCCAAAAGTAGGCTAAAGCGGTGGTTTCTTCGTGGCTGCCAGCCTGTAGCGACTCGTCCAAAAGGCGGCTAGCTTCCCCATTTTTTTTCTCTCTAAACAGTTGCATAGCGCGAAAGTAAGCCAACTTTTGATGGGTTTCTTTTATCTGCTTGGACTTATTGGGGATATTGCGGATAGATTTAAGCGCGGTTTCGTAATCGCGGGTATTCAAAAACACCTCACTCAACAAATTTTGTGCTTCTTCATAATAGGTTGATTTTGAATCAATTTGCTGCAAAGCTTGTATAGCTTCAGCGTCTGCGCCCAATTCGTAAGACAATTTAGCAAAGTTGATAATCGCATCAGATTTTACCTTTTGGTTGTAGTTCATAGCCGCCGCTTTCTGAAAAGCCAATCTTGCTGAGGTTTTATTATTGGTTTTTAGATAACAATCTGCCATATTATAAATTGCATTTTGTCCCAATTCACTATCTAAAGTATTTAATTGCTCAAAATTTTTGACCGCTTTGCTATAATTATTGGTTCTATATTGGGTATAAGCGACCTGATACAAAAACTCTTCGGAAACTTTGGGGGTTTTGTCCAAATAATTCTCCAAATAAGGCAAAGCTGCGGCAAAATTTCCTTTTTCAAAATAAGCTTGACCCACCAATTGGGCGATTTGGGCTTGGTCTTTTATCCCCGCATCTTTGGTCAATGGCTCACCGTAAGCGATGACTTCGTCGTATTGTTTGTTGAGAAAATAGATTTGGCAGATATATACAGGCACAACGCTGTTGTATTGATATTTTTTGTCGTTGGCTATCAATTTAAAACTTTCTAAAGCTGCACCATAATCATTTTCATAAAAACAAGACAATCCATAATAGTAATTGGCGGGTTCATAATACTCTCCTTTTACCGTTTTTATCTGTTTGAATAAAGGTTCGGCTTTTTTGTACTCTTTTTTGCTAAAATGGCTATAAGCCAGCCTGAAGCGCAATTTTACAATCTCTTCGTTGGACATACCTTTATTGGGCACTGTACCTAAAAAAGCTAAGGCTTTATCAAAATTATTTTTATCAAAATAAAAATACCCCAATCCCAATTTGGCTTGAGTGGCTATATCGGAGGGTTCATTTTTATAGATAAAAGTGAGCAATTGTTTTTCTGCGTCGGGATTTTGTAGCTGTAAAGCCGCCAAACCCAAGCCCAATTCAGCTTTTTGTTTCAAAACCTCCCACTCTGGATTATGTACTGAAGATGGGGCATTGAGTAGTAGCTCAAATTCTTCTTTTGCTTTGCCATACAATTGCTGACTGTAAAATTCTTGCCCGCGTTTGTAAGCAGCTTGTGCATCTTTATACCAACTACTTTGTTGTGCGTTGATGTGGTTGATATACAAACTAATACAAAAGCAGATAATTATCCCAAGTTTATTTTTCATAATTTTTTTCGCTTTTTTTGCTTATTTAAACGCAAAGGTATAAAAGTTATTATATGATTTTATATATTTGCGCAAAATTTAACATTTTTTTTGCAATTAGCTGCTTTTTCATCTTTTGCCGCTAACAAAACTCTATTATCAATGAAAATAGCTGTATTTGCTGGTTCTTTTGACCCACTTACCAAAGGGCACGAGGATATTGTGCGCCGTGCTTTGCCCCTTTTTGACCAAATTGTGGTCGCTTTTGGCAATAATTCTAGCAAGAATTATTTTTTCACCTTAGAAGAACGCCTTCATTTTGCCCAGCTTACTTTTGCCGACTGTCCCCAGGTCAAAATTGATACTTACCAAATGCTAACCGCTTTGTACTGCCAACAACTTGGGGCGAAGTTTTTGTTGCGGGGGATACGCAATGCGGCTGATTTTGATTATGAAAACACTATAGCTCAACTCAATCGGCTGATTGGCGAAGGGGTTGAAACTGTTTTTTTGAATACAGCAGCCCAGCATAGTTATATTTCTTCTACCATAGTGAGGGAAATTATAAAAGGGGGAGAAGACCCCAGCAAATTTTTGCCTGCCCCTGTGGCTGATTATTTAAGACCCAAATTTACCAAATAAATTATTATCGGCTTATTATCCTTAAAGATTTTATCTTATGAACGTAATCATTGTTGATGATGAACCTTTGGCTTTGGATATTTTAGAAAATTATATATTTCGCAATCCAGAGTTGAAGCTATTGGCCAAATGCCGAAATGCCTTGGAAGCTTTTGAAGCCATACATAAATATGAAATAGATTTGATGTTTTTAGATATACAAATGCCTCAAATTACGGGTATAGATTTTCTAAAAACTTTATCCAATCCCCCTCAGGTTATAATGACCACTGCTTATCCCAATTTTGCGGTAGAAGGTTTTGAGCTGAGTGTAGTGGATTATCTCTTAAAGCCAATCTCTTTGGAGCGTTTTGATAAGGCTGTGCAGAAGGTTAATCGCTTGCCCGCAGCAAACACCACGCTGATAAAACCGCCTGTAGCGGCTACAACAGAGGGGGAAAATGTGGAGAAAAAAAATGATTATATTTTTGTAAAAACGGACAAAAAGTTGGTCAAATTAAAATTTGCTGATATTTTTTTTATAGAAGGGCTCAAAGATTATGTGATGATTTTTAGCCCTACAGGGCGTATTATTACCTTGCAAACGCTCAAAGCATTGGAAGAAAAATTGCCTCAAGATGATTTTGTTAGGGCGCATCGCTCTTTTATCGTCAATATCAACCATATAGACCAAGTGGAAGCGCATCATGTGGTTATCAATAAAAAAGAAATTCCTATAGGCAAAAATTTTAAAGAGGAGTTGCAACAACTTATCAATAAAAAACGCTTGTAATGATTGTTTTATCAAAAAAAGCCTCTAACAAAAATAGTTAGGGGCTTTTTTTTTACCAGTCATACATAGGTTTTCCCTCCCAATCAGATATAGTAACCCATTTTACAATATCATCGACACAATACAAACTTATACAAAGCCCATTTTCGTATTCAAAATGATAATCCCAACGAATTTCATTCGGCAAAGGAAGTGATAAAATTTTAATAGCTTCTAATTGTGTTTTTGAGATTAAATTAACACCATTATAAATAAATGATTTTCCATTTTGAACGGCTCTAATGGTTTCCTCAGAAACAAATATATTAGTATTTGTTTCTGAATTGTGGTATGTTAGATATAATTCTTCTTCAAATTGAGTTCCTTGTATAAAATCAGGGAACATAGATTCAATATATTTTTTCTATATTTCTATATTTCCCATTTTTGCGGTGTTATGCCATTCCATATTAGTAAATTTTAAAATTATAGCATTAAAAATGATAAAGCTTGTTTTTCAAGCGATTGTAAATTAAATTTCTTGTTTGAAACATAATAATTTAACATCTAAGGATATTTTTCAAGATGGCTAGCTCTTAATGATATATTGATTTGTTTATTGTGTTCAGTTATTTCAACGACCACGCCAAGTATTTTTTCACCAATTTTAGGCATATGTCTTTCATAATCACCAATTTCACATTTGTCTATGATATTGGGGATTCTAATAAATCCCAACACAGGCAATTCATCAATATCTACAGTTATACCAAAAGAATAATGTTCCATAATTATGCCTGTAATTTTATCGCCCATTTTGTATTTTTCTTTAACAAGAAGCCATTTTTCTTGTACGAGGCGTTGTTGTTCTTGGATTTTCATTATATATTATAAAGTTTATTCGGGTTATAAAATAGTGAGAGTAAGTATTTACCTTTTTGGGAATAAACACTTACTCTTTGGACTATATTATTTTATTTGTAAGTATGTGAAATAAATTATTGGTGGTTATATGATATTCAAAAAATTGATGGCGTTGGTGTAGAGACAAGGCATTGTCACGTAAATTTTTATCACCAATAATTATTTCTACACCCTTAGGTTATTTTGTTACGATTAGCGTATCCCTATCAAAAGACAAAAAGGTAAAAATTCCCCTGCCGCCGTTGATATTATCGGTTATCGTTGGGGGCTGTGCGAAAGGGTTGCCGTTGGCATTTTCGGAGTCGCGGATAGCTTCCAAATAATCGTGATAAGCTTTTTCTATATGGTAAATGGTGGCTATCAGCGTGTCGCCCTCTTCGTAATCGTAACCTGTGCCGAAAGCTATAGTTTCGCCGTTGAAAAATCGCCCATCGTCTATAGTAGCGTCAAATTCGGGGGAATTGGCTATATTTAATAATCCGCCTGTAACAGAATCGGGTTCATATACAGCGGTTTGATGCAACATTACTCGATAAAAATCTACAGTGCTGCCATTGTCTACAGCCTCCAAAAACGCAAAAGCTGCGCTAGAATCCGCTTTCCAATTAGCCGTAAAAGAAGTAATCGGCACGGGCGGCTGCATACGGGTGGTGGCGGTGAGATATTTATTATTGGCAGCATCTATCACTTCTAAAGTAAAATCGCTGTTGTAATCGGTAGGGCAAAGGGTATTAGAGCCATAATTATAAAATCGGGTTCTTGTGCCGTCAAAATAGGGGATAAAGTTGGGATTGGTCAGCGAACAATCGCCCAAGTACACTGCTTCTTCTAGAGTGTCTTTTATCCCGTTGTGGGTGATGATAACCATTGCGCCCCTTGCCATAGGGCATTGGCTAAGACTGTCAAAATAACCGCTGGTTTGGGTTAATAATAATCTGTACGGTTCGTTGGGACGAAGATAACATTCCACCACCAACTCCCTTTCTACAGGGGGCAAATCAATATCTATATTGCGGGTAAAACTATCGCAACTGCTCAAAAAAATGCTGCCTAATAGGGTGGTAGCTGCCCAATGTTTCAATTTCATTATATTTACGGATAATAATTTAGACCAGAAAACACATAAAACGTGAATTAGGTTTAAAAAGATGGGTATAAATTTGATTTTGGCAAAAATAAAAACCAACTCCTTATAAAGAAATTGGTTTTTATTTGAATAATAATTCACCTTATATTTAATCCATAATAAAGGGGTAATCTGCTTGAGTATAATTATCTGTGTACAGTTCTGTGGCAGGAGGCAATGGGGATTTATCCGCAAAATCTATGCTATCGGCTATTTCGGCGTTAATTTGTTCGCGTAAAGCGTCCAATGCGGTTTGTTCCATACCCAAAGACAACAGTTTGCGCTCAACCACCATTATAGGGTCTTGTTCTTTGTAAGCTTTTTCTTCATCTTTGGTTCTATATTTGGAAGGGTCAGACATAGAGTGTCCTTTGTAGCGGTAGGTGTTGATTTCCAAGAACGTAGGCCCTTTTCCCTCGCGGGCGTGTTGGGCGGCTTTGGCTATGGCCTCGTGCACAGCTTCTGGGTTCATACCATCTACTTGATAAGAAGGCATTTCATAACCTAAGCCCAATTTGTAAATATCTTGTACGTTGGAGGTGCGTTCTACTGAAGTGCCCATAGCGTATTTGTTGTTTTCACAGATATAAATCACGGGCAATTTCCACGTCATCGCCATATTATAGGCTTCGTGCAACATACCTTGGCGTGCTGCACCGTCGCCAAACAAGCAAAGGGTAACGCTATCTTTGCCTTGGTATTGGTCAGCTAAAGCAATACCAGCCCCCAAACCAATTTGTCCGCCAACAATTCCGTGACCACCATAGTAGCGCAAACTAGCATCAAAATAGTGCATTGAACCCCCTTTTCCTTTGACATTGCCTGTATATTTGCCAAACAATTCAGCCATAGCTGCTCGAGGGCTAATCCCTTTGGCTAAGGCTGTACCGTGTTGGCGGTAAGCGGTTATCCACGCATCGTCTGGGCGACAGGCTGACATCATACCTGCATAAATGGCTTCTTGCCCTATACATAAATGTAAGAAACCACGTATTTTGCGCTGTACTTGATAGACCATAAAGGCTTGCTCTTCAAATCTGCGGATTCTGTACATCATTTCAAACCATTGTAGATAGGTTTCTTTGCTAAATGTTGTAGCAGTATTGGCTGTTGTTTTCGTTTTTTTTGCCATAACGGTTTTATATTGGTTAGCTGTTATTTTGATTAGCGCGCAAAGATAACTATTTGTGTGGATTGGGCAAATTGTAGCGATTTTTTTTTGATAAAAAATTATACCAAAACTTTTTCTACCGTGCTCAAGTCGTCACAGGCAGCTAATAATTGCTCGTGATTGAGTATAAAAAGGGGATGTTGATAATCCGCCGCTATATGCCGCAACGGCTCTAACACAAATTTCCTTAAATGTAATCTAGGGTGGGGGATTTGCAGCGCTTCTGTGTTGATAATCAAATCGTTGTAATATAAAATATCAATATCTATAGTACGAGCAGCCCAAGTGTGGGTTCTTAATCTCCCCATTTTTTGCTCTATCGCAAGTGTAGCATAAAGTAATTGGTCAGGGGTTAATAAGGTTTGTACTTTTAGCATTTGATTATAATAATCGGGCTGATTTTCTACCCCCCATGGGCTGGTTTTGTAGATAGCCGAGCTGGACACAATGTCTCCAATCTGTTGGCTAATTAATCCACGAGCTTGGGCGAGTTGAGCGATACAATCACCTAAGTTGGCACCCAAACATAAAAAAGTAATGTTATTTTGCAAAATTATGGGGGTATAAAATGGCTAAATAAGCGCTCGTTTTTATAAAATTAACATAGCATCTCCATAACTAAAGAAACGGTATTGTTCTTTTACCGCTTCTTCGTAGGCTTTCATAACCAAATCGTAACCAGCAAAGGCGCAAACCATAATCAGCACACTGGATTTGGGCAGGTGGAAGTTGGTAATCATTGTATTGGCTACCCTAAAATCATAAGGTGGGTAAATGAATTTATTAGTCCAACCTTCAGCAGCTTTCAATTGGCGTTGTGCAGAGACAGAAGACTCAAGCGTGCGCATACAAGTTGTGCCTATAGCGCAGCATTTTTTACCTTTTTCTAAGCTGGTGTTTACCATATTGGCGGTTTCTTCGCTGATGCGGAAGTATTCTGAATCCATTTTGTGCTTGGAAAGGTCTTCTACTTCTATATTGCGGAATGTACCCACGCCCACGTGTAAGGTTACTTCGGCGAAGTTTGCCCCTTTCAATTGCAAACGCTTCATCAGTTCTTGGGTAAAATGCAAACCAGCGGTAGGAGCTGCCACCGCGCCCACTTCTGAGGCGTAAACGGTTTGGTAACGCTCTTTATCCATAGGTTCTTCTTCGCGTTTGATGTACTTAGGCAAGGGGGTATGACCAAGTTTGAAAAGGTTAGCTTTAAATTCTTCGTTGCTACCGTCAAACATAAAACGCACCGTGCGCCCGCGAGAGGTGGTGTTGTCGATAACCTCAGCTACCAATACCTCATCGCCGTTGGCATCGTTGAAATATAATTTATTACCCACCCGAATTTTACGCGCGGGGTCTACCAATACATCCCATAGACGCATATTTTCGTTCAGCTCACGCAACAAAAACACCTCAATTTTTGCCCCTGTTTTTTCTTTTTGTCCAAAAAGTCGCGCGGGGAATACTTTAGTGTTATTAATCACAAAACTATCCCCTTCGCCAAAATAATTGATAGTATCGCGAAAAATTTTATGTTCTATAGTCCCCGTAGCGCGATTGATGACCATAAGGCGCGATTCATCGCGTTTTTCGCTGGGGTATTTGGCTATAAGTTCTTTATCCAGATTAAAATTAAAATTGGATAACTTCATATTTAGATTTGTATTCATATTATAAAGGATATAATTGCAGCAACAAAGGCTGCTGTCTTTTGTTCAAAAAAAATCGTTTCTAATTTTATAGATTTTAAAACGGGCGCAAAGATAAATCTTTTTTATAATTATTTATCTTTTTGGGGTAAAAAAACAAACAAAAAAAATCTCCTTAGCAAAACTAGGGAGATTTTTGGGGTTGGGATTAAAATTGCGCACCAGGGCAACCGTTGCGTTTTTTGCGGCGGCTGCGAGCACCCACTAATCCATTATCTATAAAATTGTAGGATACGGTAAGCATAGCAAACAAATATCTATCAAATCCTTTCGCACCTCTAAATATACCCCCGCGTTGGGTTTGTAAGCGTTGGTATTCGTCTAGGCTGGTTTGATTGGTGAGTACATTGGTACCCAAATTTTCGCCCTGTCTTTGCACAAAATACTCATACGTGCGGTCTGACATTAATTCTTGTTGGGATTTATTATCAAAAAAACCATCTCTGTAAGGGGTTTGTTCATATACAGATTGACCAGTAACTGCATCTGTGGCATAATATAAACCCACATCGTCGATATAATCGGTGAAAGTAGCCCGATAACCTACCTCCAATCCTATATTGATGTGGCTGTGCACCGCATACAATACCCCCACAGCCAAAGGTAAAGCAAATTGGGTGCGGCGATATGCTTCGCGTCCTTGTATAGCACCTTGCCCTTCAGTGTTTAAGGGTTGTAATTCTATCCAATCGTTTTGAAAGTTGGGGTCAAAATTGCGAGCTTTAGGGTTGAAATTGAAAACAGCTAACCCAGCCGAAACATAAGGCGAAAACATACGTTGTTTTTCAGGGTTATAACCCAAAAGGAAAAAATCACCGGTCAGAGCCACATCAAAAATATGAGACTTGAAGTGTAAGTTTCTAACCTGGTTTAATTGTTCTTTTGAATCTTTGTCGTCGCCAGACAAATTGCCATAAGTAGCTTGCAAGCGAAGTCCCACAAAACGGTTGAAATGGTAGCGAGCAAATACCCCCCCAGCTAAGTGCATGTGCTTGAAGTCTAAAAAAGATTTGGTTAGTTCACCCGAATAAACAGAAGCACCACCAGCCAAACCGACTTCTAAATAGCGGTTGGCATATTTGAATTGAGCTTGTGCTGCAGTAGTCAATAACAAGGAGAAAAAACTGCTAAAGAATAGTTGGTTGAAATTCATACCCATTTTTTAATATTTGTTGATTGGAAAAAATAAAATTTATAGCAAAAGAGTATAATGTAATCTGTCTTAAAGTTTGCATAACGCTAACAGGGCGCAATTTCGTATTTTTTTGCTAAAAAATCTTTTTTTTGTCTTTTTTTAGCAAAATTTTAACCTTTTAGCAAAAAAAAGCCTAAGCAAGTATTGCAAAGGCTTGATTTTTTAAATATTTTTTTACTTTTGTGCCCCAATAAAGGAATTAAGTTTATAAAAAGGTCATTTCGTTGTACTCATTGTGGCGGTCAGATTTACGCGCTTGCAGATTGGTGAGCATTTCTGTGCAAATTCGGGCTAAATCAAATTTGGCTTCCCAGCCCCAATCTTCTTTGGCTGCGCTATCATCTAAGCTGCAAACCCACGAATCGGCTATAGCTTGGCGGAAATCTGGTTTATAACTTATGCTAAAATTGGGTAATTGTTTTTGTATTTCAGCAGCCAAATCCGTCGGGCTAAAACTAACCCCTTGCAAGTTGTAACCATAGCGGTTTTTTATCTTTTCTTTGGGAGCTTCCATCAATTCTATAGTAGCGCGTATCGCATCATCTATATACATCATAGGCAAACGGGTGTTTTGGGATAAAAAACATTCGTAAGCTAAGCCATCTACAGCTTTATAAAAAATATCTACAGCATAATCGGTAGTTCCCCCGCCAGGCAAAGACTCGTGGCTGATAATACCAGGATAACGCAAACTGCGCACATCTAGCCCAAAACGGCGGAAATAATACTCACAAAGCTGCTCGCCAGCTTGCTTGCTAATTCCATAAATCGTGCTTGGGTGCATAGTGGTAAATTGGGGACAGTTTTCTTTGGGGGTTTGAGGACCAAATACAGCTATAGTGCTAGGATAATACACTTTGCTGATATGCTCTTGCCGCGCAATTTCTAGCACATTCCAAAGTGCGTTCATATTGACATCCCAAGTTTGGCGCGGATTTTGCTCGCCTTTGGCGGATAAAATCGCTGCTAGATGATAAATTTGATTTATACCATATTTCAGCACAATAGCCCGCAACCGCTCAATATCCAACACGTCCAATTTTTCAAAAATACCAATTACACTGCGTAAAGGTGTATTTAAATCAGAGGCGATAACATTGGCTGTGCCATATTTTTGCCTTAGGCTTTGGGTTAGGGCTGTGCCGATTTGGCCGTTTGCGCCGATTACCAAAATTTTTTCTTTGCTCATTTTATTGAAATTTAATAACGGTTGAAAACATCGGCGCAAAATTACAACTTTTATCCATTATTGGCTTTTTTTGACAATTTTTTTTAGCAACTTTTTTTCAATCGCGCACTTTGATATTGCTTTACTTCAATTCATTATCATTATTTTTTTATTATGAAGTTGTTTAGTAAGAATTTTTCTATATTTTCAATTAAAAAAAACAACCATTTATGTCTTTTAAGCAACAGACTAAAGTCTGTTGTAATCGTTTTTTTTGTCTTTCAACGGGTTAAAACCCGTTG
>JAAFIM010000038.1 GCA_013297745.1 Chitinophagales bacterium | reverse complement strand
GAAAATACAGATGCTAAATTGAAGCTCAAAGATGCCAATGATAAAGAGTGGGAATTTGCTGCTCAATAAAAGTTGATTTTCCAAAAAATAAAAAAAGCGAATGGGTAATGTCCTATTCGCTTTTTTTATGAAATTTAAGTTCTTTACTATCTTTGTCGTATTCAAAAATGGCAATAAGTTGTTTTTCTTTGTTGGTAAACTTGCTATCAAATATTTTCCCAACACCTATTTCAGGAGATATTTGAATTGTGAAATTTAGTTCATCTTTGTTTTCGCGGTTGTTGTACAAATTCACAAAAACTTCGTGTTTGCCTTCTGGCATCGCATCAAAATAAATATTTTCAGCGGGGCAAGAACTAAAAGGCTGCCCAGCATTGGCATCAATATCTAAATGACCTGTGATATTATTATGCGTTATAGCTTTATTCCCAAAGTATATTTCACCATTCGGGGTTTGAATATGCAAGTCTAAATCATCTGTTGTAAACCAATTTAATTGCACGCGCAATTTGCCGCTTTGTCCTTGCATAGGGGTATTCTTAACCCTCTCCAAATGCTCTATTTTTATGTCTTTTTCTTCTGCCGATAAATCAGTGCGCTTAGATAGTTGCCTTTGTTGTTCTGTAATAGCTTTATCGCGTTTTTCTTCCTCTGTTTCTTGTTTTGCTGTTTCTTGTTTTGCGTTGTCGGCTGATGATTTGGAAGTTTCTTCAATAGGCTCTTTCTTTAATAAACTCTATTAGTTCCTGCAAATCAATGTATAGGTAGAATAATATAGGTTTTTCGCCTAACCTTATTGCTCCATAATATATGTCTTCTATCGGTTCTGGGCATAAGGATTTATCAAATGTAATGACAATTTTAGGTACAAATTCAACTTTGCCAGATTTATTTTTTAAAATTCCATCTATGATTTCTTGATAAATATAATCTTTTACGAAGTTATCTTCGTGTTCAAATTCTATTTCTGTGCGAAGTTTATCAGGGTCAAGTTCCCTAAATTCCTGCCGTAAGCTCTTTGAAAGAGCGTCAATTTTTGGGTTGATAAATTTATCATTTACTTTTTGCTTTATAGCAGTTGGTAATGAAACGATAGGGTTATAAGCACTCAAAACTCCACTTGGGCTGCTGTGCTTCAGTTGTTGATTAGGTTGATAATTTGACATAATGCGCCTGCAAAATTTTGAAATTGATTTGAAAAACCTCAATACGGCTGTCTTTTAAGTCTGAAATACAACGTTTTGCAATATCTTTTGTAGATTGTGTAGAGTCTATATTGTTAGGATAGTAGGGTATCCAAAATGCGCTACTTGTTTTGGATTTTCCAAAATTTTGTTGCAAAGTCCATTCATAAATCAATTGCTTATCAATATCGCTTTTAATTTTGTTTTCGCCTTTTCCATCAATGTACTTTTCATAGTCAGATAGACGGAGATATTTGTAGTCAATCACCTTAATGAATAAAGATTGCCAGCTTTCAAAATCACTTCTGATTTCTTTTTCTGTTAGATTTGGGTTTTTATTGTTTTTTTTCAACTCTTTCTGTTTGTTTATTATGAGTGTTGAAATTGAATCTTTTATAGAGGTATTTACAGGGTAACCTGAATAGTATTTTATACTATGCCTTATTTTATTGAAATGCTCTGTCTTCCAATCTATGTAGTCATCTACGTGAGCTGACAATGATATTTCTCTGTTCTTTTCTACATATACCAAGTCAGGACGTAAGTAGCGTTTTTGTTCTGAGGCATCCATTGTTAGCATAAATGGATTCAAATCTGTTTCTTCTTTTTGCAAAATTTCGGGAAGACCTAGATGCTTCCGATTTTTTAAGAAGCCATCAATATCAGCGAAAAGCACGGTTTCTTGAATTTCAGATTGCGCCAACATATAACTTTGGCACATATCTTCCCAGACATCAGCAAAACTGCTAATGCCAAAATATATACCATCGCTGTCATCTTGCTTCTCGCCATACAAAAATGCTTCTACTGCTTCATAGAAATGCCAAAAGTCCTCATCTTTATACGTGGTTTTGGTTTCAATTTCTTCAAGCAATATCTTAAGCGTTTCAATAGTGTCTGCAAAAGTATCTTCTGCAAATAAACCGCCTTGAGGATGCAAATGTTTTTCTTTGAATTGGTCAGATAGTTCCAGAACACGATTAGCAACGCTATCAATTTCCTCTAATTCGGTTTTGATTTCCGTGTAGATAAAGCAAAACATTTGCACAATAGTAGGGCTTTCTTGCAAAATGATATTTTTAGAGATATTCATTTCGTCCAAATAAATCACATCGCCTTCCAAAAATACAGCCTGATGCATATATTTATAGATTTTGGAATAATCTATTTGGTGCGAACGAACTTGTTTTTTTTCTAAAGAAGCAATGCGCAATTCGTCATAACCATGTAAGATTTTGTCTAGGGCATTCAATTTGCCATAAAAAACGGTTTCAGTGTTATCTTTGTTATTGATGAAACTAAAACCTTTTTCATTTTGCTCAAAAATACCATCTCTATCATTCGTTAAAAATTCCTTTAAGGAGGCTTGATAGTTGGTCAGTTTTCTATCGCGATAAACTTGGAAAGTACGATACATTCGGAAAAAGAATTTTTTTGTGCTTTCAAAGTCCTTGGGGTCTTTGGGGAATGTATCAAATCCCAAAGGCAGCCAAAACTCTAGTTCTCCTGTTTCTTTATTTTTTTGTAAGCCAACAAAAGAATAGGTGCTATTATCTCGTGTCGCATCGTTCTTAAAATGGATTTTGCTTATATCAAACATAGTTGAAAATTGCGTTTACAAATTTAATAACATTGTTTTTATGGGAAAACTGCCCAAAAGTTATTAGGTCTTTTTCTTTTTGGGATATGATAGAGTTTTTTTCACTATCAGACATTAATTTATCGGTAAATAGTAGTTCTACTAAGGGTTTTTTATCTGTAGTAAAAACACTATCCCACACAAAAAACATTAATTTGCTTTTTATGTCTTCTTCTAAGATTTCTTTTTTGTTAATGAAGCAATAACCAATTTGTTTATCTTCGATTTTGCGAACAACTTTATATTTGCTTCTTATGAAGGCATTAAGATTATCCACAAAACCCACCCAATCTATTGGGTTTTGGCCATTAATGATGATTTTGTGGCCAGCAGCATAAGCTTTTTGTTTTTCGTCTTCAATTTCAATGAATTCCCAATCCCAACGGCGTTTGAAAGCATTATCCATAAAGTATATGGAGTTGTCGGATGTGTTCATTGTGGCAATAATGGAAAGATTTGAGGGGATTTTGATTTGATTATTTTTAATTTGTAGCAAAGCTAACCAATCGCTTAAAGACTTGTTATAAGTTTTAGAATTTGCTTTGAATGAATGTTTTTTTGTAATTGTGATAGTTTCATTGTTATCATCGTTAGGGGTAGTTTTGGTTTTTTCTCGTAGTCCAATCAACAACAGTAACTCGGAAAATTCCAAATCGGAAATATTTACACCATATTCGGAACTGCCATTAGAATTTCTATCTAAAAGCTGAAAAACAGTGCCAAAAATCGCGGCAGAATTGCCACGATTTATTTCATCAATTACAAGTAATACATTTTGGAGAGCATTATCGTTTTGAGCATCGCTGTTTTGCAAAGTATTGTTGTTTTCTGTATCATCATTTTCAGTATCAACGTCTTGTGGTGTACCAGCTTTCTTTAAATTGTAAATTAATATTTGTTTGTAGGCTTGCGCTAATGCTTTTAAAAAATGACCAGCATAAAATTTATATTCTACTTTATTTTCTTTTGTTAGAGGCATCAATTTACCCATAAAATCCCCATAAGTATATTCAGGGTGAAAAACAGTAGCGATATAGTTTTCACTAGTTGGGTCTATGCCAAGTTGGTCTTTGGGTTTGGCGTAATCAGTTGTAATTCTATGGCTTTTGCCTGTGCCAGGGCTACCAAATAGGATTTTTTGGATGGGAGAATTGCTCATTTTTTGCGAGTGTGTGATGAGTGATTGAAAAGTGCCGCAAATATATTAGTTTTTTTGTAATTGCTAAATTTTAATTTTATTTTAGCCTTTTTTTACTTTATGTGATGTTTAGCGATTGCGCCCACTAGTTTATTTTCGTCATTTACAACTAATAAAGCGTTGATTTTTAACGAAATAAGCTGATTTTCTGCTTCGGAAAGGCTGGCTGTGGCGGCTATAGTTTTGGGGTTTGGGTTCATTAAGTTATGCGCTTGCAGTTGGAAAAAGTTGGCATTTTCATAATCGTTCAAAGCCCTGCGCAAATCCCCGTCGGTAACAACTCCTAGCAAATTTCCCTCGTCCAAAACCGCTACTAAACCCAACTGCGAACGGCTGATGTGGATTAGAATATCTTTGATAAAATCGTTTCGGTCGCAGACGGGCAAGGGCTGGGTTTGCATCGCATCGGCAACTTTTGTCAACAATTTTCTCCCCAAACTGCCCCCAATATGCAGCCGCGAGAAGTCTTTTTCGTTAAATTTTTTCAAATGTATCAAAGCCGTAGCCAAAATATCCCCAGCCGCCAAAGTGGTCAGACAAGAAGCCATAGGCACAGCCCGCACTGGAGAAATTTCATTCTCAACCCCGATATGGATAAAACAATCCGCATTTTTGGCCAAAGTAGAATTTTCGTTCCCAACCAAACTCAAATGGGTAATTTTCAACGATTTGATAAAGGGGATAAGTTGCAAAATCTCGTCCGTTTCGCCCGAGTTGGAAATGGATAAAAACACATCTTGCGGGGTCAATATCCCCAAATCGCCGTGCAAAGCTTCAGCAGCCTGCAAAAATATACTTGGGCTGCCTGTGCTAGAAAAAGTAGCTGCAATTTTCTGCCCTATTAGCCCAGATTTTCCTATGCCACAAATCACAATTTTACCCTTGCACGCATACAATATATATATAAATTTTTCTAAGTTCTCGCTATTTAATCGGGTGGATAATAATTCTAAAGCGGCAATTTCTTGAGATAAAATTTGCTGGGATAATTGCAAAAAATTCATTTTAAAGGTTATAATTTTATCTTTTATAAAAAAAATATCAAAAAAAAAGCTAAAAAAAGCTAAAAAATTTGTTGTCTACAAAAATAATCGTATCTTTGCGGTCTTAATGTCATCAAATTTAAAATCAATCAAACTTTCAACCAATGGGAAAAGGAGATAAAAAAACGCGTCGCGGCAAAATTATGGCTGGCTCTTATGGCAAATATCGCGCTCACCGAGTGAAATATAGCACAGCCCCTAAAACGGAGACTACTGACGCGGCTAAAGTTAACGCTTAATTTTATCAAAAGCTCGCCGCAAAGGTGGGCTTTTTTAGTTTAATTTTTTTAATAAAATTTTATAAAACTATCAAAACGATGAAAAAATTTATCAGCAAAGCTGCTTTATTGGCTGCTCTAGCGCTTGGCGCGCAGGAAACTTCTGCTCAATTTTATGCAGGAGCTACTTTTGGTTATGGTTTTGCGACCACCAATGATGTATTGGGCATAGACCAAAACACCAGCAGCACAGGTCAAGTGACCCAAAGCAACCTTTACGGTACTTATGGTGGTGGTATCACCGGCCAACTCAATTTAGGTTATTATTTCAACCCTCATTTCCGCTTTGATTTGGGCGCGTACTATATGGCGGGTTCTACCTATTTGGCTGGCAAAACGGTAACCCCTGCGAGTGAATTTACCCGTGAGGTGAAAACAAGCCAATTCCGCTTGCAGCCGACTATTATCGTACAAACAGGACACGGTAAGGTTCAACCTTTCGCCCGTTTTGGTTTGGTGGCTCCTCTTGGGGGACAAACGACAAGAACTGAAGTTACCAAATTGCCTTCTCTCAATACTACAACAACCAACGTAACCGTGCTAAAAGGTGCGCCTTCTTTGGGTTTTGTAGCTGGTGGCGGTGTAGCTTATGAGTTGAATGATAATATGATGCTAACAGGTGAGTTGCTCTACACTGGTTTGCGCGTAAAAACTGGTACTGGTGCTCTTGAGAAGTCAGAAACAGTTTCTCCTGCTGGAACTACCGATAACTTGCCTAACATTGTAACAATATCCAAAGAGTTTAACTTTGTGGATGAATTGACCAGCACTAGCAATTCATTAGCAACCAACCCAACCCCTGACGTGAACAAAGCACAGGATTTGTTGGCGTCAAGAGTTAATTTCTCTGCACTTTCTATACAAATTGGTTTTGTGTACAAATTTGGAGCTACTTCAGAAGAGTAGTTTTATCAACAAAATATCTTTTATAAAAAAATTCCTATCGGCTGCGGCTGCTGGGAATTTTTTTTTATCCCCAATTATCAAAAAAATGCTAACTTTGCGCCTTTATTGACGCGATTTATAACTATTTATGAAAACAAACGCTTATTTTTATCTAATTGGTTTATTGCTGCTGGGGTTTATCACCTGCCAATCTGATGCGGTAAAATCTAACCCCAAAACTGAAACGGGCAATATTGCTGAAATTGATACGATGGAATTATTTAACCAAAAAATGGAAGTTTGGGTAGAAAATCAGTTCAAAACCCTATCCGAAGAGCAAAAAATTAGCCAATTGTTTATGTTGGGGGCTTATCCCAACCAAGGGGTGGCAGATGAAGCAAAAATTTTGTCCGCTATACAAAAACAGCAAATTGGCGGGCTTATTTTTTTCAAAACCAACCCAACCCGTTTGGCTTATCTAACCAATTTGTACCAAAAAAATAGCAAAGTTCCCCTTTTGATGGCTATAGATGGCGAGTGGGGGATGTCTATGCGGGTAGATTCTGCCGTCGTATATCCCCGCCAGCTCACAATGGGGGCGGTTAGAGACAATAACTTAATCTATAAATTTGGGCAACAAGTGGCTAAAGAGGCTAAAATGTTGGGTATTCACGTCAATTTTGCCCCTGTAGCCGATGTCAATAATAACAAAAATAATCCTGTTATCGGCGACCGCTCTTTTGGCGATAATGTGCAAAATGTGAGCGAAAAATGCGAAGCCTACGCGCGCGGTATGCAGGAAGCCAACGTTTTGGCCTGTGCCAAGCATTTTCCAGGACACGGGGATACGGATGTAGATTCTCATTATGATTTGCCCAAAATCCCCCATTCTGCGAGCCGTTTGGATAGTTTGGAGTTGCAACCGTTCAAATATCTTATCAAAAAAGAGATAGCGAGTATTATGGTGGCGCATTTGGAAATTCCCGCGTTGGATACGGTCAAAAATCAACCCGCTACGCTTTCACACAACATTATACAAAAATTATTAAAGGATAAATTACAGTATAAAGGTTTAGTTTTTACCGATGCGATGAATATGCAGGGCGTTGCCAAACATTATACCAGCAGCGAAAGCACAGTGCGCGCGCTGATAGCGGGCAATGATGTGGTGTTGATGCCCCAAGATTTGGAGGGGGGAATTACTGCGGTGAAAAAAGCTATAGCGGACAAAAAATTGGATTGGGAGGACTTAAACCAAAGGGTGAAAAAAGTACTGCGCGCCAAATATAAAGCGGGTTTGGCTTTTTATAAACCTGTAGATGTGCAAAAAGTAGTGGCAGAACTCAACAGCGGCGCGGGCGAGGCGTTGAAAGATGAAATTTTGTCCAAATCGCTAACTTTGCTAACGAATAAAGATACTATTGTTCCGATTAAAAACAGCTTGGAAACGGCTACTTTGTGCATAGGCGCGAGCCAAAAAACTACCTTTCAAACCGAATTGGAGCGTTTTGGGATAAGCACACACTACCAAGCCCCCAGCAGCATCGTGGGCAAGCAGGCGGAAAAATACGCGCCGTTGGAAAAGCATAAGCAGGTAATTGTGGGCATTTATAACATTCATAAACTCCCAGCCAATAACCATAATATATCCCAATCGGTTATAGATTTTATCCAACAATTAAGCCAAAAAACGAAAGTGTTGGTGGTCTTGTTCGGAACGCCTTACGCTGCGCAATTGTTTGAAAATCAAAAAAATGTAATCGTAAGTTACGGCGAAACCGCCCAAATAGAAAAATTGACCGCTCAAGCCGTCGTGGGAAGTTTGCCCTTTGAGGGAATGTTGCCGATTAGCGCGGGGAATATGTTCAAATATGGCACGGGATTACAAACCCAACCGATAAGAATGGCTTATGCCAGCAGCCCCGAAGTGGTGGGAATGAACAGCAAAACCTTGCAAAAAATAGATAATGTTGCCAAAGAGATGATTACAGCCAAAGCGGCAGCAGGTGCGCAGATTTTGGTGGTTAAAAACGGCAAAATTGCTTTTCACAAATGCTACGGACACCACACTTACGACAAAACCCGCGCGGTTCGCTACGATGATATTTACGATTTGGCTTCTGTTACCAAAATATGCGCCGCTACGCTTTCTATTATGAAATTGTACGAAGAGGGCAAAATTGATATTAAAAAACCGCTTAGCGATTACATCCCCGAACTCAAAGGCACGAATAAAGAAAAGTTGCAAATTGGGGATATTATGGCGCATCAGGCTGGGCTTAAACCCTGGATTCCTTTTTATACCAGCACTTTGGACAGCGCGAAAAAGCCAATGGCGCAATTTTATAAAACCCGCCCCGATGAAAAATTTGCTATGCGGGTAACTGAAAAGTTATTTTTTGATAAAAATGCTGTAGATAGTATCGTTTGGCAGAAAATTTACAACGCAGAAATGGAGTCTTCCACCAGCTACAAATACAGCGACTTGGGTTTTTATCTATTTACAAAAATGGTGCAAAATGTGAGCGGCAAAAGTTTGGATAAATACGCAGCCGATAATTTTTACACCCCTATGGGCTTAACCCAAATTGGCTATAATCCATTGAATAGAAATATCCCCAAAACGCGGATTGTTCCCACCGAACAGGACGATTATTTCCGCTACGGGACAGTTCACGGCGATGTTCACGATATGGGCGCGGCTATGATAGGGGGCGTTTCTGGACACGCGGGGTTATTTTCTACCGCTTACGAGTTGGCGGCTGTTATGCAATTATTTGTCAACAAGGGCGAATTTTTTGGCAAACGCTATCTAAAACCCGAAACGATAAAACAATTTACGTCAGCTTATACCAGCAATCCGCGCCGTGGTTTGGGTTTTGATAGGAAAGAAAAAGGCGAGGGGGACAAAAAATCGGTCAATGTCGCTTGGCAGGCTTCCGACAACACTTTTGGGCATTTGGGCTTTACGGGCATAGGCGCGTGGGCTGACCCCGACAATGAGTTGGTTTATATTTTTCTATCCAATCGCACCTTTCCCGATAGCGAAAATAATAAGTTAAACGGCAAAAACATCCGCCCGCGCATACACGAGATTATTTACGAGTCGCTAATGACCAAAAAATAATTTGAAAAAAACGGCAAAAAATACAAAAAAGCGAAAAAATGATTTTTTAACAAGTTGTTAATTATCAACGATTTATATTTTATGATAAAAAAAATATGAAAAAAAATGCAAAAAAAATCAACTTTTTTCGCTTTTTTTTGCCAAAAAATTTGGTAGAATAAAAAACAGTCGTACCTTTGCACCGCAATAAACGCAACCGAACGATGGTCTTGTAGCTCAGTCGGTAGAGCAATGGACTGAAAATCCATGTGTCGGCGGTTCGATCCCGCCCGAGACCACGCATTGCAAAGCTAATCTTTCACGAGGTTAGCTTTTTTTATTTGTACAAAATTCAATCTTTCGCGATTATGATAACCAATCTACACATAGAAAATTTTAAATCTATAGAAAATATGGATTTGCCGCTCGGAAATCTCAATATCCTCATCGGCGAAAATGGCTGTGGCAAAACCAACATTTTGGAAGCGGCTGCTATAGGTGTGGCTGCTGCAAAAGATAAATTGGATAATGAATACTACTTCGCGCGTGGGATTAGAAAAACCGAAAATAGATTTATGAAATCCGCCTTTGCCGAACAAAAGGCGAAAGAAGATATTATTATAAATTTTATTTTAGAAAGCGGCGAAAGTATAGATTTTAGAATAAATGAAAATGTTAAAGGGCAGTTGGAAGAGGTGGATATAATAAGACTAAAAGGCTTTACAGCTTCAAAATCTAGTGGACAAGTGATTTCTGCAAATCCTCATAGACAAGCCATTAGTAACCTCAATTTCCTACTTTATGCCCCCGAAAATACCTTTTTAAGAAAATTTGAAGAAGAAGGGCAAATTGAGGGCTTAGGCGTAAGAGGAGAAGGATTATTTGATTATCAAAGGAACCTTTTTTTGTTGTCTGAAAGACATAATCCAAAAACGTTTATTGCGCAAGCTAAACGAATAGCAAAAAAATACAAGGCTAAGATGTTAGAACAAGATAAATTGAATGCTCAAAATGACAAATTGAAAACTGATGCTAATTTATTTAAGGAACAACGCCAAAACAAAGAAATAGAATTTTTGGAAGCCTTAAAACAAATTGGTTATGGAGTATCCCAGACCAATGAAATATTCCAAGCCTCAATGGAAATTGCTTTGCAAGTAAGAGATTTACTTGTTGAGCGTGAAACTTTGAATAACCAAAAAGCCGCCTTTGAGCAGCTCCCAAAAATACAAGCCCACTTGCGAGAGTTATTGGATTGGTTTGAGTATTTTGAGATAACGGGTTCTAATATGGAGCGCAAATTGTATATCAAAGACCGTTTTTTGCCTGAAGCGACTTTATTTGACCAAAAAAGTGCGAATGAGGGGTTTTTATTGCTGTTATTTTATCTGACTTTGTTCACGGGAGCGGAAACGCCCACTTTTTTTGCCATAGACAACATAGATACGGGTTTAAATCCGAAATTAGGCAGTCGTTTGATAGAGATTTTAGCCCAATTAGCCAAAGAACACAACAAGCAGGCGATTATTACGACCCACAACCCAGCCATTTTGGACGGTTTGGATTTGCGAGACGATGCGCAGCGGCTTTTTGTGGTGTCACGGAATAGGGTAGGAAAAACGAAAATAGAACAGGTTGAAAATCAACAAATTATGGAAAATGGAACGCCGCTCAAGCTATCGGAAAAATTTATGCGCGGTTATATTGGCGGCTTACCCAAAAATTTCTAAATTATGCCTAAAAAGATTAAATTTGCTTGTGTTGCTGAAGGAGCAACCGATTTAGCAGTTTTGGAAGCGATTTTATCTGGTTATTTTGGAGATGCAGACGGCGATTTTATCCAAGTAGAACCTTTAAGCCCACTTTTGGACGCTTCCAATAAGCAACAAGAGGGCGGCGGTTGGACTAAAGTATTTCATTATTGCCAAAGCCAACCATTTCAAACCGCTTTTCAGGCACACGATTTTATAGTCATACAAATAGATACAGATTGCGCCCACGAATGGCATTTTAATGAACGAAAGTTGCGTTTAGATTTTACCCCGACTAAAGAAATGACAGTTTTAGAGGTTATGGAAATAGCGCGAACCAAATTTGAAATTTTATTTAAAGCTGCTTTTGGCGATGAATTTTTAACAGAAAATCAATCTAAAATTATTTATGCGATTTCTGTATCTGAATTAGAATGTTGGTTGTTACCCGCAAATGAAAAGTTGCTAAAGCTTAAAACGGATAAAAGCAAAATAAAAAAGTGCTACGATGCGCTGGGAAATCCAGAAAAAATGCACGTAAATTATACAAGACTTTCAGAATCTTATTACCAACAGCAAAAATTGCATAAATTTGCTAAAGAAAATGAAAGTTTAGCTGGGTTTATTGATGAGTTAGACAACAAGTTAGCCGCGAAATTAACCGAGTACAACACAACGACATAAAAAAAAGCCCCTACCAACTCGGTAAGGGCTTTTTTATTTATAAAAACTTAGGCGGCAACTGTTTTGCGATTTGGGCGACGACTTTTTTTATCTCCTGTTCGGCAGATTGGGGATAAATAAGCAGCGCATCGGGTTCATCTACAACGATATAATTTTGCAGGTCGCGGATAATCGTAACCTTATCTTGGGAAGTGCGCACTAGATTATTTTGGCAATTTTCTAACAAAATCTGCTCGTGGCGAAGCGAACTGAAGGCGTTTCCCTTTTCGTCTTTTTCCAACTCTTGGTACAAACTCGCCCAAGTTCCCAAATCAGACCAACCAATATCGGCGGGCAGGGTGTAAATGTTGTCGGCTTTTTCCATAACCGCATAATCTATAGAAATATCTGGAGACAAAGGATAATTTTTGGCGATAAAATCCGTTTCTGCTGGAGTGCCGAAAAAATCCTTTCCATTTTCAAACAGTTGGTAAATATCGCCCGCGTGTTGGCGCAAAGCGGCTAAAATAGCCTGTACGTTCCACACAAAAATCCCCGCATTCCAAAGATATTCGCCACTTTTTACAAACTCTGTAGCTGTAGCTAAATTGGGTTTTTCGGTGAAGCGATTGACTTTATAAACGCTTTCGGCTGCTGCTTTTTGATTGTCAAAATGGATATAACCATAACCCGTATTGGGCGAGTGGGGGCGAATACCCAAAGTTAATAAAGCCTGATGTTGGGCGGTAAAATCTAAGGCGGTGCGAATTTTGCGGATAAATTCTTCCTCTTTCAAAATCACGTGGTCAGAGGGCGCAACGATAAAATTGGCGTTGGGATTGCGCGCGGCTATGTGAAAAGCTGCATAAGTTACGCAAGGGGCTGTATTATTGCGGCTGGGTTCGCACAAAATTTGCGAGTGGTCAAAATCTGGTAGTTGAGTTTTAACAATATCGCGATATTGAACGTTGGTAACGATTAAAATCTGTTGGCGAGGCACTAATTGGGCGAAGCGTTCTACAGTCAATTGAAGCAAAGATTTACCCAAACCGAGCATATCCAAAAACTGTTTGGGGTATTGGCTGCGGCTGCTTGGATAAAAACGACTGCCTACGCCTCCCGCCATTATCGCCACATAATAGTTTTGATTATTCATTTTAGGTATTTATTTTTCTTCTCTTTGGGTTTCGGGTTCAAAAATACTTACTAAATTGCTTAAACTGTCGGTTATATCCAAATCAAATGAATTGCGTAAATTATGGGCTAAATAGCGAGTTACTGGGTTTATACTTTGTACAGGCGATAGCACACAACGCCAAGCCAATTGGGTATATTCTAAATCAGCAGCAGCTATAGCAAAAGTGCCTTTTATGAGTAAATTGGATGGTTTTAATAAAAATTCGTACTGAATTTCTCTATCTAAATTAGATTTGGTTAGGGTCAAATGACCAGACAAACGCGCACTTTGCCATACTTGTACAGCCCCAACCCCCGACCGATGCGCAGGGTAGCTAAATGATAAAGAAGCTTCATTTTGGTTGTTCCAAACCGTCCAAGTTGGCCAATTTTCTAAACTATCCAATATAGAATAGATTTGTCGTGGGCTGGCTTTGACCAATACAGCTTTTTCTATAGTCCAATTGTTGGGCAAGCGGTTGGTGAATAAAGCGATGACCGCCAAAATGATGGCTATTAAAATTATTATTATAAAAAAAATTTCCATTTCAAAAAAAATTGACTGCAAACTTATAGGCTATTTTTTCCCTAAGTTCGTGTTTAAAGGCTAATTGAGGGGGCAAAGATAACAGTTTTTTGCTTTTTTGCTTTTTTTTGTTTAAAATAAAGCTATTTTTGCGCAATTTTTCAACTTTTTTTCTTAATCATACAAACTTCATCCAATTATGAGAATTATTTTAGCAATGTTTGTTTTTTTCTTATTTGTTCATCATTCTACCGCCCAAAAATGTACCACAGGAGATTGTGCTAACGGAAAAGGTAGATATTTATTCCCTAATGGGGACAAATATATAGGCGAGTTTAAATCCAACCAACCTGACGGGCGTGGGGCTTATTCTTATGCTAGCGGGGATTTGTATAAAGGGCAATTCAAAAAAGGGAAAAGACACGGCTACGGCACAATGACTTGGAAAGTTGGGGAAATGTACATAGGCGAGTATGTCAAAGATTTGCGCGAGGGCGAAGGCACATACTATTATAAAGATGGGCGGATTGTACACGGCAAGTTTAAAGGGGGCAAATTGATAGAAGATTTAACCGTCAAAAAAGATACAGCTGCTGTAGTGGTCAATGTGGATACGGCAAGCAATAACCGCCCCGACCCGTTACAAAATAATCAATCTCAAGCCAACCAACAGCATTTATTCCCTACAGGGGGGATTATTCCCAACGAAAAACGCTTCGCACTCATCATCGGCAATAGCAGCTACAGCAAATTACCGCTCAAAAATCCCAAAAATGATGCCACAGCTATGGCGAAAGAACTACAGAAAATGGGTTTTGAAGTTTGGCTACTTTTGGATGCGAGCAAACGGGATATGAAACAAGCCATTCGCGATTTTGGGCAGCAGTTGAAAGATAATAAAGCTATAGGTTTGTTCTTTTACGCTGGACACGGGATTCAGGCTGATGCCAAAAATTATATTTTGCCTATAGATGCCGATATCCGCAAGGCGCAAGATATAGAGTTTGAAGCGTTGGATTTGGGGCGGGTGTTTGTGGAGTTGGAATATGCCGAAAATCCTATGAATATCGTTATTTTGGACGCTTGCCGCGATAATCCCTACAAAAGCCAATTTGGGGAAAAAGCTAAAAATTACACGGGTTTTACCCTCGTACAAAATGCGCCCGTCAATTCTTTAATCGCGTTTTCTACCGCTCCCAACGCTGTAGCTTCAGACGGAACGGGTAATAATGGACTTTATACTGAAGAGTTGGTAAAAGTGTTGCCAGAAAAAGGGTTGAAATTGGAAGATATTTTCAAAAAAGTACGCAGCAGCGTGCGCAAAGCCAGCAACGGGAAACAAATCCCTTGGGAAAATTCATCTATAGAATCCGATTTCTATTTTCAGAAATAAAAAAAAGCTGCTTCTCATCACGAAAAGCAGCTTTTTTATTGCTATTTATTATTCAATAGCTTGGTAATTTGTTCCAATTGTGCTTTTAGGAAGTCGTTATCGCTTTGTAGTCTTGTTATTGTATCTTTTTGCTGGGCAATAATTTCGTCTTTAGCTTTGCTGATAATTTCTATAAGTTGTTGATTTTCATTGTGATTGATAACTGTTTTTGCGTTATCGCCTATAGCGTGGAGCGAATTTATAAATAAACTATTTGGTTCAAAGGCTCTAATCATATCTACAGAAACGCCTAAATTTTCAGCGATTTGCTCTAATCTATCTTCGTCCATTTTGGTTTTATTTCTTTCTAATTTTGAGTAGGCTTGAGAAGTGATATTTAGTTTTTGCGCCAAATCTTCTTGAGTTAAACCTTTAATTTCTCTTATTTTTTTTACTTTATCGCCTATTTTCATAATTAACGCCTTAAAAAGTTTAGTAATAGTGATGATTTGATTAGCGAATACAACCAAAACGCGCTTTAATACAACTTAAAACTGTTATACTTTTGCAGTCGCAAAGATACAAACATTTTTGTATCGGCAACTTTTTTTATTTAAAAACTTCAAAAAAATTTTAAAATGAAGCAAATTACGTTTTTTTTACTGCTTTTATTGGTTGTTTTGCAATCTTGTAAAAAAGGGGACACAGGCCCAGCAGGCCCTCAAGGTGCAACTGGCGCGCAGGGGCAGCAAGGCCCAGCAGGTCAAAATGGTGCAGACGGACAAGATGGTAACGCTAATGTTTTTTCTACCACTTGGGACGTTCCTGTAGGGGCTTGGGTTCAATCTAATCCCATTTATTACGCTGACATTACAGATTATAATATCACTCAAGATATTTTAGATAATGGAAGCGTGCAAGTTTTTATGGAAAGCCCAACTTTGGCTGGTGCTTGGCTAAATATGCCTTGGACAGAAATTACTACTAGTGCTTATTTCACCCAGTGGAATTTTGCTTATAACTTAAATGTGGTTAGAATTTCTAAACAAGATAGCGATAATACTCAAACGGGTTTACCAACCAGCACAAGAAGATTTAAAATTGTAACAATTGAATCTTATGCAATGGAAGCTAATCCAGATGTTAATTGGCAAGACTACCAACAAATAAAAGAAACTTTTGAATTAGAAAACTAAGTAAAAAATAATCCTAACAAAAAAAGCTGCTTCTCATCACGAAAAGCAGCTTTTTTATTCGTTATCATCTTTTTGATAACCTTCATAATAATACGATTGTTCTATGCCTTTAAAGATAATTTCGCGGTTATCAATATCTTCGCTCAAGTGAGCAAAAATCAATGTTTTAAGCTCTAAAGCGTTGATAGGGCTGCGTTCCATAGCTTGTAAATAAAGGGTTTTATCCACAAATTGCCAATTAGTTACTTTTTTTAACCGAGTTTTTAACATCATATCCAGCCATATTCGCATTGTTCTGCCATTGCCTTCCATAAATGGATGCGCTATATTCATTTCTACATATTTGGCTATAATTTGCTCAAAATTAGTTTCTGGCATTTGTTCTATTTTGACTAAAATTTCGTGTAAGTACAAAGCTGTGGCAAAACGAAATCCACCTTTTGATATATTTTGGCTGCGAATTTGCCCAGCAAAATTATATAAATCTCCAAATAAATACTTATGTATTTGTTGTAAGCCTTTGGTTGTGCCAATTTCTATTCGGTTTATATCTCCAGTTTCAAACAATTGATAAGCGCGTTCGAGGCTTTTTTTGTCTATATTTTTCATATTTTTTGAGTTTTTATCAGATAAAATTATAAAAGAACTATAAAAAAAGCTGCTTCTCATCACGAAAAGCAGCTTTTTTATTGCCTTAAAATTAGGCTTGGGCAGGAACGATGTTCACAAATTTGCGGTTTTTTCTGCCTGTGGTAAAAGTTACCGTACCAGCTACAGCCGCGTGAATGCTAAAATCATTGCTCAAATAAGTATTTTCGCCCGCGTGGAAGCGGGTGCCGCGTTGGCGAATGATGATGTTGCCAGCTATAGCTTGCTGACCACCAAACAATTTAACGCCCAAGCGCTTGCTGTGGCTGTCGCGGCCGTTGTCGGTAGAACCGACACCTTTCTTGTGTGCCATTTTTTAGAATGTTTTTGTTGTGTTTGGAAAAAAGGAAATTGCTTAGCCTATAGCGCCGATTTCAAGTTTTGAAATTGCTTGACGGTGTCCTTTCAAAATTTGGTAGCCTTTACGACGTTTTTTCTTGAAAATTAACACTTTGTCGGCTTTAAGATGTTGAACAACGGTCGCTTTTACTGATACACCCGCTACTGTGGGTGCGCCGATTTGGAACGAGCCGTCTTTGGAAACGAGGAGTACCTTTTCAAAGGTAACTTGGCTGCCCTCTTCCACATCAAAACGGTTGGTGAAGATGCTTTGACCTTCACTTACTTTGAACTGTTTGCCTTGGATTTCTACGATTGCGTACATTTTTTGTAAATATTTATATTGCGTTCAACAATTGAGCCGCAAAGGTAAGTCATTTTTTTGAACCTGCAAACTTTTATACAATTTTTTTCTATTAAAACCGTATTTTTTTATAAAAACATAAAAAAAAGCGCAATCGTTTCCCAACAATAGCGCTTAACGGTATAAATTTTAAGGATTTTACTTTTTGATGAGCAGCACAGTTTTTGTTATTTTATCATTTTGCAACCGCAATATATAAGTAGCGGGAGGCAATAAGGGTAAATTTTCTACCAAAAACTGTTCTTGATTTTGGCTAACAAATAACTGCTGGCTAAAAACTGGCTGTCCTGCAAGGCTATAAATATATAGTTGTAGCTCGCCAAGTGCTGCGTTTTCCACCCGCAAATTAAAATAATCATTTACAGGATTGGGAAAAATTTGTACGTGTAAATTTTCTTCTGTTGCTGTGGTTAATTCTTGTACGGCTATAATTTGGTTGCTAACTTGTATTTCCAACAAACCAGAAACCCGCCCGCCGTCGCTGCTGTGTGCAAAAGCCATCATTGTGCCGTCGCTGTGTGCTGTAATTAGCCCTTGCGCGTCTATAGTCGCAATTTGGGGATTTTCTACACTCCAGTTGAGTTGGGTATTGCTGGCGAATTGTGGGAATATGTTGGTAAATAATTGCAAAGTGCCGTTATTGAGGCTAATACTGTTGTTGGCGTTGTTGCTAAAAACCTCAATTTCTTCCACCAAATAGCCATTGACGGGGATTTGATTGGATAAAATTAGGCTGCAAATTGCCGTTTTTGCGCTTCGGTCTTGGGTTCGGGCTGTTATGATTATGGTGTCATTTCCAAAACCTAAAGCGGTAACTTGTCCATTGGCATCAATACGGGCTAAATTGGGTTTATCTATAAACCAAGCAAGATTAGGGTTGCTAATCAAAGCGGGGGCAAAGTTAGCAATTATATTCCGATTTCCTGCAAATATATTGATAAAATTTAGCTGACTTTGTGCAAAAATATGCAAACTATCGCAAATAACGGGCTGATTACTAACCGTTACGAGCAAAGAATCCAAATGCTCGCCTCTATCTAAGGCTTGTAAATAGATTTTTGCGCTGCCGTTTTGGTGTGCGCGCACAAATCCGTTATCTGAAACCGATGCAATTTGTGGATTGTCAGACCACCAGATATTGGAAATGCTGCTGGCGTTGGCGGGGCTGGGATTGGCTACAAATTGACTTTGTCCAAAGCGGGTGTTGATAAGATGACCGCCTGAAGTTGCGGTTGGGTTGAAACTGTGAATATAAATAGATTGGTTGCTAATCGTTACGTTGCGGGTCGCTACAAAGTTGCTACCGTCCAAACTGCGCGCTGAAACGCTAACAACCCCGTTCTGATAGGCTGTTAATAACCCGTTTTCGTTTATATGAGCTAAATTGCTGGGGGTTACAGCCCAAGCGAGGCGATTATTGCTGGGTGTGGCGGGGATAAAATGGCTTGTAAATTGTAATATCCCCTCTGAAGTATTGATTAGGTATTGATTGCTAACCGTGCTTATGCTTAAATTGGTGACCAATGTGGGTTGGTTTGTTATCGTTACGGTAAAAGCTGTGGTTAAATTTGTACCGTCAATAGTCCGAACCTGTACAGCGACTATGCCGTTGCCCCTCGCTATGAGCAAACCTTGTTGATTTATGGTAGCAATGGCTGGATTATTGGTGAAAAAATACACGTTTTGAATGCTTGCGTTGGCTGGTTGTACGGCGCAGAGCATCTGTAGGCTGCCGTTGGTGGTAGTTATCGTATTTGCGCCTGTAGAAGAGGTCAAATTTAGCCCTGTAGCGACTATTGATTGGTTGCTAATTGTTACATTTTGAGTGGTGAAAACATTGCTACCGTCTAAGGCGCGCGCTGTTATCGTAACCACCCCGTTATTTCTACCCACCAAAAGCCCGTTGGGGTATATTTGTGCTATGCCGGGGTTGCTGCTCGTCCATTGGAATGCTGTAGGTATTGTACTGCTGGGAATGGCTGTGGCAGTGAGTTGTAGGGTTCCAAAGGGTTGATTTATTTCAAATATATTCCCTATGGTGGAGATTTGCGCGGCAGTAGCGAGTTGGTGTTGATTATTGATAAAAATAGAGTCTAAAATGGTAACTCCTGAGCTGTCTTGAGCGTATCCTTTCAGCAATAACCAACCATTCTGAATGGCAGTGATTAGCCCGTACTGATTGATATTGCCTAAAGTGGGCTGTTGAGACTGAAAATATACATTATTATTCCCGATAGGGTTGGTGCTGTAGCTAATTTGTGATGTACCTTTATCAATGGCGATAGTATTATTTGAAAAACTAAGCCCTATTTGTTGCACTTTTATCAGTTGATTTTGGATAGACACGGAAAAGCTGGCTAAAAGGTTCGCTCCATCGCGGCTGTGCGCTTGCACTATAACCGTTCCGTTGCTTATGGCGTACAGTTTACCGTTGGGTTGTATGAAAGCGAGTAGGGGATTATCAACAGACCAGATGACATTTTGGTTGCTGGCGTTGGCAGGGGAGAAGTTAGCCAACATTTGTAGAGCACCAAACGCTGTATTGATTTGATTTTGTGCTGTGCTGCTGGAAATACTCAAGCTGCTGGCTGCTATGTTTTGGTTGCTAACCGTTATGGAAAAATTTCCTGTAATTCCGCTGCCGTCTTGACTTAGTGCGTAAATTTGTACAATGCCGTTATTTTTGGCGGTTAATATGCCCTGTGCGGAAATAGTCGCTAAATTTTCGTCATTTACAGCCCAAATTATGTTTTGATTATTGGCGTTGCTGGGGCTAATGCTGGCGGTAAGTTGGGCTTGTCCGCTGGTTTGGTTGATAAAATTTGAGCCGCTTACGCTTATTGCGTTGATAAGAACGGGTTGATTGCTGATAGAAATTTGCACGCTATCGCTAAGGTTGGAACCATCCAAAGCGCGAACTCTTACCCAAACGCTGCCGTTGGCGATTGGGGTCAAAATCCCTTGTGGGTTGATTTGGGCGATGCTGTTGTCGCTGACGCTGTAAGCTACATTTACCAAATTGGGGCTACTCGTAAATGAAATTGCTAATTCTCCGAAAGCTGTGTTTATCGCGCTGCTGGGGCTGTTTATACTCAAGCTGCTGATTTCTTGGCGTTGGTTGCTGATGTTGATAATAATCGCTTCTCTTTGGTTAGAGCCGTCCAAACTGAAAGCCGTAGCGGTGATAGTTCCGTTTGCAAAAGCGGTAATTTCCCCCGATGTGCTAATATGCGCCAAATTGCTAGGATTTAGGCTGTAGAAAATCGCTGAATTGCTGGCGTTAGTGGGTTGTATGTTGGTTTGCAACCTGTCCGTGCCGTTGGGAACGGTTATGTTGGTAGAGCCGCTGATTGTGCTTAAGTTGATGTTTTGAACGGGTTGGTATTGGTTGCTGATTGTTACTATAAAATCGTCGCTCAATCCGCCAACAAATGAAGTGGCGGTAACCGTAACTGTTCCGTTGTTGATAGCTTGTAAAATCCCGCGTTGGTCTATACTCGCCAAATGCGCTGGGCTTACGCTCCAAGTTCGGTTTCTATTCGCTGCGTTGGGGGATAAAGTTGCGGTGATTTGTAAACGTCCTTTGTCCGTGTTGATGAAGTTATTGGCTGCGTTTAGGCTCACACTGGTTATAGAAAGTGTAGGGCTGGTTTGGTTGCTAATAGTAATAGTAGTCTCCCCATAAACTAACGAACCGTCTTGAGAGGTTGCTCTAATGGTGATTGTGCCGTTGTGTCTTGGGGTTAATACGCCCGAAGTTGCGTTTATAGCAGCCCAACCTGTACCCCCGCCCACTAATTGCCAACGAATAGCGGGGTTGCTTGCGTTAGCTGGCAGTACTATAGCCTCCATTTGCAGCGTTTGGTTGTCTATATTGATGAAATTCTGTCCCCCTTGCCCCTGTACTTGGATAGTTTGTACCCAAATGGGTTGGTTGGTGATGTCTATATCTATAAATCCGCTCACGTTTGAACCGTCTAAGGCGTGGGCAAGTACGCGAACTATGCCGTTGGATTTGGCTTTTAACAGCCCTTGTGCGGAAATTGTCGCTAAATTGGTGTCAGTTACACTCCAACCCACGTTTTGAACTGTGGCAGCGAGGGGAGAAATCGTATTTTGTAGTTGTAAATTGCCCCCTGCTGTGTTGATAAAGGTAATTCCCCCCACTCCCTGCACGCTTATATTGGAGACGGGTACAAATTGGTTGCTAATGGTTATATCAATCGTATCGCAAATACCGCTACCGTCTTGAGTATAAGCTACAATTTGCGCAATTCCGTTAGAAAAAGCTAACACATTCCCCGTTTGGGTAACTTGGGCTATATTCGCCGAAAGGCTTTTAAACACAAGGTTAGTGTTGGTTGCATTGCTGGGATTTATGGTTGGAATTAGTTGTAAACTGCCTCTCAAGGTGTTTATCCCGTTCACACCCCCAGAACCGTTTAATTCTAGGTTGCTAATCAGCACGCTTTGACCGCTTACGGTTACTGTAGTGGTGGCAAAACTGCGATTTTCGTCCTGTGCGCGGGCGGTAATGGTTACTATTCCATCGCTTAGGGCGGTTAGTAACCCGTTGGGGTTGATGCGGGCTATGCTGGGATTATCTACAGACCAAAAAATACTCGGTGCGGTGGCTGAAATTGGGCTAAAATTCGCTATAAATTGTAGTTGTTCGTTGGGGGTATTGAGTTGGTAATTACCAGATTGGGAAACTACCGAAAGGCTTATTGCTGCTGTGTTTTGGTTGGAGATATTAACTAAAAAAGTATCACTTACTCCGCTAAAATCTTGACTTAGGGCTATGATTTGCGCAACTCCATTATTTTGGGCGGTTAAAACCCCATTTTGTGAGATAGTGGCGATATTTTGCGGGTTACAAACCCAAATTATATTAGAATTGTTAGCATTGCTGGGGCTAACGTTTGCGAACAGGTGTAAAGTATCGGCGTTGTTGTTGATAAAATTGCGGCTGGATAGAATTTTTACCCGATTTACGGCTATAGGTTGGTTGCTTATCGCAAAATTGGCTGTGCCTAAGGTGTTGCTCCCGTCTATAGATTGGGCTATTACGTTGACATTTCCATTCTGTCTAGCTATTAAAACCCCATTAGGATTTAAAAAAGCAATTTGGGGGCTGTCCACACTCCAAACTATGCGCTGATTGCTGGCGTTGCTAGGGCTTATATTTGCCGATAATTGCAATTCTCCAAGGGCTGTGCCGATGCTGTTTGCGCCCGCTTGCCCGCTTATGCTTATATTTTGTACGGGTATCAACTGATTGCTAACGTTGATAACCGCTTGCCCCACCCAACCGCTACCGTCTTGGCTATGGGCGGTTATGGTTACGCTGCCATTGCTTACTGCGCTAACCAACCCGCTATTGGTGATAGTGGCGATTAAAGGGTTGCTACTTGCCCAAAAAACGTTGCTGTTGCTGGCGTTGCTGGGGGAAAAGATTGAGTATAACTGTAGTGTGTCCCGTTCTTGGTTGATAGAAAATGTGCCTCTACCGCTTTGCACGGATAAATTATTGATTAAAACCTCCTGATTGCTGATTAGAATAGAAAAACTTGCGCTTAACCCGCTCCCGTCTTGGGCGGTGGCGGTGATGGTCGCGGTTCCATTCGCTAACGCTTGCACCAAACCTTGAGGCGAAACCACCGCTATATTGGGTCTATCGCAGGTATAAACTACACTCGGGTTGGTGGCACTGCTGGGACTGAACAGAATGGATAGTTGGCTTGTGCCATAAGGGGTAGAAATGCTTGAATTTCCCTGTATTTGTAAGCTGTTCATCACTGTAGGTTGCCCCGAAATGTTGATATTTATACTGCCTGTTACACCGCTGCCGTCTTGGCTGATTGCATTGACCACGATAGTACCGTTTTGTTTAGCAAATAATAGCCCCGTACTGGAAATATCCGCTAAATTGGGATTATCAACCGTCCAAACTACGTCCTGATTGCTGGTATTTTGTGGGGTAAAAATGGGTATTAGTTGCAAACTGCCAAAAGGCGAGTTTATCGCTGTAGAACCGCTTGTAGGCTGTATCTGTAAGGTTTGGGTTTTGATGATTTGGTTGCTAATTTGTACAGTTCTAGAACCTATTATCCCAGAATTATCCTGAGCTACAGCATACACTCGCACAATTCCGTTGGTTTTGGCTAAAAGTTGCCCGTTCGGGCGTATTTCGGCTATATGGGGGCTATCTACTTGCCAATGAAAATTGCGATTATCGGCATTACTTGGTTGCACTGTAGCCAACATTTGTAAAATCCCGTTGTCTGTACTTATAGAATTACCGCTTGCACCCGTTACAGTTATGTTTTGTACGGGTATGAATTGATTGCTGATGTTGATAATTGTGGTATTTTCTACCCCGCTACCGTCTGTAGCTTTGGCGGTAACACGCACAGTTCCATTTCTATGGGCTAATAACTCTCCTGCTGCGTTTATTTCAGCGATTTTGGGGCTATCTACTTGCCAAGCTACGAGTGGCGCGTTCGCATTGCTGGGGCTTATGAGCGCAGAAAGTTGCAAAGTGCCGTTGGGGGAGTTGATATTGTTGCCGCCTTGTATGCTAAGTCCGCTTATAAAAACAAATTGCCCGTTAATTTGTACCGTTTCGTACCCCGAAACTCGCCCCCCGTCAGCTGAAGTGGCCACTACTCGCACAGTTCCGTTCTGTTTGGCGGTAAGCAACCCGTTGGCATCAATACTTGCTATGGCTTTATTATCAACAGACCAATTCACATTCCTATTATTGGCATAAGTAGGTAAAGCGTTGGCGGTCATTTGCAGCGTGCCGTTCATACTGTTGATTTCGGGGATGGGGTTGTTGTAACTAACCTCTATTTGGTTCACGTTTACGATTTGATTGCTAATTATCACCCGAGTTGTGTCCCAAATGCTGCTGCCGTCGTTGGTTTCTGCCCTTACCAAAACCGAACCGTCAGCCAAAGCGGTTAATAAACCGTTGGCATCTACATTCGCTAAAATGGGATTATCCACAGTCCAATTCAGTTGCTGAAGGCTGGCGTTTTGGGGGCTGATTTGAGCTTGTATTTGCAGTTGTCCGTCGTCTGTGCTAATGGTTTGAACCCCGCCTAAACCGTTGATAGTCAAGTTATTGATTGGTACAAATCCAACCTGTATGCTTATGCTAGGGCTGCGTTGAAAACCTATCTCTTTTATAGTGATTTGATTAATCGTGCTGCTTACCGCCACCCTTAGCCAGCCATAATGTATTTGCCCCGTGCTGTTTTTTTCCAATCTAAACCCTACATAAGTATCGGCTGTTCCGCCTTGCCAATCGCCTGTATTGTTGATACAAACTACACAACTATTGGTTTGGGCGCTAACAAAATTACCGCTGTTGGCTGATATTATTTGACCAAAGTTAAGCCTTTGTACCCCATTCAAACCATTAGAAAGGCTTTGCACATGGCGGCTGTCGCTGTTGCCGTTTGGGATAGAAATTACAAAAAATCCCATAGAATTGGCAAAATTTCCCGATATGGATAAATCAGCTGCGCCATCGCCGTCTGCATCAAAATTTGCTACTTGTCCCAAATTAATACTGTAATCTGCTATGTCTTGGAATAAAATTTGGGCTTTGGTTTCTGTTAAAAATATATAAAATAGTAATAGATAGGGGAAAAAATATCGCATAAAATTGTGTTTTTTGTTAATGAGGGGTAAAAAGCGGGGCAAAATTAGCAATTATTGATAACTTTGCATAATAATCTTCAAAAATATGTCTTCTGTTTTATGAATATCAACGAATTAAACGCCTTGAAAAGGTTGTGGGCAAGCCCTGAAGTAGAGAATTTGAACTTGGCTTGGGAGCTAACGATTGCTCAAAATATAGCCCATTTGTTGGAGGCTGAGTTGTTGGTAGCGGGTTGGTTTTGTGATGATGCAGTTTTAGTAACCCAGATTGGAAACTATTTTAACCATATTTATGATGATTTTTTCCTGTTTTTTTCCGCTACATTTGAGCTGCATCCTGACTCAGAAAGGGAAATTATCAACATTTTGTACAGCAATTGGAAACAATTATCGGCGCATAATTCTACCCTACAGCTGCCAGATATAGCCAACGCGTTGATGCGTTTTACGGGTTTTGGGGCGGTTTTTGTGTTAGAATTAAATCTATCTGAACAAGTTGATTATCAGTTGTTTGTGCAGGTATTAAAAGATAAAATGTATTATCAATCGGGAAAAACAGAGTACGAAAATGCCAGTTTTAAGCCCGTGAGTTGGTCATCGGCAACCCCTTTTAAACTATCTTTGCCCTTTTGCGAGTTTCAGTTTTTGCCCGCTGCTGTGTATGAATTATCCGAAATTGAGCATTTAGAGGTTACATTCCCCACCCAGCCAACGCCCATTCCCGCCCCACTACACCAATTAACCCGTTTAAATCGGCTAATTTTTGTTTGGGACGACGACTTGGACACTTATCCGCCCAATGCTCAAATTCCAGATATTTCCACCCTCAAAAACATAAGCACTTGGGAGTTTCACAACATCAGCCACGCGCAATTATTGGAGGATTTTTTATCCAAAATTCCCCAAGCGGATACGATTGTGTTGAAAAATTGCGATTTTGGGAGTTTTTCTGTGTCAAATCTGGTTCGTCAGCAGCTAAAAACGCTATTTATAGACGGATACGAGCGCAAAATGTTGCCCGCCGATATTGTACCTTTGCCCACTTTGAACAATTTAGCGGTTTGTTATTGTCCCGTTAAGCAATTTCCAGCCAATTTTTCCCAGTTGAAAACGCTAACTGTTTTGACCTTGGAGGGGTTGAAACGGTTGAAAAAATTCCCCCCTTTTATCCTCTCTTGCAAAAAAATTAACTATATTTGGGCAGCCAATAATTTAATAAATGCTATTCCTGAAGAAATAAGCAGGCTAAAATGTTTGCAAACGCTATTCTTTTTGGGCAATTTGGTGGAAAAACTGCCCGAGAAATTCGCACTATTACCCGCTTTGCAGCGGCTTAGTTTAGATAATAATAATTTTAAAAAATATCCTGCCGTATTGGCGAAGTTGCCCAATGTGAAGAGTATAAGTTTTGACGATAATTTTCTAACCTCTTTTGAGGGGATATTGCCCCTGCCGCCTAGCCTTGAACGGTTGACTTTGAGACGGGCTTTTAACTCCGAAGCTATAAAAAAAGAATTTATCAACCATTTAGAACAACAAACTGACCCTGAACTGCAAGAAAAAATTTTTTTATAAAACCAAAATCAATTTTTAGGGTTTAAACCGTTATCAATTATAGATTATATTCATATAAAAAAGGTTAAATATGTCCACTATTTCTATGACTACCCAAATGCGCGAGGAAATTTTGCGCGGTATTCCCAATTTTCTCCCCGAAATGCCAGCTTACGACGATACGATAAGCCACGCACCCGTTCGCCGAGAGGTGTTGAACGCAGAAGAAAAGCGTTTGGCGGTGCGCAACGCACTCCGTTATTTTGATAAATCGTTGCATAAGGCTTTGGCGTTGGAATTTGCCGACGAATTGCGCCGATACGGGCGTATTTATATGCAGCGTTTTCGCCCCACTTATGCGATAAAAGCAGGTTCTTACCAAGATTATCCCCACAAAAGTGTGCAAGCGGCTTGTATTATGATGATGTTGCATAATAATTTAGACCACGCGGTCGCCCAACACCCGCACGAGTTGATAACTTACGGGGGAAATGGGGCTGTTTTCCAAAATTGGGCGCAATATCGGCTCGCTATGCAGTACTTAGCCACGATGACGGACGAACAAACGCTGGTTTTATACTCTGGGCATTCGCTGGGATTGTTCCCTTCTTCGCCCAATGCGCCCCGCGTTATTGTTACCAATGGGATGATGATACCCAACTACTCGAAAGGGATTGATTATGAGCGATTTAACGCGCTCGGAGTTACCCAATATGGGCAGATGACTGCTGGCTCTTTTATGTATATTGGGCCACAGGGTATCGTACACGGCACAACTATAACCGTATTAAATGCCCTGCGTATGCGCGCCAAAGCGGGAGAGCATCCCACAGCGGGCAAAATTTTCGTTACGGCGGGCTTAGGTGGTATGTCGGGCGCACAAGCCAAAGCGGCGGTTATCGCTGGAGCTATAGGTATAGTAGCCGAAATCAACCCCAAAGCGGCGGTCAAACGCCATTCTCAAGGTTGGGTGGATGAGTTATTTTATGAATTAGAACCACTTTGGCAACGCGCCCAACTCGCCCGCGCCAATAAAGAAGCGGTTTCGCTCGCTTATGTGGGGAATGTGGTGGATTTATGGGAATTTTTGGCTGCTCAAAACGCCCAAATTGAGGTAGGTTCAGACCAAACCTCTTTACACAATCCCTACGCTGGGGGTTATTATCCCGTTGGGTTGAGTTTTGAACAGAGCAACGAGCTAATGGCGAACAATCCCGAACAGTTTAAGGCTGAAATTCACAACACTTTGCGCCGACACGTGTCCGCTATCAACCAACTCGCAGCCGCTGGAATGTACTTTTTTGATTATGGCAACGCTTTTATGAAAGTAGCCCGCGACAATGCCCAAGCAGCGATAGCGGATAGCAAAGGGGATTTTTTATACCCGTCTTATGTGCAGGATATTTTAGGACCTTTGTGTTTTGATTATGGCTTTGGCCCTTTTAGATGGGTTTGTGCGAGCGGCAAAAGCGAAGATTTGGCTATAACGGATGCTTTGGCGGCAGAAATTTTGGCGGAAATGTTAGCAAAAGCTCCCGAAGATATTAGCCAACAAATAGCTGATAATTTACATTGGATAAAAACCGCCGACCAGCACCAAATGGTGGTCGGTTCTCAAGCGCGGATTTTGTACGCTGATAGCGAAGGGCGGATTTTATTAGCCAAAGCCTTTAACAAAGCGGTAGCAGAAGGCAAAATTTCCGCGCCCATAATTTTAGGCCGCGACCACCACGACGTATCGGGAACAGATTCGCCTTATCGCGAAACTTCCAACATTTACGACGGTTCAGCTTTTACGGCGGATATGGCTGTACAAAATTTTGTGGGGGACGCAGCGCGGGGCGCAACTTGGGTTTCTCTCCACAACGGCGGCGGCGTGGGTTGGGGCGAGGTTATCAACGGCGGTTTTGGGTTGGTTTTGGACGGGACGAAAGCAGCCGAAGAAAAACTTACCTCTATGCTGCATTGGGACGTAAATAACGGCATTAGCCGCCGTAGTTGGGCAAGAAATGAGGGGGCAATAGCGGCTATAAAAAGGGAAATGGAGCGCAATCCCGCGCTAAAAGTTACCTTGCCGAATTTGGCTGATGATGATTTGTTAGCTAATTTGTTCTAAAAATTTCTTTTATAAAAAAAGCCTCCACTGTACGGTGAAGGCTTTTTTTTGTATAAAACTTTAACTATTCAGGTTTCTGTTGCAATTCTTCATAGATAAAAATGGGTACAAACAACAGCAAAAAACCATAAGCCAAATCGTCAAAAGGGATAGTGATTATCCGCGCATTGAGCAAAGAGGTTAGATTATGCGTATCGTTGTAAATAACTATAGGCTCTTGATTGACCGAACCCGTCAAAATTCCGTTTGTTATCAAAAATGGGATTAAACAGACCAAATAAGCGCGGTAAAAATGGGTTCTATATGTGTTTTTGACGAATAAATAATGTGCTAATAAAGCCCCCCCAGATAATAAAAACGCCCAAGCGGTGTAAATTTTATCATAGCAATAAACCCCCACGCCCAAAAAGATGATAATTAACCCCCAACTGATAACCGCGTCCCAATTATAGAATATATCTTTGGGGAAATAATCGCGCAAACATTGATGCACAAACACGCAAGCGTAAGGCACGTTGATAAAAAACAACCATTCGCCCGCAGGCAAGCCCAAATAAGTGTTTTGAAAATACCGCTCATTAAACCCCCAAACGCCCAAATGGGTGTAATAAACGTCCCAAGCGATGAAAAAAGCGGCATTGAAGCAAATAGCGGGGAATAAATACTTCCAGCGGCGATAAAAGGCTACTTTTTTATCAAAAGAGAGCAAAAAGGGGAAAATTATCACCCCAAAATTCACCCATAAATACCAATTGTCGTTTTCGCTCCACGCCCATTGCCAACCCAATTTATCCACTATTTTGGCAAATTCTGTATCAAAATAGATGTCGTGGAGGCTGATTTGATAGCATAAAAAAAGGCTTGGGATTAGCAAGCCGATTAGAACGAGTGCAAAGTTTTTTGCTATGTGCGGGTTAGAACCGTTATTCATAATTTATAAAAAGTTGAAAGTAGCGCGCAAAGCTGATTTGAATAAAATAAACATTTTATTGCCGTTATTGACCCTTATTCTGCGCTCGGCAAGGGCTGAGGCTGGTGAGGCTTTTATCTTGTTGAACAGTTTTAGATAGTATTTATACGCTACATAAACCCCAAAACGGCAGCCAGCAGGCAAGCCCAAAATGCCGCGATAAGCGTTGTCAAAATCTTGCTGAATATCAGCTTCTATCTCTTTTTTGGTTTGGTTGTTGAAATCCAAATAGTTGACTTCTGGAAAATATACCCGACCGCGTTCAGCATAATCGGATTTCATATCGCGCAAAAAATTGACCTTTTGGAAAGCTGCTCCCAACGCGCAAGCATCTTCTCTCAACTTGTTATAAAGTTCGGGCTGCTTGGCGCAAAAAATTTTCAAACACATCAATCCCACCACTTCTGCAGAACCATAAATATATTTTTTGTATAAACTATCCTCATAGCGATGAAACTGCAAATCCATTTCCATAGAGAATAAAAACGCGTCTATCAACTCTTTATCTATTTGATATTCGTTGACTACGGCCTGAAAACTGTGCAAAACGGGATTAAGGCTAATTTTTTCCTCTATAGCGCGATAAGTGTCGGCGCGAAAGCGGTCTAATAAACTTTGTTTGTTGTGGGTGTGAAAAGTATCCACAATTTCATCCGCAAAACGTACAAAACCATAAACTGCATAAATGGGTGAGCGAAAATGTTTATCAAACATTTTTATGCCCAGCGAAAAAGAGGTGCTGTAGCGTTTGGTGATGAGTTCGCTACATTCTCCACAAGTTTTGTGGTAAAGTTGGAGATGATTCATAGTTGGTCAAAAGTTTTGTGCTAAAGAAAGGTTGGAAAAAGTTATTTAAAATGTTTTATAATCTCATTGGCAACGACTTGCCCCGAAATTAAAGAGGGTGGAACTCCTGGTCCTGGGGCGGTTAGTTGCCCTGTATAGTAGAAATTGGATAATTTAGCTGATTTGAGCTTTGGTTTTAGGAAGGCTGTTTGGGTCAAAGTGTTGGCCAAGCCGTAAGCATTGCCTTTGTAGGCGTGATAATCTTGCTTAAAATCGCTGTGCGCGTAACTTCTTTTGTAATCTACGTGCGGGCGTATGGATTGATTGGTCAATTTTTCCAACCTTTCCATCACCACATTATAAAAATGCTCGCGGGTTTCCTCCGTATCTTCCAAATCGGGGGCTGTAGGTATCAACAGGAATAGATTTTCGTGCCCTTCTGGTGCTGCAGTCGGGTCTGATTTTGAGGTCAAACAGGCATAAAACAGGGGTTTTTCCGCCCATTTTGGCTTTTTGTAGATGTCCTGAGCGTGTTGTTGGAAACTTTCGTCAAAAAATAGGTTGTGGTGTAGCAAATTGTCCAATTTTTTGTTCACACCCACATAAAACAGCAGCGAAGAGGGCGCCATTACCCGCTTATCCCAGTATTTTTCATCATAAACGCGGTCTTTTTGGTCCAAAACTTCCTGCTCTACGTGGTGGTAATCCGCACCCGCTACCACTACATCGGCTTCATACTTGCCCGAAGCGGTAACTACGTGGGTAACTTTGCCATTTTTGCTAATGATTTGCTTTACTTCTTGGCTGCAATGTATAGTTGCGCCTTGCATTTTAGCCAATTTATCCATAGCCTCTACTATTTTGAACATACCCCCTTCAGGATACCAAGTGCCCAAAGCGAGGTCGGCGTAGTTCATCAGGCTGTACATAGCGGGGGTGTCTTCTGGGGTCGCGCCCAAAAACAGCACAGGGAACTTCAACAGTTCGCGCAGATAGCGATTTTCAAACATTTTATCCACATAAGACGACATAGAGGTGAGCATTTGTAGCCGAAATAGCGATTTGACCACGCGCCAATCCATAAATTCCCAGATATTATGGCTGGGTTTGAACACAAATTCATTCATACCCACTTCATATTTGTAAGCGGCTTCTTTCAAAAACTGCTCTAATTTGGCACTGCTGCCTTTCTCGTATCGCTCGAATAAATCTTTGAGTGCCGACATCTCAGCAGGCACAACCAATTCGTTTTCTTTGCCAAAAATTATCTTATAAGCTGGGTCTAATCTTTTGAGGGTGTAAAAATCGCTGGTTTTTTTCCCAAATTTGGCAAAAAAATTATCAAAGACTTCTGGCATCCAATACCAACTTGGCCCCATATCAAAAGTATAGCCTTGAGTTTCAAACTTGCGCGCTCTGCCGCCTACCGAATCGTTTTTTTCCAATACTGTAACCTCAAACCCTGCTTGTGCTAAGCTGGCTGCTGTAGCCAAACCCGCAAAACCTGCCCCTATAACAATTACTTTCTTTGCCATTTTAGTGCTTTCTTTATATAATAAAAACGCTCTCTAAACAAAAAAAACATATTTTTGTTTAAAAGAAAGTGCAAAACTAATTAAAAAGATTAAACAAAAATAAAAAAAGATATAAATTTAAGCAAAAAAAAGGGCTTTCGCCCAAAAAACCTATAATTTTGCCTTTATTTCACTCCCAACTTACATCATTACTGGCTTCTACCAGCAATTCTATGTTGGACAAAGCGCGTTTATAGCTTTCAGAATGTATGGGTTGGCTAGCGATTATGCTTAGCTGTTCTTCAAAAAATGGTAAAACGGCTTGCAAACGCTCCAATTCGTCCAAATCTGCCTCAAAAACCAACTCTTTTAGCTCGTCCAAATCCTCTGCCGATTCTATTTCTATCAAGCCTGCTTGTATAGCGCGGCGTAGTCTGGGTTCATTTAGCCCTTCTATAGTTATGCTGTGGTCTAAAATGGTAATTAATACCAAGCTAAAAGCATATTGGCTGCGTAAATCGTTTTGCTTGATTTGTTTCCAAAAAAAACTGCGCTCTTGACTTTCGTCAAATTGGTAATGGTAGGGATTAAGTTGGCTTTTCAAAAAATCAATCAATTCTACTGAATTTTGTATATGTATTTTTTTCATAATTATGGATTTAAAATTATAGAATAAGGCTATGAGACAAAAACTTATATTATTTTTTTTGTTATGTATAGGTATCATAAACATAAAAGCCCAAAATAGGTTGAGTACGCCGTTGGAAATTTTAACTTTTATGCAGGCTTCTGGTACAAAATACGAGATAGAGACTTTTTCTGGCAAAATGCAAGCCCGCCCTAATATCGTATTGCCTCACGGGGCTTTTGTGCAAACACACAACAATAAAGACTACACGTTTGAATATATGTACGAATTGAGCTGTGAAGCGGAAAAAAACCTTGCTGAGGCCAAAATTTTGCTGGCTACGGAAAAACCCAACTACAAAAAAATTATCAAATTGTTGGATAAATCGCTCAAAAATCATCCTCAAAACGCTCAAATTTATACTTTGTTGGGAGAGGCTTATTTTCAACAACAAAATTACGATAAAGCCAAAATAGCGTTTGAAAAAGCCATATCAATCAACCCTATAGATTATATAGCGCGTTGGCAGTTGGGGGAGATTTTATTGTTGCAAAACCAAACCGATTCGGCTTTACAAATTATCACTTTGGCGCATTTATACAATAGAAATCAACCCCGTTTGTTGTTGAGAATGAGGGATTTGTATCTGCGGTATGGATTTAGTTACGAACACGCTTGGAATTTTAGCCCGCTATATCAAAATTATAGAGACAAGGGGAATATCATCGTGCGGGCTGAAGGTATTTGGTTGACTTATGCTATGTATAAAGCGGTTTGGGAGTACGAGCCTGATTATTTGTACATTAAATCCAAACAAGCGGTATCGGATTACTTATTTCATCAAGAAATGGAGGCGGTTTTGGGTACTTATATGACCTATTCTAAATTGGAAGAGGCGGATAAGAAAATTTATCCTGCTATTCGCGCTCTGGAAACAGCTTTGGATAACGAAATGTTGGAAGAATATATTATGTATGAGATTGTTTTGGTAGAACAGCCTTCTTTGGCTTATTATCTAACCCCTGAATTTACTGAACGGCTGTTTGCTTATATTAAGGCTGTGCGGAGTTTGAATTATAATTAATTATTTTTTTATCTATATTTTTATTATGAATAAATATATACCCGCTATTTTGGGCTTGTTGGCTTTGCTTGGGGCTGGGTTGTTGGGTAGCCAAATGCAGGCTCAAGCGGCTGCTGAAGAAATTTGGGG
>JAAFIM010000037.1 GCA_013297745.1 Chitinophagales bacterium | reverse complement strand
CAAGAATTGCGCGAAAAAATGGGCGAAGCAGCCGTAAAAGCAGCCAAAGCTATCAATTACGAGGGTGTGGGTACAATAGAGTTTTTGGTGGATAAATACAAAAATTTCTATTTTATGGAAATGAACACCCGCATCCAAGTAGAACACACCGTTACTGAAGAAGTGATTGATTTTGACCTGATTAGAGAGCAGATAAAAATTGCTGCTGGGGAGAAAATATCGGGTAAAAATTATTATCCTCAAGCCCACGCTATCGAATGCCGTATCAACGCTGAAGACCCAAGCCACGATTTCCGCCCCTCTCCTGGCAAAATTCAATCTTTCCACAGCCCCAAAGGACACGGCGTGCGGGTAGATACCCACGTTTATGCGGGATATACAATTCCCCCTTTTTACGACTCAATGATAGCAAAATTGATAGTTCGGGCGCGCACTCGCCAAGAGTGTATACAAAAAATGTCGCGCGCTTTGGACGAATTTATCGCAGAAGGGATAAAAACAACCGTCCCTTTCCACCAAATGTTGATGAAAAACGAAGATTTTATCAAAGGCAACTTCACCACCAAGTTCATTGATAATATGAACCTCAAAGATTTGAAATAGGCTTTTGTAAGCATAAAAAAACCTACCTTTCTGTTGATTGGTAGGTTTTTTTTATTTTTTTTTATAAACCTGAAACAATTTTGTTTAGTTTTTCATATAAAGCCGTATCTTTGCAGCGCAATAACCAAAAACAACAAAAATATGGAATTAGAATTATTAAATAATCAATTAGCTTTTTGGCAGAAAGAAAATGGAGCTAAAACTAATAATGAAGAACAAACAACTAGAATTAACAACGAAAATCTATATGAATTATCTTTTGAAAATGCAATTGAGTTTAGCAATAAACAAATTCATAAAAATCCTGATTCTTTCCAATTAATATATCTAGACCCGCCATATAATACAAAAAGAACACGCGGGGCAAGAAAAATATACTCTGATTCAAATAATAATTGGCAAGAAGAAATGAGTTTTTTATTAAAAAATTGCCATACTTTACTAAAATCAACAGGTTTTTTAGTTTTATCAATAAATCAAACAGAATTATTTAATTTAAAAAATCTTTCTGATAAAGTTTTTGGTTCTGATTGTTTTATTGGTTTGTTTCCTGTAAAAATACGTCACACAGATAGACAACTAATGATAAATGCAACTTATCATGATGTTTTTGAGTACTTGCTATTCTATCGAAAAAAGCCTCAAACCAGGTTTTTTACTGAGCATAAAGTAGCTAATGTTGAAAAATTTATTTATACAATTGTTACAAAATGCACTCCACAGACAGAAATTATTAACGGTAAAAAAATAGAAATTTATCAGCCTAACCAATACACTGTAGTAAAAAAGGAGCCAAGTTTATCCAATTTCAGGAGATACATTATAGCTGGAAAATTGGCAACTGGTAACTGGTCAGGAGAATTTTTTGAAAATCATTTACGAGGTTTAGGTGACAACCTACTTATCAAAGTATATGATTTGGAAAAAAATGGTTTAGGTTATCGCTGGTTTGAAACACAAAATAGCAAAAGAAAAAGTGGAATTTATTATCAATCGTCCCTCACTGCTGGACGCCCTATTTTACCAACAAATCATTTAGATTACACAGAAATAGTTCCTCAAACCTACAAAGAAGGAGGGGTAGGATGTGATTTTAAAGATTCTAAAAAGCCTGAAAAATTACTGGAATTTATTCTAAATACTTGTAGTCTTCCCAATGATTTGGTTGGAGATTTTTTTGCTGGTAGTGGAACAACCTTAGCAACCGCTATAAAACTTCAAAGGAGTTGCATTGTATGTGAAAACAATATAAGCTCTTTTAATATTATTGAAAAAAGGCTGGAAAATCTTGCTAAAGGCAAAGATTTAGACAAAATTAAATATGTTTTTAATATTAAAATCAATAAACAATGCTGATAAATAGTTTTAGTGCTGATAAATTACATCAATTATACAGACCTCAAAGTCCTGACCGTCTTTATCTAACTCTTAAAGAATTTGATGCCAAACTCTTATTTGGTGCAGGCGGTCAGAACCCAATTAATTGTGGTTCTAGTATGTTGAAAGATACACCTAAGCTAAAAATCTCTCTTAAAGAGTTTGTAGAAAAACACTTTAAGGATGCTAATTATTTGCGCAGCCTAATCAAAGATGATGAACAATTAGCAAAAATATGCGCTCATCATTTACAAGAATTCAAACAATCATTAACTAAAAGAATTTTTATACTAACAAATATTTTAGTTAATTTTCCTTTTTATAAAAACAATCTCTTTGAATACCAAAATGAAGCTATAGATATTGAATTTAAAGATAATATTTATGAAGGCTATCTGTTTATAGTAATAGCTTTATATTTTACATTTAATTACACTCATTTCAGCCCTAAAAGCCAAACTCGAGAAATTATTGAGAAATATTTTAACCATTCCCAATTAATTACTCAAATCAAACAAGTTTTAGAAACAGCAGATAATATTGAAAACTTAACAAGTTTTTGCCACGGAAGATACTTTTTCGTAGACGATAAACTATCTGATACAAAAGATTTCAAAGAATTTCCATTATCATTAGTTACTTTTTTACCTAATAATTTAATTATGAAGCCCTTTAATAAAGTGTATTTTGGTTGTCCTGGTACAGGCAAATCATTCACAATAAATAAATTAATCCAAAATTGCTTTTTCCACAAAATCACTTTCCATCCTAATTATGATTATCATAATTTTATTGGAGTCTACAAACCTGTGATGATTGGTGATAAAATTAGTTATAAGTTCACCCCGCAAGTTTTCATAGATATTTATGTTAGGGCATGGAAATATTTAAACGAACACCATTATTTAGTCATTGAAGAACTAAACAGAGGTAATTGTGCTGCTATTTTTGGGGATATTTTCCAACTTTTGGATAGAGACAACTTAGGATTTTCTCAATATCCAATTAAAGTGGATGCAGATTTACAGTATTTTTTAAAAGAAGAATTTAAAGATACAGATTATTCAGTAAAATTAAATGATTTTTTCTTTACAAAGAATAAAAGAAGGGTAGGAAATGTTTTTGAATGGTTATGTTTGCCCCCCAACTTATCCATTTTAGCAACGATGAACACCAGCGACCAATCATTATTTCCTATGGATAGTGCTTTCAAACGACGCTGGGAATGGGAATACGTACCCATTGATTACGAAGCGGCCGATAAAATTGGTATTGAAGAATTTGGCACTGGCAGCTGGGGTAAATTTTTACGCGCCATAAATACTAAAATCAAAGCTATAAGCAATAGCGAAGATAAACAAATGGGAACTTATTTTGTAGTAGCGACCGATAATATAATCAGTTTTGCTACTTTTAAAAATAAAGTGATGGCTTATCTTTGGTTTGATATACTAAAACACGAAAGTCCAACTGATGAGTATTATTTTTTCAAATTCATGGACGGTGAGAAAATTAATAATTTCACCTTTGAAGAGTTATTCACTAGCAATGGCGATAAAATACTAAAACAATTTTATAACTTTGTTACAAAGGATAACTAACTGAATATGTACATATTAATTGAACAATTTGACTACACAGGGGTGTCTGTTAGTGAAGAGTTAAAAACTTTTTTGAGTAATAACAAATTTAAAAATAAGACTACTAATAAATCCCCTAAACTAGGTGTTGATATTGTGGGCTTGTATAGGGACTCCTCAAAAAATTTAGATATTTTGGCACTTCCTAAAATTTTTATTGACTCAACAAATCAATTATTTGGAATAGACGTTTGCGAATTTGCAAAATCTAACACCAAATGGTTGGATTTAGAAGAGAAATATAAAAATTTTATCACCAAAATTATCCGCTTGCTGTTTATATCTTTTCAAAAATATAAAAATCAAATGGATAATGCTAATAGCGAACCCCAAACTTTAAAAAAAGTAATTCGGTCAAAAAATATACAGCAATGGTCTGACTTGGATATAGCATTCAACTTATTTGATTTCTACAAAAAAAATCAAAATTTAGTTATTTTTATCCAACAACAGCAGCGAAAAAATACCAATTATAAAGTTAATTGGAATAAAACTATCAGCAACGAACAACCTTTGTTCGTTGCTGATAGCCCTATTTATGGGAATTTTTGGCAAAAAACTAAACAAATTGATAGCAAAAATGAGCTAATAGAAATATATAATCAAGTTTTAGGAGAAATAAAACAACGCTATCATTTCCCGATTAGTAATAATCAGCCCACAACTATAAAACTAAATGTAAAATTTTATCAACGTGCAACCCAAAAACTAAATGAATTTAAAAGTATTCATTTTGAAGATAGATTAAAACAGCTTTTATTGCTACTAATAGCTTTTTGCAAAGCCCAATATGAAAGTAAAAATAATCTAGAAAATCCACAATATATTTATACTAAAAACTACCATATTATTTTTGAAAATATGGTAAATAAATTATTGTCTGACGATAACGAGATTACTAATAAAATTTTGAAAAATCAAGAAGATGGTAAAGAGATAGACCATCTTTATAAAGATAAAGATATTTGGAATGATGCCGACATTTACTACATAGCTGATTCTAAATACTATAAAACTGACACTATATTCAATAACAAAGATATTGGACAATATAAACAACTAACTTATGCGTTGAATTGCCGCCAACAATTTATCAAGAACCCTAATATTGACGAAACAGTTTCTTATAAGAATGGGGATAGCAAAGGATATAATTTTATACCTAATTTTTTCATTCGTCCCTATTTGGAGATTGATTACTTAAACATTGAGCAACAAAATATAAAAATTAAATTTGAACAATGTTTAAATACAGAGTCTAATCATCATTTTCCCAATAATTTTTTCGATAGAAATAGCCTATTTTTATTTGTATTTAAAATAAATTATCTATTTTTATTAAGTAGTTATTGTAGTAAAAAAGACATTAATTCCACTCGGCAGGAATTAAAATGGTATATTCGCCAACAAATCATAAACGCCATAGAGAAAAAATATTCCTTTCTTTATTTAAAAGATGAAAAAATAATAAGGGAACTTATTCTAAAAAACTTTCATTATTGGGTTGGTAAAATCTACTATTTAAAAAATCGCGACCAAATTGTAATCGCTTGCAAAAAATAAATAAAAAAACCTACCTTTCTGTTGATTGGTAGGTTTTTTTTATAAAATTTGACGAATGCTAATCCAATGAATTTTTTTGCTTTTTCTCTTTTTCTTTCTTCTCTTTTTTCGCTTTTTGTTCGCGCGCAAATCTAGCCCAAGCCAACGGGTCAAAAATAGCTTGTGGGGGTAGTTGTCCCATATAAGAAAAATCGCGGGCTTGTTTTTGCAAATAATAAGTAGCTGCATCTTTGCTATCCATTTTAAACGATTGCTGCATAGCCAACAATTGCTTTTCTTCCAAATTGCGGCGTGCTTCTGCCTGCATCATCAACGCCTCGTTGGGGTTCATAGCCAAAAACTCAGCGCGCAAATTATTCCGATTTGGCCAGGGCATAACCACGACCTGATTAAGCTCGGCAGCTTGTGGTTTAAGCTCAATTATGACCGATTGGCTAAAGTCTGGTTGCTCTGCTGGTACGGTTAGTTCTACCGTCTCAAAACCTATAGCAGAAAATCGCAAAGTTTGCCCTTTTTTAATCACCAGCGAAAACATCCCATCGTAATTGGCGTAAGTACCGCGCGAGGTGTTGAGAGCCAATACTGTCGTATAAGGCACAGGTTCCAATTTGCCTCTATCATTGCGATACAAAACCACCCCAGATACTTCTATAATTTGAGCACTTATGTCTTCAGAAGCATTTTGTGCGGGCAAAAAAGGGGAAAAAAAGGACAAAAAAGCTAAAAAGAAAAAGATTATTCGCATAATAATAAATTTATACGGTTTAGAAAGTTTATTTTAGATGATACACGCGGATGGGAAAACGTGCATCTACTGCCCCCAAAGCAAAAGCAGTATTAGCAGACAACAAAATCATCGCCCCTTCAGTTAGGCTATTGTCGGGCAAGTCAGCCACCACTTGCGCATATACATAATTTTTGGGAAACATAGGGTTTTCAATCTTAATAATTGTGCCAGCGGCTAAACCCGTGTATAAGACATGTAATTTATCGTTGGTCGCAAATTTTTCCCCTTTCATCCAACAAGCTGTACCGTCGTAACGCTGCTCTTTTTTGTCCGCTTTTTGTTCTTCATAAATCAATTTCAACTGTTGATTTTCTGCGGATAAAGAACCTGTTACCCCATTTTGGCGGCGGAGAGAATCAGGAATACCCGTTTTATAAATCCAACCCACTTTTAGAATTTGGTCTTTTTGTACCACATCAGAGATAAGCCTGTTATTGGTTTGGAAGGTTTCTATGGCTGTTTTGAAATAGACTTTAGCTATTCTGTATAAAGTTTCTTTCTCTTTCACCTTATAATAAAGCGGATAATACAACGCAGGGTTAAAACCTATACCAGCTTGAGTGCGAATGGCGCGATTGATGATAGGAATACGCAAAACTTGACCAGCCCGAAGTGCGCTGCCTGTAATATCAGGATTAGAATAATACAAATCTCCCAATTCTATCCCATAAAATTTCTTGATAAGATTGGGTGATTCCCCCGCTTTGACCTTGTGCAGGATAAATTTCTGCTCATTTTCTACCACGATAAAAAAACTATCATTGGGATTAAATGTCAAACTGGGCGGGGTTACGCTGTTGTTATTATCTATTGTTTTTGACGGATTGGCTTGTTGCTGCTTGCTATTTTGGGCATTGTTTCCTTTTGGGGTATAAAATTGGGCTTGACTGCCAATAATAACGATGAAAAAAGAAAAAAGTAAGGTTAAAAATTTCATAAATGTTGAATTGGGGTTAAAATAGGGTGAATTGAGGGTTGGGATTTTCCCAAATTTTGGGTGCGGATACCCGCCAGTTGGTTTTTTGCTGTATTTGTGCAATCAAAAAGCTAACCAATTGGGCTGCTTGCTCATTATCGGGTTGATGGCAAAAAAAGTAGATTTTTTTCAAACCTAAAGCTACCCATTCTTGCAATTTCTCTACCCATTGGCAAATGCGCGAATGGTCGCTTGCTTCGTGTTGGTTGCCTACAAAGCGCAGCACAACCGTATCATTGCAAATATATTGATGCAATACATCCCGCCTACCTGCTACATCGGTGATAACAAACGCACAGTTGTGATGAGCCAACAATTCCGCCAAAGCTAAAATTTTGTCCTGTTGAGGCTCAAAAAAAGAAGCGTGCCGCAGCTCCAAAGCGTGAGGAATATCGGCAGGAAAATGTTTTAAATATAGTTCAATATCAGCCCATTGCGCTATGCCCACCCGTTCGGGCAATTGGGTAAAAACCAACCCCAAATGCTGGTCAAAATAACGTATATTTTCGCAAAAATGTTGCATACTGGGTATAGCATATTTTAGCGTGGTGGCGTGGCTAACCGTTTGTAGCATTTTAGGCGCAAACTTAAACGGACGATTTTCTACCCGTTTTACCCAATTTTTAACCATTTCTACCGAAGGAAGTTGATAATGGGTAGCGTTTAGCTCTACTGTATTAAATTGTTGGCTATAATACTTCAAATAATCATCCGCCCGTGCTGAAGTAGGATAATAAACCCCCTGCCAAGATTTATTCGCCCAGCCTGTACAACCCACATAAATTTCTGGTTGCTCAACAGGTTCTTGCTTGGCTACACGGGCTAATATATTCTGGCTAAAAACTGGGGTAGGCAATAGGTCAAAATTAACCCCGCCAATATCGCTCAATTTTCCAAATTCCATAACTTTTGAGATTTAAAACAGAAAAAAAATAGAATATGTTTAAATAAAAAAGCGCAGCCTCTTAATCAGAAACTGCGCTATAAGACTTAAATTAAAATCTAAGCTATTAATCTTCTTGGTCTTCATAATTGAAAGGCAAAACCTTAGACGATTTGATAGTAGATAAGGCCATCAAAGTTTTCAAACGCTCGATTTCATCAATTTTAGATAACGTTTTAAACAATAATTTTTCATAACTTGGTATATCTTTGCAAGTCAAGCGCATAATCACATCAGCTTCACCGGTAATGATATAACATTCTACCACTTCAGGTATCTGTTGAATTTTTAGGATAAAATTATCTAAGGCGTTTTCTTTATTCCAAGCCAAAGAAACCAACACAAAAGTTTGCACGCTAAGCCCTATGCTTTGGGCGTTGACGTGGGCGTGATAACTTTCTATAATCCCGTGTGATTCTAATTTTTTGACCCGCTCCAAAGTAGGCGCAGGCGATAATCCTACCTTTTTGGAAAGGTCTAAATTGGTAATTTTACTATTTTCTTGCAGAATACGAAGAATTTGCAGGTCTGTTTGGTCTAATTTCATCTAAATTGATAGAGTTTGGTGAACGGATAAGAAATTAAATTTTGAATTGGTGAATTTTAGCTATTCTTTATTCGCTATATTCTTAGCTTAATCATAAGCAGCGGCAAAAGTACAATCATTTTTATATTTTACCAAATTTAAAACAAAAAAAACCAAATAAAATTTTGATAAAGTATATTTTTGCCCTGTTTTACCTTATTTAAAGCCGTTTTTAATTTTTTTTTGCCACATTTCCCAAGCCAAACCCTCCCGCAAAGCATAGTCAGACACAGCCAACTGCTGCATAGGGCAATTATCCAACACCAATTTTATCAAAGATAAAATACCTATCAACATTTTGGAACGACGCGCAGGCACTTGGGGCATAGTTGCTCTTTGGGCAAAACTGGTATAACAAAGTGAGGGGAAAATTTCTTTATGAAAACGCGCAGCGGGAAATAATTCGTATAAATTTTGAGTTTTTCGTTTGCCGACCAAAGCCAACAATACATCAAATGTACCAGAAGCACCAATAAGCATCTGTGGGGGATATTTGGCAAGCATAGCCCATAAATTGGTTAATTTTTGCGAAATTTGCTGCTGCAAGTAATTTAATTCTATAGCATTGCTGGGGTCAGACAAAGGGTATTGGTTGTATAAAACCGCAGCCCCTACAGCAAAACTTTCAGCCCATAATTTGCCTTGTTGTTGGTTGCAAAGGATAAACTCTACGCTTCCCCCGCCAATATCCATAATCAAAGCGTGCCCTTTGGCTGGTATGGGCGAGGCTAATTTTACCCCTTGATAGATAAAATCAGCTTCTTGCTCACCGCTTATAATCTCAATTTGTATATTAGTGGCTTCCCAAATAGCGGTTATCAACTCTGCCGCATTATCGGCTTGGCGAAAAGCAGCTGTAGCCACCGCCCGCACTGTATCGACCTCTTTGTAACACAACGTTTCGGCAAACAACTCATAAGCACGTACCGCCCGTTCAAAAGCTGCTGGGCTGATAAATTGGTTGCTATTTTCTAGCAATTCTACAAAATAATTTTCTTTATATACGCGCTTAAACTGTCCTGCATGATTTTCGGCTGGCTCATAAATAGATAAAGAAAAAGAATTGGTACCCGAATCTATGACCGCAAAAAGGTTATTTTTGGATGTACTCATCAGCTTGATATTATGTTATTGATAATTATATAATTTTTTTTGCGCAAAAATACAACTTTTTATGAATATAAAATTTTTTCGCCTGCTTATTTTTATCTTTTTGGGGGCTTGCCAATCCAGCCCACCGCCTTTGCCCAATCCTATAATTAACGTAGATACCCCAGCAGAAACGATAAAACTTGATGGGCAACCTTCTTTAGTTTTGGTGACTGGTAGTTTGGCTATTATAAGAAATCGCCCTGATGTTTCAGCGGCAGAAATTGCCCGCTACAAAAAAAACGACACATTACTATTTGTCAATGAATTAAGTAGGCATACTTTGGAGATAAAATTAGATGATATTGTCTATGACGAACCTTGGCTCAAAGTGGCTTTGCCCAATCAAAATGGCTTAGAAGGCTGGGTTTTTGCTGGGTCGTTGCGTTTTTTGCAAACGCCATCTTTAGATTTGCAATCCCTCACTATGGCTAGACGAATAGATAAAATTTTGGGTGCAGGTTGGAACGATAAACTCCAAGCCTATAATCAAGAATTTAATGAAATGCAAACAGATATAGCCTTCCAAATGGTGTGGCAGCGCGCCGAACAGATAAAAGTGGATTTGGAGCAAAAAATTAACGAGTTGTATAACCAATCTGTTAGCAGTCAAAAAAATGATTTCGCTTGGATAAATGATGTCTTTAACGGGTATCAATTATATTGGTTGGACGAAAAACAACAATTTGCCCTGTATAAAAACTTATCCAGTTGGCTGCCCAAAACAATACAAACTGCTGATACCAGCGACGAATACTTTTTGAACAATTATTTATTACTTTATGCCAACGATAGCAGCGAATTTTGGTACACTGATTTGAACATAAGAAAATCGGCTAATGATACCCTTTTATATAGCTTGTTGGGTAGAAATATACACAGCCAAATTTTAGCCCAAACCACCAACTACAGCCAAGATAATTTATTCAAATCCCATTATGCTGATTTGCGACAAATTGTTATCAACGATATACTACTTTGTGACCGATTTTGGTTGGATATAGAAACGGTAAAAAAAGAGCTCAAAACCATACTCAACGCTCCTGATTATAATTTGAATAAAAATAACCGCATTAGTTTAGAAGCTCGACTGGCTGTTTTAGAAAATTATCAAGCCAATGGGATTATTGTTAATGGGATAGAAAATTGATAATATAAAAAAAACTCTTAAGTTATACACTTAAGAGTTTTTCCATTTTGGCTCATCGCAACATTACTTGCCATAAGTCCGTCTAATCATCATTTTATACCCTTCGCTACTAAATACATTTTCAATAACCGCAGAATTTTGAGGGTCGCTACAATACTCCCGCGCAAAGTCAGCAAAATCCAATTTCATACCATCCATACTAAACAAACCCATAATTTCAGCAATTTGAGCGGAAGTAGCGCATTTGCCTTTCAATTGTTTTTTTGCAGTTTCTGATTTTTCCCCCTCAAACTTCATCCGTTCCAATAACGCTTTTGTACCTTGCATATCAATACCATTCATTTTGCATTTTTTGGCATCGATATTATCATCACCATTGTTGCCTCCGTTATTATTGTTGCCTCCGTTATTATTGTTGCCTCCGTTGTTATTGTTGCCTCCGTTGTTGTTATACAATTTACGAAGTTCGGATTTATTCATTTCTGACAACAAAGCATTTTCTACCTGCGCATAATTTTGGGGGTCGCCACAATAAGCATAAGCGAATTTGGCAAAATCGAATTTATCCATTTCACTCATCATCATACCCATAATTTCAGCAATTTGAGCAGAAGTAGCACATTTACCTTTCAATTGGTTTTTGGCAGCTTCCAATTTTTCGCTTTCAAAAGTAGTCCGTTCCAACAAATTGCGGGTTGCGCTGACATCAATAGCATTCATTTTGCATTGTTTGGGGTCAATTTTTGCCCCATTATTATCGTTGCCGCCATTATCGTTAGGCTCTACATTCCCACCGCCATTACCGTCTGTGCTGCCACCACTGTTAGCCCCATTATCGTCTGTGCTGCCGCCGTTGCTAGCCCCAGCATTATTAGCCCCATTGTTTGAGCCTCCAGCATTGGGTTTAGCCTCTTTTTTATCTTTATTGGTGTCTGGGCTGGCTTTTTTGTGTCTTTGCGCGGTAGCAGAAAAGCAAAAAGCGGCAAATAAAAGCATACAAAGGGTCGTTTTTAAGTTGAAAAACATAGTTGTAAATTTTTGATAATTAATAATTGTGTTTTATGTTTAAAATTATCGGGTAGTTATCAAATAAAGATGAACTATAATACAAAGCATCCTTCTTTCTGCCCTAACAATTTCGGATTTCGCTGTACAAATTTTATGCCAAACCTATTTTTTTACACAAAAAATCTATTTTTTCGCAAAAAATTAAGCATTATGCAAAGATAACATTTTTTTTGAAAGCTGCTATTAGTTTTAAAAATATATCTATCTTTGCGGCGTGGATAAAAATTTTTTTTTATAAAAATCAGCTATATCATGTCAAACGCTTTTTTTAAAGTTCCTGTGCCTAAAAACGAACCCGTATTAAATTATGCAGCCCAAAGTCAAGAACGGGCTGAGATAAAAAAACAAATTGCTGCTATGAAAAGTGAGCAAATTGAGGTAGCTTCTGTTATCAACGGGCAAACTGTTTATACCAAAAAAGTGCATAAAATTCGCCCACCGCACGAATTAAACCACGTATTGGGCACTTATCATCAAGGCAACAGCCAAACTGTAGAAAAAGCTATAAAAGCAGCTTTGGTAGCCAAAAAAGATTGGGAAAACTGTAGTTGGGAGCATCGTGCTGCTGTATTTTTGAAAGCTGCTGACTTATTGTCGGGCAAATACCGCCCCATAATCAATGCGGCAACTATGTTGGCGCAGTCCAAAAATGTATACCAAGCCGAAATTGATGCAGCTTGCGAATTGGCTGATTTTTTCCGTTTTAACGCCTATTTTATGCAGCAAATATACGCCGACCAGCCCATATCTTCGCCCGGAGTTTGGAATAGGTTGGAGTACAGAGCCTTAGAAGGGTTTATTTTTGCTGTTAGTCCCTTCAATTTCACCTCAATATGTGCTAATCTTGCCGCTGCGCCTGCTTTGATGGGAAACACTGTAGTTTGGAAACCTTCAGAAACACAAGTTTATTCAGCCAAAGTGATTATGGACTTGTTTAAGGAAGCAGGTTTGCCAGACGGGGTTATCAATATGGTTATCAGCGACCCCATAGAAACGGGCAATGTAGCGTTCAATCACCCCGATTTTGCGGGCTTACATTTTACGGGCAGCACTCGCGCGTTCCAAAGTATGTGGCAAACTGTGGGCGCAAACATAGGCAAGTACAAAACTTATCCCCGATTGGTGGGCGAAACAGGGGGCAAAGATTATGTTATTGCGCATAGTTCAGCCAATCCACAAGCTGTAGGGGTTGCTTTATCTAGAGGCGCGTTTGAATATCAAGGGCAAAAATGTTCGGCAGCTTCCCGCGCTTATATCGCCAAAAGCATTTGGCCAGCCGTTGAAAAGCAACTGTTAGCTGATTTGGCTGATATGAAAATGGGCACGGTAGAAAATTTTGGCAATTTTATCAACGCCGTAATTGATGAAAAAGCTTTTGATAAAATAAGCGCCTACATAGCCGCCGCCCAAAAAGACAAAAATGTGAAGGTTATAGCTGGGGGCAATTATAGCAAAAAAGAGGGTTATTTTATCGAACCTACAGTTTTGGTGGTTAAAGATGCAGATTACGTAACTATGCGCGAGGAGATTTTCGGCCCTGTGCTAACCATTTATGTTTTTGATGATAAAAAATGGGATAATGTGTTGGAATTAGCGGACAAAGGTTCGCCTTATTCATTGACTGGCGCTTTATTTGCTACGGATAGGTTGGTGATAGAAAAAGCAGCGCAAGCACTTCGCCATTCTGCGGGCAATTTTTACATCAACGACAAACCCACAGGCGCAGTGGTCGGCCAACAGCCTTTTGGCGGCAGCCGCGCGTCTGGTACCAACGATAAAGCGGGTTCTTTGCTCAATCTATTGCGTTGGACATCGCCCCGTACCATCAAAGAAAACTTTGTGCCGCCTGTGGATTATCATTATCCTTTCTTGAAAAAGTAGTTTGATTTCCAACCACAGCAATAAATGAACAACCAAGAACTTTGGGGCTTGCTCATCACTGGACAACAAAGCCCCAACACCGGATTTTTAGGCGTTTTTTACGCTTATGGCGACCATTTGGGTGACGTCCTAGAGAAAGTAATTATAGCCGCGCAGAAGCAAAATTTCTACAATAACGACCTGGCAGAAGCTGCCCCTGTAACTAGTTTTGAAGTTATAGAGAATAGAAACGAGCTGGTAGAAATTAGTGCGGGCGTTTTTATGCATCCCAACCTTACCAAGTATAAATTACCGCTTGATGCTTCGGATTGGAATTTTGTTTCGCCTACAGGCATCGTGAAAAGCACAGACGATACCGAATATGATTACGAGCTAATTGAAGAAAAGTTTGTAGCATTACATAATAAAGAAACTGGAATTTTTAGCTTGGAGTTGGTACTCAATAAAGAGAATTTAACCCCTGTTTTTTTTGAATTAATTGATTTATTGCCCGCTATTAGCCTTTTTTACATCTACATACACGAACATTGGGACGATAATGAAACCGAATTATGGGGTAATGAGTGGCTAAATACGCCTCAATCCATAAAAGATTTTCTCCAACAACATCGCGTTGATACCCTAGAAAATGGATTTTTGGAAATCGTTGTCTATTCTACTGAAGCTGATACAGACTTGAGAATTGATGACCATAAAAAAATCCAATTTGCCACAAGAAATGAGGACACGTTTAGAGATATAATCGGCTGTCTTTTGGACTTGGGATATGAACAAACTAGAGATTTTTACGATTTGGAGTTTGGTTACTACCATTTTCATTATCGGTTAGCCAACAGTTTGAATAGAACCCAATTTAAGCAAATGCTTATCGAAAATCAATTCCAACGGTTAAAAGAACGCAAAAGAGATAGCGATTAAGACCAAAACATAGATTTTTTATCTCACCCCCTTATTCACAAATAAATAGCCGTATGAATAAAAGCATCTTACTGATACAAGCTTTAGCCGCTTGTTTATTATTGGCCAGCTGCGAAACAGACCGCGAAAGTACAGCCAATTTGATTTTAAAAATCCGTTTAGATTCTACCCAGCAAAGGCTCAACAACTTGGGGCAAGTCGCTACTCTCCCCGCTGGACACGCAGCCCAAAGCCCCAATATGCATAAAATTTCCGCGCACTATGTAGAGCTAGCAAGCAATGCTTTTACGGCTGTAGGCGCAGGCGAAATTCTTTACCACGCCCCCGAAACACAAACAGGCGGGGCTACAGCTATCAATTTTAATGAGGCTATAATAAAAGGCAATAACGAGGTTTTTCTAACTTTACCGATAAAAGACTTAAGTCCAGGCACTTATGAGTATTTGCGGGTGTCTTTATCCTACCAAAATTATGACATCAACATACGCTACGATAGTATTCATAATATAAATGGAAATAACTTTCCTGTCGTATTAGACATTCCCACCCGTATAGCCAGTTTTGTGGGTTACAACAATTTTATCCAAAATGTGCAAGTAGATGCCCAAACTATAGCGGTCAATAGCAACAAAGCTCAAGGTTTTTGGGCAGCCGAAGGCACGGTTAATTATATGGGGCAAACTTTCAACTTTCTCAATCAAGGACAATCTCCAGCGGGCGCCACAACTGTAGTCAATCCTTTGCACGCTACTTCGCCCATTCCTGCTGGTTCTTGCTTGGCAACGGGGGCATTCGCTCAACCGCTTAGCATCACCGGGCAAGAAAAAGAAGATATTACCGTGATTATTAGCCTTTCCACCAACCGCAGTTTTGAATGGCAGGATTATAATGCTAATGGTCTTTGGGACGCCAACAAAGGCGAACCTGTAGTAGATATGGGTTTGCGGGGGCTAATGCCTATTATTGAATAATTTATTTTTTTTATTATACTTAACCTTAATCATTTATACAACAAGTGAAAAAAACTTTATTCCTAACCGCGATTTTAGCGCTTACATTTGCAGCCTGCGGTACAAAAACCAACCCCAATGTAACCCCCAATCCACCAGCCGTTACTGAAGCTGCGCTTAGCTTTGAGTTGCTAAAAGACAGTTTGAAGGATAAAAATTTAACCGTTACGGTTGAATTGTTGGTAGCTAAAGGCAAAGGCAGCGAAGCTATAAATGAGGTTATTAACCAAAAAGTATGCGAAGTGCTAACTATGGGCGACGAAAAAGTCGCAAATTTGCGCAATTACAAAGATATGTTCGCTTACTTGCAAAAAGCCTTTAAAGAATCTTATCCCGACGGCGACTTAGGGGGGATGATGGGCTGGAATTTTGAGTTTACGATGCGCAATCATTATAAAAGCCCCACTTATCTTTGCTTGGGTTTTGATAGTTACTCTTTCGCTGGAGGCGCTCATCCCAGCACTTACAGCGGTTTTATCAATATCGATTTAGCAAGTAATAAAGTATTGACTAATAATGAGTTATTGGATAGTGCTAAAATTATGCCTGCCGTAGATGCTGCCTTTCGCGAACACTGGAAAGCTGAATTACCCAAAAATGTAACTTATGAAGGAGCAGGTTTCTTTATAGAAAAAAATAATCTACCATTAGCCCAAAATATCGGCGTTAGCGACAATAAAGTTATTTTTTATTACAACCCTTACGAAATAGCCGCTTATGCGATGGGACCCACTGTGCTGGAAATTCCGCTCGAAAAACTCGCTGCTGGGATTAAAGTCAAATAGTTTGGCATAGTTTTTGTTAGCCAGCTATTTATATCCATTAACCAACATTTTAAACCAACTCACAACGATGAATAAATTATTGTTTTGTTTTCTTAGCCTTTTTGCCCTCGCGCAAACCCAAATTAATGCCCAAACCAGAACCAGCAGCGCACACAGCGATTGGACAGTTTTATTGCAAAAACACGTAACTGCTACAGGTAAGGTAGATTATGCAGGGTTCAAAACTGATAAAAGCCAATTGGATGCTTATATCGGCAAATTGCGCGAAAATACCCCTCAAGCAACTTGGTCGCGCGAGAGAAAAATTGCATATTGGATAAATTTATACAATGCTTTTACCATACAAAAAGTAACCGAAAAATATCCCAATATCAACTCTATTATGGATTTGGACGGGGGTAAAGTTTGGACAACGGCCAAAATCAACGTAGCGGGCAAAGATTATACCCTTGACGCTATAGAGAAAGAAATTTTGATAAAAGAGCTGAAAGAACCCCGTGTGCATTTTGCGGTAAATTGTGCTGCTACATCTTGCCCGCCTTTAATGAACAAAGCTTGGGAAGAGGGAGATTTGAATAGAACGTTGGAAACTCGCACCAAAGATTTTTTGAACAATAAAAGCTATAATGTCATCAGTTTTAACGAGTTGCGTTTGTCCAAAATTTTTGAATGGTACGCTGCTGACTTTCTAAATGTGGCTGTTTTTGTGCGCAAATATAGCAAAACCACCTTCAATTTGTCCCCAACGATTAAGTATATGGATTATGATTGGAAATTAAATAAAAAATAATTTTCCGCCATTTTTTCCCATAAAAAAAGCCTTATCTACACAGATAAGGCTTTTTTTGTATAATGCAATGGGTATTTTTATACCAATTGGGCTAAAATAGCGGCTAACTTAGCATCAGCAGAACCAAAATGTTGTTGGTAATCCGCTTGGCTGGCTTTAATCACCTCCAAAGCATGCGCACGTCCATAAGTTTCGGTAATTTCTACCTCTACTTTGGCGTTGGGTTTGTCGGGGTCATTCTTATATGTGAGAAAATAATGCTTCATTTTTTTAATCAACATCTCTGGCAATTGGCTAATATCTTCATAATGGCTATAAGAATGGTCATTTTTGAGCACCGCAACAATTTTTTCGTCCGCCTCTCCCCCATCTATCATCCGAAATCCGCCTATAATTTGCGCATCAACCAACAAATCCCCATGCACCAAAGGACGGTCGCTCAATATGCAAATATCCAAAGGGTCGCCATCGCCTACTATATTGGTGCGTTGGGTGGCGTTCATACACAACTGCGCAACTTGTTCGCGGCAGTAAGTTTGGGGCACAAAACCGTACAGCGCGGGGAATATATTAGAAAATTTGTTCGGTCTATCTACCATCAAATAGCCCGTTTTTTTACAAATTTCATATTTCATGTGGTCACCAACTACAGTTTCTATATAAGCTCTGAATAAATTGGGTTTATTTGTGGTGGGATTGATACCATGCCAAGGATGGGCTTTGAAGCGGGTAGCCAAAGCAGATAATAGTTGGGTTGATAATTCGTTTTGCATAATAATTATTTTTGAGTTTAAATTTTAATCGGTTTAGTATAAAATCACATTATCCAATAGCCTTACCCCGTCTATGCGCACTACCACACAAACCACTACAGAAAGCGCGTCTTCCCATTTTTCTACAGGTTGCAAACTGAACGCATCGATAATTTCCAAATAGTCAATCTCGTCCAATCCCTGCGCTTGTAGTTGCGTTTTGGATTGATTTTGGGCTTCATTTGGGGTTAAGTTTTTATAATTAGCTTGTAACCAAAACAAAGTTTTGCTGATAAAAACCGCTCTTTTCCTCCCTTCTGCTGAAAGGCGGATATTGCGAGAAGACATAGCCAGTCCGTCAAGTTCGCGAACTGTAGGCACCCGCACTAATTCTATTTTTTGCTCCAAATGGGCTTGTTTCATCAAACTACGCACTATCGCCACCTGTTGAAAATCTTTTTGCCCCATAAATATCTGGTCGGGGGTACAAATTTGTAAAAGACGATATACAACCTGCGCTACCCCCTCAAAATGCCCAGTTCTATGCAGCCCTTCCATTGTTGTATCCAAATTAGCAAATTGGAAAGGAAAACGTTGCCAATTTTCGGGATAAATTTGCTCATAATCGGGCAAAAATAACACAGAACAGCCCACAGATTCCAATTTTTGAATATCTGCCTCTATTGGGCGGGGATATTTTTCTAAGTCTTTGGCGTCATTAAACTGCTTGGGATTGACAAAAATAGAACAAATATGGACTTGGTTTCCAGATTGTATTGATTGACGTATCAACTCCAAATGCCCCTCGTGCAAAGCGCCCATAGTGGGTATAAATCCTACCCGAAGTTGATGCTGATGCTGATAAGCTACAAACTCTTGCAGCGTTGCCGAACTATTGATGATTTTCATATTAAAAAAGCTAAATTCGGGCGCAAAAATAGTTTTTTTTTACAAAAAAAAAGCCTTTCTATAAAAGAAAGGCTATAAAGTAAATTTTTTATCCGTTTTTTAGCAATTTCAACACTTCTGCTTCTTGCTCTGCATTCTCTATCTGTTGGCGGTTTCTCCACCAAAAATAACCTATCGTGCCTATCATAACATAAGGCAAGGAAAGCATATACAAAATTCCCGCATTAAATCCAGAAGCGTTGCTCGCATCGGCGTTGGCCTTGCACATAGCACATTGGGCAGATAAGTCAGTGGCTACAAACATACTTACCAAGACAAACAAAACAATACCTAATACTTTCATAATTAAGCGATTAATTTTAAATTTATTGATAAAAAGGAGAAATCATTAAATAACAAACCACCCCAGATACAGCCACAAAAAGCCAAAGCGGATAACTTATTTTGACCAATTTTTTGTGTTTCTCTATTTGATTGGTATAAGCATACAAAAAGGCATATAATACAAAGGGCGGTTGTATGGCTGCGGCTATGATATGCACAATCAATAGCGGAAAATAAACCATTCCATAATCGCCTGTATATCGGGTTGGCTCGCTAATCAGGTGGTAAAATACGTACAAAAGTAAGAAAACGACAGACAATAACATCGTCGCATAAATTAGCCTTTTGTGCAAACCTATTCGGTTATATTTGACCGCAACGAGCGCAGCTATTAGCAAAACTGTGCTTGTGCCGTTGATAATGGCGTTGATAAACGGTAGTAAATGCTTATCAAAAGGTAGTTCTAAAGGTAATTTTATCCCGAACAAAATCGCCACAGCTACAGGCAAAAAAACAGAGATTATTTTAACCCAAAGACTTAATTTTTGGTAGGCATCAGGTAGTTTTTGGCTATGTGTTTCCATAGTGAATTAATTTTAATATATTTTGCTAATCAGTTAGCTATTTTCTTCATTTTCAAAAAAAGTATTATCTTTTCTGTACACATATTTTTTGCGGCGAGTTTTCGGCATCACTATAGAAATATGCCGCAGCATTTGGTTGATGTCGTCTTTTTTTCTACTGTCATAAATTTTGCACAGATAACCCCGCGCATCAACCAATAAAAGTTGATATTTTGCATCTTCAGGCTTAATTTTGGCTTTATCCAATAGCATTTTGGTGGTTATATTTTGGTCTAAAACAAACCAATTTGTACTGTCCATTTTTACCGCGTTGTCTGCCACAAGCCCACTATCAAGTAAGGGTAAAGACAAATATAAGAGTTTCAAATTATCTTGCTTTTCTTTGGTATATTCTCGCTGCACGCGTCGCATTTCAGCCCAAGCTGGAGAGTTATTATCCTCAAAAAAATGAAAAATAGCCAATCTGCCCTTTATAGATAAGTTGCTAAAAGTATCAGCGCTGCTGCTTATCGCCACAAAACTATCCAAACGGATAGAATCCTTCAACAATTCCATCTCCACTTTGGCTTGTCTAAATCTATCTAAACCAAACTTAGAAAAAGATACGGTGAGCACGGGCGCGATGACCAAAAATAAAGCGGCAGCAACTAAAAAAGCCTTGCTAGACTTTGTCTTAGCTTTGGGGCTATTTGAGGGAGTTTCCATTATATTGATTGCTAAAAAAGTAAATTTTAATGTATTATACCTCAAAAAACCCCAAAACTATAAAAATGTTTATAAAATTTGCTAATAAATACCATTTTAGTATAAAAAAGCTAAATTTTATCCCGCCAAAGGCAACTGCTGGCGATAGTATTCAACTTTGGGGTTCATAGCCCAAAACCAAAGTGGGGGAAACAAAGACAACAACATAGCCGCTGGATAACCCATAGGCAATTGGGGGCTTTCCAAATGGCGTAAAATTTGGTATTTTCGCGCCGCTTTGTAATGGTGGTCACTGTGGCGGGTCAGTTCATACAAAACTATCCTACCCAGCACATAATCAGCGTTCCAAGAGTGATAAGGTTGTACCCGCTCATAACGCCCAGAGGCTAATTTTTGCCTGCGCAAACCATAATGCTCAATATAATTAACCGTTTCGAGCAATAAAATCCCCACCAAGCCAGCCGCCAAAATCAATAAGGCTATCTGTAAACCCAAAAAATATAAAACTAATCCAAAATATAAACTTTGCCAAAAATGATACCACAACATCTCATTTTCTACCGAAAAAAAGGATTTGTTAATATATTTTAACCGATTAATTTCCAAATGCCAAGCAGATAAATACCCCCCCAACACAGAACGCAACCAAAACGCATAAACCCACTCATTCAACCGCGAAGAAGCAGGGTCTTCATCTGTAGCGATGTTGACGTGATGCCCGCGGTTGTGTTCGATAAAAAAGTGCATATAAAAGTTAGGCAACAACAACATTTTTGCCATCAATTGTTCATACCAGGTGGATTTATGCCCCAATTCGTGCGCTACATTAATACCCATAACCCCCAAAGCTATCCCCATAGTCAGCGTAAGCCCTACCGTTTCGTATGTAGCCAACTCTGTATAAGCTATTTTATAAACATACCAAGCCAATCCCCCATATAATAACGGCACATTAAAATACAAATACCAACTATAAATTGGCTCTTGAGTTGTATTTTGTTCGGTCGTATCATCAAAATTTTCTATATCTTTGGGCAAAAATAACTCCAAAAAAGGTATAATAACAAAGGCTAATATCAACCCCCCATAACTCCACCAAGCAGCAAAATATAAAGATATGAACAAAGCCGCAGGCACAACATAAGCGCCTATATATTTTAATTTGTTATACATAATATAGTTATTTTATTGGTTTATGAATTGATTTCAAACAGGTTTATTCAAACGCTCCCAATCTGCATAACGCCCCACATCTTCCCAACTGTCTTCGTTGTGGTAATAAGCTAATAAATTATTATTTTTAGCTAAATCTAAATACCAGTCTTTAGTAGCAAATATACGCGCTTTGGGCAAATAATCAAACGCTTGCGGGGATAAAATATGTATGCCGCTAAATGCTGCTTTTTTATAATTTTGATTGGTTGCGTTTTGGCTATCTCTAGCAAAAATCTGCGCTTGTGTCTTGGCATTTTCCCAACCGATTAGCTCGTTGTTATGGTTGAAAATAAACTGTCTGCTGCTTTCTCTTTCCCTCACCGCCAAACTGATAAAAGCTTGCGCTTTGATGTGATAATTATACATAGCTTCGATATCAATATTGGATAAAATATCACAGTTGTAGACCAATAAAGGATAATTGTTGTCAATAATTTTATCCGTGTACAAGTTCGCCACTTTTTTTATAGCTCCACCCGTATCTAATAATTCGTCACTTTCATCAGAGAAAATAAAACGAGCAAGGGGATAATTACCGCTTATTTGTTGGACAAAATCAACTATCTGCGCGCTATAATAATGTATATTGATGATAAAATTATTTATACCCAATTGGTACAATTTATCTATAACCCACTCCAATAAGGTTTTTCCCCGCACAACGACCAAAGCTTTAGGCTTATCCAAAGTAAGCGGGGCTAATCTTGTACCCAAGCCCGCAGCAGGGATAAAAGCGTTTAACTGCATTCTTATTTTATCTATATTTTTATGAGATTTTTGGTTGTTTTCTGCCTATAACCCCAATCAACCAATACAGCCCACAGCAGCCCAATTAAAGCCCCCCAAACCACATCGGTTATAAAGTGTTGGAATAGGTACATACGCGAGAAACCCACAGCTATAGCGGTTATCAATAAACTTATTTTTAAAAATATGGTCTTTTGTTGCAAGGCGATAAAAGTATAGAAGGCAAAAGCGGCTAATGTATGCCCCGAAGGAAAACTGCTGGTAAAACTATTCGCCAAATCTACCCCTTCTATCTGCGAAATTAACTCTGGACGTTGCAATATCTGCTCAAAATACACTTTTGGACGCGGTGCAGCAAACCAAGTTTTGGCTCCATAACTCAACAAAGCCGCGCCTAGGCCTAATATCCCTATAGTTAATACTTGAGGTTGTTTTTTTTGTATCAAAAAAATTAACGCCGCGATAATATACACATAAGCTTCTCCCAACAAAGTAATTATTGGGAATAAAAAATCTCCTATTGTGGTTCTATATTTAGCCACATTCAATAATTCTTCACCTTTGGGAAATAACACTGAACAATAAGCCGCTATTAACCAAATTATAGCAAATAGGATAAAAAAACTTAAATTAGACTTGGACAAAATACTCATTTTAAAACTCATTTTATCAACGCATACTAAACACAGGCTTATCTTTCAACGCTTTGTAGGTTAGCCAAATTGCTATAGGAAACAAAACCATAACAGGCAGCCATGCGCCTATCCAACAGGGAGTTATCGCATTCTTGGATAAGTGTTCGCCCATTAGATTTAGCACAAAAAAAGCCATAAAAAACACAAAAGCTACCAACACGGGCAACCCAAATCCCCCCTTTCTGATAATAGCTCCCATAGGCGCGCCCACGAATAAAAACAACAAACAGGCTAAAGCGTTCATTATCTTTTGATGTATTTCGTTCTCAAACTCGGCTTTGTTCTCTTTGATACTGCTTATACTTTTTTTTGCATTTTCGGCTTGGCTTAATACAGACCTCGCCACAGAGACGGCTCTTCCATAGGCAGTTTTCAACTCTTCTTTGCTGATAGTAGAATAAAAATCTATATTGTTGTCTTTGTCATTGATATTGTTGGGCAAATAAGGACGGCTCAACTCTTTGGGTGCTGAAGCGCGCTCGCCTGTGTCCCGCCGCGCGTAAAAAAATGTTTCTGTGGTGCGCTGCAATTCATCAACTTTTCTCCCTTTCCGCAAATCTATAGAATCCATCGCATCTATCAACTGCCCTATACTCAACAAAGTGGGATGACTGCCAAAAGCGTCCTCGTTGGTTTGTTTGGTGTCAAACTGTTGCATATCAAACAAGCTGGTGTATTCCTTAAACGCTATCCGCAAATAGGGGTATTTGTTCGCTTTGTTGGGTTGGAAAGCGCGTTCTTCTTGCCTTTCGCCCTCGTATAGCTTCACCACCAGATAACGTTCATCTTTGGTAAAAAACAATTCGCCCTTTTTGGCGTTGGTTTGGCTAACATTCCCTTGCGCTTTAGTGTGGTCGTACAATCTTACCTGCTCCAATAACTGCGTTTGGGGGTCTTTGTTCCCAATATAGATAGAAAAGTCTTTGAAATCGTCGTTAAACTTACCCGATTCTAAATTAAGGGCGGGTTTTTGCTTTCTTATATCAAATAATCTCGCTTTAAACTTCAACGATGCTACCGGTATGGCGTAATTGGATATAATAAATGAACTTAAAGCTACAAACCCTATTGCCCACATTAGCGGACGCATCACCCTAAGCAAAGATAAGCCAGCAGACTTCATCGCCGCTAGCTCATAATGTTCGGATAAATTGCCCAAAGTCATCACCGAAGCCAATGCTGTAGCAAATATCATCGCTTTGGGTATCATCGCTAAGGCTTGATAAAACAACAGCTCTAAAATTATCCAAACTTCCAACCCTTTGCCGATAATGTCGTCTATGTATTTCCACAAAAATTGCATATTAAACACAAACACAGCCACCAAAAACCAGGTCAAAAAAGGCGAAATAAACATTCGGATAACTAAAAGGTCAATTTTTTTAACCATTATCTGCGTATTAGTTATTAGTTGTTAGTTATTAGTGGTGAGTTGTTAGTTGTCAAGTAAGAGAAAGAGATTATTAGGGATTAAATAATCTTAATGGGATATTTTTTTACCGTTTTCCCCGCGTTGTAACGCGGGGTTATTTCTGTTAAACCCCGTTGGGGTTTTATTTTGCCAACCCCGAAGGGGTTGAACGGCAATTGCCCCGTGTAAAACACGGGGATTATGAAGAGATAAAAAGATATTACCGCTAATTATTTACATTTAGTGTTTGATTATTCATTAAAGAGCTTTTATAAACCACTAACCACTTACCACTAATAACTAATCGCTAATTAGATACGGGAATAATCTGCGGTTCTACCACTACCCCCTCTTCATTATCTGAAGCCAACATCTGAATTTTATCCACTGCGCTCATCACTTTCCCATAAGCCTCTACGTTAAAATCGCCCGTGTTGGGCAAAGCAGCCCGCACTTTGTCCCCTGTGAGACCGATAACTTTAATACTGTAAGTTACCGAAGCTCTACCCAATTCTACCCCAGCCGCCAATTTGGGCAAGTCGGTTACTTTTATCCCCCCTTGGGTTTTTTTGATGTTTAAAAACAATCTTGCGCCCACCCCGTAACGCACTTTTTCTCCTGTACAATTCATATCCTTAAACTGGATAAAATCTACCACAACCACCACCTCTTTTTTGGTCAATTTGGCGTTGGCCATACCAAACACAGATAAATTGGCTTCATTTGAGCTGGTAAATTGATAAAATAACTTTTCCATCCCGCCCGACAACTCGCGCATATTGGTGGGTGCGGCGCATTTATCTTTTACACTTTCGGCTGGTTTTTTATAATTTTTAACCTCTGTAGCTTGTGGGTCTGTGCCTTCAGTGCTGGAGTTTTCATTATTTGTGCCGTTGGTACTGGGTTGGTTGCAAGCAGCGAATAAAGCGATAGTTGCCGCCCAAAAAAGGATAGTTTTTAACATTTTAAGTTGAAATTATGAGTTGAAATGGTAGCTATTGAATGGCGTTTTTAAAAAATTTCTACTTTTGCCCTCAATTGCGCGCAAAGATACGCTTTTTATCCTATCTAATTCACCCTTTAACAAAATTCTTTTATGAAATTTTTATCTTTTATCATTTTTTGGGCTTGTTTTTTTCTATTTTCTTGCCAAAATCAACCCAATTCTGGGGCTAAAAATAAGAAAGTTGAGCATTATATCAGCAGCGACCACTCAAGTTTGTCTTTCTTAACAGATTGGCACGACAATCCCGACCTTCGCCCCAACCTCGCGATAAAAGATTGGTTGGGCGTTTATGAAGGTACGATGAAAATGTACGCGCTTAATAGCCCCGATACGCCCCATTGGGTAAAACTTGTGGTAGAAATTGACACCACTCCTGTAGTTAATCAATGGGTTTGGCGCGTTGGCTACACCAGCAGCGTCTATGGCAACGTGGTTAAAGATTATAAACTTGTACAACCTGATAGTTTTAAAGGCACACCTCAATATTGGACGGACGAAAATAACGGTATTTTATTACAGAATAGCTATTTTGACAACACTTTTTACAATTTTTACACCGTCAACGGAAGTTATTACAACTGTGTGTTCAAACGCTTTGGCGATTTGCTATTTTATGACATTTATACCGCCGCTCCCAAAGTGGTTAGCGAGTATAATCAAGAAGGGTTTGAGGTAAAATCAATGCCTGTCTTTTCCTCCCAATCCGCCGTGCTGAAAAAGGTAAAATAACCCAATTATTGTTTTATTGTTTTTATAAAAATCTCTTTTTGTTATGAATTATTCTCAAGCGTTGGAATATCTTTTCAACCAATTGCCTATGTTTTCCCGCATCGGGGCGGCAGCTTACAAAAAAGACCTAACCAATACTATAGCTTTGTGCGCCCATTTTGGAAACCCGCAGAATAATTTCCCCACCGTGCATATAGCTGGCACCAACGGCAAGGGTTCTACCTCACATTTGTTGGCTGCTGCGCTGCAAACGGCTGGTTATCGGGTCGGTTTGTACACCTCTCCTCATTATATTGATTTCAAAGAGCGGATAAAGATAGACGGACTGCCTGTTACCGAAGCATTTGTAACCCAATTTACCGCAGATGTGCAAGCGTTGGCCGACCAAATTAAACCCTCCTTTTTTGAAATTACCGTAGCTATGGCTTTTGCTTACTTCAGCGCGCAAAAAGTGGATATTGCTATTATAGAAACGGGACTTGGGGGGCGTTTAGATTCTACCAACATCGTCCAACCTTTGCTTTCCGTTATCACTAACATAGATTACGACCATATGGATATGTTGGGCGATACGTTAGCTTTAATCGCGGGAGAAAAAGCGGGAATTATCAAACCCAATACTCCAGCTCTTATCGGTGAATCTCACCCCGAGACTACTCAAGTGTTTGTGGATAAAGCTACTTCAGTAAATGCTGAGTTATTTTTTGCCGAAGATTTTATCAAAATTACCCATAAGGGGCAAAATTTAGAACACGCTTTTTATCATATTGAAAACAGGTTGTCAGATAGCCGCTACAACCTATCTTTACAATTATTGGGCAATTATCAATCCAAAAACTTGGCTACAGTTACCGCCTCTTTGGCTTTATTAGCACAAAAAACGCCCTTCCGTGTGTCAGAAGAGCAGTTTAAAATTGCTTGCGCCCAAGTACAAACTTTAACGGGAATGTTGGGTCGCTGGCAGGTGTTGGGCAAAAAACCGTTGATGATAGCCGATGCAGCCCACAACCCGCACGGTTTGGGTTATGTGTTGGAACAATTGAAAGATGTGTTTAAAACTTATCAACTTCAAAAGCTACATTTTATATTTGGCTGTGTAAAAGATAAGGACGTGAGCAAAATTTTGTCTTTGTTGCCTCAAAATGCACAGTATTACTTTTGCAATGCACAAATTCCCCGCGCTATGCCAGCCGACGTGTTGAAAGATAAAGCTGCCGAGTTTGGACTTTTAGGCAATCACTTTGATAGTATAAAACAAGCCTTACAAAATGCCAAAACCAACTGCAAAGATGACGAAATGATTTTTATCGGTGGCAGCATCTTTGTCATCGGTGAAGCGTTATTGGTGGTTAATGATTAGTTGTTAGTGATTAGTTATTAGTTATTCAAGTTATAATATAGGGGCAAACCTATGTGTTTGCCCTAATTAGCAACAAGTTTTTTACGGTGGTTTTTTATTTTAATTTATCAGTAGAGACATTGCATTGCAGTGTCTCTATTTTTTTTATTAGAGTTACGAGTTCCAACGTTAGAGTTATTAGTTCCAATGTTAGAGTTATTAGTTTCAACGTTAGAGTTATTAGTTTCAACGTTAGAGTTAGCAGTTCCAACGTTAGAGTTATCAGTTCCAACGTTAGAGTTGGCAGTTCCAACGTTAGAGTTAGCAGTTCCAACGTTAGAGTTAGCAGTTTCAACGTTAGAGTTAGCAGTTCCATTATTAGAGTTAGAACTTAAATAATTTTACACGTTGTTTTATCTGCGCACGTTGTCCCTGCGTTATAACGCGGGGTTATTTCTGTTAAACCCCGTTGGGGTTTTATTTTGCTAACCCCGAAGGGGTTGAACAGTAATTGCCCCGTGTGAAACACGGGGATTATAAAAAAAATAATAAAATGTATTTCCAACCCCAAAAAACTTAGTTGCTTACAACCCTGTCAAGATTTTATAAAATATGTTTGATTATTTAATTTCGCGCAAGGTGTAGAGACGTTGCAATACAACGTCTCTACCGTATATAATTGAAAAAAATTGCACAATTAATATAAAAAAAACACATAGGTTTGCCCCTACAACAACCCACTAATAACTAATCACTAACAACTAACCACTAATCACTAACAACTTATAACTATCTAAATTTGCGTTTGCAAAAAGTTGTCTAACCCTATTTTCATCCGTGTCGCTGATAAAAATTTGCCCAAAAGGGGGATTATTTATAATCGTCATTAATTTCGCTACGCGGTTAGCATCTAATTTATCAAAAATGTCGTCTAACAACAACAAAGGCGACAAGCCCGTTTTTTCAAAAATGAGCTGATATTGCGCTAATTTTAACGCCAATAGAAAAGATTTCTTTTGACCTTGAGAAGCTATGCTTTTGGCGGGTTGATTATACAACAAACAGCTAAAATCGTCTTTATGAATACCTTTGGTGGTGCGTTGCAAATACACATCATTTTGCAGCGTTTTTGCCCAGCAGTCCAAAGGGCTATTGTCGTGCAAATCGGATAAATAGTTTAAGCTAACCGCTTCTTTCTCCCCCGCTATAGTCGTATAAAAATGGTTGAATAAAGGCAAAAATTGGTTAAAAAATTCCTGCCTTTGGGCGTAAATATACTGCGCCAACGGGCTTAATTGCTGATTATAAGTTTCTAATAGCACATAATCGTTGTTAAAATTTTTGAGTAGGCTATTCCTTTGCTGCAACAACTGATTATAAACAATCAACTGCTGCAAGTATTTTTGGTCTAACTGAGAAAGGCTAAAATCTATCAATTTACGCCGCTCTTCGCTCCCCTCGTTTATCAACTTTATATCGTCTGGGCTGATAAAAACTAAAGGATATTGGCCAATATGCTCGGCTAATTTGGTATAAACGACATCATTTTGTTCTAATACCTTTTTAGTTTTGGGGCTAAACTTGCAAACAATTTTATCTTTTTGTTCATTTTTATCAAAATAGCTTTCTATTCTAAAAAACTCGCTTTCGTGACGCACATTCAACCTGTCTTGTGTTTGAAAATAGCTTTTTGCTACGCCAACGTAATGAATAGCATCTAAAACGTTGGTTTTGCCCACCCCATTATTGCCCACTAAAGCGTTCAGTTTGGGATGAAAATCAAAATTTGCGTATTCATAATTTTTAAAATTGGTTAAAATAAGCTGCTTAAGGGCTAAATTATGGGTATAATTGTTCATCATTTTATAAAGATATTTGGTATAAATTTAAACATAAAAAAAAACAGCAACTTTTACGGTTGCTGTTCTATAAAGTTGCTAATCAATGGTTTAATTGGCTATTTCTTCTCTAATTTTGTTGAGTGCCGAACCAGATTTTACCCATTCTATTTGTTGTTGGTTGTAAGTATGTGCTACTTCAAACGTATCAGTTGTACCGTCTGCGTGGTTCAAAGTGATAGACAAGTTTTTGTTTGGTGCAAACGTCTCAAACCCGTTTAAAGTTACCTGGTCATCTTGGCGGATAAGGTCGTAATCTTGAGGATTAACGAAGGTCAAAGCCAACATTCCCTGCTTCTTAAGATTGGTTTGGTGTATTCTTGCAAAAGACTTCACCACTACCGCTTTAACCCCGAGATAACGAGGCTCCATAGCGGCGTGTTCTCTACTTGAGCCCTCGCCCAAATTATCTTCGCCGAAAATGATTGTACCAATACCGCTTTTTTGATACGCACGCGCCGAATCGGGTACTGGATGGAAGCTGTTTGTTGTGGCATTCCACACGTTATTAGCTTGACCGTTGAACGCGTTGGTTGCGCCAATGTAGCAGTTATTAGAAATGTTCTCCAAGTGTCCGCGATATTTCAACCAAACTCCAGCCATAGAGATATGGTCTGTGGTACATTTGCCTTTGGCTTTTATCAACACGCGCATATTTTGCAACTGTGGGTTGGTAATTGGGCTAAAAGGCTGCAACAATTGCAAGCGGTCGGAGGTTGGGCTAACGTTAATGTTGACCGTTGCACCATATGCGGCTGGGGCTAAATAACCCGCGTCTTGTACATCAAAACCTGCTGGAGGCAATTCAACCCCTACGGGCGGGTCTAATTTAACCTGTTGGCCATCTTTATTAGTCAGCGTATCGGTTAGCGGGTTGAAGGTCAAACTACCAGCTATAGACAAAGCGGTAACGATTTCGGGCGAAGCCACAAACGAGTGGGTGTTGGGGTTACCGTCGTTGCGCGATTTGAAATTGCGGTTGAAGGAGGTAATAATAGAATTTTTGCGAGTATTATCTGTAGTATGTCTTGCCCATTGCCCGATGCAGGGACCGCAAGCATTGGAGAGGACGACCCCACCAATTTTCTCGAAATCATTCAGCAAACCGTCGCGCTCAACTGTGTAGCGGATGAGTTCAGAACCTGGAGTTATGGTAAATTCAGACTGCGCGATTAGCTGTTTTTCAGCAGCTTGGCGAGCCAAAGAAGCAGCGCGGGATAAATCTTCGTAAGAAGAGTTGGTACAAGAGCCGATTAAGCCCACTTCCAACTTGGCGGGATAGTCATTATCTTTAACCGCTTGCGCGAATTTGGACAAAGGCCAAGCCAAATCGGGGGTAAAGGGACCATTTACGTGCGGCTCAAGGGTAGAAAGGTCAATTTCTATCACTTTATCAAAATAAGCGGCAGGATTAGCATAAACTTCAGCATCTGCGGTCAAATCAGCTTTTGCGATTTCTGCCAAAGCGGCAACTTCTGCGCGCCCTGTGGCTTGCAAATATCTGCGCATAGACTCATCATAGCCGAATGTGGAAGTAGTTGCGCCAATTTCAGCCCCCATATTACAAATAGTGCCTTTACCTGTGCAAGACATAGCTTCTGCACCCTCGCCGAAGTATTCCAAAATATAACCAGTTCCGCCCTCTACGGTCAAAATGCCAGCTACTTTCAAAATTACGTCTTTGGGAGAAGCCCAGCCGTTGAGTTTTCCGGTGAGTTTCACCCCCAATAGTTTGGGCATACGCAACTCCCAAGCCAAGCCCGACATCACATCTACAGCGTCCGCACCACCTACACCGATAGCCACCATACCCAAACCGCCAGCGTTAACCGTGTGAGAGTCTGTGCCTATCATCATAGCACCAGGGAAAGCATAATTTTCCAACACGATTTGGTGAATAATCCCCGCGCCTGGTTTCCAAAAACCGATGCCGTATTTATTAGAAACGTCTTGCAAAAATTGGAAAACTTCCGAGTTTTTATCCAAGGCTGTTTTAAGGTCAGCAGCCGAACCGTCTTTGGCTTGTATCAAGTGGTCGCAATGTACTGTAGAAGGCACAGCCACTTGAGGACGCCCACAGGTCATAAACTGCAACAAAGCCATCTGTGCGGTAGCATCTTGCATAGCTACGCGGTCAGGGGCAAAAAATACATAATCATCTCCTCGCTTAAAATCAGCCAAGGGAGATTCTGGATGCAAATGCGAGAATAAAATTTTCTCCGTCAAAGTAAGTGGGCGGGACAAAGCTTTCCGCGCAGCAGCTACGCGAGCGGGTAATTCGGTGTAGAACCGCTCAATCATAGCAAAGTCAAAAATGTTAGCAGACATTGGCGTATTATGGATTATTTTATAAGTTATAATATGAGCGCAAAGATAGTTTTTTTTAATAAAACTGCGTATTTTTTGTAGGAATTTTAGCTTTTTTTTGCTAAAAATTGGGTATATTTTATTTAGTTTAGAATGATTACAAACAAATAGGCTAAAAACCTGCTTTTATTTTGATAATTTGATAATTTAAGCTATCAATTTTTTCTACGGAATAAGGCTGTAGATAGTTTTTCAACCATTGGTTAAAATCGTTGGGATGAATATACCCGTTGCAGAGTTGTTGGGTTATAAATTGATACAGATTAGGCGACAGCCAAGTTTGAAACCGTTTTTCAACCACTTTTAAATTATCATCTATAAAATTATTTTTTTGCAACTGTTCGAAATAAAAGATATTATTGGTCAAAAACTCTTGAGATAAAAGGGGTAAATTGCTAATCAAAAAAGGTTTTTGGTTGATTTGAAGTTGGATAATTTCTACCGAATCCACTTTTTGCTGAACGGTTGAATACATACCAAAATGAAAAAAGGGGGCAGTTTCCACCCCCTTATAAGTAAAAAAAAGTTGTGCTGCAAGCAGCGAAAGCAATATAATTTTATTGCGGATTTTCATCTGTGGGGGTTGTGTTTTCAGATACAGTTTCTGAAGGCGGCGGGCAATGTTTATCCAAAATATCAGATAGTTCTTGCTGGGAGATAAAAGAGCGCGAAGCGTAGTAAATGATATTATTTTTGTACAAAACAATAAGCTGAGGTGCGTCGTGTTTTATCCCTATAGTGCGCTCAACGATAGCAGAAGCAGAACGATAAGCGTGCACATCCAAATAATACATTTGTACCCGATGCGATTCAATCTCCCAATTGCGGTTGAGGAAGTTCGTACCCATGATAGAAATGTTATTCTGTGGGTCGTGCTTGAAAATACCAACTGGTATATCTTCAGAAAAATCTAGCACCTGCTGAAGGTCAGCATTGCTTTGTATGGCACCCATAAAGGGTATGGTTTTATTCTGTTGGTGTGGAAACATTATAAAGAAAGATTTAGAAAGAGATTAAAGCGAAATAAGGCGGCCAGAAAGGCTAGAAGAAAAATGGGTGGCGTTTTTTAGCCGTTCTTTGCTATCATTAAGATATTTTTCTATTAGTTTGCCACGTAACTCATCTAATTCAGGGAAAAAAATATCCCGCCATAAAGAAAATTCTGCTCTTGTGGCTATTTGTTTATCAATAAGCCAAATGTTTTTTTTAAGCGTTTGAATTTTATCTGCAAGCCCTAATAAGTCGTTATTTTGATTTATTTGAGTTGCAAAGCTATTAATTTTATTTAAAGTTTTAGCAAAAGCCTGCGCTGATAAATTGACAAAAATAAGGTCATAGCGATATTCTGTATTATATTTGTCTTGCAAAAGGTAAATATGACCATATTTTTGGTCTAACAAAACATCCAAATTTTTGATTTGCCCCAATAATAAATAAGTGTCGTCATAATTTTTATATTCTTTTTGCTCTTTTGCAGGTTCAAAAGAAAATAATTTATTGCTTACTTTAGGGAAATCTAACACTTTCTCTGGATTTAGTGCTTTTATCTGTATTTGTCGCACTTCAGAAACTTCTTCGCCCGGCTCGTTGGTGAAGCGTATTTTTACATCATCATAAGATTTAGCAGCATTTAGGAAATAGAAAATTCCGTTTGCTTTCAATAAAGCAGAATGTTTCTTATCTTTTTTATTGAGAATAACTTCCTGTTCTCCAAAAAATATTGGAGCGAGTTGGTAGGGATACAGAGCAACTTCCTCATTATTTTTCTTTAAAGTACGGAACTGATTATTTATGTATTTTAAGAAAGCAAAGGATAATTGGGTCAACTGCTTTTTATCAACAGCCAGATATTTATTTTCTATAGCTGTTATATCTAATTTCAACGCATTAAGAGCCATTTGTTTTAAATCCTGACCTTTCGCAGTTAAAAAATTTGGTAGATTGAAAAAAATAACAGTGTGCGCTCAATAGCGTGGGGTTTTACACCCCACGCACAAAAATGGTAAAAAATGTTATATTTTCTATTTTTTTATGGA
>JAAFIM010000036.1 GCA_013297745.1 Chitinophagales bacterium | reverse complement strand
GTACAAGATATTCGCTTTCAGCAGGGCAATCCCGCCCGCGAGGGTTCGGCAGCGCACAATATCGTAGATGCGTGGGTGAGCGTAGATGGGCAGTTGATAGGCGTGAATAAATTGCCCGCTTTATTGCCTGTAATTTTGGATGAAAGTATTAGCAATCATCAAGTTACGATAAGAGCAGGCATCGTCAAAAATGGGGTTTCTAGCACCCGCACCGATTATTTGGTATTTAACCGCTACAACGAATTTCGCAATTTGCAGGCGGGAAAAGTAGATACGTTTATAGCTACAGTAAAATATGATACTACAGCCGTCATTGAAGTATTAGAAGATTTTGAGGGGGCAGGAATTGCTTTTGGGGAAGATTTGGATGGCAATCCCAACACAGTGATGACCAGGCAAGCCTTAGATATTTTTGAAGGCGATTATTCAGGTCAAATGTTGGTAGATAGTGGCAATTTAGAATGTCGGCTGGCTTCTACCAGACGTTTTAGCAACCTACAACCAGCAGGGACAGCCTTTGCTGTATATTTGGAAATGAATTATAAAACTGAAGTTCCTATACAAATTGGCTTGGTCGCTCACTTTAGCAACGGGCAAAGTGAAACAAGAGCTATAGGAGGGGTAAATCCGATTGGTTTTTGGAACAAAGTTTATTTTGATTTCTCTCAAGATATATTTGAGCTCAACGCCCAATCTTACAGCCTTTTATTTTTGGTACAAAATACCAACCGCTTGGCTGCACCAAAAGTATATATGGATAATATAAAATTAGTACATTTTTAACCCACGATATTGGTATCAACCCAACAAAAAAAGCCCAATCTTCAACAGATTAGGCTTTTTTTTATGATATTTTTGTAACAGTTGAAATCATTGACCACTAATTTTTTAATAATTTATAACGGATAAGAATAGCTGAAGGCTTGCCATTTTTGAGCGGAATGATAGAAATAGCATCAGGAGCCAACATAAATAAATAAGCATTGCCCGCCTCATCGCTCACTTCATAAGTTTGATTGGCATTTTTTTTGTCAATACGGAAAGTATTTTGGCTAGCGCCATCACTATGTACAAAAAAATTATTGGCTAAATCTAATTTGAATGCGCCCTGTATGATTTCGGTGCGGCAATTTTCGTATTTATTGAGCGTAGCGTTATGGTCGCAAGTTTCGCAACTTTGGCTAATATAAGTTTGGGCAGCAAGTCCATCAACCCAAAATATAAAAAAAGATAAAATTATGATAATTCGCATAATTGAACAGAGTTAAATTTAGTAAAAGCAAGTTAAAATGACCCCGCAAAAATCGTTCCAAACTGTTAAAAAATGGTTAAAAAAACAATTTTTTTGCAAAAAGTCGGTATTTTAAACCCCCAAAATAATGTTTAGGCTTATTTTAAACCATTTCCCCCCGCCAATACATACGCCGTTCTGTATTTTTTGAGCCCAACAAAAACTTTGCCTTCAAGGGATAAAAATTTAGAATTCATAGCTTTGGGGATTAGAAAGAGAAAAAAGAGCACAAAAATGGGGATTTTTTTGCCCTTAGCAACAAAAAAAGTAAAAATATGGCTTTTTTTCTAAAAAAAATTTTAGAATCAAAAAAAAAGCGTACCTTTGCCCCCGCAATATGCACACAGAACGTTCTCACCGCGCTAGGTAGGGAACGTTCTTTTATTATTTTTATAAAAAACCACATTCTCAATAATTTTCAACCACAATCGCTACCCACAAAATGAGCAAATATTCTTACCTAACCAAAGACGGCTATGACAAATTGAAAGCCGAATTGGACGAACTCAAAGCTGTAGAACGTCCCAAAGCTGCCCGCCAGATAGCAGAAGCGCGCGAAAAAGGGGATTTATCCGAAAATGCCGAATACGATGCAGCCAAAGAAGCGCAAGGGCTATTGGAGTTTAAAATTTCGCAAATGGAAGCTATTTTAGCCAATTCTCGCGTATTAAACGAAGAAGATTTGGATTTGTCTTCTGTGGTCGTTTTGAGTTCTGTAGATATTAAAAATGTAAAAACAGGCAAAGTGTTCACCTACACCTTAGTATCAGAAACAGAAGCTGACCTTAAGCTCGGCAAAATATCCGTTACTTCGCCTATAGGCAAAGGTTTGTTGGGCAAAAAAATAGGCGAAATTGCCAAAATTATAACCCCAGCAGGCACTACCGAACTCGAAATTTTAAACATTTTTATAAGATAGGTCAATTCTTATGGCTTCTATTTTTACCAAAATTATTAAGGGTGAAATTCCCTGTTATAAAATTGCCGAAAATGAGCAATTTTTTGCCTTTTTGGATATTAATCCTGTTCAGAAAGGACATTGCCTAGTTATTCCCAAAAAAGAAGTAGATTATATTTTTGACCTTACAGAACAAGAATATATTGATTTACAACTATTTGCGCGCCAAATAGCTTTGGCTTTGCAGGCGGCTATCCCTTGCAAAAAAGTAGCAACTACCGTAGTAGGGTTGGAAGTGCCACACGTACATATACATTTAGTGCCTTTACAAACGCTGCCTTTTATCAACTTTGCAGCTCCAAGGACAGCAATGTCCGCCCAAGAGCTAAAAGATACAGCCCAACTCATCGCTGGTCACTTAATTTAGATTGAGTGTATTTTTTGAAAAAAAACTAAATTTTGTAAAAATGCCAAGAGTTTTAGGTTTAGATTATGGCAGCAAACGTTGTGGTTTGGCAGCTACTGATGAATTAAAAATCATAGCTTCTCCCCTCGCCACTGTAGAGACGCCCCAATTATTGGATTATCTATCCAATTATTTGCGCACCGAAAACGTAGAAAAGTTAGTAATTGGACAAGCCACCGCCAAAGATGGCAGCGATAACCCCTTAGAACAGCCTATCAAAGTTTTAATCCTTGCTTTGCATACAGCTTTTCCACTTTTGCAAATCGTGCGCGAAGACGAACACGGCACTTCCCTATCAGCCAAACAAATTATCAACTTTTCTGTTGCCAAAAAGAAAAATCGCCAACAAAAAGGCTTAGTGGATAAAATAAGCGCGGCTATTATTTTACAAAATTATTTAGGTTTGTACTAAAAAAAATCCTTTTTTATACTTTTTTAACTTGATAAATATGTTATTACCCATCTATGCGTACGGACATCCCATTTTGCGCAAAATATGCAATGATATAAATTCTAATTATTCTGAATTGCCTACTTTATTGAGCAATATGTGGGAAACTATGTATCATACCAACGGAATGGGCTTAGCCGCCCCCCAAATTGGTCTGCCTATACGCTTGTTTATCATCGATACGCTACAATTAGAGGATGCAGACCCAACAGATAAACTAATCAAACAGGTTTTTATCAACGCCGAAATTATAGAAGAAGCGGGCAAAGAATGGGATTATGAAGAAGGTTGCCTAAGCATCCCTGACATTCGTGGCAAAGTAAAAAGAAAACCACAGCTTAAATTGGCCTATCTGAATGAAAATTTTGAACCCAAAGAAGAAATTTTTGACGGCATCACCGCCCGTGTTATTCAGCACGAATACGACCATATAGAAGGCAAACTATTTACGGATAGATTGGGTTTATTGAAACGACAGCTCATCAATCCAGCCCTTAATCGCATCAGCAAAGGACAAATCAAATCCAAATATAAAATGATTTTCCCCTTGTAGGGATTTCTTGCCGCTTGGTCTATGGAGATTAAGCGGTTTTTCCATTTTTTAAATTTTTAAATTTTTTTTAAACCGATGTTGTACAAAAAAACCATACTCGCCACTTTATTGTGTGCCAACGCTTTTGTTTATGCGCAAGACGAAGTAGAAACTATAGCCCCAGACCGTCCAGGTTTTGGTGATGCCACCAGCATTGTACCCACAAACCAACTACAGTTGGAAACAGGATTTCAATTTGAACAAATCAATTTTGAAGTGGCTCCTAACATCAACTATTTTGAACGCAATATCTCCCTCAACTCCAGCCTGCTTCGTTATGGTATCAACGAGCGAGTAGAAGCACGTTTTGATTACAATATCCTACGCAGTAGCGCAGGGTCAAGCGGAGAGGAAGCACAAAGCGTAGTGGGTCTTGCGCCTTGCCGTTTGGGCTTAAAAGCCAACATTTTAAAAAATAAAGGTTGGGTGCCAGAACTCACTTTTATTGGTATGTTGGGTTTGCCGTGGACAGCCTCAGAAGATTTCCGTCCTTTCTCTGTTAGCCCTGATTTACAACTTTCAGGTGCCAACGGTGTAAATGATTTGCTAAGCATTTGCTACAATTTGGGTTTATCTTGGGATGGTAGCAATCCAAGTCCACAAAATTATTATGCTTTATCCGCAGAATTTTCTTTTAGCGACAAATTAGGAGCTTATCTACAAGGAAGAGGTTCTACCCAAAAAGTATTTACAGGTATTGCCAATGACATATACACCACCAACTTATATTCAGAAGCGGGCGTGATGTTTTACCCCAAAACTAACGTACAAATTGACCTTTCAGGGGGCGTATTGCTGTATCAAGATTTTGATGGTACTTCCATTCCTTTGAGTGAGGTTGGATATTTCTTTGTTACGGCTGGCTTATCTTGGCGTTTTGGGGATAAATAAGCAAGCTAAAGGATTATTTTAAAAATTAAATTTTAGAAATTAGTTTATATTAAATAAAAACAGTTATTTTTGCAGCCCAAATCAACTTTTCTCTTTTTTAAGTTTAAAAAACTTACCGCATGAAAAAAATTTTGCTCGCTGCTTCACTTTCTCTTTTTTTAGTTAATATAGCTGAAGCTCAATTATTTAAACCCAAAGTAGACAAAAAACAAAAATTTGCTACTCAAGTTGCTTTGTCTGCCAACAAGCCCTCTGTCAAAAAAACAGAATCTTGGTTTTACTACAGTATAGCAGACAATAAAGCAGAAGACCATCATCTCAAAGTTGCAGATATGCGTTACAACTCAGCTGGTGAGTTGATAGAATGGAAAGTATTTGATATGTCAGGCGAATTAGATTATATCTATTTATATGAATATCAAAGCAACCCCAAACGCATCCAACGTTTTATCCAATATGCTGAAGCTGAACCCATTTTAGATTTGTTGGAAACTTACAACGATAAAAATCAGCTGGTAAAAAGTGAGTATTTTGGCACCCATAACAAATTGATAGAAACCAACGAATGGGAATACAACGCTCAAGGCAATGTCGCCCTCTCCACCAAACGCAACGAAAAAAACACCTTAGTTTATAAAGTTCGCTATGAGTACGACGAAAAAGGGCGCGCACGCAAAGAAACCCATTTCAACCTACAAACGAACGAAACCCACGACATCACCTTCGCTTACAACCACAACAATCTGCTCATGCAAGAAAGTCGCTATCAAATCACGGGTGAGTTGGAACGCAAAATTTTATATGTCTATGACGACAAACAGCGCGTTTTGGAGAAAAAATCTTTTAGAGGCAAAGAGCTCGAAGTGGTAGAAAAGTATATTTATAGCAGCATCAGCAACGAAGTCGCCCATTCTACCTACACGGCAGGCGGCAACGAATTGTCTGAATATGTGGTTTATAAATATGAGTTTAATTAGCCTTTATAATTATAATCTAATATAAATGAAAAAGCATAATTTTGGCGCAGGGCCTGGCATTTTGCCCCAAAGCGTTATCGCAGAAGCAGCTCAAGCTGTTCAGGATTTCAACCACAGCGGATTATCCATTTTGGAAATTTCGCACCGCAGCAAAGATGTTATCGCGGTGATGGACGAAGCCGAAGATTTGGTTAAGCAATTGTTGCAAATTGGCGATGATTACGGGGTAATGTTCCTCACGGGGGGCGCAAGCACCCAGTTTTTTATGTCGGCTATGAATTTGCTCAACGAGGACGAAACCGCTTCTTTTACCGATACGGGCGAATGGGCATCCAAAGCTATAGAAGAAGCGCATAATTTTGGCAAACTACATATTGCTTCCTCGTCCAAAGCCAGCGGCTATGACCATATTCCCACCGAATTGGATATAGCACCCAACAGCAAGTATTTGCATATTACGACAAATAATACCATTTACGGCTCGCAATATCATTTCTTGCCCAAAGTAGATTGCCCTATAGTTGCGGATATGTCTTCGGATATATTCAGCCGCCAAATCAACGGAAACGATTACGGGATGATTTACGCTGGGGCGCAAAAAAATATGGGCGCGGCTGGGGTTACGCTGGTAGTGGTGAAAAAATCGCTATTGGGAACGGTGAAAAGAACCTTGCCCACTATGTTGGATTACCGCGTGCATATCGCCAAAAAATCTTCGCACAACACACCCCCTGTTTATCCAATTTATGTGAGTTTGCTCACTTTGCGCTGGATTTTGTCTGAAGGTGGCTTGTTGGGGATGGAAAAACGCAACCGCGCCAAAGCAGAATTATTATACAACGAGTTAGACCGCAACCCATTATTTGTACCCAAAGTGAAAAAAGGTTCTCAATCTTGGATGAATGCGACTTTCCTAACCGCCGACAAAGCCCACGAACCTTTATTCACCGCTTATTGCAAAGCCAACGGCATCGTAGGGATAGAAGGTTATCGCACAGTAGGCGGTTTCCGCGCTTCTATGTACAATGCTTTAGGGTTGGAAAGTGTGCAGTTGTTGGTGGATTTGATGCAAAATTTCAAACCTTAGATACAGTATTTTATCAATCTAAAATATCCCGCGAAAGAGGCCAGCCCGCCTTTTTCGCTTTTTTGTTTATAATCAACCGCTAATGATATGATTTTACAAATTTCTTTTCAAAATGATACGCTTAAAGCTGAATTTTTAAACCCCAGAAATCAGCAAATTATCAACCAATTATTGGTAAAAAATGTAAATGGTTTGATGCCAAATCCCTTTTTTGACGGCGCGCACAGTTCTTCGCTGCCTATGTCGGGGCTGGAAAATGTTATCCTTTGGGGTTTGCCCATTTTAGCGAACAAAGCGGGCGTTATCACCATAACGACGATTACTTACGCCCATAAGGACGAAGCCCATCAACAAGTTTATGAAATTGTGCAGCCGTTATACCCCAAAGCCCAGCATTTATTCGGCTAAAATTTGAATAAAAAAAAGAGGCTTTCTTCTCCCGAAAAAAACCTCCTATAATATGTATTTCAATTTAATTTTTTTTATTTTATCATATCAAACCCCGTGTAAGGTTGCAAAGCCTTAGGAATGCGGATGCCTTCAGCAGTTTGATGATTTTCCAACAATGTAGCCACTATACGGGGCAAAGCCAAAGCAGAACCGTTGAGTGTGTGCGCTAATTCGGTCTTTTTGGTGGTAGCGTTTCTAAACTTCAAATTCAAACGGTTGGATTGAAACACCTCAAAATTGGAAACAGAGCTAACCTCCAGCCATTTGTCTTGAGCAGCGCAATACGTTTCAAAATCGAAAGTGTGAGCAGAAGCAAAACCCGTATCGCCACCACACAAGCGCAGAATGCGGAAAGGCAGTTCCAACTCGGTCAAAATAGCCGCCACGTGTTCGCACATTTGCGCCAAAGCAGCGTAAGAATTTTCTGGTTTTTCTATCCGCACAATTTCCACCTTATCAAATTGATGCAAACGGTTCAGTCCGCGCACGTGCGCCCCATAAGAACCAGCTTCGCGACGGAAACAAGGCGTATAACCAGTCAAAGATATAGGCAGTTGGTTTTCTTCCAAAATCACATCTCTGTAGATATTGGTCAAAGGCACTTCAGCGGTAGGAATTAGATAAAAATCATCCCTTTCCACATAATACATCTGCGCGTCTTTGTCGGGCAATTGGCCTGTAGCGGTAGCAGATTCTTTATTGACCATTAGCGGGGGAATAAATTCGGTATAACCAGCCTCAGCCGCTTTATCCAAAAAGAAAGCGATTAAAGCGCGTTGCAATTTTGCCCCTTTGCCCGTATAAATGGGAAAGCCCGCGCCCGTGATTTTCACCCCTAATTCAAAATCAAACAGTTGGTATTTTTTCCCCAACTCCCAATGTGGCAAAGAACCAGCGGGCAAGACGGGAAAAGGTTTGTCCCAAGCGCGAAACACTTCGTTATCGTCGGCATCCCGTCCATTGGGTACAATCTCGGCCAAGCAATTGGGCACTTGCAAAGAAAGTTGTAATAATTTTTCCTGTGCAATTTTAAGCTCCGCTTCGTGCGTTTTGGCTTCTTCGCGCAATTGGGTAGCGCGATTTTTGGCAGTTTCGGCTTCTGAAGCTTTGTTCTGTTTCATCAATCCGCCTATTTCTTTGGCCAAGCGGTTGGCTTCTGACAAACAATTATCTAAATTGGTTTGCAATGACTTGCGCAAATCGTCTGCCGCGATAATATCGTCCAATATCTGGGTATTGCTAATCTGTCTTTTGGCAAGTGAGCGTTCTACACGCGCTTTTTCCTGCCGTATAAATGCGATAGGGAGCATATTTTATTTTATTTTGATAAAAATAGTTAAAATTCAGCCGCAAAATTATACCTTTTTATGCAAAAAAAATCTTATCTCTGAAAAAAAACTTACTTTTGCACCCAAATTTATTAAAAATAACCATATATAATCAATTTTATGAATTATACAGAAGCAGATTTAAACAAAATGCTCATCCCTGAGATTAGAAATATAGCGGATAAATTAGAAATAAATGATTATAAAAAACTAAACAAAAAGGAACTAATTCATCTTATATTAGAGTTACAACCAGCCGATACGAAAAACCGCACAACGCAAACCGAAAAGCGCACAGCGCAAACCGAAAACCGCACAGCGCAAACTGAAAACCGCATAACGCAAACCGAAAACCGCACAGCGCAAACCAAAAACCGCATAACACAAAACTCCACCACCCAAGACATATTAGCCGAAGGCGTTTTAGAAATACATAACGATGGACACGGATTTTTAAGGTCTGCTGAGTACAATTATCTAAGTTCGCCCGATGATGTGTATGTGTCCGCTTCGCAGATAAAATTATTTGGGTTGAAAACAGGCGACACCGTAAAAGGAGCTTTGCGTTTGCCCAAAGAAGGCGAGCGAAATTATGCTTTGTTGAGAGTAAGTTTAATAAACGGTTATCCGCCCGAGCAGTTGCGCTATCGCAGCCATTTTGATAATTTAATCCCTTTGCATCCCCACAAAAAATTGGATGTAGTATTCAGAAAATCCCAACAAATGCAACTCACTCAAGTTGTGGATTTAATCAGCCCCATAGGCAAAGGCCAGCGCGGGTTGATAGTCGCCCAACCCAAAACGGGCAAAACTACCCTACTCAAAGAAATCGCCAACGCTATTGCCCATAATCATCCTGAATGTTATCTTATCGTTTTATTGATAGATGAACGCCCCGAAGAGGTTACAGATATGCAACGCAGCGTAAACGGGGAAGTTTTAGCTTCTACTTTTGATGCTATGCCCGAAAATCACGTTAGATTAGCCAATATAGCACTCCAAAAAGCCAAACGGTTGGTAGAAGCAGGGCAAGATGTGGTTATTTTATTGGACTCCTTGACTAGATTGGCACGCGCACATAATACTGTAGCTCCAGCAAGTGGAAAAGTCTTGTCTGGCGGTATAGAAGCCAACGCATTGCAACGTCCCAAAGCCTTTTTTGGCGCAGCGCGACAGATAGAAAACGGGGGTTCATTAACCATTTTAGCTACAGCGTTGATAGAAACGGGTTCGCGTATGGACGAATTTATCTTTGAAGAGTTTAAGGGTACGGGCAATATGGAACTACAATTAGACAGACGTTTAGCCAGCAAGGGCATATTCCCAGCTGTAGATTTGCAAAAATCTAGCACCCGCCGCGAAGATTTGTTATTGGATAAAAACGCTTATAAACAACTTTGGCAATATCGCAAAACTTTCAGCGAAAAATCGGCAGAAGATGCTTTGGAATGGTTGCTGCGCCAATTGTAAAAGATGCTAAGACATTAGGATTAAAGGACGCTAAGACATTAGGACGAAAGGACGCTAAGACATTAGGATGAAAAGATGCTAAGACATTTGGATGAAAGGACGCTAATATATTAAGACGGAAGGATGCTAAGACATTAGGATGAAAAGATACTAAGATTGTCTAAACTCCTCCTATCCTAACTTCCTAAACTCTTCCTATCCTAACTTCCTCCCATACTAAAATCCTAACTTCCTAAACTCCTCCTATCCTAACTTCCTAACGTCCTCCTATCCTGACTTCCTAAACTCCCCCTCAACTAAAAAAAACAATTAACAAATAACAACTAACAACTAAAAATTATGGCTTTAAGCGAACAAGAGATAGTACGCCGCGACAATCTCCGCCAACTCCAAGAATTGGGAATAAATGCTTTTCCCCACGAATTAGTACCAGTTACTCATCTCACAGCCACACTCAAAGCAGAGTATAAAGACGAAGCTCCCGAATTGCTCAAAGACGTTTGCATAGCGGGCAGATTAATGGCTATCCGCGAAGCGGGCAAAGCAGTTTTTGCTGAAGTGCAAGACAGTAGCGGGCGTTTGCAAATATATGTGCGCCGCGACGATATTTGTGCAGGCGAAGACAAAACCCTTTTTGATAAAGTATTGAAAAAATTGACCGATATTGGCGATTATATCAGCGTCTCTGGGTATATGTTCCGCACCAAAATGGGCGAAATTTCTTTGCACGTTACCTCATTCACTTTCCTATCCAAAGCCTTGCGCCCTTTGCCTATAGTCAAAAAAGATAAAGATGGCAACATTTATGATGCTTTCAATAATCCCGAACTGCGCCACAGACAACGCTATGTAGATTTGACCGTCAATGCAGAAATCAAAAAAACGTTTTTGATGCGCAACAAACTTATCCGTTCGATGCGTGCTTTCTTTGATAGTCACGATTGGTTGGAGGTAGAAACGCCCATTTTGCATCCTGTACACGGTGGCGCTTCTGCTCGTCCGTTCTCTACTCACCATAATGCGCTTGATATGGGTTTGTACTTGCGTATAGCCAACGAATTATACCTCAAAAGGTTGATTATCGGCGGTTTTGATGGCGTGTATGAAATCGGCAGAATGTTCCGCAACGAAGGTATGTCTTACAAACACAACCCAGAATTTACCTCAATGGAAATCTATGTGGCATATAAAGACTACGTTTGGATGATGGCTATGACAGAAGAATTATTGGCTTATATTTGTACCCAACTACACAACCGCACCGCTATAGAAATAGAAGGACACACTATAGAATTTGGGGGCGAATACGCCAAAATGTCTATGTTTGAATCTATAGAAAAATACACAGGACACGACCTTACGGGCAAATCAGAAGAAGAATTGCGCCAAATCTGCCGCGAGCTAAAAATAGGTGTAGATAATACGATGGGCGTAGGCAAATTGGTAGATGAGATATTCTCCGCCAAAGTGGAAAAAAATCTAATCCAACCCACTTTCATCACCGACCATCCGTTGGAAATGACCCCGTTAGCCAAAAAACACCGCAGCAAAGAGGGTTTGGTAGAACGTTTTGAGCTGTTTGTGTTGGGTAAAGAAATCGCCAACGCCTACACCGAGTTGAACGATGCTATAGACCAACGCGAGCGTTTTGAGCATCAATTGGAGTTGGCCAAACGAGGTGATGATGAAGCTATGGCTTTGGACGAGGATTTTCTCCGCGCTATGGAGTACGGTATGCCGCCTATGTCGGGTTTGGGTATTGGTATAGACCGCTTGACGATGTTGATGAGCAACCAACACTCTATACAAGAGGTTTTATTCTTCCCACAAATGCGCCCAGAAACCAAAAACGAAGTTACGGAATAAACCGCTTTTACACCATAAATCCCAACAGGTTTTAGCACTTGTTGGGATTTTTTTATAGAAATCGTATTAATTACTGTAGTCAACGCAATGATTGTTGTAGTCAACGCGATGATTGTTGTAGTCAACGTAATGATTGTTGTAGTCAACGCAAGGATTGTTGTAGTCAACGCGATGATTGTTGTAGTCAACGCGATGATTGTTGTAGTCAACGCAATGATTGTTGTAGTCAACGTAATGATTGTTGTAGTCAACGCAAGGATTGTTGTAGTCAACGCAAGGATTGTTGTAGTCAACGCAAGAATTGTTGTAGATAACGCAAGAATTGTAACCAATAATAACTAATAATATTAAATTTAAAAAGTAAGTAACAGCAGCATAAATTTTTTACAATATTGGAGTTACGAGAGTATAGATTTTTTACAATAGCACGGGGTTTTATACCCCGTGCAGTAAATAAAAAAACCTTATTAGTGTTGGGTTTTACACCCAACACACCAAAAATACATTTTATAAAACTTTATTCTTGCGTTGGGTATAAATCGGTAGAACCGCGAAGCGAAACCCAACGCTAATAATATTTTTGCACCGCGTGGGGTATAAATCGGTAGAACCGCAAAGCGAAACCCCACGCTATTGATACACAACATATAATTTATATTGTTAATTAAATACTTTTTCATACTTAACTAACCACTAACCACTAACAACTAACCACTACTTATGTTAAATTCACAAGAGATTGAAAATCTAAAACGCTTATTAGCAGATGAAGATTTGTCCAATTTAGAGTTAGGCTTATTCAATTTAGCTAATAATTTGGAGCAAATAGAAGAATTTATGCCCATTCTCTGCGCTCAATTTTTATTAAATAGCAGCTATAAAACCACTATAGATAACTTTTTTAGAGAACACGCCCGTTACGACCTATTAAAAAAATATAAAAGCCGCTTTAAGTTTTTGGAATGGGCAAAAAAAGGGTTTAGTTATCTATGCGACGCTATCCAAATCAAACCAAAAGCTACTGTAGAAGCCGCTTTCGGCTATTTTTTGGAGTATTGGGACAGGATAAAAATTGTTTTTATAAGCAGCCCCGAATTATTGACTATTTTAGCAGACGTGGGTTATTATTGTTTTTATGAAAAAAATCAATATCTACTAGCTACCGAAATCGCTTGGTTGCATTATCAACACGCACCTACAACCACAAGCGTAGAAACATTTATGCAATGGTTGGCTCACTATCATTTTCCGCACAATAATCTGATTGAATTATTCCCCCAAATGGATAAAGAGGCGTTGGCTTATCAACAAGACCCCAATTTGGATGAAACCGAACAGTTTAGATTTATTTGGTTGCGGGGTTTGATGCATCAAGGGGTTGGCAAAATAGAAGAATCGGCTAAAATTTGGCAAGATGGTTTAAATTTAATCGCGGACAGCGTAGATATTCAGTATTTTGCGGGCGATTTGATAGATAATATCCATTTTCACTTGAGTATGCAAGCCATACGCGCGGGCAATATGGACTTAGCCCACAAGTATTTAAAACAGTTCAAACAAAACGACGACCCTACCGAGTATTCAGAAGCCAAAGCGTTGATATTGACCGCAAAAGGCAAGTCCAAAAAAGCCATTCATAACCTTTGGGAAAGTATAAAAGAGCGACCCACAGACGAATCTTATTATAAAACATTGGTAGAAATTTACCAAAAAAGCGAACAAACCGAGCTAATTATTGATACGTGGATAAATTGCTTAACCCACAGCCCAGAGTACGGGATGGGTATGCGCGAGTTGGTCAAATTATTGCCCAATTCTACCCGCCCTGATGCTCAAGAGTTGTTGGTTGTTTATAAAAACAAGCTAGCAAGTTGGGAAAAAGCCGTTTTAGGATTAAAAGCTAAATTAATTTAAAAAAAATTAAGCTATTAGACCATACAACACTTTTATATATATTTGCATCTTGGTTTATACCAACCATTAATTACTAAACATAAAACGTTAAATTTATTATGAATAAATTTTTTTGGGGTTTAATCGCCATCAACTTAGCCCTTTCCGCCTGCCAAACGGGTAAAAATAATGCTATAATAGCATCAACTGCTGAAATACCAAGTCTTGTAAATAATCAAAATGATTATTATAACAATACGGAAACAAACGATTTATTGTTTAAAAATGCTTGGATGCTAATCACTTATCTAGACCCCGAAGGGCAAGAAATTAATTATAGTGGTATAAAAGTATTCCGTTTCAACGATAAAGGGGTTAGTTTTAACGATGATTTTCCCAATGACTGCAACAGCTGCCAGCTAGATGTCGATTACGAAACAAAAACGCAACTGCTTGGGGTAAAAAAGGGCAGTTTTACAAGTTGCACAGAAAAAGGTTGTTTGGATTCATACGCAAGCATAGAAAATAACAATGCTGATAAATTGGCTAATGAATTTGATATAGTTTGGGAAGAAAATATGAAATATCAGATTAAGAAAAACAATCATTTAGAGCTTAGTTTTTCGGGGGGAACTTATATATTAAAAAAATATAAACCGCTAAGCGAAGTTAATTTGACCGAGTTGAAAAATACCAGATGGCAAATAGTAGCCTATAAAGCATTGGATGGGGAAAGGTTGGATGAAAAAAAATTAAAAAAACCTTTATTTATTGGTTTTGATAGCAAAGGATACGATTATTCACCAGATTGCAACAGTTGTTCGCATACGTTCAAAGGATTTGATACTAAAAATGGAACAATTAGCTGGGATAAAAACAAAGATTTGTCAGGAATTTGTACAACTATGGCTTGCCCCAACTCAAAAACGGAGCTACCTGTAGCTATCATAAGCAACGGGATGAAATATGCGGTGGAAAAACAATACTTGTATTTGAGTGATGACAAATACAAACTAAAACTAAGATTGTGGGAAACCAAATAAAAGAAATTGATATAAATAAAAAACGTTTCCCTACATAAGTAAGGAAACGTTTTTTTTATAAGATAGATAGCAAAAGTTTAGAGGTTAAATTTAAGCCCCAAAGAGTGAGTACCTTTAAAAATACGAGTATATTCAAAAGCATAATCAAAAGCTATACGGCGTTGGCTGCCTTTGGCTATCGGTGTTTCTACTGATGCACCCATAGTAAGCCCAGTAGATACTGTGCCATTGACGGTATTGTCATACATTTTGGATTCGTATTTGTAACCAGCACGCACCATAAACATCTCTTTGAACGCATATTCAGCACCTATACCCATTTGGTCACGAGAATAAGAGTTGGCGGTAAAATTGCCCACTACAGTCAAGCGTTGAGCGGAATTGCCAAGAGAGTCTTTTCCAATCAAAAAATCATAAGAGATACCCAAGTGCAATAAAGCGGGCAAATCAGCAGAAGTGGTACGTTGTTGGACAGTCGCTTGCGTGGTACGGTTGGGGGCTACACCCACATAAGAAAGCCCTTCGCCTTTGTAACGCATTTTGGAACCGATATTGCGCAAGGCTATACCAAATTTCACCTGATTGTTTTGACCAGCATAGTACTGCACCCCAGCATCAAAAGCTACAGCAGAAGCAGAAGCATTGGCAATAGATTCAGAAACTACCCTTGTGGTAAAACCTACAGCTACTTTTTCTCTTTTGGTGGCTGCGTCGCGGAATATATGCCCATAAGAAATCCCCATATTAAAAAAACGAGGGCGGAAAGTGGTAATACCTTCAGGCTGGTTGGTGGTAGTCAAAGGAATATCACCAAAACCAACAGACATCAAAGAAATCCCTATAGTGCCATTTTCACTAACACGTTGCGCCATACCAGCTGCACTTATCGACATATCAGTGCCTACCAAATAAAGTGAGTGGCTAGCCATAATTTCAGTCTTTGTACGAGTACGAGCCAAACCAGAAGGATTAAAATATAAGGCTTCTACCCCAGTTGTACGGGCTGTAATCAATCCGTTCAATCCAACGCTACGCGCCCAAGGATTAAGCAAAAGTTCGAAAGCTGCACCTTCACCTTGTCGGTCAGGATTACCAGCATAAGCCAAGGGGCTGCAAAACATACCCAACAAGCAAGCGGCTATTAGTGAATAATTTTTAATCATAAAAATCGCATAAAGTTTAAAAAGTAGCCCACAGGATGACTGTGAGCTACCAATCGTTGGTTAAGATAAATTATAGTTTTTGTGCGTCAAAAGCTCTATTGATGATAAAACTTTTTAATACGCGCTCGCCTACTTCTGGCACAACTACGTGCACAAGATAAACTCCACTAGATACAGGCACACCAGCCATATTTTTCAAATCCCAATTGACTGAGGTAGAAATTTGATTTTCTATATCACCACTACCAAAAGAACCCAATTTGATAATACCATTCAAACTAGTAGCATTATAATCTTGTGAAACGTTAAACTCGCGTACAAAACGACCATCTATAGAATAGATACGAACTACACATTTGGGAGGTAAGTTAACCACTTTAATCACGTTATCAATTTCTGTAACTTCGTAATCAGAGTAAGCATAGTATGGATTAGGTACTATATTTATCAAATCCAAAGCAGTTTGAGCTGTATTTTTTTCCTCTTTGGAAGGTGATAATTTGCCCAAATCAAAACTATATAGCGGGAAGCCTTGGTTTTGGTTGGTAGCTCTCGCAATTTGGTACGGGGTAGAAACACGCAATTTGAAGGTCACTTCAGAAGGTGGTATATTTTGTTTTGCACCTTGCATAGAAGTTCCCTCTTTCATATAACCCAATGAAGCCCAAATCAATTCTCTATCTCTCAACAATTTATATTGAGGGGTAAAAGCAGCAACAGGAGGGGGATTATAATAGTTAGTAACCAAAGATTGGCACTCATCATATACAGAGTTGGTCACATAAATCATGTGCTGACCACCCAATACTAAAGATAAATAAGTTGTAGGATTATCTATACCAAAACCTGCTTGGCGCAAATCTGTAGGATTATAAATCATATCATTGCCTGTGGCAGCTTTGGGGTATTGATTTTCATCAAAGAAACCACCATTCAACAAAGAATTTTCACCAAAGAATATATTCAAACGCTCGCCTGTTTCTACATCATATACAAAACCGGGGAACCAAGACATACCATTGCCTGTACCGTCAGGATTACCATCTTTACCTATCGAAGGTTGATTGTTTTTCCAACCCAATTGGTCTTTGCCACTAGGAAGTGTGCCAAAACCAAGTCCGTTTTGATGGAATTTGTTTCCTGTTTCTACCACGATACAACGGCTCCATTTGCTTTGGTCAGGGGTAATCACCACGTTAACGTTGCGTTGTCTGTTGAGCAAAGAATTGATATGCGCTTGATTGGTAGTTCGCAACAAATCGCAGTATTGATTGCCACCAGTTACCTGGCTAGGAGTAAAATAAAATTCGGCTCCTGTATAACGACAATCGCAAATAGGCACAGGATAGAAACCACCAACTGAAGTAGAATACTCTTCTTGGGGGTCGCGGGCTGCATCATCTTGCGCGTTGCTAGTTTTTAGCATATTGAATATACCAGAAGGCTCATCCAAAACAGGCTCATACCAGCGTACAGCAGTAGCAGAATCTTTGTATTCTACCGAAGAACCAACCCAACCGCTAACCCCATTAGTGCCAGGGAAAGGGATACGTTCTACAGCTATTGAAATTCCTAATTCAGGAATATAATGCTCGTATTTAATATCAAGTGACTGATAAGAGAACCATACTTTGGTTGGGTCGCTATCGCCTTTCAAAGCCCAATACAAAGAATCTTGTAAAACTGTGGCATTGGTAGGCACATTGGCTGTATATACGCCTGTATTAGCATCTCTAGTCCAGCGATAGGTTTGGTCACCAATATATAAATTATAAACACCTTTGGGTACGCGCAACGGGTCAACAACTTTAACATCTACTGGACCTTGCCCTTGAGCATACAAAATGCTGCTTGTGTTGGCACCAGACAATAAATTAGCTTCAAAAGTTGGCTGGTCTGCTACATTCAAGAATAAAGCCCCACCATTACCTTTTCCATCCAAACGATTGATTTGAGGAGCATCGCCATACTGTGAATTGATAACCGCACCAAAATATTCGGGTGAATTATTGCGGGGGATACCTGTATAAATGCGGAAATTTTTACGCCCTTGCAAATAAGGATTAGCTTGTCCTGTGTTGGTAGCTGGGTCGTATTGTATAAATTCGTTGTGTCCATAAGCTACCACACAAAAATAATAAGGTTTATGATTTACCAATTTATTGTTGGTAACAGCAAATTTATCCTCTTTTACCACATAAGTATGTTTAATACCTTTGTCTTCGCCCTCTACCATGATTTTGGGAACAAAAGCACGTACATCTTCATCAGGGAAAACAGACCAATTGGTCACTTTATCTATACCATTGCGCAAGTCTGTTTGATAAACCAAACGAGCTTTTTCTGGGTCTTCCAATTCAGTAACTGAAGTATTAGGGCTAACCACTTGGTAAATTTTATAGCCTTCAAAATTGTAGGTTGAATCAGACTCACCGCGCAAAGAAGCTGGGCGCTCTTCGTATTTCAACTGGTAATTATTTTGAGCAGGCAAATAAGATAAATTCAATACCAACTCATTTTCTAACTCTACTACATCCATATAAGGCGCATCAGGACCATCAGTAAGTTTGAAACAGTCGTCAAATAAGTTTTGTGCCAAAACGTCAGCCTCAACTAAGCCGCGCAAACTTGGACATGGATAATCTGGAACTTCAGGTACCCAAACCACCCCTGAAATCAACTCATTGGTTGCACCAGGCAATAACGTAAATGGACCTGATACGTGCAAAAAGCGGAAGTCGCTAGCTGTATTGCCGCCTGTACACATAGACCACGCGCCAGCGCCTTGGTCATTGGGGAAAGAGGGGAAAACATAAGGTGTAGGCGTACCAGAACCACCAGCTACATAACCATCACCTCCTACTTCGTAAGTTACGGGTGTGCCGTCAGGCCAAAAACCAGACATCAAGCGATAAAAACCAAGTGCAGCATTAGGGTCGCCTGTAGGACCGCCGCCAGCTACGTGATACTGGAAAGAAGAAAGTCCTAATTGGTTGCCTGCTGAATCTAAAGGTCCTCTAAAATAATCCACCCCCAAAGCTGGAACTACAGTACCGTAACCCAAGGCTGTACCACAGCTTGCATCGTCATTAGCATCCCCATTATAGACATAACCCAAACCAGTGGCCGTATCTACACCAATTTTGTCATCCAAATAACAACCCAAATCTGGGTCAGACCACAGCGCAAAATAAGTACTTCTTAGAGATAGAGTATTTCTATTCAATAATTTATAGCGATAAAAAGACATATTGTTGATAGCATCCGTGGTACGATAAGCAAATGCCAAGGCTTGAATTTCCATAGACATAGGTTGTCCACTACTTTCAGAATGCACATTACCTCTATCATTGAATACCCACCAAATCATTTCGTCAGCATATACAGGATTGAGATAGTCCGCACCACAACCTGCGACTTCAATCACAGGATGGTCGCCATCCAAAGGGTCATAAATGCCATCTTCGCGTCCTAAAGGCTCTATAAAAGGTGCTAAATCTTGGTCTGGCAAATCAAAGCCATAAATCTCGCTGAAATATGGATTACCCCTAGCTGGCCAACCCAAAATTCCTCTTGAAGGGCGGCTATCTATACGGTTGTCTGATTGTCCAGTGGCTGGGTCTGGCGCAAAATAATCCGCACGCAAAGCATCTATATCAGCACCCAACACCCGAAAGTGTCTGTCCCATTCTTCGCAAACGGATTTTTCTACCACGCCTGTGAGCGGGTCAAGCGGGCCTGACCAATAATCTACCCCTTGATTAAATTTTTGTGCGGCAAGAATAAGATTGCCCACAGCATCATAAGCACCCAACCAAATCCCGCCAGCATAAAGCGAAGAAACTTGGGGACGCCCAGAAGCTGGGTCTACATTGGGCACTATATAACTTCCCCTTTGTAGGTCATACCATACACGACCGCCTGCGCCCAAAAATGCTCGCACATTGTTGATTGATAACTCTGTACCTGCACGAGATTCGGAACAGTTGGCTGCTCTAGGAAAATTATTAGGGGGAGGAGGATTATGATTGCTGCTGATAAACTCGCGCGCTTGTAATAATTGCGGAGCTATACACAACGAAAACAGCGTAAAAGCTAATTGTTTTAGTCGGTTCATACCAAAATAATATTTAAAAGAATTAAATAAAAGGAGGCCACAAAAAAAGCAGCCTCCATAGCAAAGATGATTTTAAAAATTCAAATTTTTAGAAACCAAATACTACGCCCAAGAATATACGGCGTGGGCGAGAGATATTGAATGGTTCGCGCATACGCAAATCGTACAATAAAGGATAAGTGTCTCCGTTAAGTATAGGCAAATTCAAACCAGGGCTGTTTTGATTGGTCAAGAAACCATCATCAGTAGGCGAACCAGTAGCAGGATATACATTAAGTACGTTTTGGGTATTCAACAAGTTTTGGATGCGCACATATACATTCGCACGAACAATTTTTGATTTTTTACCCTCTTTTTCTTTACCACCAAAAGTAATATCTCTATCAATACGCACATCAAAACGATAGCTCCAAGGCAAACGCGCACCACTAATAGAACCCTCTGTAATCGCAGAACCAAAAGAAGTTCCGATACCACCAGGCACAAGTTTGCGAGTATAAGGAGAACCAGAAAACGCAGTGCAAGATATATTTATACCCATATTTGCAAAAATATCAAAAGTTTTATCCACTTTTTCAGCAGGTTGGTCAGCATTTTCAGCATCTTTTGATTTCTTTTTGCCTTTGTAAGAAATTTTAGGCCCGTTGTATTCAGCACCAGATTTGTAGCGATAATCCATATTCAAGAAGAAAGTATGGCGTTGGTCTACATCCAATGGAAACACGTATTTCAAATCACGCGCACCAATAGCAGCAGTAGCTGTAGGGCTAGAACCAGTACCTTCTACAAACTGAAGGGTGTAGTTTAGAATAAATTTCATATTGCTTGCTTTTTCGGTCAAACTTCCACGTTTTTTAGGACGAAGTTCATATTCAAACATAAAAGCTTTGGTGGTAGAAAAGTCGTCATTGCCGAAAGTAGTGTAGTTGATAGGATAAGCAAATAAGTACTGTTTCAATTGGATTTGGTTGCGGTCTTCGCGGAACAACAAAGACAATTTGAAACGAGAAAATGGATTGATAGCTTGTTGGTAACCAACTTCATAATTTACTACGCGTTGAGATTGAAGGTCAGGATTAGGCAAGAAACCATTAGCAGCATTTTCGCGGAAATTGAAATAAGTCAAAGCAGTTGCTACGTTGTTGCCGTTGGGGCGTTGAGCCAAAACATCATAGTTGGCATAGAAGTTTGCTTTTTCTGGTATAATAGGGAAAGAGAAAGACAAACGAGGCATAATCACAGGGGTAGGTTTGTAATCTCTAAACGCCAAATCTGGGTCGTATTTAGAACCTTGTGGGTCAATTTCAGCTTGGCTAAATCCGCGCAAAGCAGGGATTATATTAGAACCTAACTCACCAGCATTATTGACAGGCGTACCAGCAGCATTGTACCATTGTTCGCCTTGTCTATAGCCCACCACTACTGCATCTTGGCTATTTTCGTTGACATAAACAGCGAAATCATCACCTATAGTGCTTGGACGTCTATAATCTGGGTCTTGTGGTGCATTATAATTAGAATTTGTTTTTTCAAACTCTGAAGCCGTATAATAACCAGTTACAGAGAATGGGTCTTTCATTACTTTGGTATTGGCATCATAGTTATCTACACGCAAACCAGCTTGTACAATAATATCTTTATAAATAAATTTATCTTGTATATAACCAGCTATGTAAATAGGTTTGAAAGGAGCTACAGGGCGAGTATAACGTCCGTCTACTTGTTCCAAAAAGAAATCGTTAAACTGAACATTAGTACCTAGCGGATTGCCTAAATAATCAAACCCTTGATAGTTCAATACAGCTTGACGACCTTGTATCAAAGTAGTAGGTTCAAACATAGAAAGGCTCAATTGGTCAGGGGTCAATTCGTGTACATTTATCCAATCGCGGCTAGTTTTATTCAACTGTGTACGCAAACGCTCTCCAAAAGCAGACATTGGGGTTGGAATACCCTCTGCGTCGTTTCTTATCAATGTCTCAAAACGCTCATAATAGCGTTGGCTGAATGGGTCGAAAAAAGTTTCGCCTGTAGGACGGCTTCTATCTGCCGAATTAGATAAGTGGTCATTGACAGTTTGGTCAGCCAAAGTCCATAATTCAAAAGGAGACATCGCATAAGCGCGTTCTATACGTTGCTCGTAAGTTGCACCCATTTGTATAGCGTGGCGGAAAGAATTTTTGCCCTTGCCTCTATTAGTAACTAAGTCAAAATTTACTTTTACGCTACCACGAATTTGTTGAGAAAAATCTTTAAAATAAGTAGCACCATTTTCGCCTACTGTACCAGCGTTTCTAAACAAATTGAATATATTATCTTGATTGCCTGTAAAACGACCATTGACGATTTCCATCTCTTCCATAGAAGAAATACGGCTAAAATCTATCAAATTGTTGTAAGCAGAAAGCACTGGGTTAATGTCTCGCGCTGGTTCGTATCCAGCAAAAGAGATAAAGTTACCAGAGTGTCCCAATCTTACATCATAACCAATAATACTATCGTTGCTGTTGCGGATAGCCACAGAATCTACAAAACCAGCTACTGGTACGTAATTGCGGAAAATTTTACCTACATATCCATATTCAAAGAAATTATCGCCATAGCGAGGGTCTGATTGGATAGTTGATTCTTGAGTATAGTCTGCTTGTATTTCATAAACCAAATTCTGAAACAAAGGTTGAATAGCGCTGCTATCGTCGTCACCTTTTTGTTTTACTTTGGTAGAGCTTACCGAATGACGCAAGCGGAATAAACCACGCACGTTATTTTGTGTAAATTGGCTGTTGTAATCATAATTCAACAATTGATTGGCACGTCCTCCACTATTTCCTACACGAACTTGTGCTTGGCCAGCAGCAGAAACATAAACATCATTAGTTGGTTTATAATCTAATTTACCATTCAGAATAACATAAGATTCTCTTACATTAGGGCGAATTTTGCTGGTCGTAAAATCATCAGCAGTCAAATAATTAGCCGCTTGTATACGTCCTGCGCCAGCTGGATTCTGTACTAAAGGATTAGCTGAAATGCGGTCTCTAACTTCGTCTTTCAACAAGAAAGTAGGAAAAGCAGAAGCGCGATTGTCCAAATCGGTAAAACCCGTAGCAGAGAAACGGAAACCCAATAAAGTACGTTTTTTGGTAATGCTATCTTTTTCGTAGATTTTATTCCCTTTATTATCCAAAACATCTGCTTTGAGTATAGGACCTGAAAAAGATAAGTCCAAACGATTGCTACCAAAAGCATCTAAGTACTGAGAAGTCTCCAACTGCGCTCCACCTGTGAATGTATTGGAAGGACCTTTTGTGACGATGTTGGTAATCGCACCAGTAGCATCGCCATATTCAGCAGGAATACCAGAAGTGGTGATTTGTATCTCTTCGATATCCGTCTCTGGTACACTAGCTCCACCAAAAGAACGCACACCATCAATATAAGTATCATCAGAACCAGCGCGGCTACCCATAGCACGAGTGGCTTCACCCGCATCTTTTTGAACTACACCCGTTTTTTGTGCTTTTAAGTCACTTACCCCACGTGTAGCTTGCTTAGATATGTCCTCAGCTGTCATTGTTTTAGTATTACTATTTTCAGTAACGTTCACAATAGCGCGCTCAGCAGTCACGATAATCACTTCTAGTTTTTTACCTTTATCTTCATCTTGTACTTTTGGGTACTTAATATCTAAAGGTGTTATACCATTTGATTTAATTTGTACTCCAGTAACTTGATAATTCGCAGGAAAATCAATATATGAAATCTCAACCATATAAGTACCAGCAGGAACATTGGGTATATAATACTCACCATTTTCATCTGTGCTAGAACCATTTACCAATTCAGGTGCTACACCTTCTACCCCTGAATTTTTATAAATCGCCACGTTAGCAAAAGCTACAGGCTCATTATTTATATTTTCGTCGGTAACTTTCCCTTTCAGAGTACCTCCCGACTGTGCGTGCATTAGCCCTGCAAGCAGCAGTAAGCTAAAAAAAATTAAGTAACGAATCATAACCATTTAAGTTTGTGTTTTTGAAAAAGTTATAAAAAAATCTGTGCTTGTGTGAATAAAAATTTTATGTTTAAAAAAAAAGTTAAGAAAAGGTATGTTAACGGTGGAGTATTTTTGTTGATGCTGAAAATTCACCTTGCTTTTGTTCGTTGGTATTGTTGGCAGTTGGATAGCTATGATAGGCGTAGGCGCATATTGGGTTAAGTCTTAATTCTTCCCAAGAATCATCATACTTAGGATATTTATAATCCAATTGGGTCGTTTTGTTGGGTACTATTAACAGATTGTGTATTTTGACTACTCGTGGAAAATCAATATAAGTAATTTCCACAATATAACTTCCAGCTGGGATATTGGGAAGGTAATAATTACCATCTACATCAGCAGAAGCGCCATATACAAGTTCGTCCCACTCTTGCCCCGTTTCCTTATAAACCGCCACATTCGCAAAAGCTACAGGCTCATTATTATAATTTTCGTCAGTAATTTTGCCTTTGAGGGCGCCTCCTGACTGTGCCTGTATCAGCCCAGCGAGCAACAGTAAGCTGAAAAAAATTAAGTAACGAATTATAACCATTTATGTTTATGTTTTTGAAAAGGTGTATTAACGATGGGCTATTTTGCTGCCAACCCAAAAACCATTATCTGTTAGACGGCATTTGTATGGTGCTGTTGGTGGTTTTGAGTGGTCAATAATAGGGTACTTAATATCCAAATTAACAAAACCATTTGATTTAATTTGAACCCCGTTTATTCTTATTGCGCGTGGCAAATCGGTATGAGTAACTTCTATCGCATAAGTGCCAGCGGAGATATTGGGAATGTAATACTCGCCATTCTCATCCGTACTAGTGCCATTAATCAATTCAAGTTCAAGTTCTTGGTTCGTGCCAGTGTATTTTCTATAAACCGCCACATTCGCAAAAGCTACAGGCTCATTATTATAATTTTCGTCGGTAACTCTGCCTTTGAGTGTGCCATAATTTTGGCTAAAAGCGATAAAGGTTTTGCTAAAAAGCAGCAATAAAATTAGGTATTTCATAATTAGGCGATTTTAAATGATTATCTAATCCCCATTCGGCGAATATCGTCCGCTTTTATGGTTGTGGTGTTGGAAGTATTAGAAACATCAATCATTGGAGGAACGTCTATCTGTAGAGGCAAGAAGTAATCTCTTCCATCCTCTTCTTCCATCTTCGGATATTTCGCATCCAAAACTGTAGTTTTGTCTGTTTCAATTTTTAACTTATTAAATTTCAAAGGCGCAGGAAAATCAATGTAGGTAACTTCTACCAGATAAAGCCCCGTAGGCAGATTAGGAATGTAATAATCGCCGTTTTCGTCCGTACTGGTGCCATAAAACATATCCAACAGAGCCAAGTTTGCATTTTTATCAGCTGGTTGTTTATAAACCGCCACATTCGCGAAAGCTACAGGTTCATTATTTATATTTTCGTCGGTAACTCTGCCTTTGAGTGTGCCATAATTTTGGCTAAAAGCGATAAAAGTTTTGCTAAAAAGCAGCAATAAAATTAGGTATTTCATAAATGAAGATTAAAATTAGGTTAAGAAATAAATTTCGCAATTGATTATATATCAGCAAGTTAGCTATATTTTTATGTAAATTTATTAACAAAATCGGCTATATTTTAACCTTACTTTAACAAACAAGGGCGAAAAATAGGGCGAGTTTTTGAATTTACAAGCATATTTAAGAAAAAAAAGACAAAATTTTATCCAAAAGTATTTGAGCCAACTTTATTTTTGATTCCTGTGTCCAACCTGCTATATGAGGGGTCGACAATACATTAGCCCGTTGGCTTATATTTTGGTATTGGGCTTGTTCGTGGTGGCTGTAAGTGCTTGTTTTTTCATTTTCAAACACATCCAATCCAGCAGCGCGGATTTTGCCCGCATCCAATTGGGTGATTAAAGTTTCGTTCCGTATCAATTGCCCACGTGCTGTATTGAGCAAAATTATATTTTTTTCAAACTGTGCAAACCATTGATTATCAAAAGCATATTTAGTTTCGGCAGTTAGCGGCAAATGCAAACTAACGATATCCGCTTCAGCCCAAATCTGCTCCATATTGGTTTCTATCAAGTGGGGAAAACTGCGATTATAATCTTTTTTATACTTGTCATAACCCAAAACGCGCATATCCAGCCCTTTCAATTTGCGCGCAAACGCTCCCCCCGTGTGTCCGCAGCCGATAATGGCTACAGTTTTTTGCCCCAATTCCCAACCCCTATGCGTTTCTCTATTCCAAACCTGTTGGCGCATTTCAGCATCGGCTTGGCGCAAATTGATAGCCAAAGCGAGCAAAAATCCCAAAGCGTGTTCGGCCACAGCATCGCAATTGCCCTCTGGCGAGCTAAAAACTTTTAGTTGGCGTTCTTTGGCATATTCTAAGTCTATAATTTCCAACCCCGAACCCAAACGCGCCACAAATTGTAGCTTGGGGGCTTTATCTATGAAATTTTTATCCACCAAAATTTTGCTGTTGATAACCAAACCTTCATATTCGGGGATAATTTCCAACGTTTGGGTGTAGCTAATCTCTGGCTGATAATCGCACAGATAACCCGCTTTTTCCAAACCTTGCTGTAATAATATATGCGCGTGGTCTGTAATTAGCACTTTTCTAATCATTTTCACCCTCGTTTGTTGTCGGTTCATCTATGGGTTCGTCATTTTTGCTGTTTTTTCTAAACTCGCTGATTTGGTTGGTTAGGGTTACAAAATCGGCTACGGATAAATTTTCGGCTCTTTTTGTAAAATTATCATCTGAGTAAAGTATTTCTTTGGATAACAAACCAGCTAAGGTATTTCTCAACATTTTTCGGCGTTGTCCAAATGCTTGTTTGACCACCATTTTAAAAATCTTTTCGTCACAACCCAAATCTTGATTAGTTTTGCGGGTCAATCTAATCACCGCGCTTTGTACTTTTGGGGGTGGGTTAAAACTACCCGCTTTGACGATAAACAATAATTTGGCTTCATAAAAAGCCTGCGCCAAAACGGTCAAAATTCCGTACTCTCCACAATCAGGCGTAGCGGCTATACGCTCGGCTACTTCGCGCTGGAACATACCCACCATTTCTGGAATTTGGGTTCTGTGTTCTATAGTTTTAAATACAATCTGGCTGGATATATTGTAAGGAAAATTGCCTATCAAACCAAACTGGCGTTCAGCAAAATGCTGACTTATGGGCATTTTCAAAAAATCTTGCTGAATAATTTGCTCGTGGGGAAGTTCATTATAATTGGCTTTCAGATGCGCCACCATATCAGGGTCTGCTTCTACAACGGTCAATTTTTGGGCGGGTTGATAACGAAGCAGATACTTAGTGAGCATACCCATACCAGGGCCTATCTCTAATATATCTTGATAAGTATCAAGCAGTTGTAAACTTTCAGCTATGCGTTGAGCTATAGGTTCTTCTCTCAAAAAGTGCTGTCCGTAAGATTTTTTAGCTTTCATTGGAAATTTATTAACACAAAATTAAGTGTTTAGCGCTTTGTTAGCAAAATACTCTTTGCTTAAATTGTACGTTTCTAAACCAATTTTTATGCTTTTATATGGGTTAAGAATCGTACATACAAAACTCGCCAAAAGCTTATATTTGCTGCATTTTATTATAGTTTTTATTAATTTGAACAATCAAAAAAAAGGTGGTTTTGGTCAGACAGAAAAAAAATTATTTTTTTTCGCTTATTTAATGTTTAGGGCGCAAAGTTAGCTATTTTTTTAATTTTTTCAGTTATTTATCCCAAAAAATAAAAAAACCCAACTGCTGCTGCCGTTGGGAATGAAATGATTTATTCTAAAATGTTAACTTTTATTGTTGGCGTTCCTACTACTGTCAATTCTACTTTCCAATTTTTAGGCTCTAACTGCCCTTCTTTGTTTCTACCTAAATAATAATTGGCAGAAATTTTAGCATTGATTTCTAAAGGATAAGATGAAGGATTATCGGTTATTTGGGTAGAATTTTCGTTAGAATTTTCATCTGTCCTATCATTAGAAATAGAACCATTTACCCAAAGCACTTCTGCGCCTATGGTGTTATTCGTAGTCACAGATTCAGTTTTGCTTTGTCCGCTTGTTGTAGTTTGCCCCAAACCCACCAAAGAACAAGTCAATTTAATATCAGCCGCATAAGTTGAGTTATAGGTTTTGGCTCCGCTTGTGTTTGGCACGGGGGTTAAGTTGGGGGCTTTAGTTTGGGTAACAAGATAACGAGCATCAGCTACACTACCAGCACCTTTTGCCAATCCAAACCTCAAGCTATCTTCTTTGACCACAACTTGATAAAATTTAACTTTTTCGGTATCATTGGTAAATAGCTTCATTTCCAACCCAATTTGCCAATACATTTTCACACGTCCTATAGTAACAAGCCCCGTAAAATTAGGCAGTTTCTTAATAGCTACATCAGCAGGATATTCAGCCACATCGGTTATATTTTCCATACAAGAGACCAGCGTTCTTTTTATCTCCTCTTTTGACGGTAAGCTATCCCGAAAAGCCTGAACGCTAAATTTTGTCCCAATTTCATTAGGATAAAAACTTACATAATCTACAATATTGCCCCACTCCTTAGACAAATTTTTTCCTTTACCACCTTTCAAACTTCGTATTTTATCGACGGAGCTACCCACACTAAAAGCCTCACCTTTGAAGTTAAAAAACTGCACAAAAGCTTTTGCTAAGTTTTCAGCTTCTAAGTTTGTATTTGCATAATCTTTCAACCAAGGCGAATCCAAAGCTGCTTTAGCTTCTTTCTGCCAGCTTATAAATGCTTCTTCCAATTGATTTCTGCGTTCAGGGCTGGGGGCATCGTTAGCATCAGCAGATACACAAGCAGGGATAATAGTAGCGGCAAGTGGCAAAATATTTTGTATGCTTGCTTCAAAAAACGACACAGTCAGTTCCTTGTGTTTATTCTTGTCACTTGCCCACAATTCTTTAAAATTTGCGTTATTCAAAAAATTATTATATTCATCATCTAACTCAGATTTTAAACCCTCAATGGACATATTTTTTTCTACTTTTTTAGCATCATAAACCCATTCAGAAAGTACTTTTTTGACAGCTGCTATGCTATTTAATTCAGCTTTGCGCACAGCCCAAACATCTGATAGTTTTCGCAAATTGATTTTTGAACCTTCTTTGGTATACTTATAAAGGCTATCAGATTGATTGCGCCACCAGTTGCCAATAGCAATTTGAAGTTCTGTTTTATTGATATCAGGCAAAGGTGATTTGGTAGCTACAGCCATTTTATTGCTCAGCAATAGCTTACTTTCAGTAAATATTTTTTTGGTTTCGCTATCCAGCATATCCCACAAAAAAGGATATTTAGCGCAAGCCGTTTCCCATTTTTGGAGATAATGGGCAAGTTGTTGTTTTTCGTTTGACATTTGAAAATTATTAAAAGGCGATAAAAAAAATGAATTGTTATAATATAAAAAAAGAATAATTAGCCAATTCATAGCTTGGTTTTAATAATTTGATACAACTCTTTTATCTTGGCGATAACGGGTTGTGCGTCAGCGAAAATTTTTTTCTGCACTTGTAACTGTTTATATTGAGCTACAACATTGAGGAAGCGTTCTTCCAACTCGGAAAGGTTGGTTTCACCCCCCCCCTAACAGGACATTTTGATTTTGATTTTTATCCATTTTTGATAAAAAAATTAAAGCGTTTAGAAATAAAAATTTGCCGTTTTAAGTACGGCAGTGCAAATATAAATCTTTTTCAGCTTTTTTTTAGTTTTTTTTAAAAAAAATAAAAAAACCTGCCAGCAATTAGCCAACAGGTTTATATTTTTAGATTATCGTCCTTTTTTTAACGCAACACAATCTCTGTCGCGCCAAATCCGTATAATTCGTTAAAACCATTCAAAAAACTTTTGACCAACGGATGCGTACGCAAGCGGGTAGCTATAGCTTCTTTGAGTTTGCCATCGCCTACCCCGTGGATAACCACCACTTTTTCTACACTCAATTTGGAGGCTTTTAGCACATATTCATCCAAAGCTCTAATTTGCAACCCGATAAAAGAGGTAATGCTGGCGTTGAGTTCTCTATAATTGGGCACTAATTGCTCTATGTGCAAATCCAAAACCAAAGGAAAATTAGCTTTTAGCTCTATCTCGTTGATAGCTGTAGTTTTGGGTTTTACAATTTCGCTCACATCCACATTTTGATTGGTATAATCTTGTATAGTGGTGATTTTTTGCAAAGGGTTGTAATCTGCCGCAAACATTTTGTACAAATACATTTGCCCAACCACCAAAGGCGTTTCTGCCAAAGTTTTGATAAAACTTTTATATTTAAGTTTGATTTCGTTAAAAAAGTTCATATTTTTAACCTCAAACTGTAGCACAGGATTATCGTTAAATTGGGCTTGGTTCATTTCTCCTATGGGATAAAATTGATTGGGCGCTATGATATATTTTAAACTTTGTTCTAAGTAATTATGCAAAAACAATTTAAAGGAAAAATTAACCGAGTTGAGCGTATCATTGAGCAAATAAATGGTAAAATGTTGTTCGTAATCCACATAAAAACCAATAAATAAGCCTGTATTGGTAGCTGGCTTTAGCTGAAAGATATTTTTGGACTTTTTTTGTGTAAGTCCAGCATTATTGTTGGCCGCTGGGCTAGGCTGGGGCAAAACTACCTTATTGGTAGCCGTTTCGGGCTGCTGAAAACTTGCTTTTTTCTGATTTTCAAGCTCTTGGCGAGAATAAAACAACTCTTCTGTGCTCAATGGTTTTTGCTTTTTTTCGTGTTCTTGCATAAACATAGTTTTGTCCCCAGCTTTATACAAATGCGAAGCGATAATATCTTCCACAAAAGCCACACTTTCCATCTTGTCGGCTTCCAACCAAACCATATAAGAACCATCCAAATTATCTTTCAAAATTTGGGCATAATCACCTGTGTAGCGAAAGCGAACTCGCTCATTAATTTGATACTTCATCGTTTTTTTAAAAATTTTTTTTGATTATAAAATAAATACTTGCACTAAAAATTGTCCTCAAATCCTAACCTCCTCAAGTCTTATACAGAATTGCAAAAGTAAGTGTGTAATAAAACGTGCCGCGCGGAGCGCGTAACTACACTAATCCGTTGAGTTTCTACACTGTTTGAAGTGAGACGGAGCGCAGCTTTAGCAAGCGGAGCGAACAAGTTTGTAGAAACAAGGCGTTTTTGGTACTTTTTGCGCCTGCAAAAAGTACGAAGAAAAAGAATTTTTTAGGCGTAAGCCGTTAAAAAAAATTCCAAAACACAAGTTTTTACAAGTTATGTCTTTAATAATTTATACCGCTATTACACACTTATTTTTTAAAAATTTGGTATTAAAATCCTCAAGTCTCAAAATCCTCAAAACTATGTGGAAATGGCAACTCGCCCAAGCAGCCGAAATACGCTGGTGGCGCAATTATCTCAAAAATAAATCCCCTTTGGATTATCTACAGTGGAAACGCAACTATTGGACAGCATTTTTATCCCAACATAATTTGCAAATCGCGCCCCAAGCGCTTTGTTTGGATGCGGGCTGTAGTCTTGCGGGTATTTTTATGGTTTTAGCCCAACAGCAGGTCGTAGCTATCGACCCTTTATTGGAGCAATACGAAAAACACTTAAGTCCTTTTTTTGCCCGCAATAATTATAAAAACGTATTGTTTAAAAATTGGGGGTTAGAAAATTTGGACGAAGAGCATATATACGATGAGATTTTCTGCCTAAACGTTATCAATCACGTCAAAGATATAAAACTATCCACCCAAAAATTGTGGAAAGCGCTCAAAAAAGGGGGCAGGCTAACCATTTCAGTAGATGCACACAATCATAAATGGCTGAAATATATATTTAGGCTACTCCCAGGGGATATTTTGCACCCGCATCAATTGGACAAAGAAAATTATCAACAATTGTTCGCCGAGATTTGCCAACAACCTATAAATGAACCCATTTTAATCAAAAAAGAGCGCATTTTTAGCTATTGGTTGTTTGTGATTATAAAAATATAAACAAATCCGCCCAAGTGAATTTAAAATTATCGTTGAAACGTATCTCTATATTTTGGCTAACCATAAAGTCATTAGACAAAGGCTCGCTGTATAAATTGACCGAATTGACTTGGGTTTGTATCAATTTGAGCAAGGGTTGAAACTGATTGTTTTTGTCCAGCACTTTAGCTAATTTTTCGGCAAAAACCACAGGGCTTATTTCCAACAAATTGGTATGATTGGTCAATAAAGCGGGATTTTTTTTAGGCGCTTTGTTCAATAACGGTCTATTTTTTTCCTGCATAGACAAATACAGCATATTTTTTTCTACGGCTATATACCAAGTCCAATTTTTGTCATAGGCATAACTAAACAATAAGTTAGGTGGTGTTTGCAGCTTGATTATATCCTTGCGGCACAATTCAGCCAAAGCCAAATCCAACAAAGGCTTATTTTTAGCCTCAAAATCCAAACCAATTTCAGCTACAGGCAATAACAAACTATCCGAACTTCTATATTTAAAATCCAATACTTTAACCAACAAATGCCCCTGAAAAGCAGCGAATGTATTCTGTAAAAATGCATTTTGTGCCAATGTATCCAGCACTTTTACATTTTTGCCTACAGCATAAGGGCTTATTTTTAGATATTCTACCGCCGCAAAAAAATTAAAATTAACGTTTTGATTAGCTGCTATTTTACTATTGAAAAAAGCCCAAAAAGTAGCCACTGCGTTTGTATTTTTTAGCAAAGAAGCAAATCGAGCGGTGGGAAAGTTAGCTTTTTTTGACATTAAATTGGCCAAAGGCGGAGGCGGAGCAGCTATAGTTTTTACAGAGAGTTGGGTGCTATTCAAAACACAACTTGCAGCGGTTGGATACTGTATAAATTGACTGTTGGGGTTTAGATATAGATAAAAATCAGCATTTTTATCCGCCAAAATTTGGTTGTAAGCCAACGCATTATGCAGCGAAGCCGCAGCAGAAAGATTAAGATATTGGGCTAAAAAGCGGTCAAAATATATTTTTTTTTGCAACCAAGACGGGCTTAATTGAGGCGGCAACTTCATCATCAACACAGTTACAACGCTTTTATTCCACAAAAAAGCATAGTCTTCACGCGCTATATAAAAATTGCCCCCAGCATATCTAAACTCACTATCCCGATAACGGGGCAAATTTTTGACAATAAAAGTTCGCCATTTCAATATATCCCCCATTGGCACAGTCAAGCTGTAAAAAACTACCCCAGCCGTATCCCGCAACGAAGCCAAGTGAAATAATTGATTGCTGTCGATACCTATAACGGCTGGATTTTCGCAATATCCAAAAAATAAGCTGTCGTTGGGCTGATTGAAAATATCTGCTGATAAAAAAGCTCCCAAACGGCGCATAAATGGCAAATTGCGCAAATTTTGGTTGGCACTGTACGCTTTTAGCTGATTGTAGCGAAAAGAAGTAACCAATTGCGCTGTCTGTGGTACAAAAGCTTGAGTAGGCAAAGGCTGCTGCGCCTGTATAAATAAAGAACTGAATAATAAAACAACAAAAATAAACTTTTTCATACGATAATTCAACTAAAATGGGCGCAAAAATACTAATTTTATTTAGATTTCCTACAAAATAAAAAAATCCCGACCTTATGAGCCGAGATTTTCAAAGTTTAGCTTCTTAAATCAATAATCAGATAAAAAGCATCTCTTGTATTAGCTTTTTGGTAGGTTGAGCGAGTTCTATAGCCTACAAACAATTTAGAAAATTTCGCTTATATGCTGCGTTTTCAAACAGATAGCTTGTCCCAAATATAGGTTTTTGAGTTATCAACTGACCTTTCGCAGTATATTTTTCATTTTTTTTACAATTAGCTTTTTGCAGTTAAATTTTCCTATATGCGCTCAATAGCGTGGGGTTTTATACCCCGCGCTGATAAATTTTCCATAAAAAAATA
>JAAFIM010000035.1 GCA_013297745.1 Chitinophagales bacterium | reverse complement strand
AGAGGCAGCAAAGCTGCATCAAGCTGCGCGTAAGCGATATTCCGCGTGCATAGTCGGTTATAAAATAGGGTATAAAACCCTATTTTAATGAGGTGCGTTATTATTTTTTTGTATTTTTATCATTCACAACTAAAACAATTTTAAAAAAATGGGGCAAGTTTTTTCCGCGCATTGGATACATTTAGTTTGGGCTACAAAATATAGAGAACCTTTAATAACTGCAAATATAAAACAGCCTTTATACAACAAAATTAGAGAAATTTGTGTAGATAAAAACTATTATTTAGATTTTATTAACGGTGTGGCAGACCATATTCATATTTTGATGGGTTTAAAAACCACTCAAACTGTTGCAGAAATAGTCAAAAATATAAAAGGTGTATCTCAAAATTGGGCAAATAAAAATTTAGATTTAACAAACTATTTTAGTTGGCAAGACGGTTATGCTGTTATTTCTGTTAGCCCTTCGCACGTACAAAAGATTAGAAATTATATAAAAAAACAGGAAAAACATCACGCCCATAAATCTTTTGACGAAGAACTAAATAATTTTGAAAATGTTATGATTATAACAACAGATATTTAATTATTTATAAAATAGGGTGTAAAAATCTATTTTAATGATGTGCATTATCAATAGCGTGGGGTTTTATACCCCGCGCACATAGTCGGTTATAAAATAGGGTGTAAAACCCTATTTTAATGAGGTGCGTTATCTATAGTGTGGAGTTTTATCCTCTGCACGTAAGTGTTTTTATAAAATAGGGTTTTATACCCTATTTTAATGAAGTGCGTTATCTGTAGCGTGGGGTTTTATCCTCTGCACGTAAGTGTTTTTATAAAATAGGGTGTAAAACCCTATTTTAATGAGGTGCGTTATCTGTAGCGTGGGGTTTTATACCCCGCGCACATAGTCGGTTATAAAATAGGGTGTAAAACCCTATTTTAATGAGTTGCGTTATCTGTAGCGTGGGTTTAAACCGCAGAGGCAGCAAAGCTGCATCAAGCTGCGCGTAAGCGATACCCCGCGCGTAATCGTAGCAGTGTGCAAGTATGTTGTTACGCCTCGCGCGTAATCGTAGCAGTGTGCAAGTATGTTGTTACACCTTGCGTGCATAGTCGGTTATAAAATAGGGTATAAAACTCTATTTTAATGAGGTGCGTTATCTGTAGCGTGGAGTTTTGTAATTTTTAACAAAGTGCGTTATCAATAGCGTGGGGTTTTATAATTTTTAACAAAGCGCGTTATCAATAGCGTGGGGTTTTACACTCCACGCACATAGTCGAGTATAAAATTGGGTATAAAACTTTATTTAAATAATGTATATCCTAAAAACTATCTGTTTTAAAACCATAAAAACTACAATATGCACTTAAATTCAACCTATGTATTAAATTTTTTGGTGATTTATCATCCCAACGATTATCAAAAAAGTGAAGAAATACGTAAAGTTATCAAATCTTTGCACAAAGAGAATAAAAACTATGTGTTAAATTCTATTAGTTTTGGTGAGATTGATTTAGATGAATTTGCGGAAGAAATGTTAAAAGATTTAATTGCAGCAGCAGATTTGATATTGATATTGATGAGCGAACAATCTATAATAAGCAGTCTTTTTACGCATAAATTTTTGCGCAAAGCTGCAGAAAACGTAGAAAATAGCGAGCAGGTGGTTGTGCCTATAATGTTGCAAACTTGTTGGTGGGAAGACACTTTTTACAAAAATTTAACCGTATTGCCTCGTGCGGGATTGCCTTTATATGATAATCCTGCTATGCAAACTATGATGTTTGATGAATTGTTGGAAGAACTGCAAAAAAAGGTAGAAACGGTTAAACAAAAAAAATTAGATACAGAAGAAACTTATAAAACCATACTTGCTGAAGCGGATAAATTGTTTGAGAATTGGGAAACTAAACCTGAATTGTTGCGCAAATGTCTGCCTTTATATAAAGAAAGTTTGGAGCATTGGAGAGAAGGATTTTTGCCGCCAAGGATGATGTTGGAAGCTAAAATTGAGTTGACAAGCCGTGAAATGAATTTTTATCATTATTCTGAAGCAGCCAAAGCAGCGTATAAGCGCGGCGATATGGAAACTGCCTATTTTAATTGTAAAGATGCGTTGGAGATGCGCGAAGATGCGGTTATTCGCAAGATATTTATAGAATTGGACGGCAAAAACAATCAAGAAAACGACAAGATATTAAAAGAACCGTTTGAAAGGCATCTCAAAAAAGCAGAAGCGCATTTTTTAGCTATGCGTTGGGAAGAAGCCAAAGAAGAATATACCCACAGTTTGGAATTTCACGAACCTCATTTTAGCCCACCTTCAGCAGAATTACACCGAAAAATTGCCATTTGTATAAGAGAAAATGAATTGGAAACCACCCTGCGAAAAGTAAAGGTTTTGAATATGGTACAAAATTATAATTTGGCGGTAGAAACATTAGCCGAAGCGTTGAAACATATCAATCACGAAGCTTATGGGCAATTAGAACATTTGTTGACTATGATTAGAAATATAGAAAATGCTACCCCGTTTTACGATAGTTCTAGTCAAAGATGGGGTTATTACCACCAAAAAACAGAGGATATAATTATTGCGCCAAAATATAATGCGGCTTATAGTTTTAGTGAAAATTTAGCTGGGGTCAAAAAATGGGAAAAATGGGGCTTTATAGATATTGAAGGGAACGAAATTATCCCATTTTTATACGATTTTGTCGGGCATTTTAGAAATGGGGTGGCAGAAGTATCCCAAAAACGGGAAATGTTTTATATCAATCATCGCGGCGAACGGGTGCCAGAACCAGAGATAAAAAAAATAGGATAAAAAAAACCTCACCGTTGGATAACGATGAGGTTTTTTTATTTTAATAATTGGAGTTACGCTTCAGCTGTTTATTTGATAAAAGTCAAGTTGAAAAGCTAAATTTTCGCCGTGCGACGCCAAAACCAGCGTATGTCGCGAAAAGACGACCAACCGAGCAAAGCGAGGGCAGTAGCTTTTTTTCGTAGAAAAAAACGTCGGCTTGTAGCGACGGTTTTGCACTTTTTGCGCAATGAAATGAAGCAAAATAAGCAAAAACGCCTTTTTGGCGTTGGCTTTTTTGGTACTTTTTTGCCATCAAAAAAGTACAGAAAAATAAATTTTTTAGGCGAAAGCCGTTAAAAAAAATTTCTACCCTATTTAGTTTTTTTGCACTAAAATTTCACCTTAAGCGTAACTCCAGTTAATAATCTAAACGATAGCCCACCCCTTTTATAGTGGTAATTTTTTCGTCTCCTATCCAATTGCGGATTTTTTTGATATGGACATCAATAGTACGAGTTCCCACTTGTATTTCCTCTCCCCAAATTTTGCTAAAAATTTCGTCCCTTTCTACCACTTTTCCCAAATTTAGAGCCAACAAACGCAACAATTCAAACTCTTTTTTGGGCAAAACCTGCGTTTCTTTGGTTATTTTGTTCACAATTTTATACTCGCTAAGATGAATAGTGAGGTGATTTAATTCCACCAACTCTTGCTCTTCTGCCTGCAAATTACTAAATCGACGCAACAAAGCAGCCACTCGGCTCACAAAAAGCTTGGGGCGGATAGGTTTGGTGATGTAATCATCGGCGCCAGCCTGAAAACCTGCCAATTGGGCAAATTCTTCACTCCGAGCGGTCAAAAAAGCGATAACAGTGTGTTGAAAATCGGGCAACTCGCGCAAACGCTGGCAAGTTTCTACCCCATCCAAAATAGGCATCATTACGTCCAACAAAATAAGATGCGGCTGCTGCAATTGGGCTTGCTCTATGGCTTCTTGCCCGTTGCGAGCCGCAAAAACGGTGTAACCCTCTTTGATTAGGTTGTAGCAAGCGAATTCTAATATATCCGCTTCATCGTCGGCGATTAAAATTTTAAGCTGCTCGTTTTGCTTGTTCATAATTTTATATTTGAGTCAAAAATAAGCTGTTTTTTGGCAAAAGGGCGCAAGTTGGAACCTTCTACTATAGCTTCGGCTATAATCTCGTACTCTGATTTTACCCCTTTAAATGATTTGGCAAAATTAACCAAGCCTTTAAGCACAAAATTGGCATCGGCTACTTTGTCCATATTAGATTTTTGTAGCTCAAAAGGCAATTTGAAAAAAATTTGCTTAGGTTGGGCTGCTGCTATCTCTATCTTATCATTAATTTGCAAAAAGCCTAAATCATACTCATCTACTTTTTTCTCTTGACCAGCACCGCGAGTATAAATTTCTACCAGTTTTAGATTAATTTGGCTGATAATTTTGGGCGTACTGCTGCGAATTTCTATTTCTCCGTTGATGCTAACCACATTGGTAGGATAAGCGGGCAACAGATTAAATACCATTTTAATACTATCTACGCCAAAAAAATTTTTAAAGGATTCAAACATAAGTAAGATGGGATAAAAATAATAATAAAGGTTGATACAATAAGGAAGTTGTTTAGTATTAAAGTTAGCTCACGGATTTTACAGATATGCACAGATTTTTTTTTTCGTTTTTTTTAGTTTTAAATCCGTAAAATTGGAATTGTTTTATAAAAAAAATCGGTGTTAACCTGTAAAAACAAAGTTCCGCGTAAGCGCATCCGTCAAATCCGTGAGCTGTTTTTTGTATTTTTTGAATACTAAACAACTGCTAAGGTTAAAAACTGCTAAAAAATTGGCTATTATTCCCACAGCGCAATATATAAAAACCCTGCGGCAGGTCAAAAAATTGTATATTAATAAAATTATCCCCTTGCTGCAAAAAGTAATTTTGGTTGAAAATCAACTGTCCATTGCCATCATAAACGGATAAATTTTGGCTTTTGTCGTTGTCGCTATAAATTCTTGCCCTTAAATTTTGATTTTGATAAGATAAAATTGCAATCGGATTTGGTTTTGCGGGCTTAATCTGCGCTGTTTGCAAATCCAATAACGAATTAATTTGAAAAGTAAAACTTTTTGGCACAGCCTCACAGGTTTGATAGCGATTGAAAGGATAAACCGTCCAACGATATTCTCCCCTTTGGCTTATCAAAGCAGCATCCAAGTTGTAAGTGGTATCATTATAAACTATGTTTCTATCCACAACCCCCACAGGTTGCCCCAACAAAAAACGCTCCAAAGTCCAAATATAACCTGTTGCCCCAGCAGCAGCCCGCCATTGAAAATTGATAATAGGATTATTGCCTATAGCTATATCTTGCCCCATAGCGGGTAAAATAGCCTGCAAACTATCAGAATTAACAAAAGCTTGATTAGGCGGGGCAAAATTAGCCCAACCGCGAGCGTTAATATCAGCGCGCATCGCTTGTTGTTGCTCATCGGAAAAAGAATCCATACAAGCATCCCCATAATAAGACATATAATATCGTTCATTAGGGCGCACACGCATACTATCAGGGTCAAGTACGTTAGAATTATACCCACAACTCACCCGATAAGAGTAATAATCCGCTTCCGTATCACAAAAACCATCAGCAGCTGTAGCACAGTTTGCATTTGCACCTGTACGGGTTACATATTCCACATCATTGCCGTTGATTTGTCTAGGTGCAGGCCGTCCCCCGTATAAATCATCATAATTTTCGCCCTCCCAACCGTAAAAAGTATGCGGCAAGGTGAAAAAATGCCCAGCTTCGTGGGTCAAAGTGTTGGATACCCGATTGGCTTCTCCCCGTCTAATAAACACAAAATCCTCACCAGGCGAATAATAACCCGCCACAGGTCTCGAAACAGCATTGCCAATATAAATGTTAAAAGTATTGTTCACCTTGGCGTTGCCCATTATAGATATAGAACCCCAATCATACCCGTCATCATAAACCTCTTGGTTGGGAAAATACCGCAAAGGCAAATTGAGATAAAATTGTATATTTTGGGATAAAAAATCTTCGTTCAGCGCACACAAGGACATAATAGCTGTCATCGGGCTGGGATAATTTTCGCCGTTTCCATTGCCTACCAAATGGAAAGTAACAGGAATATAAGTAATCGTCTGGCTTTTCGCTGTTGCGACTTGACCATTTCTATTCCGCAACAAACGAGCTTTTATTTGCGCATCATCAGCCAAAGTCGTGCCACAAGGCAATTGTTGTGCGCCTAATTGACCAGCTGCCAAAAGTGCAAAACCCAATATTATTTTTTTTAGCATACAAAAAGTGTATTAAGATATTTCTATAAAAATGATGCAACAAAACTTTGGCACAAAGATAGCTTTTTATATGCAATTATCCCCCTTTTTTTCAAATTTAGCCCCAAAATAGATTTTTTTTTGAAAAAAGGCGCAAAGATATGAATAAAAAATATACTGTGCAAACGTTTTCAAAAAAAATTGCTAAAAATGAAAATATAGTTGTTTTTTTCCTGAAAACATTTGCACAGTACAAAAGATAGGCTTATCTTGCGCCCTATTCTGAAAAGACAACCAAAATCAAAAAACAACTCTTAGCAAAAAAAAAGACAGCCAATAATTAAATGGTTGAAAATAAGCAGCTTACCATATTATGAAAACTAAAATAGATGTGTTCGGTTTATCCGAAATGACGGTAAAAGACTACCAAAGTAAAGTAAAAAATGAGTTTAGAAGGTTAGAAGGTTTGGGCGAAACGACCAATATAGTAGTTTTGTCCGAGTTTTTGTTCAAATGTGGGACGGTAGGCGCAGCAGTTATTGTTGGTGAATTTAGCGGCGAATTGGAAAAATTTTATAAAGAAAAGAAAAAAGAACGCAGCAAAGAAAAAGATTTTGGGGTGGGTGAATGCAAGTTTGAAACCAACAACAAAGGTAATGTGTTGCGTATCAACCTAACCGAAGGCGCAGTAAGCCCCTCGCGGGTAGAGAAAGGCATGAAAAAATCTAAACTAAAGGTTGCTGCCATTATTAGCAAAGGGGAAGAAATCGCTCAAGTAGAAAACGAAGAAGCTGAAGACATTAGCCCCAAAACTGAAGCCACAGCCAATAATGATAAAGAAAAAAATAACGACAATAATCAATTGGCTGAATTGATGGATAAAATTAAAACCCAATTCCAAGCGGTTAGAGAAATTTTGCCACAAGCAGCTGTAGGCAATATCAACCCAGACGAACAAAAAACATTGACTAATTTGCAAGCATTTATGCAAAATTGGTTCAAATTGTATGGAAATAGTAGCCCCGATATTCAACAAAACAACAAAGAACAAGGGCTAAAATTAAAAGAACAATTTGCCAAAATTGCGGGCTTATTGAGCAAAACCAATAGCCAAACAGAAGCCAAATTAGAGCAAAATGACAAACAACTTTCAGCCTCTGTAGGCAAAAATGGAGAAAATTTGAGCCAAGATGTCTTATTGGTGCAAGAAGCGCTCAACAAGTTTAACGCCCGACTAAATGTTACTGGACAATTTGACAGCAAAACATTATTAGCCTTAGAAGCGCTCGAAAGAGCCAAATTTGGCAGTAGTGAAAGTTTAGTAACGCCTAATTCCAAACTATGGAAACTACTCGCAAGCCGTTAATTTTTTGATAAAAATTGTCAAAAAAAGCTCAACATATATTCCAATCTTAAAAAAGTTCGTATCTTGCCGCGCCTACGGCAGTACGAGCTTTTTTTTGTACAAAAAACTTTGTATTATCTCAAAAAACAACTAACTACTCAAAATTTATATCAAAAATGTCAAGAAAAATACGTTTGCGCGAAGCCTTGCGCGAAGCTATGTCAGAAGAAATGCGCCGCGACCCTAATGTGTTAATTATGGGGGAAGAAGTTGCCCTATACAATGGTGCGTATAAAGTTAGTCAAGGTATGTTGGAAGAATTTGGTGCAAAAAGGGTGATTGACACCCCCATTGCCGAGTTGGGTTTTACCGCTATAGGTGTAGGGGCAGCCACAGCAGGTTTACGCCCCATTATAGAATTTATGACTTGGAATTTTGCAGTATTAGCTTTTGACCAAATCGTCAATCACGCCGCCAAAATTTACTCAATGTCAGCAGGGCAAATCAACTGCCCTATAGTATTCCGTGGTCCTACAGGCGCAGCTGGACAATTAGGACAACAGCACTCACAAACGTTTGAAAGTTGGATGGCTAACGTACCAGGGCTTAAAGTCGTTTCTACAGTCAATCCCTACGATGCCAAAGGTTTGCTAAAAACAGCAATCCGCGACAACGACCCCGTTTGTTTTATGGAATCCGAAGTTTGCTACTCTGACGAGGGCGAAGTGCCCACCGATGAATATCTAATCCCGCTTGGTGTGGCTGATGTCAAAAGACAAGGAACGGATGTAACATTGGTATCTTTCAATAAAATGGTGAAAGTTTGCTTGTCCGCAGCCGACGAATTGGCTAAAATGGGCATTTCTGCCGAAGTGGTAGATTTGCGTTCTATCCGCCCCCTTGACCACGAAACGGTGATTAAATCGGTCAAAAAAACCAACCGCTTGGTTGTAGTGGATGAATCTTGGCCTTTTGCTGGCGTAAGTGCTGAAGTTTGTTATAGAGTGCAAAAATATGCTTTTGATTACTTGGATGCGCCTATTACCCGCGTCAATGGTGCTGATACTTCTGTGCCTTTTTCTTCCACATTGGTTGATGCTTGGATGCCTAATCCCGAAAAAGTCATTAAAGCGGTTAAAGCGGTTATGTACAGATAATCTTCCGTTCTTTGATAAAATCCCCAAAATTATCCCAATATGGACGAAAATGAAGAGCTACTCGCTCCAAAAACTGAGGCCAAACAAGAGCAAATTAATGCTGAACAAAAAGAAATAAATGGTCAAAAGTTAAATAGTAATTCCCCCCCCCCTTATCTGAAACTGCTAATAATCAATTAGTTGGAGAAAATAAGTATGAAAAAGCTGAAGCGCTCCCCGAACCGCCAGCCAGTACTTCTTTTGACGAATGGGAAGAAATAGAAACTATAGGCAAAGTGATTCTATACCAAATAGCGAATCGCTATGCTTTGCAAAGGGAAGAAAAAGACAAAACTTATGCTTATTGGTACTTAGCCTATCTAAAAGATGCCCTGCTCTGTTTTGAAAATTTTGCTTATAACAAAAGTACTGAAGACTGGGATTTTTGGGGTACAGAAAGAGGCTTGCCTGCTGATGCCCCACAAATTGTATTGGTAGGAAACGGAGGTCCCACGCTATACACAGTCAAAGCGGGCGATTCTTTAAAATTTATAGCGGAGTTGAAAGGGTTTACAATAAAGGAATTGCGCGAACTAAACCCCAATTTAGCTAAAACGTCCGATGATGCCGATTTACACAAATTAGGCATTACCAAAATCAAAACGCCAAAAAAACGGAAAGCTAAAAGAAAACAGCCAAAAACGGATGGAAAACAACTTTCTTTTTCCTTTGAAACAGGTAAAACTGAACAAGAAAACCCACAAATCACCATACGCAACGGTACAAACGAAAGTAACACAAACTACACTGGTCCATCTACCGAAAACACTTATGATGAAGCCAAGCACAAAGAATCGCTAAAACAATTGCCAGTAGAGCCAGAAGAACCGCCTTTTGATTGGTGGGCTGTGGTTAGTGTGGTAGCGGATGTATTGGCTGAAGTTGTAAAGGAAGTCGTGCTAGAAGCTACAGGCTTGAATAAAGTCATAGCTGTTTGGGATTTGGCTGTCGCTATCGTTGAGGGCGACGAGGATAACATAAAAAAGGCTATCATTAATTTAGCTACACAAGTTGTACCTTTGTTAGGTAAAGCAATAGATTTGGTAGAGACGGGCAAAGCGATTTATGAAGCAAGCAAAGGCAATTATGAACCATTAAAAGATAAAATTTTAGAAAAAGTCATTGAAAAAGGCTCAGAAAAAATTATCAAAAAGATTGATGATGCTACCGAGAAGTACAGAGAAAAATTCAAAAAAATTCTACAGGAAGCTGACCCCAATAATAACAATATTGTCGTAACTGAAAAAACAGAAATTAAAAACAAAGAGTACAATCAGGTCAAAAATGGCAAAACTTTCTTCAAAAACTACAAAAAGAAAAGCACGGCGAAAACTGAAACTACTAAAACCAAAAAACCTGCCGAAACTAAAACCGAAACCCCCAATACCGAAAAAATAGAAATCAACCCTACAAAAATTGAACCTGATAAACAACTTTCTGTAGCCGAACTAACAGACGATAACCGAGAGCGAGTACTTGCTGCCGATAATACAAAAACTGAAGAACCACAAAAAAAGGTGGTATATGAAACCCCAAAACCTCAAGAGAAAAAGACTAATGAGGAAAAAAATGGCAATTCAGGCTTTGTTTATCCAAACCAAAAAAATAGCTTAATTGATTTGAAAATCAAAAGGTTAGAAAACGGCGGAAAATTGGAAGGGCAAGATGTTGTGAAGGAAAACGACTTAATGGGACAAGTATATGCAAATCAGCCTCAAGAAGCTAAAGAACTAAACGACATTATTGAGTCATCTGCCAGTAACGAAGAAAAGATAAAGTCGCTTAACAAACTCCGCCCTGCCAATAAAATAGCTAAACCCAATAAAAAACAGCCTATACAAGGTAAAAAGGGCGCTATTAATTGCACTTCGCACGCAAAAAGTATTGCACAGCTTTTGGAAGATAAAAAGAAAAATGGTCAAATTGTAAATATACAACAAGATATTTTTTCTAAAGATGCTTATCCGTATTTAACTGACGTGGAAACAAATAAGAAAGATTTAGACTTTTTTACTGATGATAAGGGCGTATTTAACGCACAAGGGGCTAAAATAAGTGGTTACACCACCTTTGGTGCTTTTACCATTAGGCTGGAACAAGAGGACTTAGGTTTTGAAGCTATGAAACTAGATATAAGCACTTTGCACGAGAAAACCAAAAAGCCTGTAACTGGAAAACTTAGAGGCAGCGACATTAGAAAAATTGTTGGCTCACAAAAACCTATAAAAGAAGGAGAAATGGTTAGCTTTGAAAAAGGAGTACAAAATCTTTCTGAGCAGCTCTATACATCCGCTAAAAATGGGGACAGCTATGTGATTATTTTAAGGCAACAACAATTTGAAAATGGAGCTGTGCAACAGTCCAAACTTGTCGGGCATACTTTTAATATCCTTAAACAAGATGATAAATTATATATCATAGATGGGCAGGATGAAAAGTCTTTACTTTTATATAATTCAGACCCCAAAGTTGGATTGTCAGCAAAAGAGATAAGTGATTTAAAAGGTTACCTGAAATCTTTTGAGGACCACAATACTAATTATGTCAATATTTATAAAGCTAAATAACCTTTCCCTGTGCGTATGCCCAAATTATCTAAAACGCAAAAACGCGCTTTATTGCTTGACAAGTTACAAAAAAACGCTAATTTGTTGGCTATTTACGAGCAGTGTTTTAATTGGTGTATTCAAACTCGTTCCACTCTTAGAGGCTTTGATTTAGAAGCTGATAAAATATCTACTTGGTCAGATAAATTAGATATTATGGAATCAATCACCGTTCTCGAAAATGTAGACAACAAAAGCGGATTTTATCTGGACTATCCTCCCTCTTTTTTACCTTTTACTAATCTACAACGGATTAAACTAACAAGCGAAACATTAGATTATATTCCTATAGAAGGTCTAGAAAAATGTGAAAAGCTTGTTGAGTATTCCATCAACGCGCCAATTCAAAAAATCAATACAGATTTTTCTATGCTAAAAAAAGAGTTTTATTTAACTTTCGAGGGGCTAAAAACTGCCGAAATCCCCTCTTCTTTAGTCGAGAATCCTCTTATCTATGGGTTAAAAATAGCATCAGATTTAAAAACTGTACCAAAAGCTCTATCCAAGTTAAAAGTGACGCACTTAAACATTTCCTATCCTTTCGCAGCATTTCCCGATTTTATTTTACAATTGCCCAATTTAAAACATTTAACCCTCACTTTATCATCAATACCAAGTAACTTGAATAATATTGGCATATTAAAGTATTTGGATACCCTGCAAATACAAGAATTTACTTGGTCTACTTTACCACTTTGGCTATTGGAAATAGAGGCATTAAGTCTGCTTCGTTTGGAATGTTGGCGTTTAAGGGAAATTCCAAATTGGTTATTGAATTGCCGTATTGGTTCGTTTGAAGGTTGGGGCTATCTATTGACTGAACCTCAAGTAGAGCATTTCAATGATACTGTAAAGAGTATACCTCTAAAAGATAGGATTAAAAAAGGAATAGTTTATTCCAACTTCAGCGATTTTGGTCATTCAGCGCAAGAAATAAAAAATATTTTATTAGAGGATTTCGATAAAAATACAAACTCTAAAATCTCTGCCCTGCTTGCGATTTCAACCCAACGCCCTCTACTTGCCCGCGAACAATACGAACTAGATATTTTACAAAAACTACAACAAGCCCAAACTACTGACGCTGTCCAACAATTACAAAGCGAAGTAGAAAATAACCCCACAGATGCAGACCTTAAAGCTATTTTATTGAAAAGAATAGCCAAGAAAGCTGATTTGGTATAATACTTCTGACTTACTTTTATGATTTTCTAATCTGCCCTTAAACTAATTAAATTATGCCCTTAAAACCCTTTTTTATCGCTTCATTTTTGCTTTTTTTTGCCTGCAAGCCCACAGAACCCACCCCAGAAGAAATTCTACAAATGGGCAAATGGCAAATTTCTAACGTGGAAAAAATCGCCAAAAATTATGGCACAACCAACATCAAAGAGGCTTATATGCTCTTTGGCGAAGATGGGGTTTTGTACACACAAGTTTTGAACCGCACACCAGAAACAGGCACTTGGAAACTGTCCACAGATAAAGAATTTTTACACATCACCAAAGATAGCGGCGTGTATGTTGTGCAGGATAGCATGCCCATTTTCTTTGAAGACCAACGTACGATTGTCATCACCAATCAGGGGCAGCCTCTTGTTTTTAAACGACAATAATTTATATTTTTTTGTATATAAAAAAACCCACCCTGATAAGCAAGGTGGGTTTTCGTCATAGTATACAGAATTTGAAAAGTAAGTGTGTAATAAACATAGCGCAGCTTTAGCAAGCGGAGCAAACAAGTTTGTAGAACGGCGAAGCCCTCCCCTAAATTTTTACATATTATAGAAAAATTCTACCTCCCAGCCTCTTGCCGACATAGAGAAAGCAACTTTATCGGGATTAGCTTTTCCCAGACTACCTTCAAAAGCAGCTATAGCGTTTAAAACATTTTGATTGTTGTTGGCACCAGACAATCGAGCTATTTCTACAATGCGGTCAGAAGGATTGCGGATAATTAAGCCCATTTTGGTAGCACCGTTTTTGGTAAAGCCCCCAAATACAGTTAGTTCTTCTGGCAATGCTTCGTCAATAGCGTCCGCCACAGGGTCAGGCAACTGCTCTATTTCTAATAATTCACAAAGGTAACTATAAGCACTCATAGCATAACGAACACTATCGCCAGGCAATTCGGTTTCCCAAGTGGTATATCCGCCCCCTACAGAGCGTCCTATGGAAAGGCAAGCATTGGATTCTGCTTCTTCATACCATTGTTTTAATTTAGCTTCTACATCTCCATCAGGCAAGAGTTTGAAAGCCGCATCAATAGGCATTACCTCTTCGGCAGCCCAACGCACATCCCTTTCTTTGTTCAGCATTTCCACCTCGCAGGATAAAATAGCATCAGGCAATTCTTTAAAGCCCAACTGCAACAGTTTGGTTTCTATCTCTGGGTATTGATTAGCAGCCATTAGTTTGGCTAACTGTTTGGCCAATACGGGGCGGTCGTTGCGGGCTATAACCGTAACTGCGCCTGTAGGCACAGCCAAAGAAAACTCTAAAATTTGGATATTGGGATTATCAGATTCGGGATAACAGAATAATTCTACCCATTCTTGGATGGTTTCGCCCAAAATTTGTGCATCGGGAAATACGCTTGTAGCCGCTTTTATCCGCGCGATTTGATTGTCTAACATAAATAAGTTTTTTTGATAGAAAATTGATTAAAAAAGTTTATAATGTAATTATAAGCTCATCCAAAAGTTCTGGTACAGCCAGTTTTTGTCGGTTGAGAGCGTCGCGAAGATTAAGCAACGATTTTTTGGGAGATTTGCCAGAGAGTTGCGGTTCAGAGTTTTTGTCGGTAGGATTTTGTGTTTCTTCCTCTTCTTCTTTCTGTTCCTGCTCTTCGTCAAGCATTTTATCGAGTTGGGGGTCAATCCATTCGTTAGCTTTTTCACCAACAAACTCATTGAAAGTATCTTCAAGTTTTTTGCTCATGTCTGCATAAGAGCTAATTTTTTTCCACTCGTGCTCTTCCAAGTCTTTAAAATCGTCCATTGTTTTGAGCATATTGACCAAATCGTCCCCTTTTAAGTCAGGGTTTTCAGTTTGGAATTGTTCCAAGCGGGTTTTGGTATTGATGCTGGTGATTGCTTCCCAAGCGGATTGTGCAAAGTCATAACAATCGTAAGCAAATTTTATTTTGGAATAAGCATTATTTATCCAATCAGATTGTTGAGCTATGGACTTAAATACTTTTTGGCGGAAAGTAGAGACTTGTTTTTCTATCTCTTCGCTAATTTTTTCGCCCAACCCTTCTGCAATTTTTGTGGTCACTTGCCCCAACAAACCGTGTTGTTCTTCTAATAAATCTTTGAAGGATTCAATTCTAATTTTGGCGTTTTTAATCAACTCCCCCAATTGGTTGATTTGTAAAATATGATTGAATTGGTTTTTAATAAATTGTATGCCATCCGAGATTTGTTGGCTGCTGTTTAAATAATTTCTTAGAGTTTCTGACAATTGATTGCCTACTTTTTCTAAAGCCCCCAATTTAGCCTCCCCAAGTGTAGCAGTCAACAACATAGGCGCCAATTCGGTAATCAATCCTTTGGCTAAATCAAGTGCGAATTTTTTGCCACCTGTCGCCAATGCTGTTTTCCAAGAGCCAGCGCGGTCGCCGCCTAGTGCTTTATTCAGAACAGAAGCTACTGTGGCCGAAATTGCTGTTTCCAAGGCTTTGCCCAAAAAAGGTATATTTTCTAATGGAATGGTAACGAATTTGAGCGCAACTGAATTGATAAAATTAAATCCAAATTTTATCCTGCCATCGTATTTTTTCTTAGTTTCTTCAAACGATTTGAACGTTTTTTCTTTCTCATCACCAAAGACTTTTAGCGATTCGTTTAGTTTATTCAAGAGGGCTTCTTTATCTCGCCGTTTGAATTTGCGATATGTTTGCGAATTGAGCATATTTTGGGCTTTAGCCAATAACCGCGCGTGAACCGCTGCGGCTACATCTCTTTGTTGCCCTTTGCTGGTCAAACCGCGATATTGAACCCCTGTGCGGCTCATAGCCTCTTTTTCGTTGCTGGATAGCGCGCGGATAAACTCCACCAATAATTTAACCTCTTCGTGGCTAAAAGAAGGTAATAATTTTTTTAGTGCGGCTTGGTCAGCGGCAGCCAGTTGGCCAACAACCTTGTCTCGGATAATGGTTTTTATCTCAAAGGCGAGATTTGGGGGTAGGGTTGTATTCAAAGACTTGGTAAAATCTGCTGAAAGGTCTAGATTTTTAATCATATCTACAGTAACGCTGGATATTTCCGCATTTATTGTATTGATGCGGGCGCGAGCGGCTTGTTTTTTATGGTCTGTGGTTTCTTGTTGCAGCTCTTCTTCAGCCTGTTTTTTCTTTTCTAGTAAATCAGTAGCTTTGACTTTCACTTCGTCTAAATTGAAGCAAGTGGACAAAAGTTCTAAGCTATTCATTTTAGAGACCACTTTCTTAAGTTGAGCCACATTGGTAGAGTTGAGGGTAAAAATACCGTCTTCTTTTTCTATAACTTGAAACAAGTCGCTTGGGGTAATTGGGGATAGAATTTTATACTTGGTCATAAACTCTATGAGATAATCCAACGCTTTTACATTGATAGTTTTGAGTTCATTTTGTACTGCATCCCAATCGCTGTATTTTTGGGCATCAATAACGGTAGCAATAATTTCAAAATTATCTTTAAAAAAGAATCCTTTTTCGTATTTAAAATCTACAGCTTGCGCCCAGTAAGTGGGAGCTTTGCGCATTTCGGACTGTTGTTCGGCCAATTTTTCTTTTTCAGCCAAAGTGATAACTTTCGAGCGGCTACTATTGCGCTGTTCGCCAAATTTATTCTTTGTAGCTGATTTATCTTTTATTCCCACATCCGCCAAATCACCAGTTAAGCCCAACAATTTTGCAATCATAGTCCATTTGCCAGCACCACTCATCCAACCAATAATGTGATTTTTGAGTGTTTGTAGCAATTCAATATCATTTTTAATACTAGCCCATTCTACGCTGCTGGGGTCAAGCTCTTTGAGTACATCGAGAACTTTGGTAGCGATTTTGTTAGGGTTTTGTTTTGCATACTCAGCCAATTTTTGATAAGCAAGTCCGCGTGCGCCATTGGAAAGGATAGCTTCTTCGATAGTATCTTTGAACTCTTGAGGTATGTACGCTTTGTCCAACATTTCGTTCATTTTGGCTATAGCTTCTTTGAGTATAGCATCTTTTTGCAGTTGGAGTTGTTGGCGTTCTTGTGGGGTTGCGTTGGCGGGGAATGATTCAACAAACTGCGCTAACTTATTTTTCAAAAACTTAGAAACGATAGCTTCTTGTGGGTTGTTGAGGTTATCAGATAGCAAAATTTTTTGTACTGCTTCGCCAGACGCACGTTCATTCCACCAACGGATTACACTATTGCGCGCCTCTTGTGTGATGATAATTTTATTGATTTCAAAAAAGGCTTCATTGCTGGCGTAATTGTCATCTTTTTCGTCCAATTGGGGTTTATTGATGATATTAAGAGCCAAATTCACCTCTTTTTGTCCTTTTTTATTAAGAAGATATTTATAAAATTTACTATTAGGGTCAGACACAGCCATCTTTTCTTTTGTAGAAGCAGTTTTTGCCCATTCTGCCAATTCGGTATATAATTTTTCCTCGTCTAGGGAAACAAATAAACGCATCAGCCCCAATTCAGCCTGGAGTTTTTCTCCTATGGCGAATAAATATTGGTCGCTTGCGTTGTTGGCTTCTTCTTGTGCTTTTTGTTTTTCAATAGGGTCTTTTTTGCGATTGATGGCTTGGCGAAGTTCTTTTAATTGTTGCAAAAAAGAGATTTGGCTTATTTCTTGTTTGCTCAATTTGGCATAGGCAGCTTTTGCAAAAACATCTTCTTTGTTCTCAGCCAACAAACCCTTGATTGTATCCACGTCATAGGCTGAGTAAATAGTTGCTGCATCATCTTTCTCTCCGCTAAACATACGCGCAAAAACTGTTTTGCCCAAACAACCCAACGCTGTAGCCAAAGAAGCATATTTGGACACTTTATCCGTCAACATTTGTTGTACAAACAGCCCGCGAAGCGTATCACCAAATACACTACGCAAGTCTGCCCCCAAAGTAGATTGGCTTTGATATAATTCCTCTGTAGCGGCTGTATATTCAGTCTCCACAGCTTGTAGATTGGCAGAAGCTACCGCCGCCCAACGTATGACATCAGCAAAGCACTCATCGGTATCACTAGCTCTACCCAAATTGAGTAATCTAACCAACTCAAAAGCTACTTCATTAGTTTTTGCATCTCTTTGCGCTTTGGCTAACTCAGCAGCTGATTGTTCGCCTGCTATACCGCGCTTGGCAAGAGCATCTGCCGCCAATGCTATATCTGTTATCGTCTTCTCTATATGGTCAGGGGTAAAATCTTTCCAACTTGGTATGGCATATAAATCTTTAGCTAACGCTTTAAGTTGATTAACGTTTTCAGCCGTTTTAGCCTGTTTGATTTGGGATATGACCGACGAAATTTGTTTAAGTAAACTTATAGCCAGTGTTTTTTCGGTATCTTTGTCCTCTACCAAAGGGGTTGAGTTTGTTAATACTTCGTCTTCTGTGTCTACAGCATTTTCCATCCGATTTTCCAAATCGTCGCTTTCCTCCATTTCGTCGAGTAGGTTTAAGACAGCCTTTGTCCCCACCAATTTTTTGAAATCTCTATCCAATACGTTTTCTTTCCGCATTTTGCCCTTAACTGGGGCAATTTTTAACTCGAAGCCCGTTTCTTCACTAAATAAGGCGAAAGCATAACCTTTTAGCACTTCATTGGACTCTTTGGATAGTGCCCCCTTGATATAATCCTTCCAACCATTCAATTTGCCCGCTACGATAAACATAGCGACTTCTCCGTCAGCAAAGGTGTGTTCGACATCCAAAAAAATAGGCACTAAAGAATCTTTACTTGTATGACCTTTAGCGTACATTTTTTTGATAAACTTAGCCACTTCTGGTTTGTAATCTTTAAATTTAAGTTTAGCCAACTCATTAGGCTTACATACGGGGTTGAAACTCATTATTTTAAAACATCTAAAAGTTAAAGTAAATTTTTCCCAACAATTCTGCCGCAAAGCTAACACTTTAATCAAGACCCCGCAAATTTTTGCATAAAAAAAACCTCTCCAACGATAGCTGGAAAGGTTTTTTGGTTATAAACTACATTATAGATAGTAGAAAAATTGAGTATCAAACCCGCGCGCGGATAGATAAAAGTTAATTTTTGTAGGTTGGCGTTTGCCTAAAGACCCTTCAAAAGCAGCAATTGCGTCCATAGGTCCATTGTCACCACGCGAGGCAGCTAAAACAGCTATTTGTATCACTTCTTCAGAAGGTTCGTTAATAGATAGTCCCATTCTGGTAGCCCCATTTTTGGTAAAATGTCCAAATACGGTTATTTGTTCTGGGTTGGCGCCATCCAAAGCTTCTATAAGAGGCAAAGGCAACTCTTCTGCGCCCAAATCTCTGCAAAGGTACATATACTCTTTCAAGGCTGCTCCGATATTATCGCCAGGCAGTTCGGTTTCCCAAGTGGTATAACCACCACCTACAGAACGTCCAATGGATAAACAAGCATCAGAATCTACTTCTTTGTACCACGCTTGTAATTTAGTTTCTAATTCTCCGTCAGGCAAAATTTTTAAGGCGGCGCTTATGGGCATAACTTCAGAAGCAGCCCAACGCACATCGCGCTCTTTTCCTTGCATTTCTACCTCGCAAGACAAAAAGGCTGTAGGCAATTCTTTGAACCCCAACTGCAATAGTTTAGTTTCTACCTCTGGGTATTTATTGGCAGCCATCAATTTAGCCAATTGTTTGGCTAATACAGGGCGGTCGTTGCGAGCTATGACAGAAAAACTAGCCGAAGGGACAGAAAAAGCGACTTCCAAAGGGCGTATGTTGGGATTGTCAGACTCTGGATAAGAGAATAATTCCACCCATTCTTGGGCTGTTTCGGCTAAAGTTTGCGCGTCGGGAAATTCTACCGCATTGAGAGCAGCTTTTATGCGCGCGATTTGATTGGTAAGCATATATTATGTTGATAGGTTATTAGGAAAAAAATTAAAGCGATGCAATTAGCAATTCTATCTCTTTTGGCACTGCTTGTCCTTGACTTTTAAGCATATCGCGCAATTTGATAAGCGATTCTTTAGGTTTGGCACCATCCAATGTTCTTTCTTCCCCTTCTTCAGCCTCTTCTCCCTCCTCTTCTTCAGCCTCTTCTTCCTCCTCCTCTTCTTCTCCCTCCAAAAGTCCTTCCACTTCGCCAGAGAAGAAATCTTCAAAGTCTTCTTGCAATTTATCGCTTAAGTCAGTGTATGCTTCTATACCAACCCAATCAGCATCTTCCAAGTCTTTAAAATCATCCAACTCTTTGAGCGCCGCGAGCAACTCATCCCCTTCAAGGGTTGGGTTTTCTTTTTGAAACTCTTCCAAGCGTCTTTTGGCGTTAATGTTGTTGATAGCTTCGTAAGCTTCAGTCAATTTGCCATACGTAGCTGATGCGGTTTCGAGTACACTCAAAGTAGTTTCCAACCACTCTCTATTGGTGGTCAAATTTTCGCGTAATCTTTTGGTGAAAGTGCCTACTTTTTCCCCAACTTTCTCTTTTAGGGCATCCACTTGTTCTTCAACAATTTCTACGGCTACTTCGCCCACCAGTCCATAATTGTCTTCTATGGATTTTTTCAACTCCGCTATTGTTGTTTTTGCATTACTGATAAATTGCCCAACTGAACTTTCATCCCATGTTTTGGATGCTGATTTGAGACCATCTACAGTTTTGGAAAGAACTTTATTAGAGTTGATAATTTTATCTCTGGTTTCGGCTAGTTTGTTACCTGCGTTTTCGATAGCACTAAAACCACTCTCACCCAACACACTTTCTAGTATCATAGGGGCAGCTTCAGACAGAATACCTTTAGCTAAATCTAATGCGAATTTTTTACCCCCTTCTTTTATCGCATCTTTCCAAGAGCCAACGCGGTCGCCACCCAAAATTTTGCCTAGTACGGTGTCCGTGATAGCCACGACTGCTGCTTCTATGGTTTTGCCCAAGAACGGTATAGTTTTTAGAGGAATAGTTGCAAATTTTAGCGCAGCGGATACTATAAAATTAACTGCACCTTTAATCCGATTGTCGTAAGTTTTCTTTCTTTCCTCAAAAGCTTTGAAAGTTTTCTCTTTTTCCTCGCCGCTTATTTTTAAGCCCTTATTAAGGTCGCGCAATAAACGCTCTCTATCCTCAGGTTTCATTTTGTGATAAACCTTAGAGTTGAGCACGTTTTGTACTTTGGCTAACTCACGCGAATGTTCAGCAGCAGCTACATCGCGTTGTTGTCCTTTGGTGGTAATGCCATAGTATTGAACCCCTGTGCGGCTCATGTCTTCTTTTTCGTTGCTGGATAAAGCACGTATGTATTCTACCAACAACTTGACTTCTTCCAAGCTAAAAGTTGGCAATAGGGCTTGCAAAGAAGCAGTTTCGGCTTTAGCAAGTTCGGCTACTACTTTATCGCGTATGATGACTTTTAGGTCAAAAGCTATGTTGATTGGGAATACCTTATTTAGGGTTTTGGTAAACTCTGCGGATACATCCAAGTTTTTGATAATGTGTAAAGTAGCTTCTGAAGCGTTTTCGTTGGCTTTGTCTATCGCTTCGTTGGCTTTTTCTATTTCTTCTGGAGTAGTAGCTTGTTGTTTGGCTGCTTCGGCGTTCTGTTTTTCTTGCAACGCGGCTGTAGCTTTAGTGGATATTTCCTTGAGATTAAAACAATGTTTTATCAACTCAATAGCATCCATAGCTAATAAAATTTTCTTAAATTTCGCTTGATTGGTTGAGTTAAAAGTGAACATAGTGTCCTCTTTCTCTATGATTTCGAACATAGTAGTAGGGGTAACTTCATCATACCAATTTTTACCTCTTTTCTGCATATATTCCAGAATGAAATTATAAGCATTAGGACCAATAGAACGTAATTGTATTAGCACCTCTTCCCAGTTGGATTCTCTTTGCGCCTGCATTACGGTATTCATCACCTCAAACTCGTCTGTGGTAAAAATCCCTTTATCGTGTTTATAGAATAGCATTTGCGCCCAATAAGCTGGCTCTTTGCGCATCTCTTTTGCCTTCTCTGCTATTATCTTTTTTTCAGCTTCGGTGGTTATTTTCAGCCTATCATTTTTGCGAAGCCAACTATAAGATTCGGCAAGCTTCGCTTGGCTATCTTTATCAACATTATAATTAAATTCAAGCCAATGTCCTTTCAAGCCAAGCAATCTGGCGATGGGCAACCAATCTTTTTTGTGGAGTTTCTCAGCACTTGTCAATCCTGCCTTTTGGATATTAAATTTGAGGGTTTTTAGCAAGTCTTCAGCATTTTTGATAGTTGCCCATTCTGGACTTTCGGGGTCTAATCCTTTAAGCACAGCAATTACATTATCTGCCAAACTACCAGCATCTTTGGCCGCATATTCAGCTATTTGTTGATAAGCCATACCTTGTGCGCCATTCGATAATATAGATTCTTCTACAGCGTCTTGCACACTATCAGGCACACCCATTTCTTTGAGTTTAGCTTTCATATTGGCGATAGCTTTTCGCAAAATAATCTGATGGTTGGAAAACTCATTATGTACTAATATATCCTCCTTGCGAAATCCTTCTAATCCTTCAGGATAGAATTTAGCAATTATTGCCTCTTGTGGGTCTTTGAGCCCATCTTCTCTAGCAAATAGCAACTTTTCCACTGCTCTGCCCGCTTCAGCTTTAGACATACCTGTAAACCAACCAGCATGTTTTCTTTCCACAGCTATTTTCTCCAACTCAAACATTGCTTTATCATTGCCACTAGCATCCTTAGGTTTATTGATAGTGAGCAAAGCCAAATCTACCACCCGTTGATTTTTCTTGCTGAGTAATAGTTTATAAAATGTACTATTGGGGTTAGACATAGCAGCTTTCTCCGCATCAGTGGCGGTTTCAGCCCAAGCTTCCAACTCTGCAAACAGTTTATTTTCATCTAAAGAGCCAAGAAGACCAAGCGTTTTGCCCTCTTGAGTTAGTTTTTCTGTGATTTGGGTCAGATAATTATCGGCATTTTGTATGGATTGCTGTTGCAACTCTCTAGCTTCTTGGCTATTTTCTGGTGCTTTGGCTAATTGCGCCCTTGTATTATTTATATCGTATAAACGATAGAGTTGGACTTGCTGTTCTCGGCTTAATGCTGCCCAAGCTGCTGCCGCGAAAGGGTCAGCACCCCAAGACAAACCGAATAGAGCTTTACTATCATATTTGGAATAGATAGCTACAGCATCCTCTTTTTCGCCACTAAACATACGCGCGAAAGAAGTTTTACCCAAACAACCCAAAGCGGTAGCGAGTGAAGCGTATTGGGACACTTTATCCACCAACATTTGTTGTACAAATAAGCCCCGCAATTCATCCTTAAAAACGCTGCGCAAGTCCGCACCCAAGGCAGATTGGGTTTTGTATAATTGCATAGTAGCGGCTGCATATTGCGACTCTGTGGCTTTTAGATTAGCTGAAGCTACAGCCACCCAACGGATAACGTCTGCAAACAAACTATTGCTATCACTAGCTTGACCCAATTTTAACAATTTAGCCAATTCTAAGGCCACCTCACTAACCCCTGCATCGCGTTTGGCTTTGGCTACATCGCTGGCTGATTGTTCGCCTGCTACACCCCGCTCGCCAAAAGTTTTACCTTCTATTTGCTTTTGGGTTACTTTTAGCTCTTCTACAGCTATAGGTATAGCATATTTTTCAATTTTAGCAACCAATCTTCTCAAACATTCAGCCTGTTTGTACATCGTTTCGCTGGGGACGTAGTTACACATTTTGATATAACTCTCCACGTGCCCTGCAAGCGCATTGGCAGCATCTTGGCGTATTTTAAGTCTTGTTTCGCCTTGGGGAGCGGTTTCGAAACTTCTAGCCAATTCGCAGATAAGTTTTAATCTGTTGGTTGAGTCTATAAATTCGGCATCGCCGCCAAATAAAGGAATTAATGATTTTTCTGACGCCATCGTTTTATAAAAAGCTATAGCTTCTTTCAGCTCAGTGGCCACGCTAATCGTGAGTATTTCCTGCGAGCTGCTAGTATTGTCGGCTTCTGTAGTCACCACTTGGTCTTTGGTGGAATTATCCTCCGTATCTACGGCATTTTCCATACGATTTTCAAAATCGTCGTTCTCTTCCATTGCTGCCAACAAAGTGAGGGTTGCTTTATTTTTTAGCAGTTTTTTGAAATCAATTTTTAGGTCTTTTAGTTTTTTGGTACCAGCATCGCCTTTCACTGGTGCTACATTCAGTTCGTAACCTGTTTTTTCGTCGCCTGAAATAAAAGCGTAGCCTTTTAGTGCGTTAGTTTTTCTAAAGCTATCTGTCAGAGCATTTTTGATATGTTTTTTCCAATCGTTGAGTTTGCCCGCCAACATAAATATATTTGGTCCATCAGCAAATTTATGTTCAATTTCAAAAAAAACTGGCACTAAGTTTTCCATATCCGTGTGGCCATTGATTTTCATTTTCGCGAACACCTTAACCGTTTTACTTTGGTGCTCTTTAAAAGTTAGCCCACCCAACTCGTTAGGCTTGCATAAAGGGTTGAAACTCATCGTTCAAATGTTTAAAAGGGTAAAAAATAAAATAATTGGTTGATTTGAGCGCAAAAATAGCATAATTAAATTATATTTGTATATTTATTTATCCTTTTTTTTCATTTGTCCAACATTTGTCCAACCAAAACACAATTTTTATAATAAATAAAATAATTTATTTGCTTTTTGTACTATTTTTGCGCTGCATTTTTCCCCAATAGTGGATAACCAAGATAAAATAATGACTAAAATTTTAATCATACAAACCGCTTTCATCGGCGATGTGATTTTAGCCACCGCGCTTATTGAGCAGCTAAAAGCTTATTTTCCAGAAGTTCAGATAGATTTTTTATTGCGCAAAGGCAACGAGAGTTTATTGAGTACACATCCTTTTATCAACCAACTGTATGTGTTTGACAAAAAAAACAAATGGGCTTCTTTTTTTGCCAATCTAAAAGCGATTAGAAATACCCGTTATGATATTTTATTCAATTTGCAGCGTTATTTTTCTTCAGGTTTATTCGCTATGGGCGTTAAAGCTAAATGTAAAATAGGTTTTGATAAAAACCCTTTGTCTCTGTTTTATAATAAAAAAGTAAAACATATTATAGGCAATGGTTCGCACGAAATTGATAGAAATTTACAATTATTAACGGCTATCTTTCAAGATATTAAAGATAGAAAATTGCCATGCCTCTATCCCCAAGCTGCTGATTATGAAAATTTGCCTACCGCCCAAACCTATGTTTGCTTTGCGCCCGCTTCTGTGTGGGCAACTAAACAACTCCCCGCGCATAAATGGATAGAATTGGCTAAAAAAATCCCTGCTGACCAAGCCATTTACCTAATCGGGGCAAAATCTGATGCTTTGCTTTGCGCGCAAATTATAGAACAATCCCAGCGCGCAAATATGCACAACAGCGCGGGTCAATTTTCTTTTTTGCAATCTGCTGCTTTGATGCAACAGGCTACGATGAATTATGTCAATGACTCTGCCCCTTTGCATATCGCTTCGGCAGTTAATGCGCCCGTTACGGCTTTTTTCTGCTCTACGATGCCCAGTTTTGGTTTTACCCCGCTATCAGATGTGTCGATTATAAAAGAGGTCGCAACAGGTTTGGATTGTCGCCCTTGTGGCTTACATGGGTTCAAATCTTGCCCCAAAGGGCATTTTAAATGCGGAGAGATTGAATTATAAATTATCTTTATATATTAGGGTTACGAGAGCGTATTTTACAAAAAATTATAAAAACAATGTATTATTCGCTATAAAATAAGCGAAAGCGTGGGGTTTTACACTTATTAGCGTTGGGTTTTACACCCAACGCAAGAATAAAATTTTATAAAAAATGTATATTTTTGATGTGTTGGGTATAAAACCCAACACTAATAAGGTTTTTTATTTACCGCACGGGGTATAAAACCCCGTGCTATTGTAAAAAATCTATACTCTCGTAACCCTATTTTATTTTATTCATATATTTTATCCTCAACCACAACCTTTTTGCGCTTTTGACAGTATAAAGGGTATATTTATCTTATTTCAAAAACAATTATTACAATATATGTTAGCAGAATTAAACTTGGCCGATGTCTTGGTGTTGGACATAGAAACAGTGTCTGGGTTCAAAAATTATGAAGATATGAACCCTGTTATGCAATCTCTTTGGGCGGGCAAATCCGAACAGATACAAAAATCTAAAGCACCAGAGTTGCGCCTGCCCGCAGCAGAAAGTTATACAGAAATGGCTGGTATTTATTCGGAATACGGCAAAATCGTTTGTGTTTCTGTAGGGGCGTTCTACAAAAACAAAGAGACAGGCGAATTAAATTTCCGTGTGGCTTCTTTTTATGGAGATGATGAGCGCGAACTGCTTAGTAAATTGGCGGAAATGATTAATGGCAGATACTACGACCCCAAAAAGCATCGTATTTGTGGGCATAATGTTAAAGAATTTGATATTCCTTACATAGCGCGACGTATGGTTATTAACGGAGTTAAGTTGCCCACTTTGCTCGACTTGGCGGGCAAGAAGCCTTGGGAAAACTCGGCGTTGGATACAATGGAGTTGTGGAAATTTGGCGATAATAAAGCCTTTACGGGGTTGAAGGTATTGTGTGGCGTGTTTGGTATTCCTACCCCCAAAGACGATATAGACGGTAGCCAAGTGGGTTATACGTATTGGCAAGAGAATGATTTAAACCGAATAGAAAAGTATTGCCGCAAAGATGTATTGGCTACAGCGCAAGTGTTGCTCAAGTTTAAATATATGCCTTTGTTAGCGCCTCATCAAATCAACGGTTTGGATTAAAATAAACATATTTTTATAAAAAGGAAATTATTCGCAAGAGTAGTTTCCTTTTTTTTATTAAAACATATAGCTTTATAATTTTGTAAAAAATAAAAAAAGTTTCTACCTGTATGTTTGGCAAGGAAAAAGTAGCAAGTTTAGTTTCTACCTGTATATTTGGCAAGGAAAAAGTAGCAGGTTTAGTTTCTACCTGTATGTTTGGCAAGGAAAAAGTAGCAGGTTTAGTTTCTACCTGTACGTTTAGCAAGGAAAAAGTAGCAGGTTTAGTTTCTACTTGTATGTTTGAAAATAAAAACTAATAAATTTCCTTGTTTTTTGTATGTTTGGAATTTTCAAACCTATATATTTCTTTGTTTTTTGTATGTTTGAAATTTTCAAACCTATATATTTCTTTGTTTTTTGTATGTTTGGAATTTTCAAACCTATATATTTCTTTGTTTTTTTGTAACTGTAAGTATCAAAAACAATTTATTTGATATTATAATTTACGTTGCAAAAGTATCGATAGCGTGGGGTTTAAACCGCAGAGGCAGCAAAGCTGCATCAAGCTGCGCATAAGCGACACCCCACGCACAAAAATAGATAAAAAAACAGGTATTTTTCTTTATTTTGATTAAAATTTATTGCCGCGTGGGGTGTGAAACCCCACGCTATTGATACGTGGCGTAGAATTTTTAGCCGTAAATAATTCTTTTCACACACTTATTTTTCCAAAACTTATACTTTTTTTTAAAAACTACTTTTTTGAAAGGTTAGAAAAATAAAAAAACGCTGTACAAATTAATGTCAGCGTTTAATATAAAAAAGAATAAATGATTATTTTCTAATATCCAGAAAAAGTTTGGGTTGGTATTGAGCAGTTTGATGAAAAATAAGCTCGCTACCTTGAGTGTTTATTAATTCAAAATGGTCTTTATCGCAAAGGGAAACGCTTATGCGGATTTTATGCCCTTTTTTGAACAAATAAGACACAGGCAATAAATCTATTTTTACGGTATTAATTTCATTCGGTTTTAACGCTTGTATATCTTCTGTTAAGTGGCTTCTATTGGCTAAAGGATGGTTATAAAACACGGTTGAAGTGGATAAATTTCTATGACTTAATCTTAAAAGTCCTTCTGTAACCTGATAAACTTGCCCATTTTCTTGCACATCTTCCAAATACACGAACAAACCCGCGTCAGGCAATACGCTGCTTACAAAAAATTCTATCAACGGAATACCTGTCATTTCTGTATCTTTATCCAAAACGGGCGTTTCCCAATGGGTTAATTTTGCGCTTCTTTCCGTCCAATCGGCGTAAGTAATGGGGGATTTAATCTTTCCATTCACCGCTTTCCAACGGCTTTGGTCTCCACTGCCCCAATTGGTATCTAAACTTACGGTTTGCAAATAATTTTTTTCTGTGTTAGGGTTTGCGCTTAAATTATTATTGTTGAAATAATAACAAACGGGTTGAGTATAATCGGGCGGGAAGGTTTTATTAGACTGCCAACGCTCGAGTCCCATTGTATAATAATGGATAGGCTGTTCTTTTTCAATCCCGTTTTTAACCCCTTTGAGATGATAATCAAAAAACTTTAATATCTCTCCCGTGTGGTCAAAACCTGTTTTGGCTCTACAAAAAGGGCTGATAAGGAAAGCCCCGCCGTGTTCCCACGCGCCCAAAATAACCTTATGATTGGGGTTGTCGCTCAAATTCCAATGTCTTTTCAACGCGCTATATTGATAAGCGCCATCGTGCCAACCGCTATAAGAATAAACCGCCACTTTGGATTTATCCAACTGCTCAATATAAGCGTGCGGGCTAAACTCGTCCAATGAAGGAATAAGCCCCCCTAATGCAGCATCATCGCGGCAATCCATAGTCAAAGCCCCCTCGTGTACGTTTCGGTTGGCTTTATGCTCTTGCAAGGCTTGTTTAAAAATGGCTTTGCGCTGGTTGCTCTTTACCATAGCTACCCCTTTGATATATTTGCGCGCAGATTTATAATTTTCGGGCAACTGGTTTGCGTCCATAGCTTCGTTGGCTCGTCCCCAACTTTCAGTAAACCAACGGTTGTGGATGCCGCCAGTGAAAGCGTTGTCTTCATACACATCAAAAAGGGAAAACATAGGCACAATGGCTTTGAGGTTGGGATGCTGAAGCGTGGCCAACATTTCCGCCGCTGTACCGCCATAAGAAACCCCCACAGAACCAACCTGCCCGCTTGACCATTCTTGGGCGATAATCCAATCTATAATCTCGTAACCATCTTTTACCTCGTCTTTAGTCCAAGGATGTAATTGCACCCCTGTACTCGCGCCACTACCCCGCACGTCCACATTGACTATAGCATAACCTTGCTTGACCAAATCCTTAATCATTTCGCCCGTTCTACCCAAAAGCCCTTTACTCAACAGGTTGTAGGGAAACCTCATTTTTGGCCGCCGCCAATAACGGGTTTGGTGTAATAAAGTGGGTAATTTTTCCCCCGCTTTTCTATCTTTGGGCAAATAAATATCCACCGCCAACTGCGCGCCGTCTCTCATTGTAATATACAGAGATTTTATCTCCATTTTATCGTATTGGGCAGCAGGCGCATAAGCCTTGGGGCAACCGTCATAATCAGCAATCGCATCTTTGGGGATAGTTTTTTTGTAATCAACAGCCTGTTGTGCGGGTAAAAAACCAATCGCTAAGCTAAAATAAGCAAAAGCAAGGGACAAAAATTTCAGGGTAGAAATAGAATGAAAAGCAGCGCGCATAAAAAATATATTTATAGCCAACAAATGATAAAAATAGCCCGCAAAATTAGCATAATTTGAACAATTATTCAAAAAAAGGCAAAAAAAAAGCAAAAAAAAACCGCTTACTGGTCAGTAGGCGGTTTTGTGAAAACTACTTTCGTAATCTTCTTTAGATTAACTCTTCTCTTAACTCTTCAAACAAAAAAAATTGGGGTAACAATTGTCGATTCGTTGGGAGATTTTTTACTTGCTTGCTGATGCAAAGGTAAGACGAGTTTCAAAACCCTGCAAGAGCTAACAAATAACTGTTTAAAATCAATCAATAACTGTAACCACATTTTGCAAAAAGCTAAAAAAAGGGCTATTTTTGGTATAAAAAGGGGAACAAGTTTATCATTGCTGTCCCAAGTACTGTTCTAATTGTTGTAAAAAGATATGTTTTTTGCGCACGGACACATCTATAAGTTTGCCGTTCTGAAATTCTATCTGCCCGCCTTTGCCTTTTAGGTAGCGTTTGATATAGGTCAAATTGGCTAGATATTTATAATGTACGCGAGAAAACAACTGCGTGGGCAATAATTTTTCATAAGAACCCAAAGGTTTGGATGCTACGCATTTTTGGTTGTTTTTGAGATAGAAAATGGTATAACTCGCATCCGCTTCGCAATACACAATATCGCCTACAGGTATCAACCGCATATCATCTTGAGAATGGATGGTAATGTGGCTAAGTGGCACGGCTGGGGCTTCAGTTTCTACCTCTAAGGGACGAACTGCCCAAAACCGTTCTAAGGCTTGTTCCAACAAATCGGGATGAATAGGCTTCAACAAATAATGCAACGCCGCCACAGAAAAAGCCTGTAAAGCGTGTTGGTCGTAAGCGGTGGTAAAAATAACCCTAAAATCGGGGTTTTCTATCCGCTTGAGTAGCTCAAATCCGTCCCCGTCGGGCAAATAGATGTCTAAAAATAACAAATCTATATCCGTTTCTTCCACCATACGGGTAGCAGCGGCTAAGTTTTGGGCACGACCCACAATTTCTATCTTATCGGCAAAGTCCAACAACATATCCTCTAAGGTGGCGAGGCTCATAGGTTCGTCCTCTACGATAGCCACTTTGGTTTTTTTGTGCATATAAATACCCCCAAAAGAAAAATTAGCAAGTAAAAAAAAGTCAAGCAAGTGTTTGCGGGGGCAAATATAGCATTTATGGGCGAAAATGGAGAACTTTTTTTATTTTTTCAGCAAATTTTTCAACCGCTGATAAACTAAATGTGTGGGCAAGCCCATTATCGTGGCAAAACTACCCTCCATTTTCTCTATTTTGGCTAATCCAATCCATTCCTGTATGGCATAAGCACCCGCTTTATCGTAAGGTTTATACTCGTTGAGGTAAAAATCTATCTCTTCTTGGCTCATTGGGGAGAAAGTAACCTTAGCTTCATCGGAAAAACTGACCGTTTCGGCTTTAGTTTTGATACAAACGCCCGTTATTACCGAATGGGTACGCCCTTGTAGTCGGGATAAAATCCGCTGTCCGTCGGCAAAATCTTTCGGTTTGTGGAAAACTTCCCCGTCCATTATCACCATCGTATCTGAAGCGATGACGATTTGGTTCGCTTCTTGCTCAAAAGCTAAAGGAACTGATGCTTTTTGGGTTGCCAAATAGGCGGGAACTTCACTCAAGGGCAAGTCATCGGGATAATTTTCGGCTATATCTTGGTGGATAACTTGCACTTTTAGCCCCAATTGGGTGAGTAGCTGCAATCTACGCGGCGATTTGGACGCTAATAGAATTTCTATATTTTCGGCGATTAAGTTCATCACAAGTTTATTTAGGAGCTACACCGTTGGGGTTATAGTTCGGGTCTAATTGTTTGGATTTATTCATAGCCTCGCCCGCTCGCGCTGTGTCCCCCAGTTGGGAATAAGCTACAGAAAGATTATACCAAATAGAAGCCACGTTGGGATTTAAGGATATAGCCTTTTGGAAAGACCCCACTGCTTTATTGGGTTGTTGCAACATACCTTGAGCTATACCTAATAAACGCCAAGTTTCGGGGTCATTGGGAAACCATTTGCTTGACTCTTCAAACAATTGAGCAGCTACTACCATATTACTATACTTTTCAGCTTGCAAACGACCCAAATCGCGATAAGTTACGGATAAATTTTGCGGCACATCGGGATGGTCAGGGCGCAAACGACGCACTTCAATATAAGCTTTTATCGCTTCGTCATAAAAGCGCAAAGCCTCTTTGGTAGCAGAAGAATCGGGTTTAACCTCGTTCATTTTAGCCAACATCGCGTTAGCATTTCCAAATAATAACCAAGCGTTGTTATAGGTTGGGTGCATACGGATAGCTTTGGTAGAGTGTCCCAAAGCCTTGCGCGCTATAGCCTCTCTTTTGGCTGGGTCAGGTTCTCTGTTTATATAATCTTGCAGCACGCCAGAAACTGCATTGTTCAATTTGGCTGAATTTTTGGAAACTTCTATATCTGTAGTAAATAGGGTGTAATCATCTTTCCAAGCAAAATTTCTATCAAAGGTTTTATACGAGTACAAAGCGGCAAGAATGCCCATAATCACTAAAGGTAGGCTATAATCTTGTTTTTCTTTGTTGACAAAAGCAGCCAAACCTATAGCGCAAGCTATGCTAAACGCCAGCGAGGGCATAAACATAAACCGCTCCGCCATATTCGTACCAATAGGGAAGAAGAAGTTGGACACTACAGAAAACGTAGCAAAGTAAAACAACAGACAAAAACCTATAGGTTGGCGTTTATAAACAGCCCACAAGCCATAAAATCCCAAAAATGCGTGCAATAAAAATGAAAACATAGGCACAGCGTCGCCCATTTTGGGTATATCGTGGAAAGCGGTAGCATCTTTGTCCTGCACGGGGATATGGCGGGGGTAGTAGTCGTTGGTTAGCGGGTGTGGCACAGCCAACAGTTTGAGATAAAAAGCCCAAGTGTATAAAATCGTACCCATACGCTCGCTATCGTTGTAGGGTCTGTACATGCCCCTTTCCAATTTGAGGAATGGATTGTTCATAATCTCTGTGGGTTCATTGCCCACCCAAAAGAAACTCGTTTTATGCCCTTTGTACATAGAAGCAGAAAGTTCGTCCAATATCTTAGCCATTGGGTCGCTACTGGGGTCAAAATGCAGAATAGGTTTTCTAATCCCATCCCAGAAAATTGCGGTTATAATCACAAAAGGTAATAATATTGCTACAATTTTCATCCCCTCAGAGCGTTTGATAAAAAACATAACCATTGTTGGCAAAATCATCAAACTTAGAATAGCCAAAGGCAACCAAGGGTCAATTAATTGAACAAACAGACAACAAAAAGCGGATACAGCAGGTGCTACAAAGGAGATAATAACGCCAATTTTAGCACTGTTATGTGCCACTTTCGGTACAAAAATATACAAAGCGGCGGGAATTACCGCCAAAAAGGGTATAGCACTTTCTTTGGAGAAAATTCCCATTAAAAATCCCACCGTAGCCAATACCCACGAGATAGCCTGTACTGCCGTATTTGGGGTTAAAGCTGCTTTCACGGCATAGTGCAAAGCCATCATAGAACCCAACATTACCAAAATCTCATCGCGGCCTTTGATATTGGCTATAGCTTCAGTATGCAAAGGGTGCGTAGCATACAACAAAGCAGCCGCAAAAGCGATAAAGCCCGCTTTTATACTCTCCGATTGATAGTTGGGATTTTTTATTTCGCCCTCTTCATCCAATTGGGTTTTTATACGCGCCCTAAATAGCTGCAATACGCAAAAATATATCAACATACAGAGCAAACCGTATAAAATAATGTTGATGCTGTGGCTAGTAGCGGGCGAACAGTCGTATAAATAGTTGCCTTCAGCATTTTTTTGATAATCGCCCTGTGCATCTTTGATATAATTGCCCTGCCCGTCTTTGGGATGGTCGCCAAATAAAGCCATTTCTAAAGCAAAAGTAGCCACAGAAAAAGGACGATAACGACCGCCTGTCACCAATTGCTGTTTTTTGCCAAAAAAGCCCACGAAAGTATCCTCGTACCAAATCCCTTTCATCCCTTTCAACCCTTGGCGGGTGAACTGGTTGCGGGTGATAACTATAGCATCATCCACCGCGTAATTATGGGTAATCGTATTGCTATAAATTACACAACTGATTAAGAAAATTATAATCGCACTTAGCCAATGCTGGTTGAAAAAATTAAGTGCTGTGCTAGGTTGAGGTTCAATTTTTTCCGCGCCGACAAAAGAGGCAGAAACCGCTTGTGTGTTGGCCGCCTGCTGCGTATTTTCTACGTTAGGATTAGGCTGGGATTCGTTGGAAGGGATATTTTTTTTGTTATTTTTTGCCATAATTTTAGCGTTTTTTAAAAAGCGGGGCAAAAGTAACTATTTTTAACCAATTCTTATTTTTTTTATAAAATTTTGTTAATTTTGTATCTTGCTATAACCTTTTGCGTTATCTTTGCGTTTAAACCCGCAACACTCAAAAATAGAAAAAAACCATTTCTCAAATTTTTAAAAACGCTCAGCTAATTTATGAAAAATGTAATGTCTTTAATCGCCGCTGGAGTTATGGGCGGTATGATTGTTTTGGCTGGTAATTGGCTATTCGCTCCCAGCGCACGAACTTATTATATCAAAAACGATACTCAAACCAATAGCAATATCGGGCGTTTGGCCAACCAACCCAACACGCTGAACGAAGCCCCACCTCAAGATTTTACCGCCGCAGCCGACCGCGCTATGCCCGCTGTAGTCAATATCACCGCCATCAAGGAGAACAAACCCCGCAATGTGGAGGAAAAACGCTATCAGGAGTTTTTTGGCACACCAAGACCCAGCGAAGCTACAGGTTCGGGGGTAATCATCAGCCCCAAGGGTTATATCGTAACGAATAATCACGTAATCAAAGGCGCGACAAAGGTAGAAATTACCCTTTATGACAAGCGCAAAATGGTTGCTACGCTTATCGGCACAGACCCCAACACCGATTTGGCTGTCTTGAAGGTTGAAAATAGCGAAAATCTGCCCATTTTGGAATTGGCCAACTCGGACGAAGTGCGCGTAGGCGAATGGGTTTTGGCTGTAGGCAATCCGTTTGAATTGACTTCCACAGTTACGGCTGGCATCGTGAGTGCTAAAGGTAGAAATATTAACATTTTGGGCGGCAACAAAAGCATAGAATCGTTTATACAAACCGATGCAGCAGTCAATCCTGGCAATAGCGGGGGGGCTTTGGTCAATAGCAAAGGCGAACTTATCGGCATCAACACGGCTATAGCCACCCCAACGGGCGTTTTTGCTGGTTATTCTTTCGCCGTGCCTATCAATTTGGCGAAAAAAGTGGTGCAGGATTTGATAGAATTTGGCGAGGTAAAACGCGGCTTTTTGGGGGTTATGATTCAAGATGTGAACAGCGATTTGACCCAAAAACACAACCTAAGTGTTAGCCAAGGGGTTTATGTCAACGATTTGGCAGCCGACGGCGCAGCCAAAGAAGCTGGTATGCAAGTGGGCGACGTAGTCGTGAAAGTCAACGGGATTGGGATTAAATCCGTACCCGAATTGCAAGAACAAATCGGTTCGCGCAACCCAGGCGATGATGTGCTAATCACCGTTTGGCGCGGGAATAAAGAAGAACAATTAACAGTAAAGTTGAAAAACTAAAAGTTTTTGCCCTAAAATGTACGTTTTGGGGCTTTTTTTATAAAAAAAATTTGCACAACTCAAAAATGTGTTGTACCTTTGCAGCGCATTTTACAACCGCTCTCATAGCTCAACTGGATAGAGTATCAGTCTCCGAAGCTGAAGGTTACAGGTTCGACTCCTGTTGGGAGCACAGCTAAAGCCAAAGCGAAAGTTTTGGCTTTTTTTTATTATATCAAAATTTTATTATTCTTGTGATGAGATTTCCCGAATATACGGCTGTGGATATTGTAAAACAAAATTTGCCTGGCGGTAGTACAAAGCCTTGTATTTTGCAAGTGGAAGACGAGGAAACAGCACAATCACAAGGTTGTTATGTGGTTAAAGTTTTTGAACGTGAAATAGAAAACAAAGATTTACGCAATCCAACTTTGAATGAATTGGTGGCTTACATACTTGCAGAAGAGTTTGAATTTAATATGCCCAAAGCTGCCTTTGTGTATTTGGATAGGCTTATGCTTGACAAACTTGGTAAATTAAATAATGAACCAGATTACTACTTCGCTACAATATATCTAGAAAACATAACCGAACCGTCTGTTTTTCCATTTTGGGAAAATCAATTCACTGCAACTAATAAGTAACTGACCTTTCGCAGTGAAAAAATTTGGTAGATTGAAAAAAACAACAGTGTGTGCTCAATAGCGTGGGGTTTTATACCCCACGCACAAAAATGGTAAAAAATGTTATATTTTCTATTTTTTTATAGAATATTTATCAGCGCGCGGGGTATAAAACCCCACGCTATTGAGCGCATATAGGAAAATTTAACTGCAAAAATCTAATTGTAAAAAAAAATGAAAAATATACTGCGAAAGGTCAGTAAGTAAGTAGACAAAAACAAAGTGAATAATCGCGCGAAGCGCGTAACTACACTAATTCCGTTGAGTTTCTACACTGTTTGAAGTGAGACGGAGCGCAGCTTTAGCAAGCGGAGCGAACAAGTTTG
>JAAFIM010000034.1 GCA_013297745.1 Chitinophagales bacterium | reverse complement strand
AATTAGGTTGGGCTTTATTGATAAAATTATTTTTCCACAGCTCGCCCAAAGTATAATTTTCCAACCAAACGGCTAGTTTTTCATTTTCTAATCGTTCAAAATAGCTTTCACCATTGCGACTATCTACAGCGATAACATCGTTTGGCTCAAAATGATTTAATAATTCTATGGATTGGGTAGCTGCTATAACTTGACAACCTTTAGCTGCCGCCATTTTGATAAGACCTGCTAATTTGGCAATAGCCAAAGGGTGAAGCCCCAACTCTGGCTCGTCAATAACGATAATTTGCGGTAAATTAGGCTGTAAAAAAAGTACAACCAAAGCTATAAAACGAATCGTACCGTCAGATAAATCACTCACACCATACACATTTTCACTAAATTTATCTTGCCAAAGCAAACGGATAAAATTATTTTCGTTAGGCATTAGATAAAAGTCAGAAAAATAAGGCGCAATACTTTGTATTGTTTTTATAATTCGTTGATAATGAACGTTGTATTTATTTTTTATATTCCACAAAAAAGCCGCTAAATTGCTGCCATCACCATATAAATTAAAAATATCATTTTCTATATGGCTCATTTTTGTAAAAGGTGAATTTTTGCCTGTATCGTGAAAACGAAATTTTTTTATTTGTTCAATATATTTTTTTACATACTTAGCCCGAAAATGGTCTGTGGTTTTTATGTTGGCTTCTGCTGCTGAAAATTTATTGATATTAGAACCTTTGTCGTTTTGATAAATAAGGTGTTCTAACGTAAAAATAAAGTTATTTGTTCCTGATTTAATTACTGCTAAATAACCATTTATACCATTTTCAAAAGATATTTTAAATCCAATTTCTTCAGTAATTTTTTTGCCGTGATGCAAAAACTTATCTTCGCCACCATTTAAAGCTACATATTCGTTTAGTTTTTGATTGACTAAATTATTCAAAAAATCAAAAAAAGATAAAAAGTTAGATTTGCCGCTACCATTAGCCCCAATAAGTATATTGATAGGGCGTAATTCAATTTTAGCGTCTTTTATTGACTTGTAGCCTTTAATTTCTATAAAATCCATATTATTTTGATTTTAGTATATTTGAACTCGCAAAAGTACAACTTTTTTGGCAAACTACAATTTTTTATAAAAATAAAAAAAACGCCTACGGCAAGCGCAAGCGTTTTTGAAATAAAATAAATTATTGATTATCAATAAATTAAACAGCAAAACTTTCGCCACAGCCACAAGTGCGGCTAGCGTTGGGATTGGTAAAATGGAAACCTTTGCCATCGAGCCCGCCCGAAAATTCTAAAGTACTTTCAAACAAATACAAAAAACTTTTGAGGTCAGTAACGATTTTTACCCCGTTATCATCAAAAATTTGGTCATCGGGTTGTTCTTCGTCGTCAAAGTCCATTTTGTAAGTTAGGCCAGAACAACCACCACTCGTTACGGAAACGCGCACAAAAAAGTTCTCATTGAGTTCACTTTCTTGTTTTATTTCGGTTATTTTGGTTTTGGCGGAATTGGATACAAACAACATAATTTTTGCTTTTTTTATAAAAATTAGAAATAAAAGCTAATTATTCTGTAGCCAAACCATTTTTTGTTTTGTAGTCTTTAATAGCTGCTTTGATAGCATCTTCGGCTAATACGGAGCAGTGAATTTTGACAGGCGGCAAAGCCAATTCTTCCACAATATCCATATTATCAATACCTTGCGCTTGGTCTAAGGTTTTGCCTTTGAGCCATTCGGTAGCCAAAGAAGAAGAAGCTATAGCTGAACCACAACCAAAAGTTTTGAATTTAGCTTCGCGGATAACGCCCGTTTCTTCATCTACTTCTATTTGCAAACGCATCACATCGCCACATTCGGGCGCGCCGACGAGACCTGTACCTACGTTTTTGTTGTCTTTGTTGAGTGTTCCCACGTTGCGGGGATTATTGAAGTGGTCTAAGACTTTTTCTGAGTATGCCATAATTATAAGGAAATTTGAATGAGAAAAATTATAAAATAGAGTGCGTAGGCAGGGGATAGGCGTTGAGGTATAAATTTAAACTTTGTTGTTTATTTTTTAAAAATACATCAATTTCTAAATTTTCGTTGTATTGGTATTGAATAGAAAAAATTAATTTCCCTTCTTTATTCGGATTACCCAAATATCCTTCGCTGTGAAGCTCTTTCATTTTTTCCAAATCAATAACCAGCACAAAAGCCCATTTATTTTCTTGACGTACAACAAAAGCATAGCGCAAATTAAACTTTGTATTTGGGGAAATTATTTGATTGAGAGGTGTGCTATATTGGACTTTATACAATTTTTGCATTTGTTTGGCTGTGCCTGTTTTGACTTGCAAAGGAAAACTATCTGTATCTTGCTCATCATTCACAATAATAGCATCTACACCTCTATCTACTCTTGGGAAAGCAACATTCCAACCTCTAAACAATAATTCAGAGGCAACAAACAATTCTCCTGCTTGAGCAAAATAAAGTGTTTTATTGTCCTTAACCATTGAATTGATAAGTTTCATTGCTGTTGGTATGCAAAATATTTATAGCAAAGCGATTCAAATCATTCATAGACAAACCTGTCAAAAAAGGAATAATTTGCTGAATTATATTTCCGTAAATTTGTTCAAATTTTAACCTTACATTGTCAAACACTTCTACCATAGGCGAAGGTATAGCGTCTGGAACAATACTTTTTATTATTTTTCTATCTTCAAATGGAAGGTTGTAAGACCAAGTATCAAGATTACGGGTAACCCGAACTGTAATTGTGGGAATTTGTGTATTTTCCATAGTTTTTAAAATTTGAGATTTTAAAAAAAATTTTTTCTTAATGCGCTTCCCAATTGATTTTGCTCAAATCTACGCCCTCTTTGTACATTTCCCAAATTGGAGAGAGTGAGCGCATATGATTGACACCATTTTTAATCGCTTCTACTGCATCGGCTACTTCTTGTTCGGTAGTAAAACGTCCCAAACTCAAGCGCAAAGAAGAGTGCGCCAAATCGTCGCCCAAGCCCAAAGCTTTGAGAACATAAGAAGGCTCAAGAGAAGCAGAAGTACAAGCAGAACCAGAAGAAACAGCTACTTTTTGGTTGAAAGTCATCATCAGACCTTCGCCCTCTACGTGTTTGAAAGATAAGTTGGTAACGTGCGGCATACGATGTTCTTTGTTGCCGTTCAATACCACTTCTTCCAACTGCATCAAATCTGCTTCCATTTTGTCGCGCAATTTTTGCAAACGCGCCATTTCGTCCTGCATTTCCAAACGAGCGATTTCAGCAGCTTTGCCAAGACCAACGATAGCAGGCACATTCAACGTACCAGAACGCATACCACGCTCGTGTCCGCCGCCATCCATTTGAGCGGTAACTTTGACCCGTGGATTTTTTCTGCGCACATACAATACGCCTACGCCTTTGGGTCCGTACATTTTGTGAGCAGTAAAGGATAACAAATGTATGCCAAGCGCTTCGACATCTACGGGAATTTTGCCTACAGCTTGAGTAGCATCTGACATAAACAAAATGCCGTGTTTTTCGCAAATATCGCCTATGGCGCGCATATCTTGGATTACACCTGTTTCGTTATTGGCAAACATTATAGAAATCAAAATGGTACTGGGGCGAATAGCTGCTTCCAATTGCGCCAAATCAATTCTGCCATCGCGCTGCACTTCCAAGTAAGTAACTTCTACCCCTTGTTTTTCGAGCGCTTTGCAAGTGTCCAAAACCGCTTTGTGTTCTGTAGTGGCGGTAATAATGTGATTGCCTTTGGATTTGTACATATCAGCGACACCTTTGATAGCCAAATTATTGGATTCGGTTGCGCCTGAAGTGAAAATAATTTCGCGCTCATCTGCATTAAGCAATTTGGCAACTTGCTCGCGGGCATAATCAACCCCTTCTTCAGCTACCCAACCAAAAGAGTGGTTGCGGCTGGCTGCATTGCCAAAGCGTTCTGTAAAATAGGGTAACATAGCATCCACTACTCTTTTATCGGTAGGAGTGGTAGCGTTGTGGTCTAAATAAATAAGTTTTTGAAATTCCATTATATTTGAAAAAAGTATTTAAGCGTTAGATGATTTTTATTTAGAATAAATCTAAATCGAATAAAAGAACAAAAAAAATTGCCTTTGGTTCGGCAAAGATACGAATTTTATAAAAAAAATCTACTTTTGTGGCTTAGTTTTTTTGGTAATCAACTCTAAAACAGCAAAATCGGCATTATCGTCCCCTGTTTTTTGGGTTCTATACACAAAATTGCCAGCAGTATTAAATTTGAAATCTACGTTTTCGGTCAAACTACAATAACCCTCGCGCGGGAAACATTCATACCAAACTTTTTTATCAAAAAATTGAGTTTTCAAACGTCCTTTTTTATCAATTTCGGCTACATAAATACGCGTATTGAGTAGATATTCTTCAGGATTGATGACCACAAAAGCAAATTTAAGCTGTTGATTTTGATAAGTCCAAACCATTTCCGAAATGCCCTCCAAGCTGTTGAGATTGGGTAAAATATCCTCAATTTTATTATCTCCAAAATGATAATAGCGAATAGATTTAGTTTTTTTATCGGCATAAATTAAGTATTCACCTTGTGGGGAAATAGCAGCTACATTGGCACACAACAAAGCCTCCCGCACAGTAGGCGGCAAATCTATAACATTACCTTGAGTAGTTTCTACCACAAAAGAATTACAGTTGCGTTCGTGGGCGACAACCTGCATTAATTTTTTTTGCCCACCCAAACGGGATTGGGAATGGCTGTGGGTTTGTTCTTCTGATGCTTCGTGCAAAATTTCATCATTTTTGAGTACAAAAATTAGGCTATCTGCATTCCAACGAAAGGTTTGGCGGCGGTGTGGGCGTTGTTGGATAATTCCGCTCGCTACGATGTAGTTTTCATAAAAAGACAAAGTGGCTTCGTTGCCTATACGTTTTTTATAAATTGGCAAACCCATAGTATCAACAAAAGTATCAATTTGTTGCCAAATTTGTTCTGTATTAAAATTAAAAACCTCTTTTCTATTTCTTGCCAAAGTATCAAAAGGACTTTTTATAACTACGGTTTCTTTGCCTTGAAAAGATGTTTCATAATCATAATATAAATAAATAAGCATTTCATATATTCCGTCGTAAGTTATGTCTACCAATTCTATATATTCTATAGTAGCAAGCGGGCGATTGAGACTAATTTTAATAGGCGGATTTTGTTTTTTGAGGGTATGATACAAAAATATATTGGGAAAAGCCTGCCCTTTATTATAAGCTACAAACCATTGATTGTCAGCATTTTCGGACAAAGCTACCACATTTATATCTACGGTATCTCGCAATTCAGGGAAAGAATCCAAAACCCTTCTTTTGACCTCTTCAGGCTTGAAAGGCGTATTGGGTTCTATACAAGATTGTGCCAAAAAAACGATAAATAAAATAAGCCCATAACAAAAATAATAGCCATATTTTTTCATCTAAAATAATTTTTTTGAATATGAATTACAGCAGCTTTTTAAAAACGGAAATGTGGAATTTATTATCCAATCTCCGCGCAGATAGTCCAGCTCATTGGGGCATAATGTCAGCCCAGCACATGGTAGAACATTTGCAGATGGTTTTTGCTATGTCTTTGGGTTTTGGCAAAATTAAGCCGTTTTTTGATGAGGAAAGAACTCGCCGCAGTTATGAATCAATTATTATACAAAAAAACCCTTTGCCGCGTAATTTAAAGTTTAAAAATGGGCTTTTGGCAGAACCTTTGCCTTTGGAAGCCGCCAATTTGGAGCAGGCTATTCAAAATTTGAGAGCAATGGTCGATGCGTTTTTTGAGCGGTTTGAAGAACCTAATTTGACAACTCTACATCCTGTGTTGGGTGTCTTGAATGTTGGCGATTGGGATATTTTTCATACAGCGCACGTTACGCATCATTTTATACAATTTGGGTTGATAGCTGAATAAAATTATTTGGGATTAAAAATAAATTGGTAAATAATCCAAAGAATGGCCGATAAAACAAAACTCAAAATCACCCGCAGCAGCCAAGCCAAGCCAAAGCCAAATTCTTCCAAAGTAATAACCCAAACTATATGAATAGCGAGCATAATGAGTGCAAATTTCAGAAACCAAACTATGCCATATAAGTTTTTATTTATTGTTTTGCCTATATCAAAATCAGCACGGGGAGATAGCTTGAAAGCCAGCCAATTTTTGACCAAAGCCAAAGTGACCAAAGCACTCGCGTGAAGCCCAGCCGAATTGTAACACAAATCAATACAAAGCCCATAACAAAATCCAATTAGCATCAGGAGCATTACGGGTATTTCTAAGGGCAAAAATAAAATAGCTAAGGGATAAATATAGATATTGATTTGTCCCAAAGGCATATTCATAAGCACCAACACTTGCAACAGTGCTAGCAATAAAAAACGCCAAAAATATATTAAATAAACACTATTCATATTTAGCTGCCTCCTCCAAATTCTTTTTTTCTGTTTGCATTAAATCTGTAACTATATATACTTGCTGCATATTACTTACATCAGCCGCCAAACGGACTTTGACAGTAAAAAAACTACTACTTTTATTGGAAAAAAAAGTATCTACTGTACCCACAAAAATATCTTCAGGAAATATATTAGAATAACCACTCGTCACTATAGAATCACCTTTTTGTATAGAAGCGTGTTTGGGCAAAGATTCTAAATCTAAATGCGTCATACCTATGCCATTCCATTGCAATACCCCAAAATAATCATTGCGTTTAATTTTGGCACTAATTCGGGTTTCTTTATGAAAAATGGACATAGCCACGCTATAATTATTTGATACTTTTTTGACAATACCAACTATACCATTGGAAGTAGCGCTAACCACGCCAGAGTTGGGGCGTATATTATGTTGGCTTCCTCTATTTAGCGTTATATAGTTATTGGTGTGGTGTAAATTATTATTGACTATTTTGGCGGCTGTAAATACGTATTGTTGTTTGAATGCACTATCTTGTACAAAAATAGTATCCATTTTAGATTGATATTTGGCATTGGGAAACTGCATTTTAAGCCTTGCATTTTCTTTGGCTAAACTATCATTGACAGTGCCCAAATTCCAATAGTTGGTTGTTTTATTAACCAATTCTTGCAGGTTGGCCAAAACACCATTAGCAGAACTTAAGAAAGCCATTTTTTCTGTACTGCCGTTAAAATTGAGGTATAAAACCCCAGCTATTATTTGTAAAAATACAAATAAAAAACCTGCTCCAAATTTAGTAAAAAAAGCAATTAATTGCTGCATAATATCAAAAATAATTAAGGGGTACTAAAAAATGCTTTTAGTACCCTTTTTATAGCCAAATATAAACGCTAAATCAAATTACATATTTTTGTGGCTCATCAAGAAAGAAAATCTTTCTACATTTTTTAATGCAATACCTGTGCCTCGCACCACAGCGCGTAGTGGGTCTTCAGCGATTTGTACGGGCAATTTAGTTTTTTGAGCAATACGCTTATCCAAACCACGCAACATAGCACCTCCGCCAGTGAGATACAAACCTGTCCGATAAATATCTGCCGCCAATTCGGGTGGGGTACTTTCTAAAGCTTTCAGAATAGCTTCCTCAATTTTGGAAATTGATTTATCCAAACAATGGCTTATTTCTGAATAAGAAACCGTAATTTGTTTGGGAATACCAGTCATCAAATCCCGTCCGTGAACAGCATAATCTTCTGGTGGATTTACCAATTCGTGCAACGCTGCACCCACATTAATTTTTATTTGTTCTCCTGTGCGTTCTCCTATCAACAAATTGTGCTGACGGCGCATATAGTTGACAATATCATTTGTAAATTCGTCCCCTGCTGTACGGATAGATTGGTCGCATACAATACCAGCCAAAGCAATAACAGCAATTTCGGTTGTACCACCACCTATATCAATTATCATATTGCCAACAGGCTCAGTAACATCCAAACCAATACCTAAAGCTGCTGCCATAGGTTCGTGAATTAGATAAGTTTCGCGGCTGCCCACGTGTTCGGCAGAATCAAAAACTGCTCTTTTTTCTACTTCTGTGATACCAGACGGAATACAAATAATCATACGCATATTGCGAAATAATTTTTTGCGGTTGGGTATCATTTCTATAAGCCCCTGCATCATACGTTCGGTAGCATCAAAATCTGCTATTACCCCGTCTTTTAAAGGGCGTATGGTTTGAATTTTTTGATGCGTTTTTTCGTGCATCAACATAGCTTTTTTGCCTACAGCCATGACTGCATTCGTCTGTTTGTCTATAGCTATGATAGAGGGTTCATCTACTACAATTTCCCCGTCGCAAATAATTAAAGTGTTGGAAGTGCCCAAGTCAATTGCTATCTCTTGGGAAAAAAAATTAAAAAAACGTGCCATTTTTTATATAGGACCTTTGCCTATTTATATTGATATACTGAAACTCTAAATTAGTTGATAATCAGAGCAGGAATTGATGAAAATATGTTGTTAAAGCGAAAAACGCCGCAAAGCTAAATCGTTTTTTTTAGAATACTGTTAGAAACTTTAAACTTTTTTTTGTTTTTTTTTATTTTAATGGATATTTAAAACACAAACTTTTGAAAACACTCAAATATGTCAAGAAATATCAATGATATTCAGAAAGTTATAGAAAACGAAATCCAAGAATTTCATCAACGTTTTCGGACGGCTATGAAAAGTGAGGTTGCGTTGATGGATGCGGTGATGAATTTTATCGTGAGGCGCAAAGGCAAGCAAATTCGCCCAATGTTTATTTTTTTGGCAGCCAAAATGGTGGGTGAAGTGGGCGACCATACCTATCACGCAGCCAATTTGATAGAACTATTGCACACGGCTTCGCTAATTCACGACGACGTAGTTGATGATTCTATGCAGCGGCGTGGTTTTTTCTCGCTCAACGCACTTTGGGGGAATAAAATTGCGGTTTTGGTGGGCGATTATTTGCTTTCCAAAGGGCTTTTATTGTCTATTGACAACAACGCTTATTATTTGCTACAAATTACCTCTCAAGCCGTGCGCGAAATGAGCGAAGGCGAATTGCTCCAAATAGAAAAAGCGCGCCGTTTGGATATTAAAGAAGAAGTCTATTTTGAAATTATTCATAAAAAAACTGCCTCACTAATTGCTGCCGCTTGCGCTGCTGGTATGGCGTCTGTAGGTGCAGACACAGCCACTATAGAAAAAGCTAAAAATTTGGGTACAAAAATAGGAATGGCTTTCCAAATTCGCGATGATTTATTTGATTTTGGCGACGGCGACGCGGGCAAACCTCAAGGCAATGATTTGCAAGAGAAAAAAATGACCTTGCCGTTGATACACGCGCTCAATCAAATTGACCCACAACAGAGAAAGTATTATATCAATATCATCAAACGCGAAAACACCAATCCCGACCGCATAAAAGAGGTTTCGGAATTTGTCATCAACAGCACGGGAATTGCCTACACAAGACAAAAAATGTACGATTATCGACAAGAAGCCTACGATATTTTGGACACTTTTCCCCACACAGAAGCGCGTGAAGCCCTGCGCGATTTGATAACTTTCGTAACAGAAAGAACGCAATAGCCGAAAATAAAAAAACAGCTCTGCTCGCGCAAAACTGTTTCTTACATAAGTATGGAAAAAATGGAAATTTTGGGTTTTAGGTTATTTCACTTGGGCTAAATTGCGGCTGATATTTACTAATTTTACAAATTCAATTTTGTATTGGTCGTTGCCAGCTACTTCTTTGGCTAAATTTTCTACAATGTTGAAATTGGCTGTATTTTTATCCAATTTGCCGTCCAACATCAAACCCCAAGCAGCTACTGCAGCAGATAGTTTAAAATTATCAGAACTTTTGGCATAACTCACAAATTGTTGGTTTTCAACGCGTTGAGTTATCAACTGGCTTTTATCTTCATCTATTTCTTTGTAACGCAAGCGAACTTCTACCAAAGGTTTGTTTTGTGGGGCGTTGGGTTGCAAAACCAATTCGTATAATGCTGTAACAGAGTGTCCTGCGCCCAATTCGCCAGCATCTTTTTTGTCGTTGGCAAAATCTTTATTTTCCATAACGCGGTTGTCGTAACCTATCAATTTGTAAGATTTGACTACAGCGGGATTAAATTCTACCTGTATTTTCACATCTTTTGACAACACAAACAAGTTAGCCAACATTTCTTTTTCAAAAATTTTGCGCGCTTCATCTATATTATCCACATAAAAATAATTACCGTTGCCTGCGTTGGTAATTTCTTCCAACATCGCGTCATTATAACGCTCATCACCAAAAGCCAAAGCGGTTAAGAAAATGTTAGATTTGCGTTTTTCTTCTATCAAAGCCAACAAATCGGCGTTAGAACTTTGACCAACGTTGAAATCGCCATCTGTAGCCAAAATTACGCGGTTGTTGCCATCTTTGATAAAATTTTCTTTGGCAATTTGGTAAGCTAAATTAATACCAGCACCGCCAGCTGTAGAACCGCCAGATTGCAATTGATTGAGCGAGTTGAGAATAGCTTTGTCATCTTTGGCTGCTGTAGAAGGTAAAACCACTCCAGCCGCGCCCGCATAAACTACTATAGCTACTTTGTCGGTTGGGTCTAATTTTGCCAACAATAATTTTAACGATTCTTTGAGCAAAGGCAACTTATTGGGAGACGACATAGAACCAGATACATCAACTAAAAACACCAAATTAGAACGTTTTAGATTTTTATAATCCAACTCTTTGCCCTGCAAACCAATGTGTAGCAACTGTTTTTTCTCATCCCAAGGCGCAGAAGCAACTTCAGTATTGATAGAAAACGGCTTTTTGTCTGTAGGTTGGGGATAATCATAATCAAAATAATTTATCATTTCCTCCAACCGCACATTGGCAGTATCGGGCATTTGATTATAATTTTGCAACATTTTGCGGGCGTAAGTGTAAGAAGCGTTATCCACATCTATAGAAAAAGTGCTGGTAAAAACATCTTTTTTATTCTCATCAATGGGTAATTCGTCCACTTTTTCTGGTGCTGGTGGGGCTTCCATATCGTGCGTATACACACCTTCCAAATAAGCTCCTGCATTAGGGGAATTGTGGCGGTAGAAGTTATCAGACGCTTTGATATCCAACTCTAACTTATCTTTTCTGGATTCTTGGGTTTGCTGTCTAGCGATTTTGTCTGCTTGTTCAATTTTTATATCTTCCCTTTCAACGGATTTTGTAACTTCTTCAGCTTCCTTAGCCTTGGCACTGCCTTTACTGTGAAAATTTTTGCAGCTTTGAGTGGCTATCATACCGATAAGAGCGAATAAACAAATTTTTAGTGTTTTCATACGTTTGCAAAGATTTTGGGTTGTTTGTGAAAAATGTTGTTTGTGCAAGTTGTGGGTTAAGATGCAGGCGATTTTGTTTGTGGTGTATTTTTGTTAAAAAAATTATAAAAAAAAATCCTCTCACTATGCGTAAGAGGATTTTTTTGTAAATAAGAAAGACTATTGAGCAGTCAATTCATATTCATATTTGTAAGTGTCGCTACCATCCATTTCAGACCAGCTGAATTTGAAGGATTTTTTGCTACTTTCTGTGATATTGGCAGTGACTCGGTCATCAGTACTGGTGATGCTACCATCATCATCTAGAATAATTTTTTCGCCATCATCAGTGACTTGATATATGCCATTTTCAGTTTGAGTTTGACCATTTGAAGTGCTTTTAGTTACTACATTGCACCAATCATCTGATTTCAATTTACAGTCATCAAATGTAAGCAATATCGTTTCGTTAGGGTCAAGTGTAAAACTGTTATCAATTACATTGTTTACGTAGAACTTGACACTTGTTACTTTCCAATCACCTTCCAAGCGATTTACGACTCTTTGGTCTTTGTTGCAAGCAGTAAAAGCGAAAGCGGCGGCTGCAGTCAAAACTGCGCCTTTGAATAAATTTTTCATTTGTTGTTATTGTGATTTTAAAAAAAAATTGAATGTGAATGAGTAGTTTTTGAGAATTATTTGGGCTCCATTTCGTACTCTGTTTTGTATGTATCTGAACCATCAATTTCGGTTACAGATATTTTAAAAATTTTTTTGCTGCTTTCTGTAATCACAAAGGATTCTTGGTCAGTTGTTGAATTGGTGTTGTAATCACTATCCACCACTAAAGTTTCGCCATCATCAGAGATTTTATATTTATAAAGTTCTGTTTCGGTATCATTATTATAGACAGATGTAATAATTAAATCGCAATAATCATCAGATTTAAGCTTACATTTTTCAAAATCAAAAGTTAGAGTGCCGCCATCCAATCCATCCCCAGAACTCGACAAAATACCGTTTTCATATTCTTTTATGGTTTTTACCTTCCATTCCCCTTCCAAACGATTTACAACTCTTTGTTCTTTGCTACAAGCGGTAAAAGCGAAAGCGGCTGCTGCAGTCAAAACTGCGCCTTTGAATAAATTTTTCATTTGTTGTTTTGAAAAAAATTAATGGGTGAAAAAAAACTATTTACATCAAAAATCGTGCCAAACTTATCAAAAATCTAATAATTTATTAAAAAAACCTTAAATTATAAACTGAATTTCTTTTAGCCCAAATTCTCGCAATTGATTTTCGTGTTGTATAATCAATTTACCTGCTGGGCTTACGCCTAAAATTTGAGCTTGTATAACTTCTTGACTTTCAGCTATTTGAAAATTGTATATTTCTTGATAACGGAATAAATTTTGGGTATAAATAGCTTTCAATTCCGATATTTTTTGAGCTTTTAACTGCAAAAAATGCTGCTCTACAAAACGGCACAATTCGGACAAAAGTTGGGTAATTTCAAAACTTTTTCCCGTTTTTTGGTATAAAGAAGTTGGATTTTTGAGCGTGGGCGAAAATTCGCTTTGATTAACATTTAAACCTATTCCTATAATACTGTGTTTTATTTTGGATTTTTCAATCACATTTTCTATCAACACACCTGCCACTTTGTCAGTATCTACATAAATATCATTTGGCCATTTTATTTTTACTCGTTCATTGGATAAATTTATACTTAACAATAAGTCCCGAATAGCCAACGCAATGGCTTGATTTAGTGCGAATTGTTGATTAACTTCCAAAAAATTGGGATGAAGGATAAAACTAGCCGTTAAATTTTGGAAAGGCGCAGTTTCCCAACTACTGCCAACTTGTCCACGCCCAGCCGTTTGTTGTCCAGCCCAAATGACAGTTCCAGCACTTGGCTTGTTTTTTGTAAGCAACTCTTTGGCATAAGCATTAGTGGAGTCTATTGTTGGCAAATAAATAGCAGTTTGACCTACAAATAAAGTATCTGTATTCAACATTTTTTATACTTTTTGATAGATTTTATTATAAGTTGTTAATTTTTTCGTAAATTTACGGCCTTTTTTGAACTATTTTTATCAAAACTCCTTTTAATGTAGGATTTGTAGCTTATTTTTTCATTATTTTATAATTTTTTATGACTAAACCAACAGAACAAAAATTTAAACTAAGCAGCCGTCCCAAAACTCCTCCCCAATTGTTAGCCCTAAATGCAGCTATTATAGAAGCCATACAAGAGGTAAAAGGCTTAGAAATTCTTAAAATTGACCTTAGCCAATTTCCCGAAGCCAGCACAGATTTTTTTATTATCTGTTCGGCCACATCATCAGCCCACGCCAACGGTATAGTGGATAGAATAGAAAGAGATGTTTTTATTAAAACAGGCACAGAACCCAACCACATAGAAGGGAAACAGTCCAAAACTTGGATGTTGATAGACTATTTTTCTACTGTAGTGCATATTTTTACTGAAGAACGTCGCCAAAATTATAAATTGGAGTATCTTTGGGGCGATGCCCCCGCTACCAAGCACTAAGTCAAAGAAATAGTTGCGTAGCTTTTTTGCACAAAAAAAATTCTTATAAAAATAATGGAGAACGAAGAAAACAACGACCGCCCCAAATTTAATTATTATTGGATTTATGGCATTATTGCATTGGTGTTGATTAGTTGGAATTTTTTCAATTTGTCAAGTGGTAGCCGCACTATAGACGAGAAAAAAATTGAAAAGCTAATCAGTGATGGCGATGTAAAACAAATTATTGTAGTCAATCAACGCACGGCAGAGATTTATATCAATCCTGATTCGTTGGGCAAAGATGCTTACAAAGACATAGAACGCACTACTTTGGGTATTCGCAATGTTGGTCCGCATTTTAGCTGCAATATAGGTCCTGCTGAAGGCTTTCGCAAAGATATACAAACCATAATAGATAAAGCTGGCAACAAACCACAATTGTTGTGGGAAGACAGACAAAGCATTATTGGGCCTATATTAAGTTGGATTTTGCCTTTGGTACTGCTAATTGCTGTATGGATGTTTATTATGCGTAGAATGGGCGGCGGAGCTGGTGGTGGCGGTTCACAAATTTTCAATATCGGCAAATCAAAAGCGACTTTGTTTGATAAAGATGGACGCGTAAATATCACTTTCAAAGATGTAGCTGGTCTAGACGAAGCCAAAGAAGAAGTGGTAGAAGTGGTAGATTTTCTTAGAAATCCCAAAAAATACACTTCATTGGGCGGCAAAATACCAAAAGGCGTTTTGTTGGTCGGCTCGCCTGGTACAGGCAAAACACTTTTGGCCAAAGCAGTAGCTGGCGAAGCGGGTGTTCCATTTTTCAGCATTTCGGGTTCTGATTTTGTGGAAATGTTTGTTGGTGTGGGCGCATCACGCGTACGCGACTTATTCAAACAAGCTCGCGACAAAGCACCTTGCATTATTTTTATAGATGAAATTGATGCCATAGGCCGCGCACGTGGACGCAATGCAATGAACGGAAATGACGAGCGCGAAAATACGCTAAATCAATTGCTTGTGGAAATGGACGGTTTTGCCACAGACAAAGGCGTAATTATTATGGCTGCTACCAACCGCGTGGATATTTTGGATGCTGCACTTACCCGCCCTGGACGTTTTGATAGACGTATTTCTATAGACTTGCCCGATTTGGTAGGACGCGAACAAATTTTTGCTGTGCATCTCAAAAATATAAAAACTACAGAAGCACTTAATTTACGCCATTTGGCTCAACAAACTGCTGGTTTTGCTGGTGCAGACATAGCCAATTTGTGCAATGAAGCCGCGTTAATAGCTGCCCGCCGTGGCAAAAAAGCTGTAGATTTAGAAGATTTCAACGATGCTATTGACCGTGTAATTGGTGGCTTGGAAAGACGAAACAAAGTAATTCCTATTCACAAAAAACGCACCATTGCCTACCACGAAGCAGGACACGCCGTAGTGAGTTGGTACTTGGAACACGCACCTTTGTTTGTCAAAGTTACGATTGTACCGCGCGGAGATGCAGGTGGTTATGCGCGTTATGCAGAAGCCACAGACGCAGCCAACCAAAGCGAAGCCGAATTATTAGACCAAATTTGTTTGAGTATGGGTGGACGCGCTGCTGAAGATATTATTTTCAATAAATTGTCAAGTGGTGCAGTTATGGATTTGGCACAAAGTACAAAAGTAGCCCGCGCTATGGTCGCTATATTGGGTATGAGCCCCAAAATTGGACATACTTCTTACTACGACCCACAAGGCGAATACCAATTTGTAAAACCATTTTCAGAACAAACTGCCCAACTCATAGACGAAGAAATTCGCCAAGTTATTAATAATCAATATCTACGCGCCAAACAAATTCTAAAAGAACGCCGCAACGAGTTGGAATTGGTTACAGAAGCACTACTCAATAAAGAAGTCTTGCTAAGGGATGATATTGAAAATCTAATCGGCAAACGACCTTTTGATGATGTGCCAGACGAAAGCAATGGCGAAAAAGCCGCAGGCGAGAATAATGGTTCTAATCTACTTAGAGATACAGCAGAAAATAACACAGAACTAATCTAAAATTAAATTTTTTGTTTAACGATGTACTCTTTACAAAAAAACACTACCTTTGCAGCCGCAAAAGTGGTGTTTTTTTTATGCTCAAAATTTTTTTAGTTATGTTTAAGTATACTTATTTTTTTATTTTTGCCGCTCTGCTTTATTCTTGCGCACCTGATGCCCAACAAAATACCCCAGAAGAAGCAGCTAAACATTTTTTTGAGGAATTATCTAAACTCAATTTTGAAGTGGCCGAACTTTATGCTACCGAAAAAACTAAAAAATCGCTTAATTTTATCCGCACTGAGCTTAAAATGAGTAATCCCACAGAACAAAACGCCATAAAAGCAAGTTTTCAACTCAATTTCAAAACTATAAAATGCGCTGAAACAGACGGCGAAACTGCTTGCCAACTCTGTTGTGGCATAGACAGCAGCGAAGCCACAGTCCAAATGGTGCAAAAAGATAAAAAATGGTTTGTTCATTGGGAGCGTTAGTTTTGTAACAAGTATAAAAGTATCAGGTATCAAGACAAATAAATCTCGATACCAAAAAAAATAAAATCAATATGTCAGAACTTAATCATTACTACGAAATTGTAGAACAAGGCATATCGCAAATTGTAGATAACATAGCTTCCACCCGCCGAGACGAACAAGGTAGCTGGACACTTTACAAAGGCGATGTGGAAATTTGGGTAGATTTATGGGAAATAGAACAAGGTTTGCGCGGTAGCCGCCAAAATTTACCTTATTTTCAAGTTATGTCAGTTTTAGAAACTGTACCAACTGATGTCAATCCTGCTATTTATAAAGAATTGTTGGAAATCAACTACAAATTATATGGAGTAGCGTTTTGTGTGTCTCACGACAAACTAATTCTTAAAATTATTCGCGAGGCTGAATTTTTGAATGCAGAAGAAGTTTATTTTATGATTTTGCGTGTAGGCAATTATGCTACAGAATATGCGCCTTTGATTATCAATAAATATCTAACCAAACACAACCCTAATTCAGCACCACACACAGACTAAATTATGAACTATAAAGAAAATTGCTTGGCTGCATTAAAGATATTTATAGAAGAGTCTTCCAATGAAAATAAGTTAGAACTTTATTTGGCTTACGAAGAAATAGAAGATGAAACCCAACGCGAAAATGAATTGGGCAAAGAACTAAACGCAGCTTTTTGCACAATTTTATACCAAAACCACCACAACGACGCTTTTTTGGCAGAGTTGAAAAATAAGCATTTCTAATTTATGAAATTAGCCTTTGTTTTTCCCTGTTTGCCGCTTATTGCCGCGCAATGCAGCAGCCTCAAATCCAATATAATGCCACAACTAATTGATAATCAGTTTATTAACTTATCTGGACAGCCAATTAATACCAAAATGGGCGCAGCCATAAAAACAGAACAAGGCATTTTTTATCTTAGCAATATGGCTGATTGGGGCGAAAATCAATATCAAGAGGTTAAAGTTTCTGGTGTTTTGCAAATAGAAACCGTAGAAAATAATCCCAACGAGCCGATAAAAACACAAGCCACAGGAAAAATTTATTGGTTAGAAAATTATAAAATTCTATAATTTATGGAAAAACCCTTTGCACATTGGGCTTATTATCAATCGCCTTTCGGTTGGCTTTGCATATCTGGACACGGCGCAAAAGTGGCAGAAATTAAAATTATAGAACAAACTCCAACACATTTTTACAACCCCGTTCCCGATTATTTGCTGCATTGTATAGAAGAGTTGAAATCATATTTTGCTGGTCAATTACAAGTCTTTTCTACCCCTTTAGATTTGCGCAAAGGCACTGATTTTCAACAAACTGTGTGGCGGGAATTACTACAAATTCCATTTGGTAAAACCAGCACTTATTTGAAAATAGCGGAAAAAGTAGCCGACAAAAAAACCATTCGCGCTGTAGGTGGCGCCATTGGACAAAATCCCATAGCCATTTTAGTACCTTGCCACCGCGTTATTGGTACAGACGGCAGCCTCACAGGTTTTGCTTGGGGTTTGGATAGAAAAGAATTTTTGCTCAATTTGGAAAATCCCAACCATTTTGGGCTTCAATCTGCCTTATTTTAATACATTTATTCACTATAAAACCCTTTTCAATATTTTTTAACAATATGTCTAGAAGTTACACACTTTATCAGCGTTTTCGCTATTTTTTTGACAATACGATGAGCAAAGGCACTATCGCCTTAATCGCTTGGTTGGCTTTGGTTTCTTTTTTATTGATATGGATTGCAGGTTTATTTCTACATTTATTCGGCGTTGTTCCTGTTGGTTCTAACGAACCTTTTAGCATTTGGGAAGGCACTTGGCAGAGTTTGTTGCGTACGCTCGACCCAGGTACAGGAGCTGACGACGAAGGTTTTGCTTTTCGTTGGGTAAGTATTTCCGTAACTATGGCTGGTATTTTTATCATTTCTACCCTTATTGGGGTGATTAGTGGCGGTTTGGAAAGCACTATAGAAGAACTCCGCAAGGGAAAATCTTTGGTTATAGAAAAAAATCACACCATTATTTTAGGTTGGTCTTCCAAAATTTTTACCCTTATAAGCGAATACTCTTTGGCCAATCAAAGCAATGGCGGCGGAGTAATTGTTATTTTGGCAAACCGCGACAAAGTAGATATGGAAGATGATATTCGCCAACATTTGTCTGACCTAAAAGGTACAAAAGTGATTTGTCGTAGCGGTAGCACCCACGATATAGACGACTTGGAAATTGTCAATCCTGTTCAGTCCAAAGCCATTATTATTTTGTCCGCAGAAGAAGGCAACGCTGATGCGCAAACTATCAAAACGATTTTAGCACTTTCTAATATCCGCAAAACCCAAACCACACCTTATCATATCGTAGCCGAAATTCGCAGCCATCGCAATTTGGAAGTTGCCAAAATGGTTGGCGGCAATGAAGTAGAAATGGTTTTTCCTGACGATATAACCGCCCGTATAATGGTGCAAGCCAGCCGCCAAACAGGTTTGAGTTTGGTTTACTCCAATTTAATGGATTTTGACGATTCCGAAATGTACTTCACCAATGCCCAATCTTTTGTCGGCCGCAGCTACAAAGAAGTTTTGTTGGCTTATGAAGATTGTACAGTTATGGGTATAAAAAATGCAAAAGAGATAGTTATGCTCAACCCAGCCGCTGATTATACCATACAAAATGGCGACCAACTCGTTATTATAGCAGAAGACGACTCTACCATTAAAGTTAGCCCCACACAAGGCAAACCCATAGGTGAAATTATTGCTTTGGAAGCAAAAAATCCTGAACCAGAAAGAAGCCTTTTGTTGGGCTGGAATCACCGCGCTACAACTATTATTACCGAAATGGATAATTATGCAGCACCCAATTCTTATCTAAAAGTCGTTTCGTCTTTTGAAGATACAGAACAAATCATGGAAACCTTAGCACCCAAACTCAAAAATATACAATTAGAGTTTTTGCACGCCGACACCACAGACCGTTATGTTATTGATGCGCTAAATCTCCCAAGCTATAACTATGTATTGTTGCTTTGTTATCAAAATAACTTAGAATTACAAGATGCTGATGCTGAAACCTTAATCACTTTATTGCACTTGCGCCGCATTTGTGATGCCGAAAAAGCCAAAACAGGAAAATCTATCAATATCGTTTCCGAAATGTTGGACTTGCGCAACTGCACTTTAGCTGAATTGACCCGCGCTGATGATTTTATCGTTTCCGACAAATTGATAAGTTTATTGACTACACAAGTAGCTGAAAATAAACATCTTATGCAAGTTTTTGAAGATTTATTTTCTGCTGACGGTAGCGAAATTTACCTAAAACCAGCCAAAAATTATATCAATACAGCAGTTAGTACAAATTTTTACGCCATCACAGAAAGTGCAGCTCGCCGCAACGAAACCGCTATTGGTTATCGCCTAATGAACCAAGCTAATGATGAAGCTAAATCGTTTGGTATTTGTGTCAATCCGAATAAATCTAAACCCATTCAATTTAGTGATAGTGATTTAATTATTGTTTTATCTGAAGACTGACTAATCGATTAACTCAATAAAAAAACGCTGTTAGGCTTATCTAACAGCGTTTTTTTATTACTTTAAGTCCAAAAACAAATTTTTGTTTGGTATTTTTAGAATAACAGTTCTAAAATATATATTTTATTTGGTTTTATAAATTATAAAAAGAAATTATTAACGGAGTAATTTAGCAGTTTTGTTGGAAATTTTATTTTTACTAAAATTTTGTTTTAGCGATTTAAACCAAATAAAGCATAAAATTTTTATTTTTTTACTAAAAAACCAGTATAAAATTTTTATTTTTAGAAAATTACCGATTTTTATTTTTTAATAATTTTTTATCAATAAGGCGGGGCTATTTCTGTTAAACCCTGTTGGGGTTTTATATTGCCAACCCTGAAGGGGTTGAACGGCAATTGCCCCGTGTGAAACACGGAGTTTATAGGAAAAAAATTAAAAATATCGTTACAAAGATGCACGTTTTTAATCTCAAATAAATTATTCTTAATACTTATGCTCATCATTTTTTGCGATAACGGCAGCCCCAAAGAAGTTGATTTTATGTATTTGGAGGAATGGGAAGCCGCCAAACAGTTGAAAATAGAAACCGCTTTGATGAATTTTGAAGATTTGCAAAAGCGCAAAAATCCCGCTCAAGCCACACAGAGAATTAAGCCACGCGAGAATTTAACTCAAGCAATTTACAGAGGTTGGATGTTAAAAGATGTTGATTATCAACAACTTTATGAAATTTTATTATCAAAAAATATAAAATTAATCAACAATCCAACCGCTTATAATTTTTGTCATTATTTGCCCAATTGGTACGAATTTCTAAATCATATCAGCCCAAAAACAGTTTTTATAAATTTAGAAAAAGGCTTTTATGAACACGAAATTTTAGAAAAAATACAAATTTTTGGCAACTCGCCGATTATTGTCAAAGATTATGTAAAATCGCAAAAGCATTATTGGCACGAAGCCTGTTTTATCCCCAACGCAAGTGATACAGCGCAAGTGTTGAAAGTCAGCCAGCGTTTTTTGCAACTACAGGGCGAAGATTTGAATAAAGGCTTGGTTTATCGCCAATTTTTGGAGTTTCAACCCCTCACGCAACACAGCCAAAGCGATATGCCGCTAACCAAAGAATTTAGAATTTTTGTATTCAATCAACAGATTATCAGCGTTTTAGCGTATTGGGACGAGGGGAATTATGAAAATGCAGCAGCCGATTTAGATTTTTTGAAAAATGAAATTCCGCGCATCAATAGCCATTTTTACACTATAGACATAGCGCAAACTAAAACAGGTGAATGGCTAATCATAGAATTAGGCGATGCTCAAGTTGCTGGGCTGCCAGACAACGCTAATAAATTAGATTTTTATAAAAATTTGCAGCATTTCTTTGCTTAATCCGATTAAAAAGGCTTTTAATCTAAAAAAAATGTGTTGTAAAGTATAAAAAACGGACTTTTGCATTGCTAAATCGTTATTTTCAAATTATTAACAGCAAAAGTCTATGATTGCAAAAAAATTGCTAATTTTGTCCATTGCGGGCTTATTGTTAGGCGCGTACTCTTGTCAAAACTCAAAAACACCAACCGAAAATATGCAGAATACGAATAAAATTCCCTTAGAAAACTTTTTTAAGAACCCCGAAAAATCGGGCTATAGCCTCTCCCCTGCTGGCGATTGGATAGCTTATTTGGCTCCGTTTGAAAATCGTAAGAATATATTTGTACAAAAATTAGGCGACAGCCAAGCCACTCGCATTACCAACCAAAAAGACCGCGATTTATCTGGCTTTTTTTGGAAAAATGATGAAAGATTACTTTATGTGCGCGACTTTGGCGGCGATGAAAATTTCCATTTGTTCTCTGTCAAAAAAGATGGTACAGATGAAAAAGATTTGACCCCGTTTGAAAATGTGCGGGTGGAAATTATAGACGAATTGGAAGACGAACCCGATTTTGTTTTAGTTGGTTTGAACAAACGCAATCCACAAATTTTTGACCCTTATCGGTTGAATATCAACACGGGCGAATTGACTTTACAAGCTGAAAATCAGGGAAATATCACCTCTTGGATAACAGACCACAAAGGCGAAATTCGCGCAGCTATAGCTACAGACGGTGTTAATAATTCCATTTTGTACCGCACGACCAGCAAAGACGCATTCAAAACCGTTTTAACTACCAATTTTAAAGAATCAGTTGCGCCTTTGTACTTTGATTTTGATAATAAAAGCACAGTTTTTGCCCTTTCCAACCTCAATAGAGATAAATCAGCCATCGTAAAATTGGACTTGGCTACAGGCAAAGAAACCGAAGTTATATTTGAACATCCAGAAGTTGATGCTTCTTATATGTCTTACTCTCGCGTGCGCAAAGTGCCAACAACTATTTCGTTTGTAACGTGGAAAAAAGAATTTAAGTTTGTAGATAAGCAAGTTGAGCAACTTTATCAACGCTTGAGCCGCGATTTGGGCAAATATGAAATTGTAATTTCTAGCACCAACAAAGCAGAAAATAAATTCATTGTTCGCACTTACAGCGACCGCTCTTTGGGTAGTTTTTATATGTACGACCAAACCACAGACAAATTGGAAAAATTATCCGAAGTTAGTCCTTGGCTCAAAGAAGAAGAATTGTGCGAAATGAAGCCGATTGAGTACAAAAGCCGCGACGGAATGACCATAAAAGGTTATTTGACTTTGCCAAAAGGCGTAGAAGCTAAAAATTTGCCTGTAGTTGTCAATCCGCACGGTGGCCCTTGGGCGAGAGACGTTTGGACGTTTAACCCAGAAGTTCAGTTTTTGGCTAATCGCGGTTATGCTGTTTTACAAATGAATTTTAGAGGCAGCACAGGCTACGGGCGCAAATTTTGGCAATCTTCTTTCCAGCAATGGGGTTTGACGATGCAAGACGACATTAGCGACGGTGTAGAATGGTTAATCCAACAAGGCATAGCGGATAAAAAACGCGTTGCAATTTACGGCGGCAGTTATGGCGGTTACGCGACTTTGGCAGGGGTAACTTTCTCCCCCGATTTGTACGCTTGCGCTGTGGATTATGTGGGCGTTTCCAATCTCTTTACTTTTTTGGAATCAATTCCCGATTATTGGAAACCTTACCAAGAAATGTTGCACGAAATGGTGGGCAATCCAGCCAATCCTCAAGACTCTGCACGTATGCGCGCCACTTCGCCTGTTTTCCACGTAGATAAAATTAAAGCCCCTTTATTTATCGCACAAGGCGCAAACGACCCGCGCGTAAAACAAGCCGAATCCGACCAAATTGTAGCGGCTTTGCGCCAACGCAATGTACAAGTGGAATACTTGCTCAAAACAAACGAAGGACACGGTTTTTACAACCAAGAGAATAAATTTGAATTTTATACCAAAATGGAGGCGTTTTTAAACCAACATTTACAGAAAAAATAATTTTAATCCACAAAGTAGAAGCGTTTTAGGGCGTTTCTACTTTTTTTATAAATGAGATGGCTAAAAAAATTAAACATAATCTCTTTTCGGATAAGCTACCCGATACAACTCGCCCCAAAGGTTATTCTTTTTTCAATGATGTTTGGGATGTGGTGCGGCTAATTCCCAAAGGGCGCGTTAGCACTTACGGCGCAATCGCAGAATACTTGAGTAGTCGTATTTCTGCCCGAATGGTGGGTTGGGCTATGAATGCCGCCCACAGCGTAGAACCGCCCATTCCAGCCCAGCGCGTCGTAAATAGAAACGGACAATTGACGGGCAGAATACATTTCGGAACTGCTACTCGTATGGAAGAACTGCTAAATGCCGACGGCGTTTTGGTAGAAAATGATACCATTGTTGATTTTAAAACGCTATTTTGGAATCCAAGTACAGAATTAGAGGAATAAAAAAACGCTGCTGGAGTACTTCCAACAGCGTTTTTTTATAGGCTATCTTTTAAATTTTGATTAAATTTTTCCTTCTCAACGGCAAATTTTGCTAGATTTTCCTTAATAAACGGATAGATTTTTTCCGCCAACAAAAAAACTTCAGTAGTTGCAGGTTTTGGCATTCCGTTTTCATCTCGTTCGAATATGGCTTTTGCATTGGTTATGGCAGTTAAAAATGCAGAATTTTCATAAATATGTGTTTTTGTATCAAAACTACTAACAAGATTTTTCCAATCATTCGGCAATTCTATATTTTGCTCTGCTGAGAAAATTGGCGGGTTTATATTTTTGTGATAATATAACCAAACTTCAAAACAAGGATTACTTTGCGCTATATTCCAGCCTTGTTCTTGGCATTTTTGCCGAATAGACAAAAGCATTTCTTTTTTGTTTTCAATAACTTGTAAATTTGGATTCTCTATCTCAAGGTCTGTATCTAACACAATCCAAACCTCATCAATTTCTGAAATTTCGTATTTTCCGTCTAGATTTGTAGAGGACTTTATGCTATAATTAGCCAATTTATACAAACCTAAAGGCGAATTATCGGTCTCATTTTGAATTTTATAAATTTCAAGTTTTAGTTTTGAAGAGCGTTTATTCAAAAATCCAAAGTATTGTTGCTCTCTTTTTGCCCCTTCTACAAATAAATAAATAATTTTGGGGTCTCTTTCTAATTCCACCCGTTCAGGTATTGGTTTTTTTAGACTTCTATTATTTTTCATTCAGCAGAGTTTTGACGAGTTGTAGAATTTTTTTCTTTATCAATAACTTGTTCTTCTGAATGCTCAAAACTTTTCAAATCGCCCAAAAAAGGGATAGCACCATAACGCCCTGCCAAATAAGCAGTTTCTATATCTTTGGTTTTGTGTGGTTTGTATGCGCTTAGCGCGTATAAATCCGTTGCGCCTGAAAGGTCTTTTTCTGCAAACCAAATTTCATCAGTTCTAAAAATTTCTTGGTCAAGCAAATGCGATTCGTGTGTCGTAAAAATAAGCTGCCCGTTCGTTTGAGTGTCTTGCGAAAACAACTCCACTAGTTTTTTAACTAATAAAGGGTGTAGGCTGCGCTCCATTTCGTCAATAAAAGCCACTCTATTTTGAAAGATTATTCCATAGAATAGTACCATTAAATCCAATAATTTACGCGTGCCATCAGATTCCTCCTCTATGTCAAAAGTGGCAAACATATCATCGCTTGAATGCTGCAACTGTATTTTTTTAGAAAAGTATTCTTCTCCTATTTTTGCAATCATAATGGTATGGTCTTCATTTAATACTATTTGTTTGGGATTCATTTCAATAAGTTGCATTAACTTCTTATTTTTTATATTCATTTTTTCATTTAGAACGAATATATTTTCAATTCCAACCCCTATTTCAGATATTATTTGATTTACAAAATGTCTAAATTTTGGTATTTCTAAGTTTGAAATTAATGTCTCAGGAATTAAATTGGGAAAAACGATAAGTAAGCTATTTGAAAACCACTTAAAAGCATTTTTAGCTTCTTTCAAAAAAGGATAATTCAGCTCAGAAATAATTTTGAGTATACTTGAATCACTTTTAATCATACTTTTTAACAAAATACTTTTTAGGATTTTAGTTTCTAGCATTTTTTCAAATTCATCATTAAACAACAAAATATCCTCCCCATTTTTATCAATACCGCGTGTATAAATTAAAGTATCTTCTTTTTCAAAACCTAATATATAAAGTTCTTCTCCTGTGATTTGCCCATTAGTTACTTCCACAGCGTAATAAAAAGCTGTTTCGTCTTGTACAAATTCTACAGATATTTGTTGAGGCGTTTGCTCTCTGTTTTCTTGAAATTTAAATTGTCCATTTTTTAATTTACTTAGTATTTCGCCTTCCGTTACCAAATGACTCAATATATTTAACGCGTGTATCAAGTTGGATTTGCCTGAGCCATTTGCGCCATAGACAGCAGCCATTTTTAGCACTTCTAAGCCTTCAACTTTATTCCCATTTATTGTTATAGGATATTTATGGTGTTGAAGTGTTTGTAAAGATTTGCGCGGCAGCATATTAAACTCGCGCTCTTTTCCAAAAGACAAAACATTGTCTATAATTACTCTAATTAGCATATTCGTGAAATTTTCACACAAAAGTAGAATTATTTTTATAAAAAGTTCTTTTTTTTATAAAAAAACAGAATTAAACGTGTTTTTTTCACGCAAAAATCAAATACAAATAAAAAAAACGCTGCTGGAGTATTTCCAACAGCGTTTTTTTATTAGCAAAATATGCCTTAATAAGCAGGGCAATTGATATTCAAAAAGCGATAAACAAACCCAATACTTGTAGTCAAATACATATCTCGGTCTTTGCTATTACCACGTTGGCGGCCTGTACTGCCCAAGCGGTCGCCCAATTCAATAGAGCGGTCGGATAAAATCCCAGCTATATCGCCGTGATTGGCGGCTACAGTGCGCGCGTCTGCATAAGTGCCGTGTACATCGTCCAAATAGTCTGTGAATAAAAAATTGCCCATAATTTCTATATTGACAGACCAATTTCTATTCATATCAATTTTGAAACCGCCTCCAGCCAATAAAGTGGGCGTAACTAATTTATATTCAGAACCTAAATTTTGTCCTTCTGTGCCCATATCGCGCAAAATATATTCTGTGTCCTGATAAGTCGTTTTGGGATTAAAATAAGTCAATCCAAAACCTGTAGACAAATAAGGCGCAACTTTTTTATCTTTATGTCTACTATTGCTGTGATAAGGTTGGAAATTAAATTCTACTTGGAGCGAACCCGTTACGACATTGGAATGAAAACTCAAATTGCGCGCTTTAAAATAATCGTCAGGCGAGTATTTGTCATCAGCCCAAACACGCGCCACACCCAACGCGCCTTTCACACAAATACGCCCGTCGTAGTTGCGGCGCAGCATTATATTGCCAGCCACAGACGGAAAACGCAAGCTAAAACGGGGATTTAGGTCGCCAAAATAAGTAGCGTGTCCAACCAAACCGCCAAATTCCCACAATTGGGCTTTGAGTGCTGGACTGCAAAAAATTATACAAAAAATAATAAAATGGAGATTTTTCATTATGGATATGTGTTTGATAATCAATTAAATATGTAATTTTTTATCCATAAATTAATATTAGGGGTTTAAAAATGTGGCACAAAGATACACAGAAAAAAATAAATAAACGAGTAAAAACGGGTTTTAGTGTGGTAAAAATCTTTTTTTATAAAAAAAAGCCCGCCAAAGCGAGCTATAAAACATTAAGGATAAAAATAACCTCGAGCTTCTGGATAATAGCGCTGCAAACATTTTAAAAAATGTTCTTTAGCCTGAGGCTCTAAATAATCTCGCAAATAATAATAATACCTGCCCCTTTTATAGGATTGATAAATATCAAACTTCATTCCCTTGAATGATATATTAGTTTCTATAACCTCGTCGATGTGTCGTTGCATATCTTGGTAAGCTGTATCTGTAGAATTTAGTGCGCAGCCCAAAGAACTAGTTATTAAGATATTTCTATTAAAATCCTTTGTAACGTCATAGTAATTATTGCAACTAGCATAAAATTGATTTTGTAATTGCCCCTCAAAATTAAAAATAGCTGTAGTATTTTTGCAACAGTTATTGGCTTTTTTTAAGGTATCAGACCAATTTTGAGCAGACAAATCTTGGTCTAACAACAAAGCATCAGTACAAGGATAAGTTATAAAATTAAGATAGATATAATCTTTTTCCACACTAAAAACAATGTTATTATCAAACATTCTCCTTATGGTTTGGTGTTCAATTATTTTTTTTGCTTGCTCTTTAGCGTCCCATTTGATTATAAAAAAATAATCCCCAAAAACAGATTCTACTCTGCCGCTACAGTCTGGATTTACACAATAATCAGTTATTATTTGTTGATGAAAAAGATAGTAATAATTGCCTTGTTGGTCTTTTTGTGCTGTAACCAAATCAAAGTTATTAGCGTAAGCCTTTGTATTAAATTTATACTGATAAACTGTGTACCAATCCGCAGGAAACAGCGGACAACCATTTAGCAGACTTTGACTTTTCGCTTCATACAAAAATATACATAGAAAGCTAAACAAAAGGATTAATTTATTCATTCTCCACATAAAATTCACGTTTTTTTATGCTTGTTTTTAACAAAAGTCAGATTTTTAAATAATTATCCTAAAGAGATTTTTAACTAGAATTTTAGCAAACTAATTTCTACTATCCACGCCCCAATGCAGTTTTTCGCGCAACATATACAAAAAATTTCTATCCGAAAAACGCACTAAACGCACTTTAAAATCTGCTTTTCTAACCGCCAATTGCGTATGCGCTTTTATCGTGCGATAACGAGAATCTAACGTACAAAGGAAATTTTCGCCCCGCCCTTCTATTTCAAACGACAAAACGCCATCATCTGCAATTATCAACGGACGCACGTTGAGATTATGCGGCGCAACTGGAGTAATTACAAAATTGCTAGAATTGGGGAAAATTATAGGCCCTCCACAGCTCAAAGAATATCCCGTGCTGCCTGTAGGTGTGGCTATAATTATGCCGTCTGCCCAATAAGAGTTTAGAAATTCGCCGTTCAAATAAGTATGAATAATCACCATTGAAGAAGTATCCCGTTTCACAATCGTAAAATCATTGAGGGCAAAATTGCTGTCTTCAAACAAATTATCGGCACTTTCCAGATGCAAAACAGAGCGATTATCCAACACAAAAGCGTTCATTTCCAACGCATCAATAGCCAAAGCCAAGCGGTGTTTTTCTATCATCGCCAAAAAGCCCAAGCGTCCTAAATTTATACCCATTATTGGAATTTCCAAATTGCGCACCAAAGTAGCCGCTTCCAAAATTGTGCCATCGCCGCCCAACGTTATAACAAAATCTATATTCTGTTGTTTTAATTCTTCGTGATTGGCAAAAGTTTCTATTTTTTGTTGTATAATTAATTGATTATTAAACGTTTCATAATAATCTTTAAAAATAAACAATTCTACATTTTTGGTAGCCAAAAGATTGAATAACTCCTGCGCTACAGGCAAATGTTCGGTTTTGAGAAAGCGGCTAAAAATTGCTAAACGCATTTAATTCCTTATAGTTTTGATGAAAATTAAGACAAAGATAGGGCTTTTTTGGAAAAAAATTATTCTTTTTTCAGCACAATTTTACCCAATTGCTGGGCGTTGTGCATATATTGGAAAGCTTGATTGGCTTCAGAAAAAGTGAAAATTTTATCCACTACAGGGCGAATTTTGTGCTGGGCTACAAAAGCAACCATTTCCACAAATTCTGCATCTGTGCCCATAGTTGAGCCGCAAATGGTGAGTTGTTTCCAAAATACTTTTTGTGGGCTGATTTTTATCGTGCCGTGTGTGCCGCCATAAAATACGATGCGACCGCCAGCTTTGGCCATATCCACCAAACGCCCAAAACCTTCGCCGCCCGCGCTGTCTATTATCAAATCAAATCCATTTTTGGCATAAGCCAACAACGTTTTGTGATAATCAGCAGTTTTATAATTTGCGCCCGCAGTTGCGCCCATTTCTATAGCTTTTGCCAATTTTTGCTCATCGCCAGAAGTTACATAAACTTCAGCTCCAGCAGCCAACGCCAACTGCATAGCCAACAAAGCCACACCGCCACCAATACCCGTAATAAGCACTTTTTGACCAGCTTTCAACTCGCCTTTTGTGAATATCGCGCGATAAGCTGTCAAACCCGCCAAAGGCAAAGCCGCCGCTTCTTCATCCAATAAATGCGCAGGTTGAGCTACCAAACGGTCTTGATTTACGCAAATATATTCAGCCAAAGTTCCATTTTGAGGCATTCCCAAAACGTGATAATTAGCCGCTTGTACTTTGTCGTCTTCGCCCCAATTATTGTTGGGATTGATAATAAATTTTTGTCCAACTAATTGTTTATCAACATTTTCGCCTACTGCTGCAACTATAGCTGAAGCATCAGAACCCAACACTACAGGCGTTTTAATCTGTGCATAAAGTCCCTGACTAATAAACACATCGCGATGATTGAGCGCAGCCGCTTTTATCTCCAACAACAATTCGCCTTTTTGAGGTTGCGGGGTAGAAATTTCAGTATAAACAAGGGGCTGGTTGATAGCCTCCAAAACAACAGCTTTCATTTATAAAAATTTATTATTTAAAAGTTAATTATTTTTAATTTTAAACTCTTGCCAACCCTCATCTGGGTCTGGGTCTGTATCTATAGTAAAACCTTTAGGAATTTGTTTTAAAAACAGCATTTTGAGTTCGGGATTATAACCAAATTGGTCATAAACAAGCGGAATTTTATTTTGTCCGCGACCGCCCACAAGTCCCCATTTGCCTTTTTTCTGCACTAGAAAATTCTTGCCATCAATAATAAAAATTTTGTCATAAGCAGGCGCAAACACATCAGCCCCTTGTCCATTGGCTACGCCCCATTTTTTGCCCTTTTTGACCAAAAAAGCATTAATTAAATCATTATAAACCACATCGTTATACTTCATTTTCAAATAAGGCTTGCCTTCATAAGCATAATCTTTTTTATCGCCTTGACGCATTTTGATTTTAGCGGTAACATCTTCTACCCAAATTTCGTCATAAACCAAAGGCAATTCTGTAACTATGTTTCCATTGGTTTCTATGCGCATCAAACCCATTTTTTTGCTAGGCAAAACCACCAAAAGTGTACTTAGGTATTTTTGAAAAAAAGGCATAATATACAAATACTTACTTTCAATCACTGTTTTTTGTGCAGTATCCAAAACGCCCCAAAGTCCGTTTTCTTTGATGATAAAATAATCGTTGAAATACTCAATTTGTTCAAATTGGCGCACAGGTTGGCAAGGATTATTGCCCGCCCAACGCAAAACTGTCCACTTATCGTTAATTTGCAGTAAAGAATTTTCCAAAAAACGCTGGTCTGTAATAGACTGAAAACAAGCAGGCACCAACTCTTGGCCACTCATATCCAATAAGCCAAATTTATCGTTTTTCTTGACTTTGAAATAAGAACCGTCAGACAAAATTTCTTGGTAAGCGATTTCTAAAATAGGTTTGCCTGTTTTATCCAAAATACCGTATAAATTCCCCTGTTTGGCATAAATTTGCCCATTTCTAAGGTTATAATTTAATTCATCGTATTGAGGAGCGAGCAATTCCTTATAATTTTCGTCGTACATAGCCCATTTTTTATTTTTACGAGCGAGAAATATAACCAATTTTTGTTCAGGAATAGCGCGATAAACTAAGCTATCAAACTCGGCTGCGCCTGCTGGTTTTGAGGTTTTGGGATTAAAAAAACCAAAGCGGATTTTGCTACTATCCCAAAACACTTTATAAATTACGTTGGAAATCACAGAAGTATCTTGACTTTTGCCCCAGCTAGCAAAAGATATTAAAAATAAAAATACAAAACTAAATTTTATCATTTTGGTAAGATATTAAAAACAGCGCAAAATTACAAAATATCAGCGTTACAACTAAAAATATAGCCAAAAAATTGTATTTTGCAAAAAAAATAAAAACTATTCAAAAAAAAAAGCTATTTTTGCGGCTTGAATTTTATTGGTCAATACTATGAACACAAGAATATATTTACTCACAGCTTTTTTAACCAGTTTTGGGCTAGTCCAAGCGCAAAGCAGCCGCCACGTTTGGGGTCTAACTATTGCCCCAAGCGCTAGCAGTTTTTATGCTTTGCAAGACGGTAGCAGCATTACCAAAATAGAAGACTATGGTGGAGCTATCAACTTTAATCTATACAGACGAGCAGGTTCTGCCTTTGATATAGGCTTGGAAACGAGTTTGGGGCGAGTTAGACATCCTTTCGACACAGAAGCGACAAGAGCTAGCGAACGGGATAACTTTTTTCATACCCAATTAGGCATTCGTTTTAGATTAGATAATGGTTTTATTCTAAAAAAAGATGCGCTTTTTGCGCCTTATTTGCGTTCTGGTTTTGGTACAAATAGCTATAAGAATTTTGATGAGTGGCTATTGCACGTGCCTATAGGTTTGGGTTTTAATATCAGAATACCCAAAACACAATTGGCTATCAATCTCCAATCAACCTATAATTTAGGTATAATGGAAAGTCCTTCTTTTTTGCATCACTCTTTGGGCGTAACGTTTGAATTTGGCAAAAAATCCAAAAAAGCTGCTCCCCAACCAGAAAAAAAGGTAACTGATGACGACAAAAAATTGTCTGCTGATAACAAAAAAAATCCAAATGCTGCGCCTGACCGCGATTATGACGGCGTTCCTGACGAAACAGACCGTTGTCCAGATATTAACGGAACTTCCCTTACAGGTGGTTGCCCCGACCAAGATAGCGACGGCGTTCCCGATAATGATGATAAATGTATAGAAGAAAAAGGTTATGCGAATTTATTAGGTTGCAACGATTCTGACCACGATGGCGTAATTGACCCAGAAGACCAATGTCCAGAAGTTTATGGCGAAGTGCCAAGCGGCTGCCCAGCAAGCGACGAAAACGATTTGGATGCTGACGGCGTTCCCAACGAAAAAGATTTGTGTCCCAACGAAAAAGGTTCTTTCACGGCTGACGGTTGCCCCGACCAAGACGGCGACGGAATAGCTGATAATGTAGATGAATGCAAAGATTATTTTGGAAATGTTGAATTTAAAGGTTGTCCTTTGCCCAAAGCTGAATTGGAAGCGATGCGCAAACAATACGATAACGAACAAGCCGATAAAAAATATCCGCGCAGCGACCCACGCAATCCTTACAATATCTTAAATCCAAATTTTGATGCCAAAGACCCATTCAATCCTTACAGTCCTTTGAACAAAAATTTTGATATTACAGATGTAAATAATCCTTTCAATCCTAATCATCCGAATTTTGACCCGAACAACGAGTTCAATCCATACAACGAAAAAAGTATTTATTACAACCCCAAATACAACGAGATAAAACCGCTTAATCCTTCTGATTTGGATGCCAACGACCCCAAAAATTATGGTAAAATCGTTATCGGTAATCCCACTTCTGATAAATATGGTAGTTACGCCAAAACGGGCAAGGGCGGTAAAGGTGGAAAAGGTAGTCGCCCCAACAAAGGCGGAAATGACAATAACTTTGATAATGGAGGAAGCAAAAATCCCAATAACTTAGTTTTTGATAATAATTTCACTTACACCAACGATAATCCAAAATTGACAGGTTTTGAAGAAAAACCCAAATTGACCAAAGAAGAAGAAGAATACTGCAACCGCATCAACCTTGAAGAATTGCGCGCAGCTATCTATTTCCAACCCAGTAATTCTGTAGCCAATGGTGCAGCTTTAAAATCGTTGGATAAAATTGTAGAAGCAATGCGCAAATGCGCTGTTTTGGAAATTCAAATCGCAGGACACGCAGACGCAGACGGTTCAGATAATTCTAATCAAAGCCTTTCTGAAAAACGCGCTCAAGCTGTTTTGCGCTATATTTCTGGGCAAGGTATTAGCGATAAACGATTGAAATACAACGCTTACGGCGAAAAATATCCAGCAGGTGATAATACCACACCTGAGGGCAAACAAGAAAATCGCCGCACAGATATTAAAGTGAATAAAACTTACTAGATAAAAAAATCCCAACTCTCGTAATGAAAGTTGGGATTTTTTTTTGATTACTGGAGTTATACAGAATTTAAAAAGTAAGTGTGTAATAAGAGCTATTAAGTACTATAAGAGGGTGAAAATAATTGTTGGGGATTAACAAAACTTGCTTTTATTCGCTTATTGTCCCCGCGTTGCAACGCGGGGCTATTTCTGTTAAACCCCGTTGGGGTTTTAAATTGCCAACCCCGAAGGGGTTGAGCGGCAATTGCCCCGTGTGAAACACGGGGTTTGTAAGAAAAAAAATTAAAAATATCACTGCAAAGACATACGTTTTTAATCCCTAATAATTTATTTCAAATACTTAATTACTGGAGTTACGCTTGAGGCTTAATTTTAGTACAAAATAGCTATAAGTTAAATTGAGTAGAAATTTTTTTAACGGCTTGCGCCTAAAAAATTTATTTTCTGTACTTTTTTGGTGGCAAAAAAGTACCAAAAAAGCCAACGCCAAAAAGGCGTTTTTGCTTATTTTGCTTCATTTCATTCCGCAAAAAGCGCAAAACCGTCGCTACAAGCCGACGTTTTTTGCGTTGCAAAAAAGCTGCTGCCCTCGCTTCGCTCGGTTGGTCGTCTTTCCGCGACATACGCTGGTTTTGGCGTCGCACGGCGAAAATTTAGCTTTTCAACTTGACTTTTATCAAACAAATAGCTGAAGCGTAACTCCAGTTACTAAGCAAATATACAATAGAAGCGCAACAGCAACAAATCCAAGCGTTAAACCAAGAAATAGAAAAATTGCAAAATAAAACCTTATAAAAAAAGTCCTTTTCCGAATGTGAAAAAGGACTTTTTTTATTGTTGTTATGCGTTTTCTGTGCATTTCTTCAACCATTCCATTGCGCCTTCGGTTGCTGCCCAAATAGGTTGAGCAAAACTTACATAATAGTCAGATTCGTTTCCGTCTCCCATACTATAATAACTTGCTAATTCTTTGACTGGTTTGTTGGATAGAAGTTGTTTTGGAACATACTTATTTTCTTTGATAGCTTTTTTTAACTGCTTGGCAGCTTTAGCACTTGCTCCTTCTGTCTTAAAAGTAAATAAAGCGCGGTTGTAAAGAGAGAAAGTTGAGCAATCGCCCTTAAACATTTTCGCATATTTCAAGTACTTTTTATTTTCGCCAAGCTGTATTAAATAGAGAATAAGTTGGTCTCTAATGCCCTGATTGTCATTAGGATTTAATTCAATCATTTCTTCGAGAATTGTTACACACTCTTCTACTTTGTTCATTATGTATAAACAGTCAGCATAATGATATAAGCAACGCATAAATGGTCTTGTCTCGTGAAGCCCCCAAAACATTCCTTTATTCTCTTCCAAGTACTCACCACCAAAAATTCGTCGGCCAATAGCAATCGCCTTTTCATAAGAAGTGATGGCAAGTTCTAATGTTCGTTCTTTTAAACCTAAATACTCATACGCTTCGATGCAGTCTGGGTCAAGTGCTAATGCTTTTTTAACATTCGCTTTCGCTTTGGCTGGTGTCAATTCGTGTGCTGCAAAAATTAAATCTTGTGCTTGCTCCTTTGGAGTCAATTCCTCATTTGGTAATGTAGGAATTTTTTTTCCAGTCAAGCTCTTTAGGAAAAGTTGAAGTTCCTCTTCTGATGTGAATTCCTGTTTGTCGATAAATCTTTGCAAGTCAAGCATCATCTTTTCGTGCTCTTTTTTCATTTTTTAATAATAAAATTTTTAAAAAAATTAAGTCTTTATTTCGTCAACACAAAGGTAAAGCTAATTTTAAGAGAAATAAATTTTTTTTACAAAAAAATTTGGAAAAAGCTTACAAAGTTCATTTTATCAACCAAAAAGCCTATTCTACCAGTACTTTTTAAGCTTTAACTATTCTTTCAATCGTACAAAGTGCATTTTTTTCGTTTTTTTTAATATAAAAAACAAGCCTATTTTTGTAAAAATGATTTCTAACAATATAAAAATATAGGCTTATGAAAGTACTGACTTTGCTTAAAATTTGCAGCATTTCGCTGCTTAGTAGCGTGGGTGTGGTGAGCGCGCTCAATTACGCTGAACCCAATTTATTATCCAATCATCCATTTTTACGCAATTTAGCTTCTAAATTAGACGTTTTCCAAACCCACACGGCAGCCGAAAAAGTTTATCTGCAAATGGATAAACCTTTTTACAAACCTGGCGAATCGATTTGGTTTTCTGCTTATGTGCGCGATGCCCAAACGCTGCAAAAAGCCCAAAGCCGCGTTTTGTACGTGGAATTGCTTAATCCTAAAGGCTCAGTAGAAAAAACTATCACGCTGCTTACTGTAGATGGGCAAGCTGCTGGCGATTTCCAACTGCCCGCCGATGCCAAGGGCGGAATTTACAAAC
>JAAFIM010000033.1 GCA_013297745.1 Chitinophagales bacterium | reverse complement strand
CGGGTTTTAACCCGTTGAAGGACAAAAAAACAATTGCAACAGACTTTAGTCTGTTGCTTAAAAGGCATAAACAGTTATTTTTCTTGATTGAAAATGTAAAAAAATTCTTACTAAACATCTCTAATAAATACTTTTTCATACTTACAACCTTAAACAAGCCAAATCCCCCAATAATATGGATAAAGAAAAAAATTCTCAACCTGCCGAAAAAATTATAGATATAGCGCGAGCCTTTGAGAACAAAAGCCCTAGATTATATAAATGGATTCCTAATTTTTTCATCAATTATCTGCGCAAAATAGCCCACGAAGACCAATGCAACGAATACTGTGAAATTCATAAAAATGATACAGCTGGTGAATTTTGTACAGGTTCTATGACTTTGTTTTATCCCATCATCAAAACATTCAATATAGATAGATGGCCAACTTCAGACAGCGCGCTAATAGCAGCCAATCACCCTTTGGGGGGCTTGGATGGGCTTATATTGATGCATTTAGTCAGCCAATTTCGTACCGATGTACAATTTCCCGCCAATGATTTATTGATGGCCTTCAAACCCTTGCACCCCTATTTTATCCCTATCAATAAACACGGCAGCAATAAAGAGAATATGGTTAAATTTAACCAAGCGTTTAAAGAGAAAAATATGATGATTTATTTCCCTGCTGGGATGGTGTCTCGCAAAAATGATAAGGGCGAAATCCGCGACTTGGATTGGAAAAAAACCTTCGTTAGCAAATCTATAGAAACGAAAAGGGATATTTATCCCACATTCGTAGGGGGACAAAATAGCAATTTTTTCTATAATTTGGCACGTTGGCGGACAAAATTGGGTATCAAAGCCAATATAGAAATGCTTTATTTGGCTGACGAAATGTTTCGCCAAGCGGGCAAAACTATTGATATTATAGCGGGCAAACCTATCAAATGGGATTTGTTGGATGCCAGCAAAACCCATCAAGAATGGGCAGATTTGATAAAAGCTCATTTGTACAAACTCAAAGACAACCCAGACGAGGATTTTAAATATGGCGCATAGAGGCAAACATTCTAATGATAACGATAACTTCGCTCAACGCAATTTAGCGGATTTGCAGGCAGCTTGTGCTGACTTGTCTTACTTGCTATCGCATCAATATGGGGAAAAATCCGCTTTGCAATTGGTGGGCAATCGCTATTCGCTCAATCAACGCCAACAAACTGCCTTGGGGCGGGTGGCTGTAGCCAACGAAGTGGCTCATAATCGGCGGAGCAAAGAGTTGGAAATCCCCCAACTGGCTCAACAAGTTGTTTGCATAGATGGTTACAACCTGCTTATTGGGGTTGAAGTGGCTTTGTCGCAAGGCTTTTTATTTTTGTCGCAAGATGGCTGCTATCGCGATATAGCCAGCATCCACGGGACTTACCGAAAGGTGGAAGAAACTCTACCCGCTTTGCATCTGATAGCTGACGCTTTGCACCAACTTCAGGTAAAAGAAGCCATTTGGTATTTTGATACGCCCGTTTCCAACAGCGGACGGCTAAAAACTATCTTATATGAATTGGCAACCGCAGAAAATCTAAATTGGCGTATCGAACTGGTCAATAATCCAGATAAAACCATAGCAGAAAGCCAACTTACGGCTATAAGTTCGGATGGCTGGGTTTTAGACCATAGCAAAAATTGGTTTAATTTACTCGCTTATTTACTTAAGCATAAAATCAAAAATGCAGAAATCGTTGATTTTTTACCCTTAAAAAATAGCCAATCAAAATAAAAAAGTCATTTTTTTGTTTTTTTATGCAAAAAAAGCTATTTTTTTAGCGTTTTAAACCCTTTTTTTATAAAAAAAATTTGCACAATCCCCAAACTCGCCTTACCTTTGCAGCGCAATAAATGAAAACAATTTGTTTCTTTTGTTACACAAATCAACTGGAGGCTTGGCAGAGCGGTTGATTGCAGCAGTCTTGAAAACTGCCTTAGGTAACACTAACGGGGGTTCGAATCCCTCAGCCTCCGCCGTAAAAACCTTATTTCTACCGAAATAAGGTTTTTTTTTATTAACATTTTTCTATTCAACCACAAAAAAAGGCAATTGGTATATACCAACTGCCTTTTTGGCTTTAATTACCCATATCGGATAAAAATTTAAGCCTTAAAATTTGTATTTCTATAAGCGTCACATCGTCCCCGGCAAATTCTTTGTATGCCGCATCCACATCGTCTGATTCAGCTGACATAAAATAATCTTCTACATCTTCCACCAACGTTTCGTCTATATTCTCTTCCACATAATAATCTATGTTTATACGCGTACCAGAACTAACTATAGTATCCATTTCTTCCAACAAAGCTTCCAAATCTATGTTCAAAGAACGGGCTATATCCTCCAAAGGGATTTTGCGGTCTATACTTTTGATAATGGTAATTTTAGACTGGGATTTTTTCGCCACAGATTTTACCACAAAATCTACAGGGCGGTCTATTTCGTGTTCTTCTACATATTTGCAGATAGCGTCCAAAAATGCTTGCCCATACTTTTTGGCTTTGCCCTCGCTGACTCCAGAGATATTTTTCATCTCTTCTATAGTCATCGGATAACGCGTAGCCATTTCTTCTAATGAAGGTTCTTGAAAAACTACAAAAGGGGGAACTTTTCGCTTTTTGCTCTCTTTTTTGCGTATGTCTTTGAGTATGGTGAACAAAACAGGGTCTAAAACTGAAGTGCCTGCTGCTTCTTCTGCTGCTGCTGCCTGCATTTCTTGGATAAAATTGTGATTGAGGCTCATCTTGAAAGAGTAAGGTTCTTTGATAAACTTCAGCCCTTCCTGCGAAAGGGTTAGAATACCATAATTCTCTATATCTTTGCGGATAAGATTGGTCAACATAGCTTGGCGTATAGCCGAGTGCCAAAAATGTTCGTCTTGCCCCTTACCTTTGCCAAAAGAAGGCAATAAATTGTATTTGAAATCTACAGTCGTTTTGGTCTCTTCTCCCATTAGGAAGGAAACAATTTCGCCAATTCGGCAATTTTCATTCAACTCTTGCATAGCCAACAAACAAAGCCTAATTTCGTTTTTGACCTCCAACTGTGGGCGCGGACTGCGGCAATTATCACACATCTTGTGTTCGCTGCAATGCTCATCGTTGTACTCTTCGCCAAAATAATGCAACAAAAATCGTCTTCTACAAGCTGGGGTTTCAGAATAGGCTATCATCTCAGACAATAATTGAGAACCCATTTCACGCTCCGCTACAGGTTTGTCCCGCAAGAATTTTTCCAAGCGTTGTATGTCTTTGTGTGAATAAAAAGCTATACATTTGCCCTCCATTCCGTCCCTGCCCGCTCTACCTGTCTCCTGATAGTAATTTTCTATACTTTTGGGGATGTCATAATGCAATACAAAGCGAACGTCTGGCTTATCTATACCCATACCAAAAGCTATTGTAGCCACTATCACATCAATATCCTCCATCAAAAAAGCGTCTTGAGTATCTGTGCGCACTTTAGCATCCAATCCCGCGTGGTAAGAAGCTGCGCGAATATCATTTACTTTCAACAATTCTGCCAAATCATCGGCAGTTTTGCGGCTTTGTACGTAAATAATCCCCGATTTATCCGCCATAGATTTGATAAACTGTAAAATAGATTTTTCTACATCCTCTTTTTTACCTTTGGGGCGAATTTCGTAATATAAATTATCGCGATTGAATGAAGATACAAATTCGTTTTGATTTTGCATCTTTAAGGTTTTTACTATATCTGTTCTTACTTTGGGCGTAGCTGTAGCCGTAAGCGCTACAATAGGAATTTGCTTGTTGATTTGCTCCACCATCGCCCGCACTCGGCGGTATTCTGGGCGAAAATCGTGCCCCCATTCAGATATACAATGTGCTTCATCCACCGCTACAAATGATACATTTACTGATGCAAAAAAATCTATATTTTCTTGCTTGGTTAGCGTTTCTGGCGCTACATACAATAATTTGGTTGCACCGCTTATAATATCTTCTTTAACCTCTCTGATTTGTACTCTAGACAAAGAAGAGTTTAAAAAATGCGCCACATTATCCTCCGAAGAATATGAACGGATAGAATCTACCTGATTTTTCATTAAAGCAATCAAAGGAGAGACAATCACCGCTGTCCCCTCCATCATTAAGGCTGGCAATTGATAACATAATGATTTTCCCCCACCTGTAGGCATAATCACAAATGTATCTTTCTTATCCAATATGCTTTGTATAATGCTTTCTTGGTTGCCCTTGAATGCCGAAAACCCAAAAAAGTGTTGTAAGGCTTCAGCTGGGCTACTGTGTTCTGTTATCATAGAATTTACTGTTTCCATCTTATTTTATTTGCAAATAAACAAACTTTTCCACAAACAACTAATTGCTTGGTTTTGTTTAAGAAAATACAGGATTGAATTTTTTTTATTTTAAAACGATTCGTAGTTTAGAGGCACAAAACTAAAAAAAAAATTTGATATTTGCATCTCTTATCCAAAAAAATTTCTTTTTCTGCAAAAAAATAGCTTTGCTTATCTATCAATTTATATTATTTATGCTCTTTCGTATAGTTAAAATGTCCTTCCGCGAGGACAAAGTTGCCGATTTTTTGGCGCATTTTGACCAGCACAAAACCCAAATTCGCAATTTTGAGGGCTGTGTTTATTTGCGTGTATTACAAGATAGCCAAAATCCGCAGATTATTTTCTCTTATTCTTGCTGGCTTTCGCCCCAACATTTGGAGGCTTATCGCCATTCCGAGTTCTTTCGCGGGGTTTGGGATTATACCAAAACGCTTTTTGATGCCGCTCCCCAAGCTTGGACGACCCACTCTTTAGTGGAATTGCCCTAACTCTATCTCCAGCCGCCACAAAGCCCAACGTATATCTTCACTTTCTACTTGCACACCTATCGCAGTTTGCCCAAAATCTAACCAAAGCGGCAAACGCAAGCGTTGATTTTCGTTTTTTTTGTCCGCATAAATATAAGGCAATATACTATCTGCTGGTATTTTCAATTTAGCCCAACTTGACCAAAAAGGTTGGTTTTTATACAAGCCGCTTAGCGTTTGCAAGATAGCATTTATTTTATCTTTATCTACTTTCAACAATTTAACCGATAAATTCAATTCCGCTATCAGCCCCAATATCACCGCTTCCCCGTGCTTCAATTCCCATTCTTGCCCCAATGCCCAAGCCTCTAATCCGTGCGCTATCGTATGCCCCAAGTTTAATGATTGCCGAATATGCTTGTCTTCCCAATCTTGAGCTACTACTTCCTTTTTTACGTTGATGCAGGCTTGTAGTAACTTATTCAACTCTTCTATTTGCTTATTTTCATAAAAAAAATATAGTTGTTGCATTTTTTCCCACAATACTTCGCTAGCCAATAGCCCGTGTTTCAACCCTTCTGCCCAACCGCTAAATAATTCTCTGATAGGCAATGTGTATAGAAACCCCGTCAATATAAATACAGCCTTAGGATTGCTAAAAACGCCTATCATATTTTTTATCCCGCCCCAATCTACCCCCGTTTTTCCCCCTATTGAAGCGTCTATTTGTGATAATAACGTAGTCGGCAAATGCACAAAATCCATCCCGCGCTTATATACGCTGGCCGCAAATCCCCCCAAATCGCTAATTACCCCTCCGCCCAAATTGACCAGTAAGTCGGCTCTACTTGCTCCCTTTTTCAATAATTGGGTCCAAATATATTCGCAACTTTCCAAACTTTTATACGTTTCGCCGTGCCGCAATAAAATTACCGCATAATTATATCGTTTTAATAAAGGTTCTATCCTTGGCATACAGTACCTTATCGTATTGTCATCCGCCAACACAAATATATTTTTGTATTGCCCCAATAACAAAAAATGGGCTAAATGCTCAAAATTTTTGCCTTCAAAATAAATGTTATACGCACCCGTTTCTATAATGTCCATATTCTAATTTTTTTATTGCCAAAAAAAACCTTTGAGCCTTATCGCCCAAAGGTTTTTTATCATTACAGTTGTACTAAATCCCCAACTATTTTTTTACCAATTTGTAGGTTCTTAGCTCGTTGCCTGCTTGCAATTTTACCAAATACAAACCTGCTGGTTTATCCCCTAAGTTGATTTCGTGGCTTAAGTTCAACACACTTTCGTATTGGTTGGCGGTTACCAACTGACCCGTAGCGGTGAAAATTTGTATATTTACCGCATTGGGTTGCAACATACGAATAGCCAAAATGCTGTTGGCATCGGTAGGGTTAGGGTATAAATTTACTTCTTCAATACTTGCTGTTTCATTCACACCTATAGTAATAGTTGCTGAAGCTGTGCGCACGCAACCGTTGGCGTCCGTAACCGTTACCGTATAAGTGCCTTGTACTAAAAAGGTAGCCGAAGCGGTTGTGGCTCCACCTGTCCAACGGTATGTATAAGGCGCAGTTCCGCCTGTAGCGGTTACATCGATAACATTGCCTGTAGTAATAGCTGTAGCACTAATCGTATTTGCGCTTACGGTGATAAAACTAACCTGTGCGGCAGTGTTAGAACCTACCCCATTAGTAGCGGTCAAAGTTACCCCATATACGCCCGCAGCAGCATAATTTACGGTAGGATTAGCGGCTGTGCTTGTGGCTGGATTGCCGCCCGCAAAAGTCCAAGCATAACTGTTGGCAGCTGTAGAAGTGTTGTTAAAAATCACATTCCCATTTTCGCAAAAAGATTGCCGATTGCTGGTAAATGCAGCTGTAGGAGCTACAGGGGCAGTTACACAAAAAGATAAACTGGTCATAGTGCCAAAATCGCCTTGTGCTACATTCAAATTAGCTAACGTATCTCCAGCAACGCCCAATATAAACGCATCGCCATCTACTTGACATTGAAACCCATAATTACCGTGCAAACCGTCGCCATAGCTATCCATTAAATTTAAACTATAACAACCCACAGGCAAACATAAAGTTGCTATAATATCTGGTGCAGAATTATTATCGGGATAACCATTCCCTTCTCCGAATACATTCCCGTTAGCGTCTGTAATCGTCCAAGAGGTTTCACTACCATAACAATTATCGACAATATACAACTGAGGACTTTGTCCATTTTGTACCACTATAAAATTATAGCGAGTGGTATCATTGATAGTATTGCTATCGCTTACCATATTGGGCATAGTGGTATAAACATAAAAGGTATTTGCGCCATTATTGCCTGTTACAGAGGGCAAAGCTACTGTAGTGCTGTTATTAGCCGCCAAATTGCCGCTATAATTAAAGGTCATATTTGTACCCCCTACAAGCCCATAATTGATAATAGCTGAAGTGAGCGGATTAGCCCCAAAGTTGCGAATGGTTACTATAGGATTAATTGTAGAAACGTTGCAATAATTAGGCGCAATGCCATCCACAGTTCTTATCCCTGCATCGTTGCCGTTGCTTGGTACGTTAGGATTGAAACCATCCAATGTTTGCACCCCGCTATTGTTGGGGTCAAGCCAATTAGATAGTCTGTTATTGTTGGCACCGCCGCCCGTCCAACTTATGTTAAATCTTCCATATTCGTCAGATTGTCCATTATTAGTTAGCCCTTGACAAGCTGCACCGCCTCCATATAATTGTCCAATAATACGCTGATTGTTATCAAATAAAGGCGAGCCCGAACTACCGGGTTCTGTTGTTCCCAAATCCCAATTAGCCACTTCCCACACTTGCGCACCTTGCCAAGTAGAAATACTAACGGGGTCATTTTCTCTACTTATCTTTTTGACATCGCCAGAGGGGTGATGAATAGCCGTAACGTTAGGGCTGATTACGCCTGACCTGTCCCAACCCGCATAATATACGTCGCCAGTAGGTCTGCTGTTCATTTGTAATAAAGCCATATCTGAACCTGCGCTGTTGGCACGCAAAACAGAACCATTTACCTCATTATAAGGTTGAGGGGGCATAGTAGAAGCAGCGTTTGCACCACATACGGGCGTGGGACTATCCCAATTAAATCTAAACACCCAATTAGCTACACTTCCACCTAAGCAGTGATTGGCTGTGAGGAAATAAGGCGTGCCGTCGTTAAGGGTATTATTGATTAAAGCCCCCGTACAACCACCAGAACCATTTATAATAATAATCGCTACGCTATTGATTTGGTCTTGCCAGCCGTTGCCAAGCGGACAATTGACATCGTGATTACATTTGCCTGCATCGTTAAGGTCTTTGTATGTATTAGCGGCATAAGCGTAAATATCTCTATAGCCGTGGATAACATTGCTGATTACGGCAGCACTTTGCCCGATAGTGTGGGCGGGTTCGTACAATTCTACTATAACGTGCTCACCTTTTAGTATGCTTGTGCCCAATTCGCGCGCTGCGTTATTATTTTTGTGGGTATATGCGCCTATCACTTGGCTGCGGTCGTCGTTGTACAAATGTATAGTTGCACCTTCGGCAAGGTAGAAATCGCTAAACAGCATATTCATACTCAAAGCGTTGGCACTGCTAAACCGCTTACGCCATACTTTGTCCCCATTGGGCAAAGTTTCGGCTATCACTCCAGCCCGTATGTCGGCATTGTAAGCGTGTTCATAACCAAAACGCCATATTTGCCCTTTTTGGGAATAATTGATAGCATCGTCTTGCAAACGTGCGTTCAAATCAAAAGCAGGCAACCGCACTGTTGCGGGCTGCGCTACGTTTGTTTTAATAGACCAACTAACGGGCGCAAGTTGGCTGTTGGTTTGGGCTTTGGCTTGCTGCGCGTTCCAACCCAAACAGAATAATAATACAAAGGCTAAAAACTTTTTCATACTTAATTTATTACAAAATGAAAAGATGCGTTTATTGTTTGGGGGGAATATAACTATAGATACAAGTATAGAATTATTTGCCACAAAGATATTTCGTATTTTTGATACCGCCAAATTTTTTGTATTTTTTTTAGCTATAAATATGCAATTATTTTAAAAAAATTGATTATTGATATTATTTTTTTTGGTTTTGGGCAAAAAATGGATTTTTATACCCTTTCTGAAGTTGGAAATAGGACTAAAATTGATTTTTATACCCTTGCTGAAGTTAGAAATAGGGCTAAAATGAATTTTTATACCCTTTCTGAAGTTGGAAATAGGGCTAAAACTGATTTTTATACCCTTTCCGAAGTTGGAAATAGGGCTAAAATGGATTTTTGTACCCTTTCCGAAGTTGGAAATAGGGCAAATATCGTTTAGCATACCCTTTCCAAAATCGGAAAGATAGAAAATAATAATTGGAAGTTAGTTGTTGGTTTTGGAGACCTTCAAGGTTTTTAAAACCTTGAAGGTCTCCAAAAAAGCTATTCTAATTAAAAAAATAATCAACTATTTTTCTTAAAAAAGTGAATATGTTTGGCGTTTTGGAATAATCCTTGTACCTTTGCGTTGTATTATAAAACGTTATAATTTTCATCTTTTCAAAAACTGCAATATAATGATAGACTTACGCAATTTATTCAAAAATTATTTTGATACCGCCAAAATTTCTGACGATACTGTTCGCAAAGGTGCAAAAGACCATTTGGCGAGGCTGAACGCTAATAACCAAAATGGCAATTTAAGAGCAATTTTAAACGATACCCAAGCTGCTTATAGAGAGTTTTGCGCGGCAATTGATACCGAAGACCAAAATTTTGCCACCCAACAAGCCAGCACTTTGGAAGTAGATGCGATATTGGATGAGTTTAAGAAAAACGTTAGCCGTTATGAAGGCGCGGTAAGGTCAGAGTTTGGAATAGGTTCTAAGGAGTATCAAGAATTTTTCCCACAAGGGCAAAGCGAATATACCTTATTGAGCAAATCCAACGCCGAGATGCTTATGGAGCGTATGGATGCGTTGTGCCGCAAATACAGTGGTACATTATCTAATACTATGGTTACTTTGTTCGCCAATTATAACGTAAATTATGAGACTTTGCGCACCCAACAGTTGCAATATATGGCTAACAATACGGTGTTAAAATCCAATACAGCCAAAGCACGCACTAAATTAGAGTTGCAAATGTGCAAAAATTTATTGTTGATAGCAGCCGAAAATGTGGGCAATCCGAATATATTAAATACGTATTTTGACCAAAGTATATTCCGTCCCAACAAAGCTAAAGATGACGGTAGTATTGAGGAAGAAATTAGCCCAAGCGGGGTGGTCGTTTTGGAAAATAAAGGCTTGCGAGAAGATACCGAAATTACCATTAAAAATAAATCTGCTGCTATTATCTATGTCGGTATTTATGCAAGTGCTGGTGTGGTAGATACTGCTACTGCTGCCAAAATAGAACCAAATGATAAGCGCAAATTTATAGCTTCAGAACTGGGGGATGTAGCTGGTGGTTTCCTTAATGCGCGTAATGTATCTTTGTCCGAAACGGCGAGGTTGGAGTATCTGGTGTTGTAAGAGCTGTAGTTTTTGTTTTGTAGTAAGGTAGAAAAGTAGTAAGGTAGTAAGTATCGCGATTTGTTGTTAGTTAGAAAAGTAGTAAGGTAGTAAATATGATAATTTTTTGCTTATAAAAAGAACTTTCTACTCTACTACAAAAAACACTCTACTTTTCTACCCTACTACAAAATAAAAATCGTGATACTTACTACTTTCCTACCTTGCTACAAAATAAAAATCGTGATACTTACTACTTTCCTACCTTGCTACCCCACCACAAAAAGCATCAACTAAAACAACTTCTGCCGCCTAAATATCAACACCAATATCAACGCCAATAACACCACCACTCCCACAATAAAATAAAACGCATACTCATTATCCTGAAAAGGAATGGGTACGTTCATACCATAAAAACTGGCTACCACAGTGGGCAACATCAACACCAGCGTAACGAGGGTTAATCGTTGAATGATAATGTTCAATTTATTGGCTATCATAGCAGATAAAGCATCGGAAGTCTCACCCAAAATTTTAGCGTATAGGTTTGCCATCTCTTGCGCTTGGTGATTATCAATAATAATATCCTCCAATAAATCGGAAAGGTCTTCGTGGTATTTAATCTGTAGCAAATCATTTCGTTTAAGTTTGAGCAACATCATAGCCGTACTGCTTAAAGAAGTGGCAAAATAGACCAAACTTTTTTCAAGGTTAAGAAATTTCATCAGGTCTTGATTGCGAGAACTTTCGTATATCTCCTGTTCTATGGTATTGCGGCGCACATTTATATCTTTGAGGCTGCGCAAGTATTCTATAACGTTCTGTTCCAAAATTTTGAGTATAAAAAGGCTGTGATTGGCATAATTAAAAGATTTATACCGACCTTCAGTAAAAGAAGTGATAGCAGCGTTGGGATAAGAGCTAATAGTGATTAAATACTGTGGGCAAATAATTATCCCCATAGGTACGGTAATGTATAAAGTAGGCTCTTGACTAACCGCTTCGTTTAATATAGGGCTGTTGATAATCAATAATTTAATATCATCTTCTATTTCTATACGGCTGCGCTCATCCACATCCAAACTATCGGTAAAAAAATCCATAGGAATATGCAACCGCTCGCTTAATCGCTCCAATTCAAACATATTAAGTGGGGGCGCAATATGTGTCCAGCAGTTGGGGCGCAATTCATCACAGCGCGTAAGCCTTTCGCCTAATGTATCGTAATGGTAAAGCATAATTTTAAAGTAGTTTGTTGATAAATGCGAGAGTACAGGTATGACGATTTTTTGTAGCAAGTATTACGATGACGTTGGAAGTATAGGGATTTTTTGTAGCAAGTATTATAATGATATAGCAAGTTTGTTAGTTGTTAATTATCTTAATACAAAAAATGGTGGTATTTACTACATTATTGCAATACTTGATACAATCAATCGTGATACTTGCTACAAATACTCTTGCTACAAATAATCTATAGACAGAAATTGGGTGCAAAGGTATAACAAAATGTTAAAATGGAATAATTGGCCAACAAAAAAAGGGGATAATTGTTGGGGAGGTTTTGGGAATGTGGGTGTTTTTAAATTATTCTTATTTCCCCACGCGGCGGCGTGGGGCTATCGCTATTCAACCCCGTTGGGGTTGTCGTAATTAGAACCGCAACGCGGTTCAATAATGGTAGCCCCACGCCGCCGCGTAGGGAAAGAAAAAAAATAAACATATTTTCATTTTGAACGGGTGCAATGCTCGTTATTTACATAATTTTCTATTATTTACAACAAATCATAAACTACACAATGCGTATTTCTACCCTACTCACAGGAGCGGCTATAATCAGCGGCTTAATATACAGCAGTTGCAAACCCACAGAAAAAACTAAAGGCGATAACAGCCAAAAAGAAGAAGCCTATAAAGGAATTACCAATATCACGGTGCAAATTGATACAGTAGCGGGATTTGATACGTTGCGTTTGTACGGTTGGGAGGGCATACAAGCCACGCTTAAAAGCAGCATAAGCCCCAAAACCAAAGAGGCAAATAAAACGGTTTGGACTATGGACAAATTGCGCTTGGCAGAGGGTTTGTATTTTGTGGGCAGTAGCTTAGAAAATATGAAAGTGGTTTTGATTGGCGGCGATGCTAACATTAGCATTAAGGGCAAAAGTGTAAAAGTGGCTGAATTGGCTTTTGAAAAGGGGGCTAATAATCAACTGTATGAGCGCGCTTTGCAACGTTTGCAAGACGACAACAACGCCTTTATGGAGTATTTGGAAAGTTATAACAAGAATGCTGCCACGCCCGAAGTGCAAAAACAGTACGGGGATAAGTTGGCGGCTTTGGATAAATCCCGTTTAGCGTATTTGGATAGCCTAAAAAAGGTCGCGCCTAATATCGGCAAAGTGGTAGGATTATACACTTATCTATCTTACCCCTATAATAAAAAAACGCCGACGCAAAGCGAGGGCGAATACTTTGGGGATAATTTTTTTCAATATGTAGATTTAACCGATACGGTGTATTACCGCCTGCCGCATTTCTACGAAACGATGAAAAACTATACTGCCAATCTCAACAATCTACAAATTGCCGCTAATGTACAGGCTGCTTATGTGGATAAGATATTGAATAAAATCACGTTGGCATCTCCCCATCATCAACCTGCGGTTTTGGCTGCTGCGTTTGGCTATTATGGAAAAAATAATGAACTATTTGCTAATTATGGCTTGCAGTACGAAACCAACCACAAGGGCAAAAATGAAGAAGTGGATAAATTTTTAGCTGCCCAATTAATAGCAGCGCGTGGTCCTTTGCCTATCGGAAGTGAAGCCCCCGATTTTGAAGAAGCGACCCCAGAAGGGGGAAAATTATCCCTCAAAAGTTTGCGTGGTAAGGTAGTGTTAATAGATTTCTGGGCGAGTTGGTGCGGTCCTTGCCGTAGAGAAAATCCCAACGTGGTAAAGGCTTATCAAAAGTATGCCCCTTTCGGATTTGAAATTCTATCCGTAAGCCTTGACCAGAATAGAGAAGCTTGGCTAAATGCGATAAAAGCCGATAATATGACTTGGAAACATATCAGCGATTTGAAAGGTTGGAATTGCGCCGCAGCTAAATTGTATGGCGTGGGAGGGATTCCTTTTACCATCTTATTGGATAAAAACGGGAAGATATTGGCTAAAAATTTGCGCGGAGAAGCGTTAGAACTAAAACTAAAAGAAATCTTTGGGAAATAGTTGGGGGGTGGTAGTAAGTAGGAAAGTAGCAGGTAGCACGATTTTTATTAGGGTAGTAAGTAGGAAAGTAGCAGGTAGCACGATTTTTATTAGGGTAGTAAGTGGGAAAGTAGCAGGTAGCACAATAAGGGCGTGGTTGGAAAGGCTAACTATTTCGTTTTTTTATTAAAGTATAATTTAAAACTGTATGTACAAATTATTTTTTGCAGGTTTGGCAATGTGGGCAAGTATGGCCAATGTTTTTGCGCAAAGTCCTTGGACTAAAGAAAAGGGGAAAGGTTATGCACAAGTAGGCTATAACACAATTTTACCCACCAATATATTTTTTAGTAATAATACTGAACAAAAATACACTAATCGTTTGGTTTATGACAATAATATACAAGCTTTTGGCGAATATGGTATAACCGATAAATTGACGGTTATTGCTGCTGTTAATGCCAAATATGTGGCTACTGGGGATATAGCGGATATACCCAATGATATTCTTGCCGAACAACGCCCCCCTGCTTTGGTTTTGCCTGCTGGGCAAAAATTTGGTTTGGGCAATTCTTATATAAGCGCTAAATATCGTTTGTATAATAAAGGTTGGGTAGTTTCTGCTCAAGGGGATGTAATGTTGCCGAGTGCTAAACCTGATACTGTTACTGCGTTGGCTACGGGTTTTGATGCGTGGGGATTTGCGCCCAGTATGTCGGTAGGCAATGCGGGGGATAAATGGTATGCTTTCGCTAATGCTGGAGTTAATTTTAGAACGGGTGCTTTTAGCCACGAATGGGCAGCAACGGCTGAATATGGCTATAAGATAAAAGGTGCGTATTTAATCGCTAATTTGCACGCTCGTTATAGTTTGAACAATCAACCCTCGCCCGATTTTTTGCATACAGGCTTGAATGTTAATCAACAAAATTATTTGGCGTTTGGGTTGAAAGCTTTTATCCCCTTTACCGAAAATTGGGGGATTAACCTTTCCGCTTTTGGGGCTGCATTGGGTAATAATGTGCAGGCTGCGCCCTCTTTTGGTGCATCAGTATTTTATAAATGGTAAGCGGTTATTTTTATTGCTAATTTATATGTTTCTATTATGAGCAAGTTTTTTATTTTGGCGGCAGCGGCTGTTATCATTTTTAACCAACCTATTTTTTCACAAAATGCGCCCAAAGACATTAGCTTACAGCAAGCTATAGAAATTGGGTTAAAAAACAGCTATTTGGTGGCTATTGCCGAAAAAAATGTACAAATCGCCAAAAATAATAACAATTTGGGCGAAGCGGGCGGGCTGCCTACAGTCAATGCGGGGCTAACTTCTAATAGCGGCGTTAGCAAAATTAATAACCCAACCTCATTCCTCAACGGTGGCAATACCCTAACCAACACCACCAGCCCTAATATAGATGCGAGTTGGATAATATACGAGGGCGGCAGGGTGGCTATCAATAAAGAAAGGTTGGCACTATTGGAAGCGCAGCAGCAAGGACAGGTTAAAATAGCGGTAGAAAATGTATTGTTGGCTGTGAATAGAAACTACTATACGGCTTTGGTACAAAAACGCCGCTTGGATTTATGCGCCGAACTGCTAAAATTAAGCCGCGAAAAGATTACCTATATTGACACCCGCCGCGAGTACGGTGCTGCTGGGGAGTTTGATAAAATACAGATAACTGATGCGTATTTGAACGATTCGGTAACTTGGGTGGTGCAGTATAATAACTATCAAATCGCGCTACAAAATTTGGCTATAGCTATAAATGTAAGCCCAAACGAGGGTTTAGATTATAATCTTACCGAAACTGTAGATTTTAGCCTGCCCAAATACGAAGCTGAAGCGTTGAAAACTAAACTATTGACCAATAACCAAAGAATTAGCAACCTAAAAACGGCTGAATTGATAGCTGCCAATCAGATTAGATTGCAAAAAGTGGGACGTATGCCCAGAATCATCTTGAGCAGTAGCATTTCCGACCAATTTACCTTCGCTAAAATATCGGGATTAGAGCCTCGTTTTACCAACGAATGGCGCGGTGGTTCTACCATTAGCGCGGGTTTGAATGTGGCGGTAACTTATAACCTATACAATGGGGGAAGGTTGAAAAGGGGCATAGATAACGCCGCTTTGCAGGCAGAAATTAGCACTTTGCAGCGCAAAGAGGAAGAAAGAGTACAAACTCAAGCCCTACAGTTGGCATTATACAGATACGAAAATCAATTAAAATTGCTAACTTTGCAGCAAAGTTTGGTGGATAATGCAGCCAAAAACCTACAGTTGGCAGAAGAACGGTATAAAAGCAACACGCTTAACTTTTTTGACCTGCGCACTATCCAAGCCAACTATATCCGCGCTAATAATGGCTTACAAGATGCTTTTCTCAATGCCAAAAATACGGAAATTGAGATAGTGATAATGGTGGGGAAATAAGGTCGCGGTATGCGGGAAAGGCTATCTTTTTTTGTTATTTAATATAAAACTCTTTTCTATAATATGAAAATCTTGAGCATAGACTATAAGGGCGAAGATATGAGCTTTGAGGACTTAAACTTAGGGCAGATTAACCTTTTTGTATCCCAAAATGGAGTGGGAAAGAGTAGGCTATTGCGCAAAGTCTATGATATTTTAGCTTGTTTGTTCTATCAAACGCCTATAAGTGGGAAGTATGATTTTAGAATAGAGTTTCTAAATCATAAAAAAGAATTTGGGTGTTACAACGTAGCAACAGAAGTTGAAAATGGTAAAATTTCCTATTCTGAATACTTAAAAATAAACAATGATAAACTTTTTATAAGATTACCTAAGGAGCCTGTTTTTATGTATAACAGCTTGACCAACCAAGCAGATGAGCATAATATACCTTTTGATAAATTGGCTATATCTGTTATTCGGGATACAAAAAAATATCCGTTAATAGAAGAATTCTTGAATGATAGAATAAATTTTAATCAACTACAAGTTGGTTTAGTAACTGCCGTTAATGTTTATAACAAAGACTTTTTTAATAAAGCTTGGAAGAACATAAACATAACTGAGGCTTATTATGATTTGTCAGCAGCAGACAAAAACAAGGCCAAAGACGCGCTTATTTCTATAGGCTATAATGTAGCGGAAATGTACGCAGTAAAAGTTCAGAACGAATATGAATTATGCATAAGAGAAGCGGACTTGAAAAATGCACTACAAATCAATCAGCTTTCGCAAGGTATGTTGAGAGCAGTCTATTTAGTAATTGATATTTTGCATTATACTTCAATTCGGGAAAATATGCTTTATCTCATTGACGATATTACTGAAGGATTGGACTATGCCCGCGCTAAGAAATTGGGTAAATGGGTATTTGATACCTGCCAAGAAAGAGGCGCGCAATTGATAGCGACTACAAACGATAGCTTTTTGATGAAAGTTATTGATATAGAATATTGGAATATACTCAACCGCAAAGGTGATGAAATACAATGTCTAAACTATAAAAACAGTAAAGAAGTTTTTGATGAATTTGCTTTTACGGGCTTATCCAATTTTGATTTATTTTCGTCTAATTTCTTGGATAAACACGATGTATGGAAAAAATAGCTATCTTTGTGGAAGGACACGCAGAGCGTATATTTGTGCGCGATTTTCTAATGAAAAAACACGATTATAGCAATATAAAACTCAAGTGTTTCCAATTAGAAAAAGACAAAGTACCTATGCCTGCCGAATATGATTTTATTTGCCAAGATTACACGCACGAATACCAATTAACTTGTGTAGGAAACGATGATACCGTTATCCCTTATATTTTGGAACAAGAGCAACTTTTATACAATACAGGTTTTACTAAAATTATAGGTTTGCGGGATATGTACAGCAAAAAATACAAAAAATTTTGCCCCAACAAGCAAGTAGATAGCACACTAAACGATAAGTTTATAAATTCTGCTAAAGCGACCATACAAGACAATGCTAAAACCCCCATTCCGATTACAATTTGCTTTGCCATAATGGAAATAGAGGCTTGGTTTCTTAACTTGCATTATGTGTTTGAGTGTATAGACGCACGTTTGACCAAAGAATTTATAGCTCAAGAATTGGGTTGGGATATAGATAATGAATGTGCAGAACAGAAGTTTTTTCATCCAGCGAATAAAATAGAACACTTATACCAATCCGTAGATAAAAAATACGATAAGCACATAGAAAATGTAGAAGCAATAATGGCACTTTTAGAAAAATCAGATTTTGAACAACTCTACCAAAGCGATAAATCGCCCTCGTTTAGAAATTTTGTGGACATTTTAAAAAATTAATAAGCAGTTGCAAAGCTGCATTTATTTACATCAATTTAATTTTAATCTTATCCAAATGGGACGCAAGCCAGTAGAAAAAGAGAGAGCCGACAACCCCGAAGTGAAAGGGGATTGGGTGCCTATATTAGCCAGTTTATTCTTGAGATATGGGCTAACCAGATACACTATGGACGAATTAGCCAATCAGTTGGGGGTTAGCAAGGCCACTTTATACAAATACTATGCTTCTAAAGATGAGATTTTGGACGATGTAATCAGTTACAAACTGAGACAAATAGCCGAATTTGAAAAAATACTCCATAATGAAGATAAGCCCTTTGAGGCGCGTTATTATGAGGATATAAAACAGGCTTCGCTGCTATTGGCTGAATTTTCGCACCAATTTATGCAAGAAACGAAGCAAAAATATACGGATTTGTGGACTAAAATCTCCTCTTTCCAAGAGCGCGCTTTGTTCGCTGCCGAGCGTTTTTATCAAAGGGGAATTAGCGCGGGCGTGTTGAACGATATTAACCCCAAATTGCTGGCTTTGACTGATAAGATATTTATTTACGCCTCTTCCAACCCCTACTTTCTGAAAGAGTACGGGATGAGTTTGCAAGAAGCTTTTGACGGCTTTTATCTGATGCGCAGCAAAGGCATTTTTAAACAGAAAGAAGATTAGTTAGCCAACTAATCTTTATTTTTTTTGTTAATAGCCCAACAGCCAATTTTTATCCTATTTATTAAATTTATATGTTAGACAAAAACTTTTACCCGCTCAAAGTATCCTCTATAAGCCCCCTTGCGGAGCAATCTGTAGCCATTTCGTTTGAAATAGACCCAGCCCAAGCCGATAAGTTTAAATATGTCGCTGGTCAATACCTAACCCTAAAAGTTAACCTAAACGGGCAGGAAGAACGCAGGGCTTATTCGCTATGCAGCAGCCCCGTTTTGGATAAAGCAATCACTATAGGGGTAAAAAAAATCGCCAATGGGAAAGTTTCCACCCATTTGCACGACCATTTGAAAGTGGGCGATGTGGTTGAAATTATGCCCCCACAGGGTAATTTTACCGTTTATACAGAAGCCGCAGACAAGAAAGATTATTTTTTTATAGGCGCAGGTAGCGGCGTTACCCCCCTGTTTGCTATGATTAAAACAATTATAGAAACAGAACCCAAAAGTAAAGTGTTTTTACTGTACGGCAACCGCAGCGAGGGCAGTATTATGTTCAAAGAAGAGTTGGATAAGTTAAGCCAACGCTATGCTGGGCAGCTGTTCGTAGAACACGTGTTGAGCCAACCCCGCACGGAGAAAAAAGGGGGATTATTCGGCTTTTTTGCCAAAACGATAAGCAGTTGGCAGGGACAAATCGGGCGCATAAATAAAGAAATTATAGCCAAATTCGTACAAAAAAACCGCTCCGAAGATAACAGAAGCAGTTTGTATTATATCTGTGGCCCTGAACAATTGATGCAAACCGCCCAAAATACCCTTTCGCAAATGGGCGTACCAGAAACGGAGATTTTCAAAGAACATTTCTACACCGCTCCCCTATCCGATGCGGCTAATTCGCCCGTTGGGAATGAAGGTTCTACTATAATCGCCACTTATAATGGGGAAAAAATCAGCGTACAACTCTTGCCCAAAGAAACCATTCTACAGGGATTTATCCGCAGCAAAAACAACCCGCCTTTTTCTTGTATGGCTGGCGCTTGCTCTACCTGTATGGCGAAAGTTATCAGCGGCGAGGTCAAAATGGAGCGTTGTTTGGCACTTTCCGACAGCGAGATTAAAAACAACTTTATCCTCACCTGCACAGCGCGCCCAGTTACGCCCGTGGTGGAGATTAGCTACGATATTTAAACCCTTATCCCAATAAAAAAACCTAACAGAGTGATTATTCTGTTAGGTTTTTGTTTTTTATAAACCCCGCTATTGTTTAATCAGCAGCCTTTGGTGGGTTTTATCCCCCATTTTAAGTATTAGAAAATAACTACCAGCGGGCAGTTGGGGGGTATCAAATGTTTCTCGCTGAACACCCGCATTTTGTTGCCCGATAATTTTATTAAATACGGTTTTGCCCGTTACATCCTGTAGCGAAAAAGCCACCTCACAATTAGTTTCTAGGTTATAATGGAGGGTAATTTGCTGCTGGAATGGGTTGGGATAAACCCCCAATAACACAGTTTGCATCCCGTTGGCGTTTTCTTGCAAACCTACTATAGTTCTTACCCTTGGGTCAAGTGGCGCGGGAATGGTAAAATGGTTGGGGTTAGCGGGAGCTTCGCCCGCAGCAATACGCAAAAATCTTTCCCCGTTATTGGTATACCAACTCGCTGTGTGATTATCTGTGTATGTTTGCGAACTAATCGTGCTCAACGTGTACCAATCGCATTGGATGCGGTCTTTATTCACATCAACAATCATATACCCGTGGTCGGTCAATTCGGCAAACTTGATATGGTTGTTGAAATTCTGTATAATAGATTGCGGCACAGGAAAGGGGAAATTAGCCGATGTAACGCTATTCACTACAAACTCAACCCCTATAGAACCCGCTCCCGTGCTGGGGTTATAACCCGATAAGGGCAAATCATTCGCCCAAGCTGAATGTATATCTCCCGTTAGCACCACCATATTTGGAATGTTGTTCTGTTGTATGCTATCGTATAAACGGTTTCTTTCCGCAGGATAGCCGTCCCATTGGTCTTCCAAAAAAGGTGCTGGGGTGAATGGAAAACTTAGACTAGGGATTTTAATCGGTGCCATCATCACCTGTTGCCCCAAAAGCCGCCAACGGGCTGTACTCGTGTCCATCCCCGTAACCAACCACTGCAATTGTTGATTTCCTAACAACTGTCTGGCTGGGTTGTTGTCTATGCCGTTTTGTTCTTCTCTTGCCTGCAAGCGGGTGTCTAGCATATACAATTCTATCAAATCCCCAAATCTAAACTTGCGGTAAATTTGTTGCGTATCCTGTGCCGACGGGCGTCTAATGGGCTGCCATTCGTTATAAGCTCTTATCCCAAAAGATTTTCTATCAAACCAATCCCCTTCGCTGCTGGCATCGTGGTTTTGCGCGCCGCCAAACCAAGCATCGTTTGCTGTTTCGTGGTCATCCCATACGGTAATAAACGGATATTGTTGGTGCAAACGGATTAAGTCCTCATCCAATTTATAATAAGAATGGCGGGTGCGATAATCGGAAAGGGTTAAAATCTCTGTGGTGGGCTGAAGGCTACGGTCTGCGCCAAATTGTCCATCTCCATACTCGTAAATATAGTCTCCCAAATGCAATACCGCGTCAATGTCGTTTCTATTGGTCAGCGCATCGTAAGCGTTGAAGAAACCCGCCGCATAATTAGAGCAAGAAACTACCGCCAAACGCAAACTATCCACATCGCCTACAGGCAAAGTTTTGGTGCGCCCTCTCAAAGAGTATTTATTATAGGCTTCAAATTCGTAATAGTAAAACGTATTAGGCTGAAGGTTGGGAACATCCACCTTTACCGTAAAGTCGCGGCTGGCATCTGTCATCACCATCCCGCTATCCAACACATTAACCATACCCGTATCGGAAGCTATACGCCATTTTACCCGCGCATCTACAGAGTCGGTAGTTATCCGCGTCCAAATGATAACTTTATCCATTAGCGGGTCTCCCGATGCGACCCCGTGGAAGAATGGGGCTAAGTCGCTACGCGCTCCCGTCCGCAAATGGTTCAAATGTTCAGGGCGGGGATTTTGTCCCCAAGCCATAGCCACCCAACAGCAAGCGGCGGCAATCAATCCAATGTTTGTTTTTTGCATATTGTTTTTATTTTTTTATATTTAGTTTGATTAAAAAATTACCAAAGTGTCCAAAAGTTTATTTGTTGCGCTGTGCGACGCCAAAACCAGCGTATGTCGCGGAAAGACGACCAAACGAGCAAAGCGAGTGCCGTAGTTTTTTTGCAAAGCAAAAAACGTCGGCTTGTAGCGACGGTTTTGCGCTTTTTGCGCAATGTAATGAAGTAAAACAAGCAAAAACGCCTTTTTGGCGTTGGTTTTTTTGGTTACTTTTTTGCCACCAAAAAAGTAATAATAATGAAATTTTAGGCGTAAGCCGTTAAAAAATTTCAGAGATAATGCTTTATACCCAAATAGCGCAAAGTATAAAATTAAAAAACACCACTTTAATTTAATACAGGGGGCAAAAGTACGCTTTTAAAATAAAAAAACCAACTTCAGTTTTATTTTTTATCCCTGAAGTTGGTTTTTATTTTTTATAAATTTACTTATTATAGCTTAAGCAGCTTTTCTATTTATTCTTCTATATTTCCACCAGCCAAAACCAATGATAGACAAACCCACCGAGCCAAAAATTATCAAATATCGCATCGCCCAGTTTTTGTCCGCCAAATATACGCTTTTATCCGCATCGCCTATATTCATAAAAGCAGCCCAATAAAAAGGATGCGCTGCGTCCCCTTTGGCTTGGGCAAGATACGACAACTGTGCCGCTCTCATCGCCTCACTTATAGCTTTTCCTTCGTACAATCCCTTATAAAAATTCTGCATAATAAAAGCCGTCGTCGCATCATTTACCTGCCAACGGGTGGCTACAACCGCAGGCGAAGCTCCGTGCATAAAATAACGCGCCAAACTCAACGCGCCTTCATTGATTTGCATCTGCCCCGCAGCAGTTTCGCAAGCGGACAAAACCGTCAATTGGCTGCGAAAAGATAATTGTGCTATTTCTAATGAGGTCAAAAAATCATCTTCCGCACTTCCTTTTTGCTCGCTAAAAACCAAAGCAGACAAAGCGGGTTTATCTTCATTCAGTAGCCCGTGCATAGCCAAGTGATAAATGGCGTAATTTTGATTTATTTTATCTTTAAACCCCGCCTCATTGGCTGCCTCTCCGTACAGATAATCGCCGTAATAATATTTTTCTAAATTTTGCAACTCTTTTACCGCCCCTTTCAACTCGCTTAAATTTTCTCTCAATCCCCCACTCAATACCGCCCTTTTGTCCGTTGCGGCTGCGTTTTGATAGGTGGGAGCAAAGGCTAATATCTTCCCATTATTGACGTTTTGGGCTGACATTTGTTTGGTTTCTGCCCACAAAGTGGCTGAAGGGGCGTATTGTATCGCGTATTTTTTCAACAGAAAAGGAAACTCCTTGTACGGGGTATTATTTTCCAACTCTGAAGTCAATAACAACTCAAAGGGTAAAATTGACAAAAAACTATGCGGCACTATCAACAACCGCTTTATCCCCTTTGCTTGCCAAGTCGCTTCGTTGGGCAATAAGGTTTGCCCTATCCCCCACAAATTGCGCGCCAAAATAGCCCGTTCTGTGTTTTGTATATCGGTTTCGCTGCTGGGGTTTTTCAGCATATTGGCTACGGCTGACCAGCTTATCAAATTGGTATCGTTGCTGGTATTTCTCAACTGTACCCAAACGCTGTCTTTGCTCAACATTAAAATCCCATCGGCTTTTTTGTAATGGAAATAGTTCAGCATTAACATATCGGGGGTTAAAGTTTGCTGCAACTCAACCAAAGTTTTATTTTTGGCTTGTGCCAACAGTTTGGCGTACAAAGGATAATCTTGCTTAAATTTGTTCTGCAACTCGCCCATTCTTTTCGATTTGGTGTAATAAACCTCCAAAAAATAACTGGATTTTTCTTTATTCCCGTTTTCTGTCTCTTGGTGATATTGCAACAAAGCATCTTCTCGCTCGGACTTAAGCCGTTTGTACCCATTTACATCCGCGGGGTTAATTTTAGCCAACACAAAAGCCCTTTCTTCGTTCAGATGCCTGCGCATTTTTGTCCCTTTGTACTGTTCGCTATAATGCAACAATTGGTCTAAATCAGCTTGTGATTTATTTTTTTGATACCAAACGTAATGAATTTCGCCCAAGTTTTTATTCGTTTTAAAATATAACTCTTCCCAATGCTTCAAATCCGCTTCATTTGCCGCCTTTTCTCTGTGCCGCTCCAACAACGATAAAGCGTTTAAACTCAAGCCCAACAGCTTATTTTTGGCGGATAAAGTGGGATTTTTTTCGTAATCGGGAAAGTCGGCGTTGAAAAACCCTTGCATACTGTACAACATAATTATCTCATTATGACAATATACTTCCGCCTTGCTGAAATCGGGAAAGTCATTTTCTCCTTTCAGCTGATAATTGGGGTTAAGCAAAGCGTTGGCTGATTTTTTATAATAAAATTTGGCTTGTGCTACATTGTACATAGGATTTTTGGGGTTATTGAACGCGTCGCCTATCGTGCGGGAACTTATCCCCAAGTTGGTTCGCGCAAGCGGTGAGTTCAAATTTTCCAAAATTGCCATCCCTTTGGTGGCAAACTCCCACGCTTTTAGCGGATTCTTGAATATAGTATTCTCAACCATAGCCAAATCATTATAATAGTTAGCCATTTCCAACGATTGCGGCTGTAATACTTTTTGCACCATTTGGGTATAAATTTGCTGTTGGCGGCGAATTTCGCTGGTATCGCGTTTAATATAAGCCTGTATATAATTGGCTTTGACAAACCTTGCCGCCACCACATCCATTTGAGGGCTATTTTGAGCGCATACGTTGATTAAATCATTGTTTAATTTTTTCAACTCGCTGCTGGTTTTATCCGCATACATAGCCGACATAATATACAACTGGCTGATTTCTACCCCTACATAACTAAATTTCCATTCAGGGCTATTGATAAGATTGTACGCCTGCAACATATATTTATACGCTGTTTCGGCTTGCTGTAGCTTGCTGTAATGATAAAAAATGGATTTGCACAACAACGCACGCACGAAATTATATTCTGGGCTCAAATCCCAATCTTCGGCTGCGGTCTGCATTTTTCCCACATAATAATTTAAAGAGTCGCTGCGAACGAAATCATTTTGTAGGTTATATTTTGCCATCAAAGAGAAACACGCCCATCCCGATTGGTCTAATCCAGCCAACGCCAACTCGGTATTATTTTGGGCATAAATGGCTTGAACTTCAGCCTTATTTTTCAAACCTATTAGGTTGGAGGCTTGGCAATGGCGGTAATAAAATTGTAACGGGTTGTTTTGGCTTTTTGCCAACGCTGCCGCTTTTTCGTATAAATTGGCCGCTTCCAAAAAATTGTTTTTGGAGATTTCTTTCAACGCTTGCCACTCCAATACCCCCGTCGGGGATAAATCCGTTGCCTTGCCTTGAGCGGACAAAACGGGCGCAACGGATAACAATAATGCAATAGATAACAATATGGGGTAAAGACGCATTTTATAAAATTGTAAATGGTTAGGAAAACGAAAGCAAAGGTAAGGCTTTTTTGCCAAACAAAGCTATTAAAATTGAATAAATTTATTCTTGTGTTGTATATTCTTGTATTAATTTTTATTCATACGATAAAAGCCCGTTGCTGCTGATTGGCTATTTATTTATTTTGAACGTAACAAATTGAATATCGCTACCGTTTTTAAAGTTGCGGCGGGGTATAAATGCGCCACAACGGCAGCGCAAACCTTGCGGATAAGTAAATTTGCAACCAACTTTCAATATATAAAATAAAACCCTATTGGGTAGCAACAAAACCCTATCAAATAGCTTGCGACGCTAATCTGTTGCAACGGAACGCTATCAAATTGAATAAAATGGGAGTTTTTTGATTAGGATTTGAATTTTATTTTATAAAATGGGAGTTTTTTCCAACACAAAACTGCCGTAAGTTATATTTTAGCCTTGGCACTTAAAAGGTCATTTTTTAAAAAAATTTAAACTATTTGGCTTTTTTATCCATATTTGCGCAAAAAAAATGATATAAATGTTTTTATTATCAAAAAAAGCATTATCTTTGCGCTGTACAAGGGTTAAACCGTTGGACTTCATAAAATTATTTTATCATTTGGTCAAAAAGCTAAAGTTATGTCTAAAAAAAATTGGGTTTATGCCAACAATGTATTCCTTAATCAAACGGCTGGTTCGCAAAAGAAAGCGTTGATTTTGTTTGAAGATACATTTTCAAAGCTATCGGCTGGAGCGCAGTCGGATAGAAATTTAGCCGCTATGTACGCCAGTTTTCGCCCCGCTTACGAGTCATATCAAGAGTTGATGGCGCAAAAGAACAAGGTGCAAAATTTTTATGAGGGGCATACCAACCGATTTGAAACCCAATTGGAAAGTATAGCGTTGGAGGTCAGACGTTGGGAAGGGGCGGTAAGGGCTGTGTATGTAGAAGACAGTGCCGAAGAGCGGATGATTTTCCCCAACAAACGCAGCCCTTTTTTGGGCGGCAATTATGAAAGCCGTTTGAACGCTATCAAGACGTTGGCAATGTCGTTGGAAGATTTTGCCCCTTTGGCTCAAACCCAATTGGAGGTGAAGAATTTTTACGATACTATAGCCCAAACGCGCAAGAAGCAGCAAGAATACGAGGGGCTTAATTATCAATTGAGTAGCGATTTGGAAGCTCAACGGCAAGCGACTTGCTGGGTATTGTATGGAATTTTGGGGCAATTGATGCATCATTTTCAGCATCAATCAGATAGAATTTGCGACTTTTTTGACTTGAGTTTGTTGCGCAATACAGCCGTTAATGAGAACATCGCTTATTTATCTGGGCTGGTAAAAAGTGAAGACGGCAATTTGGTCAGTTCGGCTATTATCCGTTTGATGCCAAGCGGGTTTGAGACGGTGAGCAACGACAAAGGGGAATTTTATATAGAGGTAGAAGCGGGCAATTATACGCTGGAAGTTCGGGCGGCTGGTTATGTGGCTTACTCTGTGCAAAATTTTAGATTAGAACGCGAGCAGATAAAAGAGATTGAGATTGAAATTAATAAATTGGTATAACCCCCTCCCCAACTATGAGCGAAAAAAAACCAAAGCGCGAGAAAGGAAAGGTGCACAAAGAGATAAAAAACTTTGAGATACGCATCAATAAGTTTGGCCAATTGGAAAAAAATATGAGCAATGAAGCGCTCAACCAATTCCTAAACAAAAATATCCCCGAAAAAACAGACAAACCAGCCGAGGAGGAGAAAAAAGAGGCGGATAATGAGTAAATTAAGCTTTGATAAAATATATGCGATTGAAGCTACAAAAATAAAATGGCAATATGCGGATTAATTTTAGCAAGTATCAAGGAGCGGGCAACGATTTTATTATGATAGTTGATGCTCAAGATAGAGTATCGGCTTGGTTGGATGATAAAAAAGTGGCGCATTTATGCCATCGCCGTTTTGGGATTGGCGCGGACGGGCTTATTTTGTTGAAGAGGCGCGCAGGTTATGATTTTGAGATGATTTACTACAATTCGGACGGAAATCAAAGCAGTATGTGTGGCAACGGGGGGCGTTGTATTGTAGCGTTTGCCGCGCGGGTGGGTTGGATAAAAAGGGAGGCTAATTTTTTGGCGGTAGATGGGGCGCATAAAGGCATACTTAAAAAAAATTTGGTAGCTTTGCAGATGCAAGCGGTCAGCCATTGTGCAAATTGTGGCAAAGATTGGCTGCTCAACACGGGGTCGCCACATTATGTAAAGCTGGTCAAAAATTTGTCGCTCGTGGCGGTAGAAAAAGAGGGCAAGGCGATTAGATATAATGAGCAGTTTGCCGCAGAAGGGGTTAATGTGAACTTTGTAGAAGCCAGCGCAACAGAATTGAAAGTAGCCACTTACGAACGTGGGGTAGAAAGCGAAACGTGGGCTTGTGGCACAGGAGCTGTAGCGGCGGCTATAGTAGCCAATCACGTGTATAAACAAAAAAGCCCCGTTGTAATCCATACAAAAGGGGGCGAATTGGGGGTAAAGTTTGCAAAAACGGCAAACGGCTATGAGGATATATGGTTGGAAGGGGGCGCGGAATGGGTTTTTGATGGCATAATAGAAATGGACTAAAAGATAAAAAAAATGAACAAAATATCGTTGGGGCAGCGTATAGAAACCTTATGTGCGTTGGGAGCGTATTGGCGACAAGGTAGGGATAATTTTAAGGAGTTGTTGGCTAAGGCTTATGCCGTCAATAATTGGTTTACGCCCGCCAACAGCTGGGCAGCTATGGAAAGTATAAGCCAGCAATGGTTGAACAAAGCAGCATTAGAGCAATTTTGTGCCGCTTATCCTTTTTGCCAAACTGATAACCGCGAAACGCCCACAGTGGGGTTGGTAATGGCGGGGAACGTGCCGTTGGTTGGTTTTCACGATTTGGTTTGTGGCTGGTTGGCTGGGGCAAAGTTGAGGGTAAAATTGTCGGAAAAGGACAGCGTTTTGATGCGTGCGGCTATAGAATTTATCTGGCAACATTGCCCGCAAGCGGCTGAAGAGGATTTGCAGATAGTAGAAAAGTTGAAAAATTACGACAGGGTTATTGCCACAGGCAGCGACAACAGCAGCGTATATTTTGAGCAGTATTTTGGGCACGTACCCCGTTTGATTAGAAAAAACCGCAACTCTGTAGCCATACTCAACGGGCAGGAAACTGAAAGCGAGTTGATGAGTTTGGGGATGGATATTTTCAGATATTTTGGGTTGGGTTGTCGCTCGGTAGCGAAGTTATACTTGCCACAGGGCTATGATATTGCCAACTTATTGCGCATTTTGGATAATTATAAAGATATTTGCAACCATACCAAGTACGCAAATAATTTTGATTATAACCGCTCTATCTTTTTATTGAATAGAGATGTACATTATTTAAACGATTGTTTGGTACTGTTGGAGAGTAAATCTTTTCAGTCTCGCATTGCTACCCTCAACTATGAATTTTATCCGAATATAGACGATTTGGTGGCAGCGTTGACAAATAATTTGCCATCTTTGCAGTGTATAGCGGCTAACTTTGATATAAACGGGATTGAAACGGTTAAGTTGGGCGATTGTCAAAAACCGCGTTTGGTGGATTTTGCCGACGGGGTGGATACGATGCAGTTTTTGTTCGGGGATTAGTTTTTATCTAATTTGTAGAAAAAAAATTGTCAAGTGCAAAAGTTTGGCGCACAGATTACACAGATTAAACGGATTCCGCACAAATTTTTATTGATGATGTTTGGAAAAAATCGGTGATTATCTGTAAAATCTGTGTAATCCGCGAGCTATTTTTCTATACTTTTACCAACACCCAATAAGTCTATTATTAAAAATAAAAAAACCTACCTTGTGCGATTGACGAGGTAGGTTTTTTTGTGGGTATATTATCTAACGGGAAGGTATAAATTTCCTTTTGCTATTTCTCTGCCGATAACGATATTTTGTACTTCTGATGTACCCTCGTAAATTTGGGTGATTTTGGCATCGCGCATCAAACGCTCCACGTGATATTCTTTGACAAAGCCATAACCGCCGTGTATTTGCACCGCTTCTACTGTGTGGCGCATCGCCACTTCTGAAGCGTACAATTTAGCCATAGAACTTGCCATAACATAATCTAAATGTTGGTCTTTTAGCCAAGCAGCGCGATAAACCATTAGGCGAGCAGCTTCTATTTCTGTGGCCATTGTCGCCAATTTGAAAGCTATAGCTTGGTGTTCGATAATAGGTTTGCCGAATGCTTTGCGCTCTTTGGCATAAGCAGCAGCCAATTCATAAGCACCAGCCGCTATCCCCAAAGCTTGGGCAGCTATACCAATTCTTCCCCCAGCCAGTACTTGCATAGCAAATTTGAACCCAAAACCCTCCTCGCCGATGCGGTTGGCTTTTGGCACTTTTACATCTTGGTACATAATCGTGTGGGTATCGGAAGAGCGAATACCTAATTTATCCTCTTTTGCGCCGATGATAACCCCCTCCCAAGAAGTATCCACGATAAGCGCGTTGATACCACGAGAGCCTTTGGCTGCATCCGTTTGGGCGATAACCAAATGCACGCTAGAACTTCCCCCGTTGGTAATCCAGTTTTTGGTACCATTGAGTAGGTAATAATCGCCCATATCTATGGCTGTAGTACTTTGCGAGGTCGCATCAGAACCAGCTTCGGGTTCGGACAAGCAGAAAGAACCAATCCATTCGCCTGTAGCCAATTTGGTCAAATAAGCCTGTTTTTGTGCTTCTGTGCCGTAAGTTTCCAACCCCCAGCAAACTAAAGAGTTATTGACTGACATCAGCACGGAGCAAGAGTTATCAATTTTGGAAAGTTCTTCCATAGCGATGACGTAAGAAATCGTATCCATTCCCCCGCCATTGTATTTGTTATCCACCATCATCCCCAAAAATCCCAACTCGCCCATACGTTTAACCTGTTCGGTGGGAAATTTCATATCGCGGTCGCGCTCTATAACCCCCGCTTTTAGCTCATTTTGGGCAAAGTCGCGCGCAGCTTGGCGCACAGCCAAATGGTCTTCAGATAATTGAAACTGCATTTTGTAGAATTATTTTTATTAATAGAATTTTTTATAGCTACTTTTTCTGTTGGAATTGTTGCGCTTTGGTGGCTGCTGCTTGCGCTTGGGCATTATCGCCTTTGGCGGAGTAGATAGCGGCGAGATTGTGCCAAGTAACGGGGTCTTCGGGGGCTAATTTCAACGCTTCATTCATTAGAGACAAAGCTTTATCCAGTTGGTTTTGTTCTGCGTACACTATAGCCAGCGAGCGGAGGTTGTCGGGGTTTGCACTTTTAAACTCATAAATTACCCGCTCCAGATGATAGATAGCTTTTTGCGGATTTTTGATAAAACGCCCGTAAACTTTGCCCAGCAGTTCGTTTCCTGTGATATGAGTTGGGTTATTTTTTAGCAATTCCAACAAGTATTTTTCGGCTAAAACGCCATTTTCTTTATTCCAATAAACCAAGCCCACGTTGTAAGTGTTGGTGGGAAATTTTGGGTTGATTTCAAACCCCTTAAGCATTTGCGCTTCGGCTATATCCAAGTATTTTTTAGCATCGGGGGCTTGGGGATTATCTAAGTATTTTTTGAGGTTGGTATTGCCATAATAATAGCGCATTTTTGCGCTGTTGGGGCTATTTTTGACATCGGCGGTGAATAAAGTTTCGTTATTATACCAAGCTTTATTCCTAGTGAAGGTTTTATACGACCAAAAAGCTAACAATGCGAATAAAACCGCTAAAAGCAATTTATGTTTTAAAAAATCGTCCCAATTTGTAATTTTTAGCCCAAAAACTACCGTTCCAGCCAATCCCATACAAATTCCGACCGTAGAAAGGTACAAAAATCGGTCTGCCATAGGCGCGCCCACATTGAATAAAATGTTGGTAACCAAACCCAAGGGCAAAATATACAACAAAATCGCCCAACCTTGCCATTGTTTTTTGAGCAAAGCCCAAACCGCATAAGTGCCAGCTACAGCGTATAACAACCAAGCCGACCAACTCCCCAAATCGGATAAAGTAGTGAATGGGATTTGATTGAAAGAATAATCGCTGCTCATCGTCAGGGGGAAAACAGCCAAGATTAGATATTTGCCCAAAATTAGCCCGATTGTGCCAAATTTATGGTTGAAATCTTGCCCTACAAAGGGGTTTTCCATCACGTCAAGGTTAGTTTCCTCCCCCACCGAACCCACCAAAGCTTGGCGTAAAATTAGATATAAGCCAGCCGCCGCCCAAATAGATAAAGCGGGCAAGACCATTTTAGACAGTTCTTTTCGGTAGAAAATGGGAAACAACAACGGGATAAGCAGCGCGAAAACTATAGCGTTTTCTTTTGACAATAAAGCCAAGAAAAAACAGCCAAAAGCGGTAATATACGAACCTACTGTAGCTTCTTCTTTAGCTATTTTATCCACAGCCAACAACGCCAAGAGGGTAAAAAACCAGCCCATAATCTCGTCGCGGCTTTTGATATTCGCCACAATCTCCGTATGGATAGGATGCGCTGCAAACAACAAACAGGCGATAAAAGCGAGCGAAACAGCCGAAATATGCTCAAAATGGGGTTGTTTGAATAACCTTTGCAACCACAAAAATAGCAGCCCTATAGTCAGCGCGTAAAACAACACGTTGATAAAATGGCTTAAAAAGGGATTGTTGGGGGAAATTTGCCACTCTACAGCGAACATCACCAAAGAAACGGGGCGATAACGCCCGCCTGTGAGTTCCATCCCTTTTGAACCGTAGATGCCGTTGAAAAAATCTTGGCTTATCAACTCGGGAATACCAGCCACGCCCTTTTTGGTAAAACTGTTCTCGGTGATAACTATACTATCGTCGAAAGCGTACTGATGCCCCAAAGTGTTGGCATACAATAAAAACGCAAAAGCCATTAGCAACCAAACCAGCCATTTAGGGGATTGGTTATTAACTTGCAAGCGGTTGTCGATTGGGGGAATTATCTCATTTTCTGTTTGAGCGGGTGGGTTAAGTTTGTTATCAACAGGCTTGAGCGGTTGTGGCTTATCTTTTTTTTTCATTTTTTACACACATTTACCCGTTTATAAAAAACTAGCATCAAAAATAAAAGGTAGAATATCCTTTACCGTTTTTATCACATAGACCTCGCCGCTATCGCCCTGCAATATGAGTTCAATATCGGCTTGAGTTCTGGTTTCATTCTCCAGCAAAGCTTGGCGACAAGCACCGCAAGGGGTTACGGGGCGGTTGATATTCCCTTTTTCGCTGATAATCGTAATAGCCACTTTTGCTATCTTTTCTTTCGGATATAGCGCGGAAGCGGCAAAAATAGCCACTCTTTCGCCGCACATAGTTAGCGGATAAGCTGCATTTTCTTGATTACTGCCGATAACAACCTCTCCATTAGCCAACAAAACCGCAGAACCTACCTTAAATTTGGAGTAAGGGGCATAAGCATCAGCTGCTGCTTGCTTGGCGCGGGCTAATAATTGGGCGCGGGCGGGGTCTAATTCTTGCTCGTTGTCGTAAGATAGCAGCTGGCTGCTGGTGATTATTGGACGCATATAGCTTTTTTGTGGGAAAAAAATATACTTTTATCCGATTTTTGGTTCAAATCGGCTGCAAATGTAGCTGTTTATTTCCAATATGCAACCTATTTTAGAAAAACTTTTTACCTTTGCGGGCAAATTTTAACCTTTTTATGAAAAAAATACTCATTTTCGGCGCGGGGCGTTCCGCAACCTCCTTAATTGGTTATTTGGTAAAAAATGCCGAACAATATGGCTGGTTTATCCAAGTAGCGGATATGTCTTTAGCCCTTGCGCGGGAAAAAACACACAATTCCCCCCTTGCAGAAGCGATTCAGTTTGTGGCAGACGACCATTCGCACAGAAAAAAACTGGTACAAAACGCTGATTTTGTGATTTCTATGCTGCCCGTCAATTTGCACAGTTTGGTAGCTGCCGATTGCGTGCATTTTGGCAAATGTTTGTTCAACGCTTCCTATGTCAGTGCGGATTTGAAGGGTATGGAACAGGCGATTATTGATAAAAAGTTGCTATTTTTGTGCGAATTGGGCTTAGACCCTGGCATTGACCATATGTCGGCGATGAAAATTATCCACGAGTTGCAAACCCAAGGCGCAGAAATTCTATCTTTCCGCTCTTATACGGGGGGATTGGTTGCGCCAGAGGACGACAACAACCCTTGGCATTATAAATTTTCTTGGAATCCGCGCAATGTGGTGTTGGCTGGTCAATCTACAGCTAAGTATTTGTACCAAAACAGGCTAAAATTTGTACCCTATCAGCGACTTTTTGCCGAAGCCGAAACGGTAAATATACCCAATTGGGGCGAGTATGAGATTTATCCCAACCGCGATTCTTTATCTTATCTGCAATTATATAGTTTGGAGAATATCCCCACACTTTTGCGCGCTACAATCCGCCACAAAGGTTATTCTGAAGCGTGGAATGTGTTGCTACAGTTGGGTTTGACCGATGATAGTTATAAAATTGAACAGAGCGAAACGCTAACTTATAGAGATTATTTTCTATCTTTTCTCCCCGCAGCGGGTTTTGATAGCGAAGAAACGATTATGAATTACCTCGCCCAGCGTTTTCATTTTGATTTGCAATCGCCCGTAGCGGAAAAATTGCGTTCTTTGCAATTATGGAACAACGAACCTGTAATTTTAGCCAATGCCAGCCCAGCGCAGATATTGCAGCAGCGTTTGGAAAAACTTTGGGTGTTGCAACCTCAAGAAAAAGATTTGGTGTTGATGCAACACGAGTTTATCTACCGTTTGAACGGGAAAACATATTTGCACCTTTCCACTTTAGCCCAAACGGGACAAGATGCGACCAATACGGCTATGTCTCATCTGGTCGGATTACCTTTAGCAATAGCTGCCAAGCAGTTTTTGACGGGCAATATAGATTTGGTGGGCTTGCATATACCCATTTTAGCGAAAGTTTATGAGCCTATTTTGGCAGAATTGGAGCAATTAGGGGTAATTTTTAGCGAACAAATCACCGAATTGAGCAACTAATTAGCTTTTTCTTTGTTTATAAACATATATTTTTTAAAAAATTATAAAACCTGTCTAATTAAATCGTATTAGGCGGGTTTTTTAGTTGTTAGAATTTAACGCTGAAACAATCCTCATCAATAGAAGTTGTTTGGTATGCTTTTTTTATCTTTTAATTTCTCTGTGTTGTGCGGGAAAAACCGAAGAGGCAGCAAAGCTGCATCAAGCTGCGCGTAAGCGAAAGTCCCAGCACAATTGAGATTTAGGATTTTTTCGCGCTTTTGGGACTAAAGTCCCGCGCGTTATATAGTTTTATCAATCAATACCAACGGGTTTTAACCCGTTGAAAGACAAAAAAACGATTACAACAGACTTTAGTCTGTTGCTTAAAATACCTAGATAATTATTTTTCTTAATTGAAAATGTAGAAAAATTCTTACTAAACAACTTCATATAAAACCACTAATAACCAACCACAAACAACTTATCACTATCAATAAATGGCAAAAATTAACATCAATCTCACCAAAGCTAAAATAGAAACACAAAAAGAAGAGCTTATTTTAGGTATAGATTTGGGTACGACCAACAGTTTAATCGCTTATATCAAAGACGGGCAACCCTTTTGTATAAAAAATGGGCAAAATAGCAGCTCATTACTCCCTTCAGTGGTTTATTTTGATGAAAATAACCAGCCTATCGTGGGCGCAGCAGCCAAAGAAATGCTTTTATCCCAACCAGAGCGGGTTATTTTCTCCGTTAAAAGATTATTGGGTAAATCTATGCCAGAAATTGCCGCGCACAAAGATTTTTTTAGCTATAAAATAGTAGAAAACAACGACCCCAACGCTTTGGTTAAGGTTAGAATAGGCGACAACTATTACAACCCTATAGAATTGTCCGCTTTGATACTAAAAGAGTTGAAAAATATAGCCGAAAAAGAGTTGAAACAGCCCGTTAGCAAGTGCGTTATCACCGTTCCCGCCTATTTTGACGACAACCAACGCCAAGCCACCCGCGATGCGGGCAAATTAGCGGGTTTGGACGTGCTAAGGGTAGTAAATGAACCCACGGCAGCGGCTTTAGCTTACGGTTTGAGCCGAGATTTGAGCGTAGCCAAGACTATAGCCGTCTATGATTTGGGCGGGGGAACGTTTGACTGCTCTATTTTGAGGGTAGAAAACGGATTTTTTGAGGTATTGAGTAGCAACGGGGATACTTTTTTGGGCGGAGATGATATAGACCGCTTGCTGATGGAGTTTATTTGCAAAAAATATATGTACGTGGGCAAGTATTTTGAACAAAATCCCCAATCCAACGAGCTCAGACATTGCGCCGAACAAGCCAAAAAGCAACTTTCAGCCGCAGATGATTTTTATACCGATATTGTACAGGAAAAAATACACATTTCTCGCCAAGAATTGGAAGAATTGATACGCCCTTTGTACGAAAAAACGCTAAAATGTGGTAAAAATGCCCTCGCGGATGCCCAATTAACCCCACAAGAGATTGACGAGGTGATAATGGTGGGCGGAAGTAGCCGTATTCCCTACATTCAGCAGCAATTGGGCGCGTTTTTTGGCAAAAAAGTCAACACTAGCGTCAATCCAGACGAAGTGGTAGCGTTGGGCGCAGCCATACAAGCGAATATATTGGCAGGGAAGGATAAAAACACCATTTTATTGGACGTTACCCCCTTGTCTTTGGGGATAGAAACCGTAGGCGGGCTGATGGATACGATAATTTCCCGCAATACCAAGATACCCACCAGTTTGGCGCGCACTTATACCACCTCTATAGATGGACAAAGTAAGCTAAAAGTTGCCGTTTATCAGGGCGAGCGCGAGTTGGTAGCCAACAACCGCAAGTTGGGCGAGTTTATTCTGTCGGATATTCCCCCTATGCCAGCAGGTTTGCCCAAAATAGAGATACAATTTCTACTCAATGCGGACGGTATTTTAAACATTCGCGCCAAAGAGTTGCGTAGTGGCGTGGCTCAAGCGGTAGAAATGCGCAGTTTATACCAAATTAGCGCGGCTGATATGGCAAAAATGTTAAAAGATAGCGTTCAAAACGCACAAGAAGATATTAAAACCCGCGCTTTGATAGAAGCCCAAACAGAGGGGCGTTTGTTGGTGGCGGCAGCAGCCAAGTTTTTGAAACAAAATGAGGCTATTTTCAACCCAACCCAGCGCAGCGAGTACGAAAAATTAGCCGATTTTCTAAATATCAAAATCAACGAAACGGACAAAGACGCCATACACGCAGCTATGGACGCGCTCAACGATTACGCCCGCCCTTTTGCAGAAATTGCAATGGATAACACTGTAGCTGATGCAATGCAGGGAAAAAAATTGGGATAAAAATCTTAGTTGATAGATAAATTTGTTGGCTATTTTTATCCCTTTTGATTATAAAGATTATATTTGCGGCTTAATGAGAGATGTTTAGTAAAAAAAACGCTGGGTAAGCTCAATAGCGTGGGGTTTTACACCCCACGCACAAAATCAAATAAAAAAACAATATATATTGTTGAAAATTATTGTCGTTTATTGCCGCGTGGGGTGTAAAACCCCACGCTATTGAGCGCGCCTTGTGTTATTGTTGCGTTGTTTTATCCGCATCAAAATCTACTAAACATCTCTTGTGTTTTATTAATTGTCAAAAATAAAAATCTATCGGATGAAAAAAGCTTTACTCTATCGTTGGTTTGCTCGCCGCGCCAACAAAAAATGGTTTTTTGGCTCTTTATTGGGCTTAGTCGGCTGGAATGCAATTTTGGGTTTCGCTTCTGGCAAAATGGTGGGCGAAAATGGGGATAAGGTCAAAATTTTAGATTTGGAAAACGGCTACACGCCCGCGCAAGTCTATGAATGGTGGGCAGCTTACGGCGAAAATGGGCGTTGGTGGTATTCTTTCGTCAATTGCTGCGTTGATATTTTATACCCGATTAATTACACCCTATTTTTTACCCTTGTGCTGGTGATTTTGTTGGAATACGCTGTGCCAAAATTAGTGAATAGTTTGTACCAACTTTGCTTTTTGCCTTTTATCATTTTCGCTGCGGATATGGTAGAAAATGGGCTGGTTTTTGTGGCTTTGCGCAATTATCCTAACCCCAGCGACAAATTATTGGAAATAGCCAGCGTTGCCACTCAAACCAAATGGTTGTTGTTGGTTTTTTGGCTCACTTTGGCGATTATTGGATTGGTAACTTATTTTGCTAACGGAAAAGAAGCCCGCAATCACCTTAATAACTACAATAATGTTTAATTTATAAGCAATTTTCTCGCGACAAATCGTAATTTTTGCGCGACAAATCGTAATTTTCGCGTGTCAAACTGCGATTTTCTTGTGTCAAACTACGATTTTATCGTGTCAAGTGCAAGTTTTAACGTGTTAAACCTGTCACACAACGCGTTAAACCTGTTACACAACGCGTTAAACCTGTCACACAACGCGTTAAACCTGTTACACAACGCGTTAAACCTGTCGTTCAACGCGTTAAACCTGTCATTCAACGGGTTAAACCTGTCGCTCAACGCATTAAACCTGTCGCTCAACGCATTAAACCTGTCGCTTAACGCATTAAACCTGTCGTTCAACGCGTTAAACCTGTCATTCAACGGGTTAAAATCGTAATTTTTTAGCAGAAATTACGATTTTTTTTTGTAAAAAATTGGCGCGTTTGGGATTATCAAAACCTATTTCTATACAAAGCAAATATTACAGATGTTTAGTAAGAAAAACTGTGTACAATTTGCGCGCTCAATAGCGTGGGGTTTTATACCCCACGCACGAAATCAAATAAAAAAATGATATATTTTGATAAAATTTTTATTGCCGCGTGGG
>JAAFIM010000032.1 GCA_013297745.1 Chitinophagales bacterium | reverse complement strand
TTGACTGCTTTTTGCTGTATTTTTTTAAAAAAATCACTTTTTATATTTTTGAAGGAACTTTTCTTTTTTTGCTTTTTTTGAAAAAAATTTCAAAAAAAACCCCACCTTTTTCAAGGTAGGGTTTTGTAATTAATTTAAAAGTCTGTGGGTTTGATTTGGCTATTTCTAAAAACGAAAGCGTTTGGATATTTTTGAATAACTTTAAACAACAAACAAGCTGCTTCAAGTTTGGTGTAAAAAGCTCCCGCGTGTAATCTATAGTTGGGTTGGTCATAAGTCCAATCAACCCTTACTCCTATTTCGTCGCGTAAGGCAACACGTACATCTTGCACTTTTTGTAAAATTTCATATTTATCCCTTGAGATAGCTATTTGGATACTCCAAGCCTTCACCATACGCCCCTCTTTAAAGTTGGCAGCTCTACGCCCATCCAACATACTACGCACGCTACTTTCTTCTATAACAGAAAGCTGCGCGTTCGCAGAAAGAGCCATAAAAGACAATAAAATGGTATAAATGAATTTCATAGAATTAGAATTTTAATTTTTAATGAAAAAAAAAGCAAAGTTCGCGGGAACCTTGCTATGATAAATTTTAATACCCTATAATATATAGTGTGATAATATATAGTGTGTGTTATTTTTTCTCAGGGGTCAGAACGCCTATTAATTGCAAACCTGCTGATGTACCCAAGCGGCTAGCACCTGCATTAATCAATTGTATAGCTTGTTCTTTAGTTTTAATCCCCCCAGCTGCTTTAATTTTAGTTTCACCGCTAAGACAATTTTTGATAAATCGCACCTGCTCGGCATTGGCTGCGTCTGCATTAAAACCTGTGGAAGTTTTGATATAGTTTACCCCTAAGCTACAGCATATTTCGCAAACTCGCCGCAATTCATCGTTTGTCAATAAATGCGCTTCAACGATTACTTTTATAGTTTTGCCGTGCAAATGCGCTGCGCGGGTTACACCATCTATATCGTTCTGAACGTGCGCCCATTTATTATCTTTAATCGCGCTGATATTAGCAACCATATCCAATTCATCCACACCCTCATCTACTGCGCGTTTTACTTCTTCCACTTTGGAAGCTATAGCTGTATAGCCTAAAGGAAAACCTACTACAGAAACTAATCGAATGGGCGTATCGGAAAGAATTTGTCTAGCATAGCGGATATAAAATGGTGGGACACAGACAGCCTTGAATTGGTGTTGTTTTGCTTCTTCGCACAATTTTTGTATTTGTGCGCTGGTGCAAATTGGGGAAAGTATAGTATGTTCAATGTATTTATTGAGTTCCATAGCAAGAGTTAAGCTGATTTTTAATAATCGGGGGCAAAATTACATTTTTTTTGCAATATAGTGTATTTTTTTGAAAAAAAATTACTTTTTTTACAAACCCATTAGATATTTTAATTTAAAAAAAATTTCTGTGTTGTCATAAACGCCAGTAAAAGACTCCGCTCCAACCCCATAAGCAAAAATTGGCACCATAGTAGCGGTGTGATAATCGCTGGTGAAAGCACCTTGCACCTCACCTGTTTTCAAATCTCCACCATTTATAGAATAACCGCCCGTTTCGTGGTCAGCGGTTACAACGACTAAAGTATTGCCATCTTTTTCCGCAAAAGCTAAAGCCTTAGCCACAGCGCGGTCGAAATCCAGCATTTCCTCTATAATATATTCAGAGTTTTTGCCGTGTCCGCCCCAATCTATTTGTCCGCCTTCTATCATTACGAAGAAATTGCTGTTTTTGTTCAAAATTTCTATAGATTTTTGGGTAGCTTTGGGCAAAAAATCACCGCGCACTTTATATCGCTCTGGTAATTCGGGCGAAATCAAACAAATTGTTTTTTTGGGGATATAATCTTCAAACTTATCCATATTGTCGGCTATAAAATAACCTTTTTTTTCCGCTTCTGCCAGCAAATCGCGCCCATCGGCTCTATTGTTAAAATATTTCCAACCGCCGCCCATCAGCACTTCTATATTCGTGGATAAAAACTCCAAAGCTACAGCTTCATTCACATTTCTGCGCTCGGCTTGATGCGAAAAAAAACAAGCTGGAGTAGCGTGGGTTACGTGGGTGCTGGTTATTATCCCTGTTGCCCAATCGTTTTCTTCTGCTATTTCTACTATAGTTTTCAGCTTATTTTGCTTTTCGTCCATAGCTATAGCCCCATTGTAAGTTTTTTGCCCTGTGGCCATAGCTGTAGCTCCAGCCGCGCTGTCGGTGATGAGTTTGGTAGAATGGGTTTTGACCAAGCCAATATGTCTAAACTTTTCTAAAGCCAAAGGGGATTTTTTAGCTATACTGCCCGCTGTAATATGGGTTAGCCCCATTCCGTCGCCTATCATCAAAATTATCTTTTTGGGCTTGCTTTTGGTTACAAAGGTGGCTTTTTTATCCTCTTTTTGCAAAAAAACACTTTCGTACTCGTTGGGATTATGTGCTGGGTCGTTGCAGGCTGCGCACAAGAATAAGGCAGAGAAAAAAATGGTTTTACTGGTCGTTTTTATCTTCATTGGGAGTATATTTTGAACTTTGGGGCGCAAAATTAACCTTTTTTTATTTGTTTGAACTTATTTGAGGGATAAATTTGTTGAGAGGCGATTATAAACAATAAAATTTGTCTTTTTTATGCCCAATCAGTACGTTATAGCCGATATTCACGGCTGCTTGCACACATTTGAAACCCTTTTGGATAAATTGGCTTTTTCCCAATCCGACGAACTTTACCTTTTGGGTGATTACATTGATAGAGGTTGGAGCTCCAAAGGGGTAATTGATACCATTTTATCTTTCCAACAACAAGGGTATAAAATCTACCCACAACGCGGCAACCACGAACAGATGCTAATTGACGGGTTTATAGCAGAGCAAAAACAGGAGCCCGCGCCTTATCTTTGCCAGCGTTTTTTGGATAGTTTCAATATCAGCCGCTTGTTGCAACTACCTTCCACTTATTTGGATTTTTGCCAACAACTGCCTTATTATCAACAAGTTGGCAAATTTATTTTAGTTCACGGCGGGCTTAGTTTTGAACAAGGCGACCCATTTTTGGAGGGGGATTTGAACGATTTGATGTGGGTTAGGGATTGGTACGAAAACATTAACTTTGAATGGCTTGAGGATAAAATTGTCTTGCACGGACACACGCCCCAACCGATTATGCAAACCAGAGCGCAGCTCAGCAATTTGCAACACCAGCAAGTTCTCAACTTAGACAATGGCGCGTTTATGAGCCGCCACACAGCGCGGGGTTATGGCGTTTTGACCGCTTTTGATATGAATAACAGAACCCTTATCCAGCAAAAAAATGTAGATACGGATAATATCTACTAAAATGGCTATTTTGATTTCTTTTCTTTGCGCTCGTAATAAAATTCATTCTGACGGAAAACGGACACATCCCATATTTCAAAAATCACCACATAGCGGCTGTTTATCGTCTTGAAATAGTATCTTTTTTCCCTATCCACAGCAAATTTCACTTTTTGAGTTTCTTCCCAAATCGCACAAGGACTGCCGCCTTGCGCTTGCGATAAAGTATAATTGTGAGGCGACATATAATGTGCTTTTACCCATTTGAGTTCGTACTCTTCGCAATTTAAAGGAAATATAGAACTATCCTTAACCGCCTCTTTTTCTATCTTTTCCGTATATTTTTGATATTTGGATAGAAATGTTTTAAATTCGGGTTCTTGAGTGTTGTTAATACCTTCAGTTTGTGCTTGCATTTTATTGATTAGCAACATTGAGAAAAAACTGATTATCAATAATTTATACATAACTATTTTTAAAAAAAATAAGGGTTTAGTAATAATGTTAACTCCCATAGAAATAGATAAACAAATAGCCAAATTGCTGCAAAATTATCCCCACGCGAAGTTTTTTATGGCTAGCAGTTCAGAAAAGGTAAAAGCCAGCCACCGCAATATGGCACTTTACACCTTGAGTAGGTTAAAAAAATATAAGCAAGTGTATCATCCTGAACACATTTGCCGCGTTTATCCCGAAAAAATACAACAAACGGTTATCAACAGACAAAATTTTATCCCTGCGGCTGATTTTTGGGGGAGTTTTTTTGACGAAAAAAACAGATTATTGTTAGAAGCTAATAGTTACGTGCTGTCTTATCCCAACCCAGCGCACAACCTACAATTTGCCCAACAGTTGGCTGCCAAACAAGCGCATTGGGATAATGTGCTTAAAAACGAATACGCGGGCGTGTTCAAAGATGGTTCTGTTAAGGGTTTTGCTGAAGCGATGATTTACCCGCCCTACAATTTGCGCGACCGTGTCAACGTACAAGAGCGTTTTTTGCAAATCGTAGATTATTTTTTCGGCGCACACAATTTAGCCCATTTGCACGCTGTAGCTTGGCCGAGCAGTTCGAGTAGTTATTTTATCCGCGATTGGTGGGGCGATTTATTCTTTACCATTTATAATAAAGAAAAGGATGCTTATGTGTCGATTTTGCTAACCGCTACAGACTAATTTTTCTAATTTTGGGTTATTTTTTATCCACGCGCTCGTAATAATAATACCTATCATCGCAAGTTCCCATAGGGATAGAATGTCCCCAAACAATATACTTGCCGTCTGGTGATGCAGTATATCCAGAATAGGGGCCAATCATTGCGCCTTTTTTAGCAGTTTCTTTGGCTAATTGGCAAAAAGATAAGGATGTGCTGTCGCCTTTTATCACCCAAGTATGACCTCCAGGCATACAAAAATACGACCACCTCAATTGGTATAACTCACAATTTTTTTCCACTTCGGCTGAATGATTTGGAAAATTAGAGCTGTTGAAAACTAAATCTTCATTTTGACGCATTTGTTTAACAAATTGCTGAAATTCAACCATTAACGAATCTTGGGAGTCTTTTCCATAAAGTTGAGTGATGGAGGTTTTTAGCGTATCTTGCGCTGATATTTTTCCCACAACTACGACAGCGAAAAAGATATTGAGTAATAATTTGTTCATATAGGCACAGTTTTTGATTTTGTAAAATTGTAGATGCAGAAAATTGGCTTTTTGCTGGTTCAGACCCAACTTTTTGCCCATTTTGGCGTTATTATTTGTACTTTTTTTTCAATTTTCAACCCAATTTTTCTAATATGACTTTACCTTTTTTGTATAAAAATATATTAGGTTTTATCTTTTTGCTAATTATCAACCAATTGGCAGCACAAAAAGCGATAAACAACCAATACGGGTTTAAAACGGGAATTTACACCCAAGTAGCTGAATTTCAACAAGATGCGCCCAAAATATCTTTTACCCAACTCAGCAGTTTCAACCACGACATCAGCAACGACGGCAATCAACTGCAAGTGCCTTTCAACACCATAGACCGCTACAAGCGCGACGGGGTGGATTTGAACCAAGTTTGGGGAATTTCTATCAACAAAAAAGTTTATATCCGCGTATTGACAGACAGCACAGCCAATTATTTGAGTTTTATCCGCCTGCATACAGTTGGCAAATTGTGTTATTATTATTATACCACCATCCAAGCCGAGCCTGTAGCTATGGGAATTTTTGACCCGCTCACCCAGAAAAAAATAGCGGAAAAAACTATTTTCAACAAAAAGAAAACCGTTTATGAAAAATTCTTTACCTTTGCGGGCGCAATTCCTTTAGAATTAACCCGTGAGAATTTGGAAGTGGCTATCAGCGACGATAAAAAATTATCCGAAAGTTTTGCCGCTGACCACCGCCGCAATAGCGAATTTTTGTTCAAAACGCTGCTTATCTACAACGAGCGCAATCCGATTTTCCCCGTTCAGGAATAAAAATTTTGGTAATTATTTAGATTTTTATATTTTTAATAAAAAAATGCAAGACATACTCAAACGCTTGGGTTTAGCCGCTATCAACGCAGGCACCAGCACAGGCCAACGCGATTTTGGCAATTTGGAAGAGCAAAATTTAATCAGCTCTTTCTCCCCCGTTGATGGTCAATTAATTGGCAAAGTAGCCATTACCAGCGCGGCAGAATACGCCGAAGTTATCCAAACGGCTCAAGCTGCGTTCAAATTTTGGACTACAGTACCAGCACCCAAACGGGGCGAAATCGTGCGCCAATACGGCAATGCTTTGCGCGAATATAAAGAAGATTTGGGCAAACTCGTTTCTTACGAAATGGGCAAATCGCTGCAAGAAGGTTACGGCGAAGTGCAAGAGATGATAGATATTTGCGATTTTGCTGTGGGCTTATCCCGCCAATTGTACGGCTTAACTATGCACTCCGAGCGTCCCGCTCATCGTATGTACGAACAATGGCATCCGTTGGGAATAGTGGGAATTATCTCCGCTTTCAACTTCCCTGTAGCTGTATGGGCTTGGAATTCTATGCTGGCTTTGGTTTGTGGGAACGTGTGCGTGTGGAAAGGTTCAGAAAAAACCCCACTTTGCGCTATAGCTTGCCAAAATATTCTCAAACAAGTTTTACGCGACAACAATTTACCCGAAGGACTTTCTGCGGTCGTAACAGGCGATTATAAAATCGGGCAAGCGATGAGCGAAGACCCCCGCGTGGCTTTGGTTTCTGCTACAGGTTCTACCCGTATGGGAAAAATCGTGGCGCAAACAGTTTCCGCTCGCTTGGGCAAATATATTTTAGAGTTGGGTGGCAACAACGCGATTATCGTAACCCCCACCGCCAACTTCAGCATTATGCTCACTTCTGTAGTATTTGGTGCTGTAGGCACTGCTGGCCAACGCTGCACGACCACCCGCCGCTTGTTTGTACACGACAGCATTTACAGCGAAGTGGTCGCAAAAATCAAAAATGCTTACCAACAACTGCGCGTGGGCAATCCATTAGACCAACACAACCACGTTGGGCCGCTTATTGATAAACAAGCGGTTGCAGATTATCTATCAGCTATAGAAAAAGCGGAAAAAGCAGGCGGCAAAGTCTCAGTACAAGGGGGCGTATTGAGCGGAGAGGGTTATGAAAGTGGTTGCTATGTGCGCCCTTGCGTGGTGGAAGTTAGCGAACAATACGACATCGTTAAACACGAAACTTTCGCCCCAATTTTATACATTTTGCGCTATTCTGATTTGAATGAAGCTATAGCCGCTCAAAATGCTGTGCCTCAAGGCTTATCTTCTGCGATTATGACCGACAGCGTGCGCGATGCTGAATTATTTTTATCCGCTCAAGGTTCAGATTGCGGTATAGCCAATGTCAATATCGGCACTTCTGGCGCAGAAATTGGCGGTGCTTTCGGCGGCGAGAAAGAAACAGGCGGCGGTCGCGAATCTGGTTCTGATGCGTGGAAAGCGTATATGCGCCGTCAAACCAACACCATCAACTACAGCAGCACAGTTCCTTTAGCTCAAGGGATAAAATTTGAACTATAATAACCATTTTATTCATAAAATTTGAAAAGCCCTGTTCTGTCTCATACGAACGGGGCTTTTTTTACGTTTTATCAACCCAAACTCCCATTATCTATGAATAAATACACAGTTTTAACCCTCTTTTTGTTCGTACCTTTCTATCTATTTGCTCAATGTCCCAACGGGCTAAAATTGGGGAAGAGAAATTTGGTACAAAATGGCGATTTTGAGCAGGGTTTTAGCCAATTTGAAACCGCGCACCAGTACGTTCCCGCCCAAGCCGACGGGCTAATCCCAGAAGGGCGCATAGCCGTAGAAAAATCTATAGGCAATTTGCATTATGCGTTTAAAGATTGCGGCGACCACACTTCAGGCAAGGGCAAAATGATGTTGGTCAATGGCGCGGTGAAACCCAATACTGTAGTTTGGAAGCAAAAAATATGCGTGCCGAGTATGTCTTTGCTCTCTTTTAAGGCTTGGTTTAGCAATTTGGTAACTCAACCCCCTTTTATAGAAATTCGTCTAAATGGGAAAATGATAGTAGATAGCCGCGATGTGTATTTAGACCAGTGCGATTGGATAGATTTGGGGTTTGAATGGTATTCGGGTGCAGATACTAGCGCGATTATAGAAATTTATAACCAAAATACAGAAGCTGGCGATAACGATTTCGCTATAGATGATATTAGCGTTTTAGCTTGTTATATTCCCCAACAGGGCGAGTTAAATTGCGGTAAAAATCCCTTCCTCAACCCCAAAACCGACACCGTTTTTGTGGAAAAAGATAATAATTTGAACGAAAACGATGTGCTAATTTTAAAAAATGTACAATTCGCCCAATCAAAATTTGATTTGGATAGCCTAACCTGCTTGGAATTGGACAAAGTGGCGGGTTGGTTGCTCATCAACCCCAATATGGCTATAGAACTGAGCGGACACACGTCCAACGAGGGCGATGTAGAAAAAAATTACCAACTTTCACTCAACCGCGTACAGGCTTGCCAAACTTATATTTTACAAAAAGGGATAAAAGCAGAACGGGTGAAAATTCAAGCCTTTGGGGAAACAAAACCAGCCTTTGACAACAATAAGCCCGAAGAGCGCAAAAAAAATAGACGTGTTGAGCTAAAAGTGCTGAAAAAATAACTACTTTTGCGCCGATTTTGAACAAATAACCTTATCAAAAAAAGATTTATCTATACAATGCAATCAATTATAGAAACTGCTTGGCAAAACCGAGAACTGTTGAAAAATGCTGAAATTCAAGCCACTATACGCGAAGTTATCGCTTTATTAGACAAAGGCAGCTTGCGCGTAGCCGAACCCAACCCTCAAGGCGGATGGACTATCAACGAATGGGTGAAAAAAGCGGTAATTTTATACTTTCCTATCCAACAAATGGAGGTTATGCCCGCTAATCCGTTTGAATTCCACGATAAAATTGCTTTAAAAAAGGATTTAAAAACGGCTGGGATTCGCGCTGTGCCCGGTTCTGTGCTTCGTTATGGGAGTTATGTTTCCAACGGGGTGATTTGTATGCCCTCTTTTGTGAATATAGGCGCGTATGTGGATAGCGGCACGATGGTAGATACTTGGGCGACTGTAGGCAGTTGCGCACAAATTGGCAAAAATGTACACTTGAGCGGTGGTGTGGGTATCGGCGGGGTGTTGGAACCCGTACAGGCTGCGCCCGTGATTATAGAAGATGATTGCTTTATCGGTTCTCGCGCTATAGTCGTGGAAGGTGTACGCATTGGGCGCGAAGCCGTTTTGGGTGCGAATGTGGTATTAACCGCTTCTACCAAAATTATAGACGTAACAGGTTCAAAACCAATGGAATACACCCAATATGTTCCTCCGCGCTCTGTAGTAATTCCCGCTTCTTACGAGAAACAATTCCCTGCTGGCAAATATAACGTACCTTGCGCCATAATCATCGGACAGCGTAAAGAAAGCACGGATAAAAAAACCTCTCTCAACGATGCTTTACGCGACCATTCAGTAGCTTGTTAAATAAAAAAAAGCGGCTGCTTCGCAATGAAACAACCGCTTTATAACATTTTTGAATGTGATTTAATCCGTATATTTGCGCTTACGCCAATAACTATAACCAAACCCGAACAAAGCCAATAACAACAAAGGCAAACCCAAATTAATAAATTGCCATTGCAGTTTTTCGCTGAAAGCGCGCTGCTGGTCTAATGGGCGCAATTTAATCTCTTTATTGCGAGCGGCAATAATCCCCTTGTCGTCCAACATATACTCTATGGCGTTGATTAAAAAATCTCTGTTGCCGTATTGATAACCTTCAAACTTGTTCAAACCCAAAGGCACTACAGTATTATTTTGCATCAAAACCTCATTTCTAGCCAAATCGCCATCGCTAATCACCACCATTTTAGTAGCTTGGCTTTTTTCTAAAATGGGCTTTCCCGCTTTGGCGAAAGAAGCTGTCATTTCGGGCGATACCCGATTTCTAAAATAAGAGCTAAATTCTCCCTCCAGCAAAACCGCCACGTTCAAATAATTGGCGTTCTTTTTGGCTGCATCTTCAAACATTTCTTGGGTTATATTCTGATAAGCAACGGATAAACTCAACTCTACAGGCGGGAATAAAGCTTTGCTATAACGCGAACTGCGCAATAATGGGGTCGCTTTCACATTCCCTTGACTTTGTACGATGTCTATACTGCTCGGATAGCGGCAATCTACATAATCCAAATTTTTAACTATAGGGTGTAAAATGCTACTGCTGCCCTCTTTTTGCGTTTCGGCTGCTGTGTGGTAGGGATAAACCGTAGGGTGAAAAATCCACTTTTTCAACTCCAACTGTGGTTTAGCTTGGGGGTTGGTGTTAACATCCACAGGGATAGAACTACAGCGCAGGTCGGAAATTACGTTGGCATTGACGCGCGCGCCATAATTGTACAATATACCGCCCACATCCAATCCCCTATCAAAGGGGATAAAGCTAGCACTGCGCCCAAAACTGTCCAAATCCACGTTCAACATATCCACCAACCAGAGCGTTTTACCCCCGTTCATAATATATTGGTCTATCATAAACTGATGCCGTTCCCCGAAAGGGCGCAAAGGTTTGGCTATAATCAACAAATCCACCAATTTATCCACCCCAAAGGTAGAATCCAAATCCAAACGGGCTATATCGTAGTACTCAAATAGTGCTTTTTCCAAACTTTCCGAATAAGGTCGCTGCAATTCTCCGTGTCCTGTGAGCAAAGCAATCCGCGGGCGGCTTTTGACCTGCAATTTTTGGATAGCGTTGGCAAATTTATACTCCAATAAGTTGATAGAAACGTTAATCATCTCCATTTTTCTATCATCGGAAGCGATACCGCCCATTTCTATCAGGTTGATAACCTTTTCGCTGTTGCCAATACGCACGCTGGCGCAAGGGAATACGATAATTTTTTCCTGCCGACCTTCGCTATTTACGGTCAAATTGATAGGATTAATCCCCCTTTTTTGCATAGATTTGATAGCAGCGGCGCGGGTTTCGTTGGTTTGGCTACTATCCAATATCTCCAAAGGGTTGAGGAAGCGATATTCTACGTTCTGATTGACACTGCGCAATTTTTCCAACAGTTCGCGGGTGGCGTTCTGCAAATGTTTGAACTCGGCGGGGAAAGTTCCCTCCAAATACACCTCTACAGTTATGGGTTGGTCTAATTCCCCTATCAATTGGCGGGTGGAACTACTCAGCGTAAAGCGGCGGTCTGAAGTCAAATCCAAATCCCAATACACAAAACTTGCTGCAAGGTTTAAACTAATAAGTATAGCTGTAGCGATAAGAAACGAGCTAATAGATTGAGATTTTACCATTTTCTTTTCTCCAACATCAATTTAGTAGCCAATAGAAAGAAGCTAATTATCGTAAAAAAATAGATTACATCGCGAAAATCCACCAAGCCCCTGCTGATGGATTGATAGTGGTAATTAATACCCAACTTTTCCACTATAGCATCCGTTTTACCCAAAAAAATACTCAATTTGGATAAATTGGCGAACGCATCGTAGCAGAAAGCGCACAAAAATAAAGCCCACAAAAACGCTACGATTTGGTTTTGACTAAGCGAAGAGGCGAACATTCCTATAGCCGCAAACACAGAACCCAACAAAAACAAACCAATATAAGAACCAAACGCTGCCCCGCTGTCTATATTCCCTTTGGGCAAACCCAATTCATACACAGAAAAATAATAAATTAGCGTTGGCAATAAAGCTAAAGCCACCAAGCTAATACTCGCCAAGTATTTTCCCATAATTATCTGCCAATCCGTAAGCGGGCGCGTAGCCAATAGCTCAAAAGTTCCCGTTTGCATCTCTTCTGCCAACATACGCATCGTTATGGCTGGTATCAAAAATAAAAATACATAGGGCGACATCTCAAAAAAAGAGTCCAACCCCGAAAATCCATAATCTATCACGCTGTAGGTGGGAAATACCCACACAAATAAACCCGTTGCTATCAAAAATACAGCCACAGATAGATAACCCACCAGCGAACTTAGGAATAAATTGATTTCTTTTTTATAAATGCTGAACATATTACTAACTTTTTGGATAAAAAAACCACGAATTGTATCGCTTAATTCGTGGTTGAAAGTATAATGGTAACGCTTAACGCGCAAAAAATTCTTGTATCGACTCGCAAATATAAGCCAATTGCTCAACACTCAACTCGCTGTGCATAGGCAAAGAAATTACCGTAGCGCACAACTCATCCGTATTGGCAAAACTTTCCGCTCCTTTGCGCACAATATCCTTAAATGCAGCTTGTTCGTACAAAGGCAACGGGTAATAAATCATACTTGGGATTTGCTTAGTTTGCAAAAACTGCTGCAATTTATCCCTTTTGGCTGCTGGCACGCGCAATGTGTATTGGTGGAAAACGTGCGTACTAAACGCAGCCCGCTTAGGGCAAATCACTTCTTCTACTGCTGCCAAATGCTCGTCGTAATAAGCGGCCGCAGATTGGCGGCGTTGGATATACTCGTCCAGATATTTCAACTTAATATCCAAAAAAGCAGCCTGCAAATTGTCTAAACGCGAATTAACCCCAATAATATCGTGATAATAGCGTCTGTTTTGCCCGTGATTAGCTACCATTTTTAGCTTGCCCGCCAACGTATCGTCGTTGGTAAACATAGCCCCACCGTCGCCATAAGCACCCAAATTTTTGGAGGGGTAGAAAGAGGTGCAACCAATATGCCCTATAGTTCCCGCATACGTTTTTTCCCCATTGTGGGTATAAACCGCGCCTATAGCTTGAGCGTTGTCTTCTATCACATACAGCCGATTTTTGCGCGCGATTTCCATTATAGCGGACATATCACAACATTGTCCGAACAAATGCACGGGAACTATAGCGCGCGTTTTGTCCGTAATCGCTTGTTCTACATCTTGAGGACGCAGGTTGAACGTCTCCAAATCCACATCAACCATCACAGGGGTTAGCCCCAACAACCCTATCACTTCGGCAGTAGCCACATAGGTAAATGTAGGAACAATAACCTCGTCGCCAGCCTTCAACCCCAATGCCATCATCGCTATTTGTAAAGCGTCTGTACCGTTGGCACAACCTATAGAATGTCTTACATCCAGATACCGAGATAGGTTTTGTTGCAACGACTGCACATAAGCCCCGTTGATAAAATCCCCTTTCTCAAAACATTGGGCTAAAGCCGCTTCTACTTCAGGTTTAATTTGTTGATATTGCGTTTTCAAATCAACCATTTGTATCGCTTGCATTTTATTAAGATGCGTTTCCATTTTTTATAAATTCATATTTTAAACCGCAAAAATAGCTATTTTATTATCTTTGCAACCTTTTTTGTTATAAAATTGCTTATATTTTTTGCCAAACTGGATATTTTAAGCCCCAAAGGGCTTTTTTTATGCTCTAAATTTAATTTCTCAAACTTCCTTTTTATGTATTTTCGCATATTTTTTAGCTTGTTTTTATCCTTTTTTGTCTCCATTGTTGCCAGTTTTGCCCAAAATAATCCCAACAATAATAACATTCAAACCGATAGCTTGCCTTTGGATAGTTTGGAAGAAGACCTCAACCGCCCGCTTGGGGATACCACCCCTGTATGGCAGCGGGTTGGCGAACAACAAAATTGGCAACGTATAGATACTTCTTTGCTTTATTTTGAACAAATCAACCCTACTTGGGCTGCACAATTGCCTAATTTTTGTCTCAACTTGGGGGTTTGGGGTAGCCCTTTGGTAGAACGCGCCTACAATATAACCCCTCGCGGGGGCTTTTGGTTGGGTTTGGAAGCGTATAAACCTTATCAACTACACACAAATCAATTAAAATGGTATAAAATAGGCAACAATCGCCCTTTTACAGAGTTATTTTATAGCCAAATCAACCAACGCAACACCTTTGTTAGGGCAAGTTTCGCTCACCAACCGACCTCTCGTTTATACTATATGATACATTTCAACGTCAATAATGCTTTAGGGTTTTACGAAAGGCAAAAAGCCAGACATCAAAATTTGGCTGTGGCTTTGCGTTGGGTAAGCCCAAATATGCGTTATGAAGCCCGCCCGTTGTATCAAAACTATAATGCTGAAATCACAGAAAACGGGGGACTTAGCGACTCTACCGCCGTCATACAAGCTACTACCATAGATTTACTGAATTTGGGTATTAATTTGGGCAACGCTAAATATATGATAGAAACCAACAGCTTTAATTTTACCCATTATTGGCATCATAAGGCTTTGGATAGCCAGTTTGTGGATAGAGGAAGGTATAAATTACAACAAACTTTGGCTTTTTCTACCGAAAAATATAAATATACAGACAACGAATTGCTAAATTCTGCCAATTATTATGATATTTTTAACACCAATCGTCGCGGTATCCGCCATTTTATCAGCTTACAAACTTGGTCGCATAGCATAGGCGCGCTGATGCCGTTGGGTTCGTCGTTGGAAAATAGCCCTTTGTGGTTGGATATAAACCTTGTGCAGAAATTTTTTGTATTTAATCAGGAGGTAAAACAGCTTTTTGTACCCAATTTTTTCTTAAATGCCAAAGTTTATAACAATCATCAACTCGCTAATCGCCCTTTTACTTTCAACGCAGAGGCTCAAGTGGCTCAAAATAACCGCTTTTTAGACCTGTTGGGGAGCGCAAAAGCAGCTTATAAACTTAATAATTGGTTGCAATTACAGCTTAATGGTTTGTTTCAACGTTATCAACCGTCGCAAATCGCGCAAACTGTGTATGTTTCGCGCCAATTGGTTTGGCAAAATGATGCTTTCACCCCTCAAAATGAGCTGGTTGGGGAGTTGATAATAGCCGTGCCTAAACTCAAATTGCAAGTTTCTGCCAAAAATATACTCGTAGGGCAATTAATTTATGCAGATACGGGGCGGGTAATGCGCCAAGATGCTAACGTTAATAACGTGTTGCAGGTCGCTGCTGAACATCGTTTAAAGCTAAAAAACATACATTTTCACAACAAAGCCCTTTTTCAATCCATCAACTCGCCCAATAATACCCTCCGTTTGCCCGTTTGGAATGTGTATTCGCAACTATGTTGGCAGTTTAGACCCTATCCTACTTTGTTGATACGCACTGGAATGAATGTAAATTGGTGGTCAGCATACGCAGCTAATGCTTATTTTCCCCTCAATCAGCAATTTAATCTACAAAATAACTATTTAGTTGCACCTTATCCTATCTTAGATTATTTTATAAATGTCAAAATTTGGCAAGCAAGGGTATTTATTAACGCTGAAAATATATTACAACCTTTTGTACAAAGTACCTTTTTTACCGCACCCGATTATGCTCAACCCAACTTTTTAATCCGTTTTGGGCTAAATTGGGCTTTATTTGATTAGTAATTTTATATTTTGTGGTATCAATAAGCCTGTATGTTGTGCGCTTATTATCATTTTGTATTATCAATAAGCCTGTATGTTGTGCGCTTATTATCATTTTGTATTATCAAAAAGCCTGTATGTTGTGCGCTTATTAGCGTTTTGTATTATCAATAAGCCCGTATATTGTGCGCTTATTAGCGTTTTGTATTATCAATAAGCCTGTTTGCTATATTATTATTAACATTTTGTTATTTATACAAACAATTTGGCTAAAAGTTTTATAATATAAATTAAACCCAAACAGTATTTTTTTGTTTAAATTTTAATCTGTTTGTTTTATTAAAAAGTTATAAATTATGGAAAATAAAGGTTTAGGGCGTAGAACGTTCCTAAAAGGTTTGTTTAATATAGGCTTAAGTTTTGCGGGATTGCAAATTTTAACCCAAAATATAAGCCATTTGAGCGCGGCAGAAGCCGATAATTTATGGGATAATAACTTTAATCAGCTTGAAAACGAAGCTAATTCAGCCGCCAACACGCTTTGGAAAAAGTATTTATGTGAGGGTTACGGCGCATTAATACCCGATAAACAAAAGATATTGAATTTACCCAAAGGATTTAGTTACAAAATCATAATGCGGGCTGGTGATAAGCTATCAGACGGGTTGCTTTCTGCTGGTCGTCCCGACGGTATGTGCGCTTTCGCGGGAACAAATGGTAAGGTGATATTGGTAAGAAACCACGAGTTATCATCGCATCAATTAGAACATTCGCCTTTTGGCAAGGATAATAAACTGCTTCATAAGTTGAAGAAAGCCAATTTTTTTGACCACGGTTATGCTAAAACACCCCATTTAGGCGGTTGTAGCACTATCATATACGATGAAAACGCGGGCAAAGTGGTTAAAAGTTTTGTCAGTTTGGCGGGTACAAGCCGCAACTGTGCGGGGGGATTGGTGAATAAAAACTATTGGCTAACGTGCGAAGAAGATTTTCAACCCCAAAACAAACAAAATGAGCAAACACACGGTTATGTTTTTATACAAAAAGCAACCGAAACACCTTACTTAAACCCTGCCCGCCCTATCAAAGCAATGGGTAGATTTAACCACGAGGCAGCCGCTCAAGACCCCAAAACAGGGATTATTTATCTAACAGAGGATAGGCACGAGGGATTATTTTATAGATTTATCCCCAACGATAGAAATGATTTGCACAAAGGGGGGAAATTAGAAGCCTTATGTTTTACCTTCAAGCAGAAAATGGACACTCGTAATTGGAAAAATGCCGATATTAAACCCAACACTAAGTATTCTGTGTATTGGTTGCCTTTAGATAACGTCTGCCCTGATAATGATAACTTAAGATATAGGGGGTTTAAAGCGGGAGCTGCGTGTTTTGCACGCGGAGAAGGCATTTGGGCGGGTGAAAAAGGGATATATTTTGCTTGCACAAACGGGGGAAAACTCAAGTCAGGGCAGATATTTTGTTATCAACCTTCCATTTATGAGGGTACAAAAAAGGAAAGGAACGCTGAAAAAAGGGCTAAGTTGGAACTCTTTTGCGAACCCAACAACCACAATTTGCTTAAGTACGCGGACAATTTAACCATTGCACCCAACGGAGACCTTATTTTTGTAGAGGATAATCATCATCCGCGCATAGTGGGGATAAGCCCGCAGGGGAAGTTTTACGTTATAGCAGAGAATGTGGGTTATAAGTCGGAGATGGCAGGGGTTTGTTTTTCCCCTTCAGGCAAAACGCTGTTTGTCAACATACAAGAAGCGGGGCTAACATTAGCGATTAAGGGCAACTGGTCAGCGCGTAGATAGTGATTAGTGTATAATTGTTAATTGTTAATAATTAATTGTTATAACAGTTAAAAAAATAAGCCTGTATCAATATAAAACAATGCGCGGGGCTTTAGCCCCATTGCGCAAAAAAATCCGCTTTGTTAATTGTGCGGTGGTTTTAACCCCGCACGCTAAAAAGGCATATAATAAAGATTAATTTCTAAAGTCGTTGTGTTTTTTGCTTGTTGTGCGGGGTTAAAACCACCGCACAATTGATTAAGATGCTTTTTGTTGCTTACGGGACTAAAGTCCCACGCGTCATTTGCTATTAATTGTTTGCAAAAACAGTTCTTCTTATCGCAAAAAACTGTTTTACGTTTTACAAATTGGATTATGAAAATAAAAAAAACCTCTTAAGTGTAATGCTTAAGAGGTTTTTTTTATAAATAAGAATAACTTGGTATCAACAACTAATCATTAATCGTTAATCATTAACAACTAATCACTAACAACTAATCACTAATTGATTAGCGAATAAGGGTAACTTCTCCCCTAAAGTTTCTATTCTGGCTTTCATTAGGGAATCGGAACTCCAAAACGTAGATATACACATCGCGAGGTTGGGGTTGGTCGTTGTGTGAGCCGTCCCAACCGCCGTTGCTAAGGTCTTTGTTGTCGTACACCAAAGTTCCCCAACGGTTATAGACCTTAAAGTCTAACACTTCAGCCCCTATCAACTGCACAGGGCGGAAGCGGTCGTTGTTATTATCCCCGTTGGGGGTGAACGCAGTGGGTATTCCCAACAACCCAACAGGTTGTACCTGCAGCCAAACGGTATCTATATTGGTACAACCCAAAACTGTACCTGTGGCGGTAACCGTATATAACAACCAACCCGTATCTGTGGGGCTAACAAAAGTACTTGCCGCGTTAGGGTTATTGATAAGTGGGCTACCGTTCCAAAGATAAGTAGTAAGCGAATCGTTATTCCCCGCGTTGATAGCTACCGATTGACCCACAAAAACGGTGGTAGAATCTTGTCCTTGTTGTCCTATCCAAGCGTCCAATAGCACATCGTCGGTGATATTATTGATTTGGAAGTTGTTGGTAGCCACACAGCCTGTAGCAGTTTCGGTAACAGTGAGGGTATAAGAACCAGCCGTTAGGTTATTGAAGCTATCTACAGGGGTAGAACCCGTGCCGATATTGTAAGTAAAGGGAGGATTACCCGTCAATATGTTGATTTGCGCAAAGCCATTGGAAGGTATTTGGCTCGCATCGCAACTTGTAGCGGGGCGAGTGGCTACATTTAAGCTCAAATTGCAAGATTGGGTGGCGCAAGCTGCTATAGTTATATTGCCGAAAGGACATTGCAAGCCCAAATTAACCCCGCGTATTTGCAAGTTGATGGTTGTGCCTGTGGCTATACCCGTCAAGGTAACTGAAGTGGTAGAAACGCTAATCCAATTTACCCCGTCTATACTATATTCATAATAGCTGGCATTTGGCACAGTAGCCCAAGTATAGGCTATAGTGTTGGTGGTAGAAACGCCACAAGACACTGTAGGAGCAGACAAAGCAGGATTGACCACAACCCGCACGCTATCCACATAAGCACAACCCACATCGGTAACCGTAACCGTATAAGTAGTGCTTGAATTGGGGTTGGCTACGGGGTTATGAATAGTGCGGCTATTGAGCGTATTGTTGTTGGGCAGCCAATTATAAGTGGGAACAGAAGTAACCACGTTGAGCGCGGGCGTAAATCTAAACGATTCGTTGGTAGAAGTGAATGTATTTTGGTTGCGGCCGTTGATAGTGGTACCAAAAGTACCTGTAGAGTTTTCCACCCCTTGAGTCATGGTATTGAAACCAAGCGGGTCTGGTTCTAACAATGTATTATGTATTTCTATAATCCCCCCGTTTTCATACAGCACAACTTGCGTGGTCATAGTATTAGATGAAAAAAAGTAAGACGCATTGGTATAATTGACCACCAAACGGCGATTAGGCGCGGTGCCAACTACAAAGTAATCAACTGTAGCAGCCACTAAGTCTAAGTCAGCAGACATAAAAGCGATTAAATCATTCTCATCAAAGTTGTCGGGAATGGCTACAGAACCAAACGTAGTGTTTAAAGGCTCGGTAAAATGAAGCGTTCCGTTGGTACAAAGATAAAAACTGTCTTTAGATTGGCAGAAGAAATCAAAGTCAAACCCTATAGGTATAGCGGGAGTAACGCCTTCATCCAAGTCAGGAGTACCAAAGAAAGGGCTCAAGAAGTTGGCGACCACAGTACCAGTGCCTATTACGGGATTGAAAGGGATAGTAGTCACATCATAAGCGTTGCAATTGGGCGAGCTTACTACAAAAGTGTCTGTCAAAATAGCCGTTAAGTTGGCCGTTTGTCCGTTGCAAATGGTATCAGGATTAGCATTGACGTTCAAAAAAGCATCTCTAAACCGAACAGTAAGCGTATCCGCACCCGTACAAGTGCCATAATCAAAGCGCACAATGTATTGAACGGAGTCAGCAGCAGACGCTCCTGTGAGTGAAGCGGTAGGATTGCCTATGGTAGGATTGGATAAAGTAGCCGTATTGTTCCAAGTATAAACCCCATTGGCGGCGTTGATACCCACACTATCCAAGTTGGCCAAGAGCTGGAAATTTTGAGCGGTAGAATTATTGCAAAGGTCGTTTCTATCAGAGGTCAAATCAAGAGCTATATTGCGATTTTGCATAAAAATATCTATGGTATCAGAAGTAATACAGCCTGTTGTGTCCGTGTAAGTCAGCGCAAACCTAAACACATCCCCATTTACCGTATTGCTAGGTATAGACACGGTAGGATTAGCGCTGGTTGGATTACTAATAACAGCCGTTGCGCCAGCGACTTGTTGCCATTGGTAAGAACCAGAATTGGCTCCTGCTACTGTAAATATATTGGCAGACAACGGCAATTGATGCGCTACAGCTGGACAAAGGGAAGTATCAGGCGCGGTAATTTCTACCCCAGGTATCACAACGGTAATAGGCAGCGTCTGAATACAACTATTCGTACCAAAAGTCACTATACCCACATCAAAAGTATGAATACCAATTTCAGAATAGTCAGCAGTGAGTATCAAAGTAACCTCCATCGTATCATAACGGCCAATAACTGGATAGATAGGACCAAATACGCCAAAGTTGCCCGCCTGAAACGAGTTGGCTATGGTAGTAGCGGGCGCGTAAATATCCAAAGAGTCGTTGGCATCTGGCGCACCTATACCTATAGTGATAAAAAACTGGTCGGGACTGCCACTCGGTGTACTCGGTGCGCAAATAACCCCCTGCATAGAAGTAGCAGTAGTATCAGTAATAGTACCCGCATTTTGAGGAATGGGCGTTTCAAAGAACGAAACGTTCAAATCACAACTACAATTAAGGGAAGCTGTACCTGTATTTTGGCTATAGAATATATTAGTGGGTGAGTTGGAGAAGTTGGTAATCAATAACATATAAATCTCACCCGCTTGAGCATTGGGTATAGTTACCTGTTCTACCGCAGCACCAGAGAAACTACAGTCGATAACTGTCCCTGTAGCCCCACCATTACCAAGATTGCCACAGCCAGCATAAGCAGCCGCTACATTCGGAAAAGGTCCCCAAAGTATAAAATCTATATCTTCACTATTGGTATTATCCAATGTTATATCTACAGTACCATTGCTGGCTATAGCTACTGTGTACCAAGCAGGGTTGGGTTGAGTACCCAAACAATCATAATTATTGCCTATAGGCGCAGCAGGTTGATTGACACCAGCAGGAAAAGTATCCAAAGTATTAGGACAAAGCGGCGACGCGGTATTACAATCCGTGCTTTGAGCCAGTACTTGAGTTAAGCAAGCAAAAAAAACAGTTATAAAGATTAAAAATTTAAGCATAGCAAAATAATTTATTTAGTCCAATAAGGAATCATTTGAGATTTACGCAGTTTGGTTTGTTCCAATGCAGTTTGATATTTTTGAATAGTTGTGGTCTCGTGGGGATATTCGCGCAGATACAAATCAATTTGCGCCTCCAAACGGCGTTGTTGTTGATGCAAAAGGATGTAATCAGCACGCTCCCAACGCGCTTGTGTGGCTTCTTGTTGGGCGAGTTTATCCGCTTGAGTTAAGACAGCTTGCATTTTGTGGTTTTTATGCCTTTGATTAACAGGCATTTGCGCATCAGCTTTGGGTTTTGGATTATTGGGAAATTGGTAGCGGTATTGTTCGCTTAGTTTTTCCTCCCAAGAAAGTTGTCGGTATTCTTGCGCTTGCACATTCAGCACAAAGCCCAACAAAACTATGAATATAATCATTCGCATCATATAAAGTATTTAGATGAGATTAAAAAAAAATTACGAGAATAAAATCGGCATTTTACGAGAATAAAACGAGGGGCAAAATTAACAGATAATATAATAAAAAAAGGCTTTTATCATTTTTTTTCATTAAAAAGAAAAAAATTAGGCTTTATTAAGCGGTAATCTGCAAGTTCTAACTATCTTTGCGCTGATTTTGTAAATTATCAAAACTTTTTATAACAGCATAAGATTATGGATTTTGTAAGCATTGGACGGGGATTATTGGGTATTAGTTTTTTGGTTGGGCTATGTTATTTATTTAGCAACAATAGAAGCCGTATAGATTGGAAATTAGTAGCTACGGGTTTGTTGATGCAAATCATTATGGCCTTTTTAATCCTAAAAGTAGAGGTAGTGCGTTGGGGGTTTGATAAATTTTCGGGTTTATTTTTGAAAATCAGCGATTTCACCTTAGAAGGTTCCAAATTGGTATTTGGTGGCTTGGTCAATATACCCACAACAGGCTATATTTTTGCTGTACAAGCCTTGCCGACTATAATTTTCTTCTCCGCTTTGTCCTCTGTGTTATATTATTATGGTATTTTACAAAAAGTAGTCTATGGTATGGCTTGGGCTATGCAAAAAGTAATGCGCATATCTGGGGCTGAAAGTATGGCAGCAGCAGCCAATGTGTTTATGGGTCAAACAGAAGCACCCTTGGTAATCAAGCCTTATTTGGACAAGATGAGCAAATCTGAAATTTTGTGCTTAATGGTAGGCGGTATGGCTACTATTGCAGGCGGGGTTATGGTGGCTTATGTGGGTATGTTGGGGGGAGATTCAGAAGCGAGCAGACAAGAATTTGCTACCCACCTTTTAGCAGCCTCTATTATGTCCGCACCAGCAGCGATAGTAGCAGCCAAGATGCTATATCCAGAAACCCAAGAAGACATAAGCAGCGATATGGAAATCCCAAAAGAACAGATTGGCGATGACGTATTGGATGCTATAGCCAAAGGCACCACTGACGGGGTAAAATTGGCTGTGAATGTAGCGGCAATGTTGGTTGTTTTTACCGCATTTATAGCGATGGCCAATGCAATATGCAGCGCTACTTTGGGGAATATCAGTTTTGGCGAAAGTACGCTAAATGATTTTGTAAAAACCAGCACAAGCATTACAGATGCCAGCGGCAAGACTGTAGCTTTATTTGACAACTTTAATATAGAATATATATTAGGTGTGCTGTTGTCGCCTGTGGCTTGGTTGTTGGGCACACCCACTCAAGACATTATGATGGTAGGGCAGATATTGGGCAAGAAAACAATTTTAAATGAATTTGTAGCCTATTCCGATATACCCAAAATTGAGCCTTACATTAGCGCTAAATCAAAAATCATATTAACTTACGCACTTTGCGGTTTTGCCAATTTTGCATCTATAGGCATACAAATAGGCGGCATTGGCGGATTGGCACCCAGCCAGCGAAAAAACTTATCTGATTTGGGGATAAAAGCCCTTATAGGGGGAACTATAGCCTGTTTTTGGACAGCTGCGATTGCAGGAATGTTCTATTCTTAACTTTTTTTCGCAGCGCGTATCAAAGTATCACGATTTTTCAATCTCTATTATTCATTTTAATAATATGTTTCCAGAATTAATTTTAAAAAAAGCCGCTATATCCCAGCTAGAAGTAGCGTTGGACAACGGTGCAAATATCAACGAATTAGATAACACAGGACATACAGCCTTAGACCTTGCGATTGATGAAATGCAAGACGAAACCGCTATTTTTTTGCTAAAAAAAGGCGCAGCGTTTGAATCTATGCCCTTATTTTATGCAGCCAAACGCGCCAATGTAGAAGTCGTTAAAGCTTGTATAGCCGCTGGAGTTGATGTCAATATCCGCTATCAAGACGGATTTACCGCGCTTATCGTAGCTGTATCTGAAGCACACGAACATTTGCAGATAGACAAAGAAATTTATCACGAAAACAACCAGCGCTACCGCCAATTTAACGAAGTGGCGCGTCTATTGGTAGAAGCGGGTGCAAACCCCAACCTTTCCAACGACAGCGAACAAACCGCCTTGCACGCAGCAGGCAATTTTGGAGAAACAGATATAGCCAAAACCATCTTGGAAACCTGCCTTGCGCATAAAAAGATGATAAATCTCAACGCTGAAGATTTGTATGGGCTTAGCCCTTTACATTTCGCTTGCAGAGCGGGCAACTTGCGTATGGCTGAATTACTGCTAGAATGGGGAGCTGACCCCAATGCTCAAGAAAAATACGGTTTTACCCCTTTGCACGAAGCGGTAGAAAGCAACCACATAGAAATTGTAAGGTTGCTAATCCGAAAAGGAGCGGATAAAAATATAGGCACTAACGTAGACTTCAACCCCTATTTTGCGGGTACAACCCCACACAGCGTGGCCAAAATCCGCAATTTTAAAGAGTTAGCAGATTTATTGAAATAAGCTAATTTTAGCATTAAGCATAATTATTTATAATTTTATTGCCCTTATTTGCACCAAAAAAAAATAAGTTTGCATCTACTTTTTTAACCCACCAAAATTGATAACGAGCTTTGACAGAGGAAGAACTCATAGCAAGATGTAAGCGCCAAGAACGGCTCGCACAAAAGCTGGTGTATGAAAAATATGCTGGGCGAATGTTCGGCTTGTGCAAACGTTACGTCAAAACCACAGAAAACGCTGAAGAAGTACTCATGGAAGGCTTTTGTAAAGTGTTTCAAAAAATAGATATGTACAGCGGTACAGGCAGTTTTGAAGGCTGGATACGGCGTATCATGACCAATGAAGCACTTATGTTTATTCGTCGCGATTACAAATTCAATGACCACGTGGATATACAAGACATACAAATGGAAACATTTGACGTCACCATCGAAGAAAAACTAATAGCCGCTGACCTTATCAAATTGTTAGACCAACTGCCCGTAGGCTATCGCACCGTTTTTAATCTTTATGTAATGGAAGGTTATAAGCACCGCGAAATAGCTGATATGTTACAAATTAGCATCAATACGTCCAAATCCCAGCTCATACTTGCTAAGCGCAAATTAAAAGATTTGATTGAACAAAAAATTAAATAAATCGTTTCCAATTTTAGCAACAAGCCCAAATATAAAATCCATTTCTTGAAAAAACCTTTTTTTACACCACCCAACTTTTTTGCATAATGATAAACTTACCTGATGAAAAAGATGACTCTCTAAGCCGCCTTTTTCGCGACAACCAAAGCAAATTGGACGAAATGCCCTCTCCTGCCCTTTGGGATAGGATAGAATCTCGCCTCGATGCCAACACCCACACCAAAAGCCCCCCCCAAACGGGTTGGTTATCTTTGAGCCGCCGTTATTCAGTGGCCGCGTCCCTCTTATTGGGTATTGTGAGTGTAGGTTTGGTTTGGCGTATGTTTTTGAATGATAATAATATCTTATCAGAAAAAACCCAAAATCAATCCATAGCACAAGCCCTACCACAAGAACAAGAATTGCCCGTTAATGACAAAGAAGCTGAAGAAATTTATAAACAAGCCGATAGCGCTCAAGCTGATAGGCTCAAATCTATAAGCAGCAGCACCAACAACCAAATACCAGCGCCTGTGCCTACTGAATTGCCTGCCGAATTGAAACTCATACAAGAAAACCCAGCTAAGCCCACCATAATTATGGAAGCTCCAACTGTAGTGGGCGAAAATAATAGCTTATTGAGCAATACAATAGCTATCCTCAATAACGATTTAGACTCCAAAGCGGGAAAAATAGAAATTAAAAGTTCTGACGATAACGCAGGCATATCTGTTGATGATATGGACAATCAATTAAATCTCGAATACGACGAGCCTACACCCAATAATTCTTCCGTAGTAGCTGAAGCTAAAAAAAATATAGCTGATAAAAAAACAAGCCGAAATAGTGCCCGATATGCGAGCCCTTCCAATATCACTGCTGACGAAATTCAAACCATCAATGATATAGCATTAGAAGAAAATAGTAAAACAGCCAAAGATAGAGCCGTTAATACACCTGCTAAATCCAAACAAAGAGAAAAACATCAGAATAAAGAAGAGCAATTCGCCCAAAAACTCAACCCAAGGATGAAAATGTTGGCTTGGTTGATAGGCAAATGGCAAGATGATAGCCGTTTTGATGGTATTTCTTACGAAGAATGGACAATCAAAGATGCCAATACCCTATATGGACGTGGCTACAAAACCAAAGGCAAAGATAGATTGTTTGAAGAGTTTATGACCATAAAACTGGACGAAAATCTACAACAAATTTTTCTACAAATCGCCGTTGATGACTACAAACAGCCTGTACTTTATATGCTCACAGGTATCAATCCAGAAGAATTAACATTTAGTTTGGATATGCCAAGCAATGACTACCCAGAAAAAATAATCTTCCAACGCAGCCTTTCAGGTTATACAATTATTACCCATAATAGCAATCGCGAGCTTAGCCCCAGCCAACAATCTTTTCTCAACAATAGAAATATGGTTAATACTCAACGCGCAGTCCGCAATATGCTACCAAAAGCGAAATAAAACCTGAAAAAATCACTATTTTGTAAATAAATATACTGTTTGCGCAACTTTTTTAGAAAAGTTGCGTTTTTTAATTTTTATCACTACATCATTTTTATTCAAACAACCTTTTAGGTTATACAAATGGCCATTGTTAAATTTACTTTTGAAGATAAAACCATTCAACCCGTCAGCCTGCAAATGCTAAAAGGCGACAATATATTAGACTTAGCCGAAAACAACGGCTTGCACATCAATAGCAATTGTGGGGGAGTTTGTGCCTGCAGCACTTGCCACGTATATGTAGAAAAAGGGGACAATTTATTGTCCGAAATCAGCGACCGCGAAGAGGATTTTATAGATAGAGCTATCAATCCACGCTTATCTTCGCGACTAAGTTGCCAATGCGAATTGTTGAAAAATACGCCCGATGCAATCATCGAGGTTTATGTCCCAGACCAATCCCGTATTATTGGACACGAGCATTAAAAATCTATTGTCTAACATAAAAAAACCGCTACTCGTACAGAATAGCGGTTTTTTGTTTTTATGGTATTAATGTATTAAATGCTGCTACAATCTCTTTTAGAAATGCAGGCACAGCGCTTGGGTTTTGAGTATCTAAGTGCTGAAATTGGGTATATGGCACATAAATACAAGCAGAATAACCAAAAGCAACATCAAATTGATTTTTAGTGGTTGAATTTAAAAATTTATCAACCCAATCAATTTCCCCACGCCAATTAAAATCTTTAGAAAAGTAATGGTCAAAAGCTTTTTCTAAATTTGGCCATTCCTCTCTTTTGCATCTACCACTAAGATTATTAAAATTTTCTATCGTGTATAAATCTCCACGCAACTTTTTTTCATCAAAATCAAGAGAACAATCATACTTGCCCTGAACAGTACAAAATTTAACGTGATAGCTAATATCCAAACTATAAGGGACACTTGACACAAATAGTTCAGTTTTTTTCGTCCAAGCGTTTGAATGGTTGAACAATTTATAACCCTGCTCTTTGCTATTGCCTGGATGACAACTAAATACTACAAATTCTTTTTTATTTTGATGTGAAGGGTCACTAATTGCGGATACCACAATTTCATTAGCCCAACCAAAATTTACCCCAAAACAAAAAGGATTAGTTCTTGGCATCAATTGATAACCCGCAGTTTGGATTAATAACGACATTCGGGCGCGGAAGTTGACATAGTTAGAAAGAGGGATTTGATGAAACATAAATACACCGAAAGTTATTTTCGCCTACTCTATTTAAAATACGCTTTTCAGCTATCGCGTTTGTAAAATCATATTACGCCACAAAAGTAAACAAATTATATTGATTAGTAAAAAAAATATAAGATTATATTTTTATTTTATGAAAAAAAATTTATCTACAAAATAATAGCAAATTTAATAGTGTAATTTTTTAATATGCCAAATAAAATTTTATTTTGATAAAAAAAACCGCTACTCGTACAGAATAGCGGTTTTTTATTTTTATGGTTGCTGAACGCCCAAATCCTTACAAATCGGACATTTTTGCGCATCGTGTCCGCGCGCGGGGCAGTATTCGCGCCCAAAGAAAATAATCTGTAAATGTAATTTATTCCAACTATCGCGGGGAAATAGTGCTTTCAAATCCTTTTCGGTTTGTTCCACATTCTTTCCACTACTCAAGCCCCAACGCTGCGCCAATCTGTGAATATGCGTATCGACGGGAAAAGCTGCCTCGCCAAAACCTTGCGACATCACCACAGAAGCCGTTTTATGCCCAACTCCAGGCAATTCTTCCAAGTCTGCAAAATTATTGGGAACGATTCCTTTGTGTTTATTGATAATAATTTGGGATAAATCCCATATCGCCTTAGATTTTTTTGGCGCAAGCCCACAAGGACGAATTATATTTTCTATCTCTGCAGGGCTTAATTTAATCATATCGTAAGGATTATCCGCTTTGGCAAACAGCGCGGGCGTAACCTTATTGACGCGTTCATCCGTGCATTGAGCCGACAACAACACAGCCACCAAAAGGGTATAAATGCTGCTAAATTGCAAAGGAATGGGCGTTTCTGGGTAAAAATCCTCCAAACGCTGGGCAATAATTTGGGCTTTTTGCAGATTATCCATATTTTATTTTGTTTTATTTTATCTCGCAGCTAAATAGCTTTTGATTGGCAAAAAAGCCCTCGTAGTTGTCGCCTATACTGATTTTAGAAACGCCTTTGGGTGTGCCTGTATAAATCAAATCGCCCGTTTGCAGGGTAAAAAATTGGGAGATATAAGCTATCAAATTATCAATGCTGTGTATCATTTGGCTGGCATCGCCTTGTTGCACAACTTGCTGATTTTTAGTCATTTGAAACCCAAAATTTGGATTTTCTGCTTTGGCTTTGGCTATATCTACCCACTCGCCCAACACGGCGGAATTATCAAAAGCCTTAGCGATTTCCCAGGGCAAGCCTTTGGTTTTACAATTTTGTTGTAGGTCGCGGGCGGTAAAATCTATCCCCAACGTAACCGCATCGTAGTATTTGTGCGCGAATTGAGGGGCTATACTTTTGCCGTTTTTGCTGATGCGAAACACCAACTCTATCTCGTGGTGTATATCCTGGCTAAATTCGGGGTGATAAAAAGGGCGATTATCTTTGAGCAGCGCGGTAGCTGGCTTCATAAATAAAATGGGATTTTCTGGCACAGCATTACCCAATTCGGCGGCGTGTTCGGCATAATTGCGCCCAACGCAGATAATTTTCATAGTTTTTAATTTTCTTTAATTGGTAACAGAATTTTTCTGCCTTTTTCATTTTCCCAACTTTGTAACTGTTGAAAAAGATTTGTTTTTCCAAATTCTTGTGGGGAATAGGCAAGCATTAAATCTAATTCCAACCTATCAGGTGTGATTCTTTCGCTGCTTTTATAATTAGCAATCAATCCCTCCAACGCTAAAGATAAAACGTGTAAAACATCGTGTCCATTGGTTAATTCCCATAAATCAAAAGCATTTTTCAACTCCGTTTCATATTTTTTCTGCATAGCTTCGCGTTCTTTTGCTGCTTGCTTTGACTCTGGGGTTTGTTTTTTTATAGATTGCCCTTTAAAAAAAGGATTTTGAACGTTATCAAACTTACTTTTGACTGTTTTTAAAAAATTATCCTTACTAAATTTTAACGTTTTGGAGTCAAAAAACTCTGAATAATTCAGATATGTTACTCCTTTATCTCCAAAAACTCTAAATTTAATGTCCCAACTATTCAATCCGCTACAATATCGCAACACACTCATCGGAAAAAGTTCTTTCATAATAAAATCAAGCACTGACATTTTATTCTGTTTTTCAAAATTTTGCCTTTTGGTTTCAGTTTGGTCTACTTTTTCGTCTATTTTTTGGTCGTAAAAATGCAGCACTTTATCAATCGTGGCAGTAGATTTGAGCATCATCATTTCTGTATCGTGGCAATCTGTCCAAAATATATCAGGAGTAGGGCAATTTATAATAGCGGGGTTTATCAATCGTTCAAAATCCGCGTCTATAATGCCTATCGCGACAGCTAAATTTCGGCTTTCTTCAACTGCTTTCACAACATCGCCTTTGCCGCCTCTACTGTAGCATTGGACATTGGCTGATAAAAAGAAATAACTGAATAATTTGGCATTTTTAGGAGATTCAAAATAAGCAAGTACTTTATCGTCGTGATTTTGTACTGCATTTTTAACATCAGTTCCTTTTCCCTTATTTCTGAGATTAGCTATATCCTCACTCATAATTATTTATTTTAGAATTTTTGATATATTAGCTCGTCCATCTGCTATATCAGGCGAATGGGTAGCGATAATAAAATCAATGTTTTGTAATTGGGCTATGTTTTGCAAATTTTCTACAAATTTGTCCTGCCAATCCACGTGCAGCGATAATTCTGGCTCATCAATTAAAACTAAAGAATTTTCAGGGGTTTTAAAAATTAGCTGAAAAAATAAAACCAAAAGATGCTTTTCGCCAGACGAAAGTTCACTTGGAAGTATATCAACGCCCAAATTATTTTTAATAACAAAACCTTTATCAGAAATTTTTACCGTTTTAAAATCAAAGCTATTGTTTAGAATTTGCAAAAACAAACTACCTTTTTTTTCTATATCCGCGTAAACTTCCAATATTTCCAATTTATCCGAAATGGTAGCAAACTCAAAACTACGTTCATTTTCATTTAGTTCGTCAATTTCTGCCAAGTTTCTATCCGCTACCTCATCAAGAATACCCAAAGAGTGCAGTTTTTGTTCGATAGCTATTAATTTTATAGTTTGAGTTCTTAGCTCATCAGCCGTTATTGCCCTATCTGGTATTCTTTCTTTGGTTGGTCTTGCTGCAATTTTTTGAGACACGTTGGCATATTGAACCTTGGCGGTTTGAATCATTTTTTGTATAAATTTGGAATGTTCTGTTGCTGTTTCTTTATATGAAATATCCTTATTCTTTATAGGGGCAGTTTTTATTTGCAGCCTATCAATGGTGAGAAAAGATACTTTAACTTGCTGCAATCTTGATTTTAGTAAAAAAGTACTGAATGTATTAGGGAGCAATTCATAATTTTTTAGATGAGGTTCAATATCAAAAAGTTCTTCTTTGGTTAAAATTTTGCCATCTTTATCTTTAAAGAAAGAGCCATCTATTTCAATCATTGTATAGCCACGAATTTGCGCTCTAGTTTCAAGCCATTCTAAGGATTTTTTTATTTCGGCCGCTGTAATTTCCGTTATTAAAGGTGCTCTACCTTTCTCTAAGTATGACACAGACAATAAGGAAGTAGTATTCTTTTGTGCACTAATAAAATCATCATCATCAAAAGTAATTTTCACTTCGGAAAACACAATATCCACCAACTGCGTTAATTGCTGGTTAAACAAAGCATTAACAATTTTGAAAATGGCAGTTTTACCAATTCCATTTTTACCAAAAATAATAGAGACCCCGCCTTGTTTTAGCTCTATGGTATGGTCAAACATACCAAATAAGCCATAAATTTCTATTTTTTTTATTTTCATTATTGGTTAAAATTCAGTGTTTAAAAAATTGAGCAAAGGTAAGCATTTTTAAGAAAAGTTACGCTTTGCTCAAAAAGATTATTTTTTAGCTTTTTCCATCTCTTTGGAAACTTGCTCAATTTCGCCAGCTATAGTGTTGAAATCTTTTTTCAACTGCTCGTTTTGGGCAGCATCGTTCAAGCGTTTGGCTGCTTCCATTTTTTGCTGCAAATCTTTTTTCTTGGCTTCCAAATCGGCTATTCTGTTGCTAAAATCGGTTTTCAAACTGCCATTTTTGCTCATTTCGTTCAATTTATTGATGCCTTCTGTCGTTTTTTCTAAGGCTTTTTGAAACGTGCCTTTGTTGGCTTCTATGATTATAGCATCTTTTGTCCCGCTCAACATTTGCACAAAACCCTCGCCCATTTTGGAAAAACCAGCCCCGATATTGCTTGCTACTTGTTTTTCTTTCTCATTGCCCCAAAATTTGGCGTAAATAAACCAACCAATCGCGAACAAGATGATAACTTTTAACAAAAATTTGACCATAGTGGTTGAAAGTTTAAAGGTAAATAAATTTGGTTTAAATTGATAATAATATAATCGCCCCAACAGCTAATAATAAACCCGCTAAGTTGATTTTGGTTAGGCTTTCTTTAAAAAATATCAACCCGATTAGAGCGGTTAAAACCACAATACTGATGTTATTAAGGGGCAAAACCACCGATTTATCCAACCAAGAGAAAGAGCGGATTAGAAAAAATATGGAAAAATAGTTGGGTATGCCCAAAATAATCCCACCGATAACGCTCCTTAAATCAAAAACTAACCTCTTGGTTATCAACGAATACGCTAAAGAAATACTGCCCATAGTTGCCGCCAACGCGAAAGAAATCATCGTAAAATTGGCACTTTCCAAACTATCATTTTTTATAATATCGTTTTGGGCAGATTGCAGCAAACACTCTATCGCGCCGCTACTCAACAGTAAATACACGGGCAAAAACCAAATCCAAGCTGGGCGAGTAGATTTTTTATCGTCTAAAACCGAATTTTCTGTAGATTTTGGTTCGTCAATTGCCTTTTTAGCGGGGATATTGATACAAACCACAGCCAGCAAAGCTAAAGTTATCGCGCTGACTTTCAACAAATTAGCATCTTCCTGAAAGTAAAAAATGGCAAAAGGTACAGAAATAACCAAAGACATTTTTTGCACTACTGTAGAAATCGCCACGCCTATATGCTGCAAGCTCAAGCCAATCACATAAAAACCGGTTATAAATAAAAAGCCTAAAGCTATAGCGTGCGGAAACCATTGTTTTTGATGAATTATTCCAAATTCGGGTATAAAATTAGTGGCTAACATACCTACAAGCAAAGCCACCCAATAATTGATAACTATAGCAGTAAATTTTTCTACTTTAAAATTATTAAAAAGTTTTAAAATAACCAATAATAACACAGTACAAACTACACTAAGGATAAAATCTAACATTTTTAATTTATTTTTATAAAGTTTATACCCGTTTTACAAAAATAAGAACTTGCCATTTTCATAAATTTTCTCCCCGTTGGCGTAAATTTCGCCCCCATTCTGCATAGAAGCTATCATATCCCAATGCACGGCGGATTGATTTTTGCCTCCAGTTTGTAGATAAGATTGACCCACAGCCAAATGTACAGTTCCGCCTATTTTTTCATCAAAAAGGATATTTTTGACCGGGCGTTGGATGTTGTAATTGCAGCCTATAGCCGCTTCTCCAAAATGGCGCGCACCAGCCACAGCGAAAATTTTATCCAAAACCGCCTGCCCTTTTTTGGCTTCCCAACGCTGCACTTCCCCATTTTCTACCCAAAGGCTAATCCCTTCCACCTCTTGCCCGTTGTACATAGAGGGCAAATCAAAATGTAGAGTGCCATTAACCGAATTTTCTACAGGCGAGGTATAAACTTCCCCCGAAGGCATATTCGTTTTGCCGTCCGAATTTATCCAAGTGCGCCCTTGAGTGCTGAATTGAACGTCCATATTGGCGTTTTTGTACCGAATTTGGCTTTTTTTGGATAGAAAATTAACCACTTTTTGCTGCATTTTGCTAATTTCCAACCAATGCGCTACAGGTTCATCTTGGTTCAAAAAGCAAGCGTTGGTTATAAAATCGGCGTATTCTTCCAGGGTCAAACCCGCGTTTTGGGCGTTGGCTATGGTGGGAAATTCGCATAAATTCCGTCTTAAATTGAGTGTAGCCGTGCGTTCTGCATAACGTTGGCGATAAACCGCGTTGGCTTTATTCACTATTTTATTCTGTTCGGCAGAGGCAGCAACTATCTCTTGAGCATAAAAAGGGGCGCGGATGTGGATATAAGCGTCAAAATTGCTCATCGCTTCGGCATATAAGGGCGAAATTTGCGATAATTGCTCTTCGTTGGCTTCCTGCCAAAGGATAGATTTTTGGTCGCGGAACTCAAAATGTGCGTACATAGTTCCCCCAGCGCGCAGGGCTTCGCGGTGAATTTCTCTCACCAAAGGTTCGGCTAAAGTGGTCGTTTCTACATAAAGGCGTTCGCCTGCTTGTAAATTCACACAATAATTAACCAATAAATGCGCGTATTTGTTTAAAAGTTGATGTTGCATAAAACAATTTTAGGATAAAAAAACGGCACAAGATAGTTTTTATACATTTATTAAACCATTTGCGCGAAAAAAAGCAAACTTCGCTAGAAATTTGCTTTTGAGAAAATTATTAACCAAATAATAGAAATCCGATGGTGATAAAATTTTACATTTTAATCATATCTTCCCCTTTTTTCCAATTGACGGGGCAAAGTCCACCACTTTGTAAAGCATCCAACATACGCAAAATTTCTTCTGTGCCTCTTCCTATAGCCAAATCGCCTACACTAAGCCAGCGTATAACATTTTTGGGGTCGATAATATACGTTACGCGGTAAGCTATACCCGCTTCGTGCAAAATACCCAATTCTGAAGCCAAAGCTTTGTTGGTATCTTCTACCAAAGGAAAACGCAAATCTTTTAACGCTGGATTGTAAGTACGCCAAGCCAAGTGTACCAATTCTGTATCGGTAGAAAAGCCTAAAACGCTAGCGTTGCGCGATTTGAAATCAGCAAGGGTTTGATTGAAAGCAACCAATTCAGAAGGGCAAACTGCGCTAAAATCTTTTGGCCACCAAAATATAACAGTCCAACGACCTTCTTCATTATCAAAATCATTGCTAACGGTAGCAAATTCTTTGCCTGCTTCCAAAGAAACTACAGCTTTTTTCTCAAAAGAGGGAAATTGTTCCCCTACACCCAATAGATAAGCCATTTTGTTGTGGTTGTGGTTTTAATTTATAAATTTGAACTAAAATTAAGTTTGTGGCGCAAAGATAATCATCAATTGCATACACCAGCTATTTTTTTGATAAAAATATAAAATGGTAGCCAAAATTGTGTGTTTTTTACAATTTTTGGGGCTACCATTTTAATTATATCCGCGTTTTATTAAGATTTTAAGTCATAACGGTCTGCATTCATAACCTTAACCCAAGCATTAACAAAGTCTTTTACAAATTTGCCTTTATTATCGTCTTGAGCATAAACTTCGGCATAAGCGCGAAGGATAGAGTTGGAGCCTATGATTAAATCCACTCTGGTAGCAGTCCATTTGGTTTTTCCTGTTTTGCGCTCAACGATATTATATAAATTGTTGGCTACGGGTTGCCAGCTATAATTCATATCTGTGATATTAACAAAGAAATCGTTGGTCAAAGCGCCCTCATTTTCGGTCAAAACACCGTGTTTGGTTCCGCCGTAGTTCGTACCCAAAACGCGCATACCACCGATAAGGACGGTCATTTCTGGCGCAGTAAGCCCCAATAGTTGGGTTTTATCCAACAACAAGTTTTCGGGTTCTGGCGCATAATCTTTTTTCAACCAGTTTCTATACCCATCGTGCAAAGGCTCGAGCACAGCGAAAGAATCCACATCGGTCATTTCGGCGGTTGCATCCCCTCTGCCTGCTGCGAAAGGTACTTTTATACTCACTCCAGCTTTTTCTGCCGCTTTTTCTATAGCTGCACTTCCCCCCAACACGATTAAATCGGCTATGCTTACCTTTTTGCTTAAGCTAGCTTGAATTTCGGCATATTTGTTCAATACTTTTTCCAAGCGGGCGGGTTCGTTCCCTTCCCAATTTTTTTGCGGCGCAAGGCGTATTCTTGAACCATTAGCACCACCTCTAAAATCTGAACCTCTATAAGTGCGCGCACTATCCCAAGCTGTATTAATCAACTCGGTTTGGGTTAGACCCGAATTTAGGATTGTAGCTTTCAACGTTTCAATTTCTGCATCAGTAAGGGTATAATCTACAGCTGGGATTGGGTCTTGCCAGATTAAATCTTCGGCAGGCACATCAGCACCCAAGTAGCGGCTTTTTGGGCCAAGGTCGCGATGGGTTAGTTTGAACCAAGCTTTGGCAAACACTTGCGCAAAATATTCGGGGTCTTGTTGGAAACGCTCTGAAATTACGCGATAAGCGGGGTCAATTTTCAACGCCATATCTGCATCGGTCATAATCGGGTTGCGACGAACTCCAGCTATATGCGCATCAAAAGGCTTGTCTTCTTCTTTGATAGCAATAGGTTCCCATTGAGAAGCACCAGCAGGGCTTTTGGTAAGATGCCAATCGTGGTTGAGCAATAGGTGGAAATAGGTATTATTCCATTGGTTGGGATAAGTCGTCCAAGCACCTTCCAAGCCGCTTGTTACCGTATTTTCTGCGTTGCCATTGCCTTTGGGATTAGCCCAGCCAAAACCTTGCTGTTCGATAGAAGCACCTTCAGGATTGGCACCCAACGCGGAAGCGTCGCCATTGCCGTGCGCTTTGCCTACTGTGTGTCCGCCTGCGGTAAGTGCTACAGTTTCTTCATCGTTCATAGCCATACGCGCAAAAGTTACCCGCATAGCTTGAGCAGTTTTCAATGGATTGGATTGAGCATTTACCCCTTCAGGATTGACATAAATTAAGCCCATTTGTACAGCCGCCAAAGGATTTTCTAGGCTATATTCATCGTCTTTATCTGTGTAACGTTCTTTGGCCAACCATTCTTTTTCAGCACCCCAATAAATATCTTTTTCAGGATGCCAAATATCTTCGCGTCCGCCGACGAACCCATAAGTTTTGAACCCCATAGACTCGTAAGCCATATTGCCAGCCAAAATAAATAAGTCAGCCCAAGAAAGTTGATTGCCATATTTTCTCTTTACTGGCCACAATAATCTGCGCGCTTTATCCAAGTTTGTGTTGTCCGGCCAGCTATTGAGCGGCGCAAAGCGCAAATTGCCCGTACCAGCTCCACCACGCCCGTCAGCTATGCGATAAGTACCCGCAGCGTGCCAAGCCATACGAATCATCAGCCCCCCATAATGTCCCCAATCAGCAGGCCACCAATCTTGACTATCAGTCATCAACTTTTTGAGGTCGGTTTTTACCGCTTCCAAATCTAATTTTTTAAACTCTTCGCGATAATTAAACTCTTGCCCGTAAGGATTAGTTTTGTTGTCGTGTTGATGCAAAATATCCAAATTGAGCAGTTTTGGCCACCAATTCGTTACAGAATGTTGGGCTTCCACATTTGCCCCGTGATGAAAAGGACATTTTCCTGTTTTTTCCATAATTTTTTATCCAATTAATTGTTGAACGGTTTTGCTTGATATTTTTTTTGATGGGGCAAAGATAGATTAGGTTTTTGTCCTATACAAACTCTTTTTCTTATTTATATATCAATTTAATTGATAAAGCAATGTTTTTACTATCTTTGCGCTGTATTGCAAATCACCTAACAACATAAGCCGCTAAAAGTTGTCTATCACTAACTTTTTAGGGGTATTTTAGCCATTATTTTAGCAAATAGATTATCAAAAAAAATTAATATGTTGAGTTTATTACAATTGGAGTACATCGTAGCGGTAGCCCAGCATCGGCATTTTGCAAAAGCGGCTGAAACCTGTTTTGTAACCCAACCTACATTGAGCATGCAAATCCAAAAAGCAGAAGAAGAGCTCAACGCGCTAATTTTTGACCGAAGCCGACAACCAATAAGCCTGACAGACGTAGGAGCCGTGCTGGTAGAACAAGCGAAACTGGTGTTGAGAGAGCATCAAAGAATGATAGATATGGTCAAAGATTTTCGCAACGATATAGGAGGCGAGTTGAGTATTGGTATAATTCCTACTGTAGCTCCTTATCTTTTGCCGCTATTCGCGGGAGATTTTTTGCGAAGTTTTCCTCAAGTCCAACTCCGTATAAAAGAATTAACCACAGCACAAATTTCAAAAGCGTTATTGAACGATGAATTGGATTTAGCTATTTTAGCGACACCGTTATTAGAAAATTATATTTTGGAAATGCCTCTTTTTTATGAAGAGATTATGGTATATTCACAACCACAACATAGATTTTCGCAATGGTCGAGCATACCTATAGAAGAGTTATCAAAAGAAAAAATATGGTTGTTGAGCCAAGGCAATTGTTTTCGCAATCAAATCATCAATGTGTGCAACTTGGGCGAAAATAACAATCCGTCTTTAAATTATGAAAGCGGCTCTTTGGAAAGTTTGCGCCGATTGGTGGATAAAGAAGGGGGGATTACCTTATTGCCAGAATTAGCTATAGAAGATAAAAACGAACAAATTCATAGCCTCAACTCGCCTGTGCCTTTGCGCGAAATCTCTTTGGTTTATGCCCGACATTTTGCCAAACATAAATTATTGAAGAGTGTGGCTAATTTTATCCAAAAAAATATACCCGCCCATTTACTAAATAGCCAACGGGGGCAAGTGGTAGAATGGAAGTAAAAAATACATTCAAAATATGAGAGTTTTAATTTTCGCTGTTTTCTTTTTTAGTGCTTTCGCTGCTAAAGCACAACTGCCTGTCAATGAGCCCAAACCTAAAAAAGCAAGTTTCAGTCTTATGGGTTCTTTGGGCGTAAGCACAGATTTAAAAGCTTTTTATCTAAATTTTGGAGGTCCTGCGCTGCGTTTTGAGAGCAAAATTCCCCGTACAGGCAAAACATCTCTATCTTGCGGTATTTTGGCGGGAGTTTATCCTTCTTTGTGGTATCATCCCGACTGGACTGCGGATAAAATACGACCTACATTAGGAGCTGGTTTTCAACTGTTTGTACAAAAAATAAGCCTAATTGTTCCTTTTTATTATGTGGCGTATCCCAATCAAAGCGCAAAATGGCGAGCTTCCTTTGGCTTAGCTTGGCGTTTTTAATCAAAAAAAAGCAATCGCCCTAAAACGATTGCTTTTTTTAAGAATACCTAATTTAGGTTTTCTGGCAAGATGCTGATTTTGCGCACTATTTCTTCATTAGCACTTTTGTCGATAAGTTTTAATAAATAGTTGCCCGCTTTAAAATCTTTCAAATTAATGGCTTTATAATTATTGCCAGGCAATAAAGAAATTTGATTATTGGCTACTACACTAAAATCTGCTTCATCATACATTTGCAACTCCAAAACACGCGCATTTTCTGAAGCTATGGCGAACAAAAACAGCCCGCCGTCGATTGGCTCTTCTGACATTGACAAATCCACTTTGAGCGCGCCAACCTGCTTTTCGGCAGCTATCAAACTATTGAATATAGAATTTACCAAAGCAGCATCTTCTTTGGCAGAAGATATGGTTTTATCTTTGTCTTCTTTGGTTTTGACAATCAACAAAGGGTCTAACTGGCTTAAATTTTTGGGCAAATTGGTCAATTTTTTCACCAACTGCAATTCGCTTAGCTCTTCTTTTAGGGAAGAAGCCAATTCTGCTTTAAACTGTTTAGCTTGCTCACCGCGCACTTTATTATCAATTTCGGTTGGCAGTTGATTTTGGCATTTGCTGCAATCTACATTTGCAGAGTTGTCGCAAGCAGTAAGCAATAAACCTGCGCTCATTGCGCCCACAAGTAAAAGTTTTAATGTTCTCATTTTATTAATTGGTTGGTTTTGTTTTTAATACAACAATTATCAGCAAAAATTGTTCCAATTCCATCATTTTATAAAAAATCTTTATCAAATATCAAAAAAAATTATAAAAATGAATAAATTTCATTGGCTTTTGGCTGTTATTCCCTTTATGTTATTTTCTGCATTTTTGTTACCGCCAAAATCAATTTTTGATTTTTCGGCCAAAGATATTGACGAAAAAGAGGTTTCCCTTGCCCAATATAAAGGCAAAGTCTTATTGATTGTCAACACAGCCAGCGAGTGCGGACTTACGCCCCAATACGAGGATTTGCAAAAATTGTACGAAACTTACCAATCTCAAGGTTTGGAAATTTTAGCTTTTCCGAGCAATGATTTTTTAAAACAAGAACCAGGCGATAATCAAAAAATTAAGTCGTTCTGCTCTTCCAAATATAACGTAACGTTCCCACTTTTCGCAAAAATAGATGTAAAGGGCAAAAATATGCACCCCATTTATAAATTTCTAACCAAAAAATCAGAAAATGGGCTAAAAGATGCGCCCGTAAGCTGGAATTTTCAAAAATTCTTAATCAATAGCAAAGGTCAGCTGGTAGAAGTGTTTAGCCCCCGCACCAAAGTAAGCGACAAAACTGTGATTAAGGCGGTGGAAAAATTGCTAAAAGATAAATA
>JAAFIM010000031.1 GCA_013297745.1 Chitinophagales bacterium | reverse complement strand
ACCAACTCTTGAGCCACATTTAGCGGGAATTGGAACGTGTAGCGCAATTTGCCATTGATAGAAACGGGACATTGGAAATTATCCTCTATCAAATACGCCTCGTCATAGCTGGGGAAAGTGGTTGAGTTGTGGATAGAACCCGCATTACCCAACAAAGCCCACAATTCATCAGCCGTATAAGGTGCAAAAGGGGCTATAGCAATCAATAAAGGTTGTAAAATAGCCTTTTTATCGCATTTCACCTCGCGCAATTGGTTGACCGCCACCATAAAAGCAGCTACAGAAGTGTTGAAACTATAATTTTCCAAATCTATACTCACTTTTTTAAGGCAAGTATGTAGAATTTTCAACTCCGCAGCCGTAGGCGCAGCATCTGTGAGCGTTTGTTGTGTGTACAAATCCCAAAACTTGCGCAAGAAACGATACACACCATCTATGCCCTTCGTATTCCAAGGCTTGGCATCTTCCAAAGGGCCTAAAAACATCTCGTACATCCGCAAGCAATCCGCTCCATACTCTTGTATAACATCGTCAGGATTTACCACATTATATTTAGACTTGGACATTTTGCCCGTTTCCGAGTGCGTAACCAGATGATTAAAGCCATTAAGTACAAATTCAGCGTCCGCATAGTCAGCCCGCCATTGTTTAAACTGCTCAATCCCTTTCAAATCTAAGAAAGAATCGGGCGCACCGTAGTTAGAAACATAGCGAATATGTACCAAAATGCGCGCGTATTGGTCTAATTCTTCAGGTTTTATCAAATCGGCGGATACAAATTGAGAACGTCCGTTTACTTTTTCCTTTTTGAGGTACACACTTTCTATAATCCCCTGTATCATCCCCTGATTTATCAACTTCTTATACGGTTCTTTGTGTGGTACTTTGCCCAAATCGTATAAAAACTGATTCCAAAAGCGAGAGTATAACAAATGCCCTACAGCGTGTTCAGAACCGCCCACGTACAAATCCACCTGTTGCCAATAATTTACCGCTTCAGCAGAAAAGGGTTCTTTATCGTTGTGAGAATCCATATATCTTAGAAAATACCAAGACGAAGCCGCATACCCGGGCATTGTATCCGTTTCGCGTTTTCCTTTCGGGGTATTAACCCAGTCGCTAAGGCGAGCAAGGGGCGATTTACCGTCGGCAGTGGGGTGAAAATCACTAAGCGGGGGCAATACTACAGGCAAATCATTTTCTATTTCTATACAACCCTCTTGATTATAAATCACAGGGAAGGGTTCGCCCCAATAGCGTTGGCGGCTAAAATTGGCATCGTGAAAGCGGAAATTGATTTTGCGAATAGCCAAACCTTTCTCTTCCAAATAATCTAAAGCCAAATCAAACCCTTCTGTAGCAGTTTTGCCGTTCAAAAAATCTGAATTGATATAAATGCCCACCTTTTCGCCTAACTCGGCTTTGGGAAACTCGCTTTTATCCAACACTTCCACTATAGGCAGATTAAACCGCTTTGCAAAGCGATTATCGCGCTCATCTTCGCTCGGCACAGCCATAATTGCGCCCGTACCATAACCAGCCAGCACATAGTCGCTTATCCAAACGGGTACAAGTTCGTTGCTAATCGGATGCAGCGCGTAAGCACCTGTAAAAACCCCCGAAACTTGCTTAACATCTGCGCTGCGCTCGCGTTCTGATTTGGCAGCAGCCTGTTTTTGATAATTAACAACCGTTTCGCGCTGTTCTATGCTTGTAATTTTATCCACTAATTGATGTTCTGGTGCTAATACCAAAAAAGTCGCGCCAAAAATCGTATCTGGGCGGGTGCTAAACACTTCTATAGGTTCTAAACCCGCTTGTTCTCCATTTTGTAGTTTAAAAAATAATCTCGCACCTTCGCTACGGCCTATCCAATTGCGCTGTTGGGTTTTAATCGCTTCAGAAAAATCCACCTCTTCCAACCCCTGCAATAAGCGGTCAGCATAAGCGGTAATTCTCAACATCCATTGCAACATCGGTTTTTTGATAACGGGATGCCCACCGCGCTCCGATACGCCATCTTTTACCTCATCGTTGGCCAACACTGTACCCAAAGCCTCGCACCAGTTGACAAAACCCACCTTGCGATAAGCCAAGCGATAACACATCAACACATCTTCGCGCTCTTTTGCGGTAAATTTCGCCCAATCTGCTGCGCTGAAAGTTTCCACTTTAGAACAAGCTGCGTTAATTTGACTATTGCCCTCTTTCTCAAAAATGCTAATTAGTTGGTTTATGGGTTGGGCTTTTTGTAAATTATTATCGTAATAAGATTCAAACAACCAGATAAAAATCTGCTGCGTCCATTTATAATAACTGCTATCACAGGTTTTGACCGCTCGCGACCAATCGAAAGAAAATCCCAAATTATCTAATTGCCTTTTATACTTTTGGCTATTGACTTGAGTCGTAATCTCTGGATGTATGCCCGTTTCTACCGCGTATTGTTCGGCTGGCAACCCAAAAGCATCAAAACCCATAGGATGCAACACATTAAACCCCGTAAGGCGTTTATAACGCGCTATAATATCGCTGGCTACATAACCCAATGGATGCCCCACGTGCAAACCGTCCCCAGAAGGGTAGGGGAACATGTCTAATACATAGTATTTGGGGCGGCTAAAATCATTTTCTGTTTTATAAACTTGATTTTCTTGCCAAAAACTTCTCCATTTTGATTCAAATTCGTTAGGTTTATATTCCATATCTTTGTTTGTAAATTGGTTGTTTGTTGATTATCAATAGTTTTTTTTGCAAAATTGGGGACAAAAGTAGCTGTTTTTTTTAAAAGTAAGATTTTTTATAAAAAAAATCAAATAAAAAAAAGCCCATAGGCTTAAACTAAGGGCTTTTAAACTAAATTTTTATTGGCGGATAAAGCGTTTGGTGTGTAAATTTTCCCCGTTTTGTATGCGGATGACGTAAGCGCCAGCAGCTAAATTATCTAAGCTAATTTGGGTTAAATTTTGTCCTGCGGGGATAATTTGTGCGATTTGGACTTGACCTACAGCGTTGATAATCTGGATTTGTGCTTCTGTTTCCAACAATTCTGCAAACTCTACGTTCAAAACATCCTTAGCTGGGTTGGGATAAATCAACAGTTCGCTGGTGGGTTGGCTTTGGCGCACGGCGCGAATATCACTGTAGCTGGTTTTTCCGCTTGGTTCTACCATTTTCAAACGATAATAACTCAACGGATAGGGTTGATTATCTATAAAATAACGCTCGAAAAGGGTTTGTTTTTCGCTGGTGAAAAATTCCGCGATAGGGGAGAAGTTGATAGCATCGCTACTTTTTTCTATCCACATATTGGCAAATTCTTCATCGCTGTTGATAGCGAAATAAACTTGGTTATAATTTTCAACCGCTTTGGCATCAAAACCCACCAAATAGATAGGCAAAACGCGCGCGCAGGGGTCAGGTGCGTTGAAATTGTTATAATTTACATAACCTGTGCGTATATTTTGGATTAAAAAGTTATTGTTGGTATTATTTGCTGCACCTGGAGTTTGTGTGGCTGCTGGGATAAAACTATAGTTGCTATTGCTATTGAACGCGCCACAGCCGAATATATTACTGCGGGTTGCACCTGAGCCTGTAGCTATGTTGAAAGAGTTGCCTCCGCCCAACTCGGCAGGAAAAGCAGGGAATGGCGCGGTTACAGAACCATAAGCAAAGCCGTGAAAGAAGCTCAAATCTGGGCGGCGGGTTTGCACAGCGTCAGCTGCATTACCAAAACCAATAGCAGCCCAACTACGGGGCGAATTGGTAGCAGCAGGGGTTGTGGTTTGATAGGTGCAACCCGTGTAAGTGGTTATAGAGCCTGTAGCGTTTGGCGAGGTCGTACAAACTTCCAAACAAGCGGCAGTATGCGGCAGCACATAAACTCTATCGTTGTTGGCGTCTGTCAAATCGACTGCGGGCAAACTCGCATCTTTGTCGTCGTCGTTATAAATTAATATAATAGAACCTACAGGCACAGCCGCAAAAGTCGCGCACGAGGGCGCAATTCTAAAATGCCCAGGCGCAACCCCCGTGCCCACGCTAGTTTGGAAACTGCCGTTGTTGTCGTCAATTATCCAACCGCGCAAATCTACAGGCGCAAGTGGTGCGGCGTTGCTACCAATGACCAACAATTCGATAAACTCCCTTGCACCGCTTGTGCCGTTGCTCATTTCGTTGACAATTAGCCCTTGAGCTTGGGTGTAAAAAGCACAAGATGCGGCAAAAAGTGCTGTAGCGTAAAACTTTTTCATAAAGAAAAAAGGATAAAGTTGTTTGTTATGTTCTAATTTATGACCGCAAAGATACGATAACTATAACAAACTTTTGCATAAAACGCTAAAATTTAACGATTTCTTAAAGTTGGAAGAGCTAACAAATCGCTTATAGCTTAGTTACGGTTGGTTTTCAACCCTGCCAAAATGCCGTCCCATAATTGTATGCGCACTCGCAACGCCTCACAAACAGCTTCTGTGGCCAGTTCCCATTTTTGGTTGTCATCGCCGCAAAGTTCTGTAACCATTTCCATAGCCAAGTGCGAGTGATGCCCACCATCTACTTCTATATGCCGCTCCAAGTAGTATTTGAGCGTGCTAATTTGCTGGGGATTATTCCTATCCAAATCATTGACTATAGATAAAAACATATCGGGGATTAAATCCTCGCGCCCAAAAGTAAACACAGCCGCTTGCACATAAACAGGCGATTGGGTGATAATTTTGAAGGTGAAATTGACAAAATCAGCTATGTGTTTTTCTTTTATAGTGGTTTGAATAGCGTTTTGAACGCTTACACCTGACCGCAATTGGGCTATCAACTGTTCAATTTGGTTGGTATTGGCTCCACTTTGTCGCATCGCTTTTTGATACAGTTCAAAATGGCTTAGGCGGTTGCCCGATTCATCCACATCAGCTTCTTCTCCTACTACAATTTCGTTGATTAGATAGCGCGTGTTGGGTGAGCCGATAGGCAACCAAGGGGTAGAAACGCAAGTAAGTTGCGCCTGAAGCGACTTGAGCAAAGACATAAAATCCCAAACCGCAAAAATATGCGATTGCATAAAAATGCGCACGTCAGCTAAGTTTTTAATCTGCGCGTACAAAGGATGTTGAACCAATTGTAGCCTTAAATCCCTAATTTTTTGGCGGAGTAGGGCTATTTCCGATTGTGTTGTTATCATAATAATAATAAGGACAGTTTTTGTGAAAAAAGATTTGCTGAATTGATTTAAGTAACTGAACAAAATGGAAGTAATTTTTACGCTTCAGTAAAAACTTGTGTTTTGAAATTTTTTCTAACGGCTTACGCCTAAAAAATTTTTTTATTCGTACTTTTTGCAGGCGCAAAAAGTACCAAAAACGCCCTGTTTCTACAAACTTGTTCGCTCCGCTTGCTAAAGCTGCGCTCCGTCTCACTTCAAACAGTGTAGAAACTCAACGGAATTAGTGTAGTTACGCGCTTCGCGCGATTATTCACTTTGTTTTTGTCTACTTACTTATTGCCTTTCCAACAAGAAAATAATTTGATTGTTTAAAAATAGTAGGGGCTAAGCTATAGCAATTTTAGGTTGAAAAAATAAAAAAAGCTACTTTTTTACCTGAATAGGGAACTTTTTTAAAAAAAAGATAAAAAAAGTGATTTTTTTTATGAAAAAATTTTGTGGAACCAAAAACAGTTTATACCTTTGCAGCCGCATTGCGCGGATACTGCTTTGGCGGTATTTGTTTTACACAAGCATTTCATATTAAGATAAAAGCATAAATTTAATAATGCCTACCATCAACCAACTCATTCGTTCGGGACGTGAGCGGGTAGAATACAAAAGCAAAGCAGCTGCACTTGAGTCTAGTCCTCAAAGACGCGCTGTTTGTACCCGTGTATACACCACTACTCCCAAAAAACCCAACTCTGCTCTCCGTAAAGTAGCTAAAGTGCGCTTGACCAACGGTACAGAAGTTATTGCTTACATACCAGGCGAAGGCCACAACCTGCAAGAACACTCCATAGTGTTGGTACGCGGTGGTCGTGTAAAAGACCTTCCAGGTGTGCGTTATACTATAGTGCGTGGTGCTTTGGACACTTCGGGTGTAGATAAACGCCGCAAATCTCGTTCAAAATATGGTGCTAAACGTCCAAAAGAAGGACAAGCTGCTCCAGTGGGCAAAAATGGCAAACCAGCACCAGCTAAAAAGAAATAAGCTATAATCACAAGCTGATTTTCTGAACAATAAATTTTTTTCTAAAAAAACTTGTTGAGGTAAAACTTAGAAAAGCTAAGTTTGAAGCGTTGCAAAAGCAACAACAACAAAACACAACTGCTTACATACTCCTTAATTCAAATGAGAAAGCAAAAACCAAAACCGAGAGTCATCAATCCTGACCCTCGCTACAACGATGCTATAGTAGCACGTTTCGTCAACATGCTCATGTATGACGGCAAAAAAAGCACAGCTTATACCTTGTTTTATGATGCTTTGGAAATCATAAAAGAAAAACATACTGACGAACCAGAAATAGAAGTGTTCCACAAAGCTCTTAAAAATATCATGCCTTCCGTTGAAGTACGTTCACGTCGTATTGGTGGGGCTACCTTTCAAATCCCCATGGAAATCCGCCCTGATAGACGTATTTCTATAGGTATGAAATGGCTCATCAACTACGCTCGCGCTCGCAGCGGTAAAGGTATGGCAAACAAATTATCTGCTGAAATTCAAGCAGCAGCAAAAGGAGAAGGCTCGGCAGTCAAAAAACGCGAAGATACGCACAAAATGGCTGAATCTAACCGCGCATTCGCTCACTTTGCCAACAGATAGTTTGCAAAATTCCCACACATTTTTATTTTTTTTCATAATATCATATTTATTGGCTTCATTAAAGCCACCCACAAATCATGGCAAAGAAAGACCTATCTTTCACCAGAAATATTGGTATTGCTGCACACATTGACGCGGGCAAAACCACTACCACCGAACGTGTTCTCTATTACACAGGTATCAACCACAAAATAGGTGAAGTACACGACGGTGCTGCAACTATGGACTGGATGCCGCAAGAACAAGAACGCGGTATCACCATCACTTCAGCAGCTACTAAAACTCAATGGGACTGGAAGGGTAAAAACTATCCTATCAATATTATTGATACTCCTGGCCACGTTGACTTTACTGTTGAGGTAAATCGCTCTTTGAGAGTTTTGGACGGCTTGGTTTTCTTATTCTGTGCTGTGAGTGGTGTTGAACCTCAATCAGAAACCAACTGGCGTCTAGCTAATCAATACAGTGTTCCTCGCTTGGGTTTTGTCAATAAAATGGATAGAGCAGGAGCTGACTTCTTCAAAGTTGTCAAAGAAGTTAAGGATATGTTGGGGACTGAAGCCATTCCTATGCAAGTGCCAATAGGCTCTGAAGAGTCTTTTACTGGCGTTGTTGACTTAGTTTTGAACAAAGCTATTGTTTGGGACGAAGCGAGCAAAGGTATGACTTACACCGAAATTCCTATTCCTGCTGATTTGCAAGAAACAGTAGATACTTACCGCGAAAAGTTATTGGAAGCAGTAGCTGAATATAACGAAACGCTAATGGAAAAATTCTTTGAAGACCCTAATTCAATCAGCGAAGATGAAATCCGTACAGCAGTTCGTAAAGCCGTAATTGATGCGAAATTTGTACCAATGTTCTGTGGTTCTTCTTTCAAAAACAAAGGCGTTCAAGCTGTACTAGACGCTGTTTGCGCTTATTTGCCAAGCCCACAAGACAAAGAGGCTGTGAAAGGCACTCACCCTGATACAGATGTTCCAATTAGCCGCCGTCCAGATGTAGACCAACCTTTTGCTGCTTTGGCATTCAAAATTGCAACTGACCCATTTGTAGGCCGATTGGCTTTCTTTAGAGTATATTCTGGTGCTTTGGATAAAGGTTCTTACGTATTAAATACCCGTTCGGGCAATAAAGAGCGCATCTCTCGTCTTTATCAAATGCATGCCAACAAACGCCAAGAAATGGATAGAGTGGAAGCAGGCGACATCGCAGCAGCGGTAGGCTTCAAGGACATCAAAACTGGCGATACCCTTTCTTCAGAAGAAAGCCCTATCATTTTGGAAAGTATGGTGTTCCCTGAACCAGTTATTGGTTTGGCAGTAGAGCCCAAAACAACCAAAGATTTGGAAAAATTGGGTATGGCTCTTGCCAAATTATCAGAAGAAGACCCTACATTCCGCACTAGTTATATTGAGGAGTCAGGACAAACTGTTATCTCTGGTATGGGCGAGTTACACCTTGAAATTATCGTTGACCGCTTACGCCGTGAATTTGGTGTAGAAGTCAATCAAGGCGCGCCTCAAGTAAATTACAAAGAAGCACTTACAACTACTTATTCTCACCGCGAAAAGTTGAAAAAACAATCGGGTGGTTCAGGTTTGTTTGCTGATATGGAATTTGAAATCGGACCTGCTGATGAAGAATTTTTGCAAAGCGATGACTACAAATCTGGCAAGAAAAAGCTACAATTTGTATGGAATATCGTTGGGGGTTCGATTGATAAAGTGTATGTACCTTCTATCAACAAGGGCTTTAATGAAATGATGGGTGACGGCATTCTTGCTGGTTTCCCTATCGAAGCAATGAAAGTTCGCGTTTTTGACGGTTCTATGCACTCTGTTGACTCCAAACCAGTAGCTTTCGAGTTATGCGCCAAAGAAGGTTTCCGTGCAGCAGCCAAACACGCTAATCCAGTATTGATGGAGCCTATTATGAAATTAGAGGTGATTACCCCTGATGATTATACAGGTTCTGTTATTGGTGACCTCAACCGTCGTCGTGGTATGATAAAAGGACAAGATATGAAAGGAAATGCTGTGGTAATCAAAGCAGAAGTTCCACTTTCAGAAATGTTTGGTTATATTACAGATTTACGTACCAATACTTCTGGTCGTGCATCTTCTGTAATGGAATTTGACCACTACGCACCAGCACCAACCAATATCGCTAAAGCGGTAATTGAAAAAGTGAAAGGTCCAACAGCTTAATTTGAATAAAAATAGTTAGATTGATACAAATAAAACGCCCGCTTTTCTTCGCGGAAAGGCGGGTTGTTTTTATCAAAATATCAAAAGCTAATAATTTATAAAAAATTTTATCAACATTTTTTTAAACGAGGCATGAATCAAAAAATTCGCATCAAACTTCGTTCCTATGACCACAGCTTGGTAGACAAATCTACAGCTAAAATCGTCAAAACAGTTCGCAATACAGGCGCAGTTGTTACAGGACCGATTCCGCTGCCCACCGACAAAGAAATTTTTACTGTCTTGCGTTCACCGCACGTCAATAAAAAGTCGCGTGAGCAATTTCAACTCCACACACACAAACGCCTAATAGAGATTTATAGCTCTACAGCTAAAACTGTTGGCGCGTTGGAAAAACTAGAACTTCCTAGTGGCGTGGATATTCAAGTAAAACTTATGTAATTAACCTCACAAAAAGCAACTTTTTATCGTGAAAGGATTATTAGGACGCAAAGTAGGTATGACTAGTATCTATAATGCTGCTGGTCAAAGCGTAGGTTGTACCGTTATAGAATTAGGACCTTGTGTGGTTACACAAGTTAAGTCTACTGATACAGACGGATACAACTCTTTGCAAATTGGTTTCGCAGAAGCCAAAGAAAAAAATACAACACAGCCCCTCAAAGGCCACTTCAAAAAAGCTAACACCACCCCCAAACGCAGAGTTCAAGAATTTCGCGACTTCAATATAGACAAACAACTTGGTGATACTATTACCGTAGTTGATATCTTTGCTGAAGGCGATGCTGTTACTGTTGTAGGTGTGAGCAAAGGTAAAGGTTTTCAAGGTGGGGTAAAAAGATACGGATTCGCTGGTGTAGGCGACCAAACTCACGGTCAGCACAACAGACTCCGCTCTCCTGGTTCTGTCGGGGCATCATCTTATCCCTCAAAAGTATTCAAAGGCCAACGTATGGCTGGACGTACAGGCGGCGACCAAGTTACAGTTACCAAACTGAAAGTGGTTAAAATTTTCGCTGAACAGAACCTTATCGTTGTAAAAGGTGCAATTCCTGGTCATAAAAACTCATTCGTTACAGTCAAGAAAAAATAAAAATCATGAAACTCCCTGTTTATAATATAGACGGACAAAGCGTAGGTAGAGAAGTTGAGCTACCCGCTAGCGTGTTTGGGCTTGAACTGAATGAACAAAGCGAACACGTAGTTTACCTTGCGGTAAAACAATACCTCGCCAACCAAAGACAAGGTACGCACAAAGCAAAACAACGCAACGAAATTCACGGTTCTACCCGTAAATTACACAAACAAAAAGGTACAGGTGGCTCTCGTAAGGGTAGCATAAAAAATCCACTTTATCATGGTGGTGGTCGTGTGTTTGGTCCTCAACCTCGTGACTATGAGCAAAGATTGAATAAAAAAGTAAAACGCTTAGCGCGTAAATTTGCTTTGACTTCAAAAGCTCAACAAGGCCGTATCGTAATTGTGGAAGATTTTAAAATGGAAGCACCAAAAACAAAATCTTACTTACAATTTTTGAATAGTGTAAAAGCAGGTGAAACAGCGATTAGCACAGGAAAAAGCGTTTTAGTTCTTAATCCAGCTAATGCGCCAGTAAAACCTACTGCGCCTCGTTTCCCCCAACCACCTCGTGGAGCCAAAAAACGTGCTGCCTTTGCTGATAAAGTAAAAGCCTATATCGTTGCTCGCCAAGAGTATAAAACAGCTTTTGCTGCTTACGAAGCCAACAAAACGGCAGCAGAATTAGCAGTTGAACAAACTTATGGTAATATCCACTTGTCAAGCCGCAATATTCCCAACGCAAAAACTGCTCACGCTAATTTGCTTAACACTTATGATATTATGAATACCAAATTTTTGGTGTTGTCAGAAAGTGCTTTGCAACATTTAAGTGAGGCTTTGAGCTAAGCGGATAGGCTAATTTTTGAAACACTTTTAAAAAAAAATCATGCCAAAAATTATTCTTATCAAACCGCTTCTCTCTGATAAAAGTACTCAATTAGCTGAAAATCACAAATTGAACCAATATACGTTTGTTGTGAACAGAGATGCTAATAAAATTGAGGTTAAACAAGCAGTTGAAGCGCAATTTGGGGTGAATGTATTAGCTGTAAATACTTCTGTGCGCCCAGGCAAAACTCGTAGCCGAGTGATTAAAGGCCGCCAAACTTCAGGACGTAAATCGCCAATTAAAAAGGCTTTTGTTACCCTCCAAGCTGGCCAAACAATAGATGGCTACTATGGAGAAGAAGCTACCGAAGAAGTGCCACAAGACAACACAGCAGTAGCAAACGCTTAATTTATAATATAAATCATATAGGCGCGAACCTGATAAATTCGTAAAAAATGTCAGTTAAAAAATTTAATCCACTAACCCCAGGCACGAGACACCGCATTGGTAATACTTACGAAGAAATTACCTCTGACTCTCCCGAAAGAAGCTTACTCGCAGGTAGAAACAACCAACATGCAGGCAGAAACAACCAAGGGCGCAGAACTATGCGTAACCGTGGTGGTGGTAACAAAAGATTATTCCGTATCATCGATTTCAAACGCAATCATGACGGAATAGATGGTTTGGTAAAAGCCATTGAATACGATCCCAATCGTACCGCTTTTATAGCTTTGATTTATTATCCAAATGGTGCTAAATCTTATATATTGGCTCCTGATGGCTTAAAAGTAGGCGCTCTTGTTCGTTCTGGCTCTAATATAGCCCCCGAATTAGGCAACTCTCTACCTTTAAGTGAAATGCCTTTGGGTACAACCGTACATAATATAGAAATCAACCCAGGTCAAGGTGGTTCATTGGTGCGTAGCGCTGGTGTTTCTGCCCAAATACTTGGACGTGATGGTAAATATGTAGTTATAAAGATGCCTTCAGGCGAAACTCGTCTGATACTAGGTACTTGTAGAGCAACTGTTGGTACAGTTTCCAACCCCGACCATAACTTAGAACAATTGGGTAAAGCAGGCCGCAAACGCTGGCTTGGTCGTACTCCTCGCACTAGGGCAGTAGCTATGAACCCAGTAGATCACCCAATGGGTGGTGGTGAAGGACGTGCATCGGGCGGACATCCACGTAGCCGTAAAGGGCTTAAAGCAAAAGGGGCTAAAACTCGTAGCCCACGCCGCTATTCCGATAAACACATCATTGCACGTCGCAAAACTTCCAAAAAATAACATTCTAACGCATGGCACGCTCATTAAAAAAAGGACCTTACGTTCATCACAAACTTTGGGCAAAAGTGGAAAAATCCAAACAGTCCAAAAAGAAAACGGTTATCAAAACTTGGTCGCGTAGTTCAATGATTGTTCCTGACTTCGTTGGGGAAACAATCGCAGTACACAATGGCAAGTCTTTTATCCCTGTGTATGTAACCGAAAATATGGTAGGTCATAAACTTGGCGAGTTTTCTCCCACCCGCACGTTCAGAGGACACTCTGGCAATCGCAAAAAGTAAAAATCGCCCATTCTTAAAACAACCATAGACTTTCATTATATAAATCATGGAACAACAAACAGGCTTCGTGCATGCTGTCGCAAAACTTAAAGGTTGCGGCATGTCTGCTCGCAAAATGCGCTTGGTGGCTGATATTATCCGCGAAGTACCCGTAGAAAAAGCATTGGGTATTTTGAAATATACCCGCAAAGAGGGCGCAATTTGGTTGTCCAAACTTCTTACCTCTGCTATAGCCAACTGGCGAGTAAAAACAGGTGAAGAACCAGAAGAATTTGGACTTAATCTTAGCAGTATTTGGGTTGACCAAGCCCCTGCACTCAAACGCTTTCGCCCAGCTCCTCACGGACGTGCGCATCGCATCCGCAAACACTATTGCCACGTAACTTTGCAAGTAACCAATAGCAAGGCTATTGAAAATACGAATAAAGAAACAGCTGATGCAGTAGAGTTGGCTGACGAGACCACAGCAACTTTAGGATAATTAACAACCATATTTTAACAACAATATCATAATGGGACAAAAAACAAACCCCATCGGCAACCGATTAGGTATCATTCGCGGCTGGGATTCTAGCTGGTTCGGTGGCAACGACTTTGCTGAAAAAGTGGTTGAAGACCAAAAAATCCGCCAATTTCTAATCTCCCGCATTGAAAAAGGTGCTGTAGCTCGTGTCGTTATTGAACGCACTCGCAAAAGAGTAACCGTAACTATACATACTTCTCGCCCTGGTATCATCATTGGTAAAGGTGGTCAAGAAGTTGATTTGTTGCGCGAACAGCTCAAAAAAATGACGGATAAAGATGTTCAAATCAATATCCACGAGGTTCAAAAACCCGAACTTAACGCAACTATCGTAGGCGAAACTATAGCCAAACAAATAGAAGCGCGTATCAACTACCGCAAAGCTATCAAAACTGCAATCCAAGCAACCATGAGAATGGGAGAAGGGATAAAAATCCGCATCTCTGGACGTTTGAATGGTGCAGATATGGCGCGTGAGGAAGAGTTCAAAGAAGGCAGAAGCCCTTTGCATACTTTCCGTGCTGATATTGATTATGCAGTAGCTGAAGCTCAAACCGTTTACGGCAAATTGGGAATAAAAGTTTGGATTTGTAGAGGCGAAATACTCAAAAAAGTAGACTTCTCTGACCTCACAGGCAACAGCAATTATAAAGATAATAACCAAGGCAATCGCGAACAACGTGGTGATGGCAATCGCGAAAAACGCGATGGCGGAAACCGCGAAAAACGTGAAGGTGGCAACCGCGAAAAACGCGATGGTGGCAACCGCAATGGCAACAATAATAATCGCAGTGGCGGCGATAGAAATAAGCGCAAATAATTTTTGCAAAAAAAACACTTTTTTTTTCAAAACTTTATCTAATGATAAAGTAATTCGTATCTTTGCCCCCGCTTTTGAGCATAACTTTCTAAAAACTTAGAAAGTTATGCTTTTATATCCAAAAAATATAAAAACGGAGCATTTTTAATTCACTGGCATAATTACAAACCAAATGTTACAGCCAAAAAGAACAAAATATCGCAAAGCGCATAAAGACCGCATTAAAGGTGTAGCACATCGCGGCACTGAGGTAGCTTTTGGTACTTTTGGATTAAAATCCTTAGAACCTTGTTGGATTACCAACCGCCAAATAGAAGCTGCACGTATCGCGATGACACGTTACGTGAAACGCGAAGGTAAAATGTGGATACGCATATTCCCTGACAAACCTATTACTCAAAAACCAGCAGAGGTGCGTATGGGTAAAGGTAAAGGTGCCGTATCTCACTATGTAGCTGTCGTACACCCTGGCCGTATTCTTTTTGAAATGGACGGCGTTCCTCGTCAAATCGCTATGGAAGCACTTCGTTTGGCAGCAGCTAAACTACCTGTGCTTACCAAAGTAGTGGTGAGAACAGACTTTGTTGATTAAAAACGATTAAGCAACCAAACCTAGTCATGGCTAATAAAATAGAAGTTCAAAAATTGAACACAGAAGAGCTAAAAAGCGAACTTTCTACTCTTCAATCTCACTTACAATCTCTCCAATACCGTAATGCAATTACTCCTCTTGCTAATGGCAGCGAAATACCAGCTACCCGTAGACAAATAGCAAGAGTACACACAGAATTGCGTAGCCGCGAATTGGCGGAATTGGCAAAAACAGGCAACTTAAAACGCGACAAATTGACTGCTCGCCGTCGCCGTATGAGAAAAGCCTAATTTTCTAAACTATCAAAATAGGACTTGTCCTTACCTAAAATGGCAGAATCAGTTCAAAGAAACATGCGCAAACAGCGTATTGGGGTAGTAACAAGCAATAAAATGGATAAATCAATAGTAATATCCGTTGAGCGTAAAGTAAAACACCCTATGTATGGTAAGTTTGTCAAAAAAACCAAAAAATTTATGGCGCACGATGAAAACAACGATTGCCGCATAGGCGATGTTGTACGCATCATGGAAACTCGCCCTCTTAGCAAAAATAAATGCTGGAGACTTATCCAAATTGTTGAACGCGCTAAATAATCTCATCTCAAATCAGTCATGATTCAACAAGAAAGTAGACTAAAAGTAGCTGACAACAGCGGTGCTAAAGAAGTACTTTGTATAAAAGTACTTGGTGGTACAAGCCGTCGTTATGCTTACATTGGCGATGTTATCGTCGTTACCGTCAAAGACGCAATGCCTGGCGGTAAAATTAAAAAAGGTACAGTAGCCAAAGCAGTTATTGTACGCACTCGTAAAGAAACTCGTCGTAAAGATGGAAGCTATATCCGTTTTGATGATAACGCCGTAGTTATTCTTAACGCTTCATTAGAACCAGTGGGTAGCCGCTTGTTCGGACCCGTAGCGCGTGAATTGCGCGAACGCGATTTTATGCGTATTGTTTCACTAGCCCCCGAAGTTTTGTAAAAAAACATTATCATGGCATACAAAAAAGAAATTACGCCTGTAAAAATACGTATTAAAAAAGGAGACACAGTGCTTATTTTGTCTGGTGATGACAAAAATAAAACAGGTGTTGTAAAAGAAGTAATACGCGAAAAATACAGAGCAACTGTAACTGGCGCCAATATGGTAAAACGCCACGTTAAACCCACCGCAGAACGCACAGGCGGTATTGAAGAACGCGAAGCAAGTATTCATATCTCTAATTTGATGCTTGTTGATGCCAACGGCACAGCAAGTAGAACCAAAATAGAAGTTGTGGAAAACAACAAAGTGCGTATTTCCAAAAAAACTGGCGCAGTTATTGCTGACCCGTACAAGTCCAACAAATCCGAAACTCCGCAAGCATAATCAATCATGACATACGAAGCGAGACTTAAAACTAAGTATAAAACAGAGGTGGTGGGCAAACTAATGGAAAAATTTCAATATAAATCCATTATGCAAGTGCCTAAATTGGTGAAAGTTTGTATCAATCAAGGTGTTGGGCAAGCCACTTCCGACAAAAAAATGACCGATTCAGCCGTAGAAGAAATTTCTACCATCACAGGTCAAAGAGCGGTAAAAACTACTGCTAAAAAAGCAATCTCCAATTTCAAATTGCGCGAAAATATGCAAATCGGGGTCAGAGTTACCCTTCGCAATGAGCGTATGTTTGAATTTATGGACAGATTGTTTAATGTAGCTCTTCCCCGTGTACGTGACTTCCGTGGCGTAAACGAAAAAAGTTTTGATGGAAGAGGCAATTATACAATGGGTATTACTGAGCAAATCATTTTCCCTGAAATCGATTTGGATAAAGTTCCCCGCATTACTGGTATGGATGTTACCTTCGTAACTACTGCCAAAACTGATGCCGAGGCTTTGGAATTACTCAAGTTATTGGGTATGCCTTTTAAATCTTAATTCTTTAACTAATCGTTTAGCAAGCAAAACAAACTCATGGCAAGAAAATCAGTCATAGCCCGCGAGCATAAAAGAGAACGCATAGTGGCCAAATACGCCGAAAAACGCCAAAAATTGAAAGAAGAAGGTAATTATGATGAGCTGGACAAATTGCCCCGCAACTCTAATCCTATCAGACTTCGCAATCGTTGTGGACTTACAGGCAAACCTCGTGGCTATATGCGCCGTTTCGGTCTATGCCGCAATCAATTCCGCGACCTAGCCCTTGCAGGCTTAATACCAGGCGTAACTAAGGCAAGTTGGTAATCTTTGGCAAATAGTCGCTTTTCACTCTAATATTCAAAATTAGCTTATGCATCTCTGCGCTTTACAAAGCCTAGCCAAGCAGCCCAGATAAGGTAAGCAATTAAACTTCTAGCTTAAAATGGCTTTAATTTCAGACCCAATTGCGGATTATATCATAAGACTTCGCAATGCACAAATGGCAGGACACAGAATCGTAGAAATTCCGTCCTCCAAACTCAAACAAAGAATTACTGAGATTCTTTATAACGAGGGCTACATTCTAAGATACAAATTTGAATCTTTGCCCAACAATAAAGCTGTTATCCAAATAGCCGTTAAATACGATTTGGATACCAAACAGCCCACAATTAAACATATGAAACGCATTAGCAGACCAGGACTACGTCGTTATGTAGGCTCTGACAACTTGCCTAGCGTTATCAACGGATTGGGAATAGCTATCATTTCTACCTCTAAGGGGCTTTTGACTGACAAAGCTGCACGTAAAGAAAATGTAGGTGGCGAAGTTCTATTCTATATTTATTAACCTGTGGTATTACAAATTATATTTTTGTCAGCACCCGTAAAAAAAATATCAAAATGTCTCGTATAGGCAAACTCCCAATCACACTCCCAGCAGGCGTAACCCTCAAACAAGACAATAATATTGTCACTGTAAAAGGGCCAAAAGGTGAGCTTACTCAATTAATAGCTGACTCCGCCATTACCGTCAAAGTAGAAAATAACACAGTCGTTGTAGAACGCGCCACTGAACAAAAACGTCATAAATCACTACACGGACTTTATCGTATGCTTATCACCAATATGGTGAAAGGTGTTACAGAAGGCTTCAAAACCGTGCAAGAATTGGTAGGTGTGGGTTACCGCGCCACTAGTACAGGGCAATTGTTAGAACTCCAACTTGGTTTCTCTCACCCTATTATGTTCGTTCTTCCCAAAGAAGTGAGCCTCAAAACCGAAACGGTAAAAGGGGAAAACCCCAAAATAATTTTAGAATCTATTGACAAACAACTTATTGGTCAAGTAGCTGCTAAAATTCGCTCTTTCCGCAAACCCGAACCTTACAAAGGTAAAGGTGTGCGATTCTCTGGTGAAGTGGTACGCCGCAAAGCGGGTAAAACGGCTTCTAAATAATTCTAACCTGTTATTTTATTTCCAAGTTCATTCTTTTCTAAAATATGAGCATTGTAACCAAAACAGCACGTCGGACGAAAATTCATTTGCGTATTCGCAACAAAATATCTGGCAATACTGCCCGTCCCCGTCTCTCTGTTTTCCGCAGCAATAAACAAATCTACGCACAATTGGTAGATGACCTCGCAGGCAATACTTTAGTATCTGCTTCTTCTCGCGAAGAAAGTGTAGCCACTATAAAAGGCAACAAATGCGAAATCTCCCGCGCAGTAGGTAAATTATTGGCCGAAAAAGCCCTTGCGGCTGGTATTAGCAACATCGTTTTTGACCGTAGTGGTTATTTGTACCACGGACGTGTTAAAGGCTTGGCTGATGGCGCGCGCGAAGGCGGACTTCAATTCTAAACTTTTCTTTATCAACGCATAACATGGCAAAGAGAAATAATAACCAAAAGGATAATAACCAGCCTCAACAACCAAAGGCTGAATCCGAATTCAAAGATAAATTGGTTGCCCTCAACCGCGTAGCCAAAGTAACAAAAGGCGGACGTACATTCAGCTTCGCTGCTATAGTGGTAGTAGGTGATGGTAAAGGTAAAGTTGGGCAAGGCTTAGGAAAAGCCCGTGAGGTGTCAGCAGCTATAACCAAGGCGATTGATGACGCTAAGAAAAATATGGTGTCTGTTCCCGTTTTAAATGGAACTATTCCTCACGAGCAAAAAGGTAAATACTGTGGTGGCAACATCTATATCCAACCAGCAGCAGAAGGTACAGGTATCATCGCTGGTGGTGGTATGCGCGCTGTATTGGAAATGGCAGGTATACAAAATGTATTAGCCAAATCTACAGGTTCGTCAAATTCACACAACGTCGTGAAAGCTACCATAGATGCTCTTAGCAAGTTGCGCTCTCCTTATACGGTAGCACGCCAACGCGGTATTGCCCTTGATAAAGTGTTTAATGGTTAATCAACAATCCTATCCCTCATCAATCATGGCAAAAATTAAAATTACTCAGGTAAAAAGCATGATAGGCCGCCCACATAGACAAAAAAATACGGCTATAGCCTTAGGGCTTACCCGTGTGGGTATTACCAGAGTACACGAAGCGACCCCCCAAATTTTGGGTATGGTGGCCAAAATCCAACACGTACTTTCAGTAGAAAATGCAGAATAATTAGCTTTTCTACCATTCCACAACACAAATTAAATCTCTCGCGATATAATGGAACTCCATAACCTCAAGCCTATAGCTGGTTCTAATAAATCCAATACGCGTCTTGCTCGTGGGCAAGGTTCGGGCAAAGGCGGTACTGCTACACGTGGTACAAAAGGTAATCAATCCCGCGCTGGACATAAAAACAAGCGTAAATTTGAAGGTGGTCAAACACCAATTCAAATGCGTTTACCAAAACGTGGTTTCAACAATCACCAACGTTATCAAAGCTATAATGCTGCCGAATACGTGCCTGTGAATGTAGATGATTTGCAATATTTTGCAGAACAACTAAATACCAATGTGGTAGATGTCAATACCTTGTACCAAGCTGGTGTGATTAAAAAAGAACAACACTATAAAGTATTGGCTGATGGTGAAATCACCAAAGCATTGGAAGTGACAGCTTATAGATTTTCTGAAAAAGCAAAACAAGAAATTCAAGCTGCAGGTGGCAACGCTTACTACTTCTTCAAACTTAGCCAAATTCAAGGTATTGTACACAAATACCATCTTAAATTCGTCAATCCCAAAACTATATCTACTTACTTTGATTATGTCAAAGAAACGGATAAAATTCACGTAGAAGCAGAAGGCGATTTGACTCTCACTTTTGATTTACACGTCCATAAAATATCTGCTGAAGCACAAGCACAAGTAGAAGCAAAAGGCGGCAAAGTTACCATTCTCTAACCTGATATAAGAAAGCGGAAAAGTTGGATTAATTCACTTTTCCTCTTTTTAGCAGGTAGTTTATATCTCAATTCCCAACCAATGAAAGAATTTCTAAACAATGTCCAAGCAGCTTGGAAAATAGACGAGCTTAGAAACAGAATCATCTTGACTATTACCATGCTTATCGTTTATCGCTTGGGTAGTTTTGTGATTTTACCGGGCATCAATTCAATTGAGCTTAAAAAACAAATGCTGCAAGGTGCAGGTGAAGGCAGTTTGTTAGGCTTGCTTAACGCCTTTACGGGCAACTCGTTTGCTTCAGGAGCAGTGTTTGCTTTAGGGATTATGCCTTATATATCGGCTTCTATTATTGTGCAGTTATTGGGCTTTGCTATTCCTTATTTTGCTCGTTTACAAAGAGAAGGTGAAAATGGACAACGAAGAATGAATCAAATTACTCGGATTGTTACTATAGCTATCGCCATTGTACAAGGTTCGTTTTATTTGACTTCAATTAGTAGTGTTGCTATTTCTACGTCAGTGCCTGCTGGCATATTTTGGCTCGGTAACGTAATTTTGCTAACAGCTGGTACAGTGTTTTGTATGTGGTTGGGCGAGCGGATTACAGATAAAGGTATAGGCAACGGTACATCTTTGTTGATTACTGCTGGTATCATCAACTCACTTCCCAAAAGTATTATAGACGAATTTACCATAAAAGTATTTGGTGGTCAAAATGGTGGTCCTATTTGGTTTGTTGGAGAGATTATTCTATTGGTCTGTGTAGTTATAGCCACAGTTGCTTTAGTACAGGCTGTTAGAAAAATTCAAATCCAATATGCCAAACACATGATAGGGCGTTCAGAGATGCCAATAGCTGAAGGTTCATTAGAACGCAATAATTTGCCTATAAAACTAAATGCGGCTGGTGTGATGCCAATCATATTCGCACAAGCGTTGATGTTTATCCCTACCGCTATTTATGGCGCAGTCGTTGATGCAAACAGTAGCCCTGATACAGGCAGCTTTTTATTCCAGTTGACCCAATACGGCTCTTGGCAATATAGTATGGTATTTTTTGTATTGGTAGTTATTTTTACCTACGTTTATACCGCATTAGTAGTCAATCCACAACAGTACGCTGAATTTTTGAAACGCCAAAACGCTTATATACCAGGGGTAAAACCTGGTGCTGAAACAGAAGAACACATAGACACAATTACCAGTAGAATTACTTTCCCTGGTGCCGTGGCTTTGGCAGCAATAGCTATTCTTCCAGCAGCAGCAGGCGCATTTAATGTAGGCAGCGGATTTGCGTTGTTTTTTGGAGGCACTTCACTGCTGATTTTGGTGTCGGTCATTTTGGATACCCAACAACAAGTCAAAAATTATTTGTTATCAAATGATTATGAAAACTTGATTAATACGGGTAGAGCTAAGGATGCAGCTAATGCCGTAACTAGTAATACATCTGTTTAAAATCTGAGCTTTTTATAATTTTTTTTCTAAATTATTATAAAAAATTATGTGGTTTGGCAAAAAAAATATAGTTTTGCCGCCCGAAAATCAAATCAAATGTCTAAACAAGACCTTATCCGCCAAGACGGAGAAATTACCGAAGCACTATCTAATGCTATGTTCCGCATTAAATTAGAAAATGGGCATATTATTATCGCGACCATTTCGGGCAAAATGCGTATGAACTATATTCGCATTCTCCCAGGCGATAAGGTAGCGGTAGAAATGTCTCCTTATGACCTTACGCGCGGGCGCATTATTTATCGCTACAAATAACAACAACTTCAAACCACAATCATGAAAGTTAGACCTTCCATCAAAAAACGCTCAGCCGATTGTCAAATCGTGCGCCGCAAAGGCAAACTCTATATCATTAACAAAAAAAATCCTAAATTTAAACAACGCCAAGGACAATAGTCCTAGCGGGTTTTAAACTCAACCAATCACTATGGCTCGTATATCAGGAGTGGATTTACCCAAAAACAAGAGGGGTGTTATCGGGCTTACTTATATTTATGGTATAGGAAAGTCTTCTTCTCAAAAAATTCTTTCATCAGCAAACATTGACGAGTCTGTACGCGTCAAAGATTGGACAGATGACAACATAAAAGATATTCGTCGCATTTTAGCTGACGATTTCAAAGTGGAAGGCCAACTCCGCTCTGAAATTCAATTGAATATCAAACGTCTTATGGATATCGCTTGTTATCGTGGTTTGCGCCACCGCAAAGGCTTACCCCTTCGCGGACAACGCACTCGTACCAACTCTCGCACCCGCAAAGGTAAGCGTAAAACAGTGGCGAACAAAAAGAAAATTAGTAAATAATCAACCCAATTGTTATAGATTATTATGGCAAAAGCAAATAAATCGGCTGGTGCAAACAAGGTTAAAAAGAAAAATGTGCGCGTAGAACCTCAAGGCGAAGTTCATATACAAGCATCTTTCAACAATATCATCGTTACGATGACCAACAAAGCTGGACAGGTTATCTCTTGGGGTACTGCTGGTAAAGAAGGTTTTAGAGGCTCAAAAAAAAATACCCCTTACGCTGCTCAATTAGCTGCTACCAGTGCAGCAAAAGAAGCATTCGACTTGGGTATGCGTAGTTGTGTGGTCTTTGTAAAAGGACCAGGCGCAGGACGTGAGTCTGCTATTCGCGCGGTTGATGCTGTTGGAATCAAAGTAACTTTGATTCAAGACATCACTCCTATGCCTCATAATGGTTGCCGCCCTCCCAAAAAGAGACGCGTCTAATTTTATCCATTCACCTCTAATCTCACCTTTATTTTAGAATGGCACGTTATAACGGTCCCAAAGTCAAAAAAGCACGCGCATTAGGCGAAGCTATATTTGGTTACAATAAATATTTCGAACGCAAAAAATATCCTCCAGGACAACACGGTGCAGCAAAACGCCGCAAACAGCGTTCAGATTATGCTATACAATTGACTGAAAAACAAAAAGCTAAGTATACTTACGGTGTCTTGGAACGTCAGTTCCGTCGTATGTATGATATGGCTGCTCGTAAGTCAGGCGTAACAGGCGAAATTTTATTCCAATTGTTGGAGTCACGCTTAGATAATGTTGTTTATCGCTTGGGTATTGCAAAATCCCGCGATGCAGCTCGTCAAATCGTAGGACACAAACACATAGCAGTAAATGGTGTTGTTACCAACATACCTTCTTATTTACTCAAAGCTGGTGATGTTGTCTCTGTTCGTGGCAAATCCCTAAACCACCCCGCAATAGAAGCTTCTATAGCTGATAATGCTAAGGATGCTGGCAAATATAGCTGGTTGGCTTGGAATAATGACAAAAAACAAGGTATTTACCTAAATAACCCAACTCGTGATTTGATTCCTGAAAAAATCAATGAACGACTTATCGTTGAGTTATACAACAAATAATAATCCTTTGTAGGCTTATTTTACTAATTATTAGGGTTTTGTACATCATACAAAACCCTACTTTTTAGTTTTTATAAAAATACAACCGCCTCAAAACGGGCTTTTTATACCCTCGTTTTTTGAAAAATCTTTTTTAAAAAACTACAAAAACATATCTTTACACATCGTATGGGTCTGTTAAATTTTCAAAAACCTGAAAAAATCGCCCTCCAAAAAGCAGATGATTTTGAAGGTGTATTTGAGTTCAAACCACTCGAACCAGGCTTCGGCCAAACTATAGGCAATTCGCTACGCCGCGTGTTACTCTCTTCTTTGCAAGGTTATGCTATTACAGGCATTTCTATTAGAGGTGTTGAACATGAATTTTCTACTATACCTGGCGTTGCAGAAGATGTAGTTGATATTATTCTTAATCTCAAACAGGTTAGATTAAAATATCTTTTGGATGACGAAACAGCCGCGCCTGAAAAAATCTATCTTACCATCACAGGTAAAGAGGTGTTCAAAGCAGGCGATATTAGTGGACAAACCAATGTGTTTAAAGTTACTAATCCAGATTTGGTAATTTGTCACCTCAATACAATGGTGACCTTGCACATGGAACTTACCATTAGTAAAGGACGCGGTTATATCGCTGCCGAAGACCACATGCCAAAAGATGCACCAATCGGTTATATTCCTATTGATGCCATTTATACGCCTATCAAAAACGTACATTATGTGGTGGAAAGCAGCCGTGTAGGACAACGCACTGACTACGAAAAGTTGACAATTACGCTCAAAACTGACGGTACTATTCATCCAGAATACGCTATAAAAGAAGCTGCTAAAATTATGATTCAGCATCTTATGCTTATTTCGGACGAAAATATCACTTTCAATGATGAGCATAAAAAAGAAACCGAAGTGGTTGATGAGCATGTACTACACATGCGTAAATTGTTCAAAACTTCATTGGAAGACCTCGATTTATCAGTACGCGCCTACAATTGTCTCAAAGCAGCAAAAATTAACACTTTGTCTGAATTGGTTCAATTTGAAACGCACGAATTGCTGAAATTCCGCAATTTTGGTAAAAAATCATTGGTCGAAATTGAAGAACTTTTGCAAGAAAAAAGCCTTTATTTTGGGATGGACTTGTCTAAATATAAATTAGACGAAGACTAATCTAACTATTTATTTCTACAGTTACCCTTATGGTGCTGTGAGGTTCATTTATTAAAATTAAAAACTAAATCATGCGTCACGGAAAAAAAGATAACCATCTTAGCCGCACCAAAGAACATCGTAAAGCGTTGTTCAAAAACTTAACTCTCGCTTTGGTTCAACACAAACGCATCCGCACTACTTTGGCTAAAGCAAAAGCATTGCGTAGATATGTAGAGCCTTTATTGACGAAAGCTAAAACAAATACTATACACTCTCGTCGGGTGGTATTCAGCTATTTGCAACACAAACAAAGCATTGATATGCTATTTGGTGAAATCGCTTCTCGTATTGCTAACCGCCCTGGTGGTTACACCCGCGTGTTGCGCGCAGGCTTCCGCCCCAATGATTCAGCTGAAATGGCTTATATTGAGTTAGTTGATTTCAACGAAGCTGCTTTAGAGGCACAAACTGCAAAACGCCGCCGTACTCGTCGTAGCCGTGGCGCAGGCAAAACAACAGAAGTTGCTAAAACTGAAACCAAAACGGAAACAGAAAGCAATAACGAACAGCCAACTGAATAATTATTCGATACACAAGATATTAAAGCCGTTCCTTGCTAAGGGAGCGGCTTTATTTTTTATTCAAAATTTTCTTATATGTTTTCAAAAATTTGGGCGAACATCTCTAATTCAGGTTTAGATAATAAATTACGGGCGTATTTTTTGAAAGGTTCGATTTGGGAGTTTTTGTTGCAGATTATTTTAGCTATTCTTACCTTGCTTAGCTCTTTATTAATCGCTCGTTTAGCAGGTGGGGCAGAATTTGGAGCTTATTCCGCAGTTTCCAACTGGGTTGCGCTTTGGGCTATGTTGGTTTTGGCTGGTGTGGATGACTTGTTGATAAAGCAAATTCCTATTTATCAAAAACTTGATAATCAATTATATATACAAAAGTTATTTTTTTGGGCTTGGGTTTATTCCTTGCGCTTTTTTGCTGTTTTTTGTTTGATTTTGTTGATTTTATTAGCGTTTAATTTGGTTGGAAATTGGGCAGAAAATAAATTGCTTTTGTATTCAGGGTTAGTGGTTTTATTTTTTTATACCCAACTTATCATTTTTCAGGCTGTTTTTCGCGGATTTAAGTCCGTAAAGAATGCCCAATTGGGGGATAAAATTATCCAACCGTTGTTGTTTTTTGTATTTTTGGCTGCTTTTTTACCCTTTTTTCAACTGACAGATTTTTGGGCTATGTTGTTTAGATTGGTTTCTTTCGCAATAGCCGCTTTTGTTATTTATTCTTTATTAAAAAAAAAATACGCTTTTTTATTTGCAAAAAATGTACAAAATCAAGAGGAAAGTACTATAAATGGATTAAATATAGAACAAAAAAATTGGAAAAAAACGTCTTTTTATTTTATGTTGATTTCTTTCCTGTATGCGGTTAATACCCGCGCAGATGTGGCTTGTTTGGATTTATTGCAGGTTGATTTTGCCCAAATTGGCTATTATAATGCGGCTGCTCGCTTATCTGATTTATTAAATTTACCTTTTTTGGTGGTGTCGGCTGTGGCTATGCCTATTTTTTCCCAACTTTATCACGACAAAAATTTTCCTAAATTACAAATTTTTTTTACTCAAATAACGTTAATATCTTTTATAATAAGTTGTATTGGGTTTGTCTTTTTATATTTTTTGGGGCAGTGGCTCTTGTCTTGGTTTGGAACAGAATTTGTATCTGGTTATTCGGTTTTGCTTATCACTGCTTTGTCCAAAGTATTACATGCTTTTTTTGGGGCGAGTAACTATATGCTGATGATGTGCGGTCAAGAAAAAAAAGCAACTTTTTCATTGATAATCAGCGTTTTAGCAAGTATTTTACTGCAAGTTTTGCTAATTCCCATTTGGGGCATAGAGGGCGCAGCTTGGGCTAATTTAATCTCTTTGTTTATTTTTGAGCTTATTCAAGGGTATATTTTATGGCATTATGCCAACATTCGTCCTACTATTTTGGCTTTTTTATCCAAATTTTAGCTTATGAGATGCTGTTTATTTATTTATTTATTTATATTACATTTTGCCATAAAGGCTCAAAATGCTAATGTGTTGATATTGGGATTGGTAGAAAATGATAGCTTGGGGCAAATTACTGTAGAAATTGACCAGCGTTACTTGGATAATTCTTTATCGGAATATGGGAGTTTATTGACCCGAGAAGCTAAATTTGGTTTTGTAGCCCAACTTAGTTTTGCGCAATTGGCGCAGATTCGGTATAAAAAACACACCAAAACGGTTTTTTTGTCCCCTAATGATACCCTTTGGTTGAAAATTGAGCCTGCAAGTTTTCCAGATAAGTTGATTTTTGGCGGCTCTTTGCAATATGAAAATGAAGCTTGGGATGCTTTTCGTGTTTTTTTGGATACAGAAAATCAGTTTGAGTATTTACAATTTCGCAAAGGTATTTATTTTTATAAAATCCACGAGAAGGTAAAACAGCAGATGCAAACGCTGCCTCCAGATAGTTTTGGGCTTTATCTCCAAAGAGAGAAATTGGCCAAAGAGACGTTTCTACAGAATTATCCCCGACCGCTTTCAGCAGCTTTCAAAACTTATATAAATGCAGAAATTCAGTTTGATTTTTTATACAAAAAGTTAGCTTATGGGCATATTTGGGGCGGGCGTTGGCGATTGGATACCAGTTATTTCAATTTTTTGAAGGACGTAGATACCTTATTTTCAGACAATTATATCGCTAATCCTAAGTATAGAGAGTTTGTAACCGCTTATATCCATTTCAAGAATGAAACTGCCAACTTGTTTGCGGATAACGCTTATACCCGTTTTTATTATCTTTGCAAAACCCAATTAAAAGACAAAACTCGCTATTTTTTAATGGCACAAGCTGTAGATTTGGCTTTTCGCAAAGATAACCCAGCCCAAATGTTGGGTATTTATGAAGATTTTTTGTCAACCAATCCTTTTATGGAGTTGGATAAATTGGTCACTGATGCTTTGAATAGACATCAACCCGAACAAAAGCGGCGGCCAGCTAGCAATTTTTCTTTACCAGACACCAACCAAGTGCGGCGAAGTTTGCGAGATTGGCAAGGCAAATGGGTTTATATTGATTTTTGGGCAACTTGGTGCCGCCCTTGTATCAAAAAAATGATAGAAATGCAACCCCTTGAGGCTCAATGGAAAGATAAAATAGCTTTTGTGCATATTTCTTTAGATGCTAATCCACAAATTTGGTTGGATTTTATCCGCGAGAATAAACTTTTAGGCATTCATTTATATAGTTCTCCCAAATCACAAACTTTATTAGATTATGAAGTTTTGGCTGTCCCGCGTTATTTTATTATTAGCCCAGATGGCAATTTTGAATTTGCGCCCGCTACTTTGGATGTTTCTGTCATAGGCGAGCATTTATCAAAATTATTAGATTGATGAAATTTAAAATTTTTATATTTTTTTTTAGCAGTTGATTAAACCAAGTGATTTGGTTGTGGTCTAAAAACCAATTACTAAAAATATTTTCTCAATTTTTGAATTTTTTTATCAATATGAACACAGCAAAATTTTCGCTCTTTGGCTTAGTTGTTAGCTTGTTATTATTTTCGGCTTGCCGCCGCGAAGAAAATACAGATTGGTCTTATTCTGCGGATAATTCTACTGCTGACGAAGCTTTTCAAGACATATATAAAAATGCCAATACTATAGGCGAAGGCAATGAAAGCGATTTTCGCAATGGTTGTGTGGTGATTACGCGCACAGCCGCCCGTGCTGGGCAGTTTCCTGACACATTAACGGTAGATTTTGGCGCTGCTTGTGTGGGCAGAGATGGACGCACCCGTTCAGGGGTTTTGAATATCATAATGACCGCCCCTTGGCGCGATGTGGGTTCGGTTACGACCATAACCACCAATAATTATGTAGTGAATGGTTTTGCAATTTCTGGTATAAAAACTATTACCCGACAAGGGCTGAATGTGGCAGGAAATCCTGTTCATAATATAGTTGTAACCAACGCATCTATAACCAACCCACAGGGCGAAACTGCCACTTGGAACTGCAACCGAACTGTAGAAATGATAGCTGGACAAACTACTAACTTTGCTTCTCACGGTGTAACGGGCGTAACCGATGACGTGTTTAGCATCACAGGCACAGCTTCAGGCACAAGCCGCAATGGTACAAACTACACAGCCAACACAACCGAAGCGTTAATTAGAAGAATGGATTGCCGCTGGATTACCGACGGGGTGGTGGAATTAACCCCCAACGGAGGAGATGCCCGCACTATAGATTTTGGAGACGGCACTTGCGACAACCAAGCCACAGTTAGCTTTCGCCGTTGGAGTACCAGTATTACTTTATTGCAATAAATTGATTTTTAATGGATTATAAAAATAAAAAAGCCTCGCAAGAATTAACTTGTGAGGCTTTTTTATTCTACTGTTTGCTGATTTTGTGGCGGCTCACACCGTTGGCAGCTTCTATTTCTACTATATAAATCGCTTTGGGTAGATTTTTGAGGTCTAAGCTAATTTGATTTTCATTGACATTTTGTTGTTGGCTAATGACTTGCCCGTTGAGATTGACCAAGCGAATGGTTGCATTTTGCCAAGCTTGAGCTGTTTGTACCGTGATTATATCTTGGGCTGGATTTGGGAATATCAATGTTTGATTTTCAGCGTTTTTGTCTATAGCAGAGTAGATAAAATTAAAACAAGCTGAAGTATCCACACAACCGTTATTAGTAGCGATTACGGCAAAATTACCAGACAGATTGGGTACAAAAGTAGCCGAAGCTTGCCCAGCTACAGGCATATTGGTAGCACAATTCAGCCATTGATAAGTAGCGGTTGCATTGGCTGTCGCGCGTAGTGTATCCATATTAGCGGCAATTGTGGGATTTAGCAGACAAGCATTGTTTTGATAGTAATAAAAACTGCCATCATAAGCACCAGCCAATAAATCCATATCTCCGTCAGCATCCAAATCTGCAAAAACAGGATAAAGCAATAGCGATGGCAAAGTATCCAAACCGAAAGGGTTTATCACTTCGGCTGCAAAAGCAGGCGCAGTGCTTGTACCCGTATTTTGACGATAGTAGAATAGGCTATCATATCCGCCGCGTAGAATATCTTGGTCACCATCGCCGTCAGCATCAATAAATGAAAGACGAATATCTGAGCTACCACTTGATGTTGGGGGTGTCAAACCAAAAGGAGCAGCTTGTGCGGCAGCAAAAGTAGGTGCTGCGCTTGTTCCTGTATTTGCAAAATAACTCCACACCCCACTAATATCTCCAGCCAATAAATCTAAGTCCCCATCACCATCCAAATCTACAAAATCAAATACGTTGACAAATCCAGAAGTGCTTGATAGCGAAAAAGGATTAGTTTGCGCAGCCCCGAAGGCAGGCGCTAAAGTTGAGCCTGTGTTTTCATAGTAATTAAATTCGCCGTAGAAATTTCCCGCTACTAAGTCCATATCGCCATCGTTGTCTAAATCCACAAAACGGGGAGTGGATAGATAGTTAAGGCTTGCCAAACCAAAAGGATTAGTTTGGGGGGCGGCAAAAGAAGGGGCGGTAGCACCGCCTGTATTTTCGTGATAGAAGAAAGAACCCAAGTATGTGTCAGAGTCGAAATTTCCAGACATCATATCCAGGTCGCCGTCACCATCCAAATCAGCAAAGGTAGGACTTGATACCAATCCTATTGGTATTGTGGTCAAACCGAAAGGGTTAACTTGTACATTATCAAAGATAAGGTTTTGAGCTTGCACATTTTCCGCGCATAATAAAGCTCCCATAAACATAGCGCCAGCGCATACAGATTTAATTTTTGTACGCAAACGTTGTAAGTTGGCTTGGTGTTTTTGTAAAATGTTCATAAAATAAAAAATATATTGATGAATAAAATAATCTTATAAAACGCAAAAATATAAAAAAAAGTTGGCTGGGCGGATAAAATTAATAGATTAGGGTTACAATAGCGTAGATTTTTTACAATAGCACGGGGTTTTATACCCCGTGCGGTAAATAAAAAAACTTATTAGTGTTGGGTTTTACACCCAACACCCAACACACCAAAAATATACATCTTTTATAAAATTTTATTCTTGCGTTGGGTGTAAAACCCCACGCTCCCGCTTATTTTTGTAGCAAACAATACATTATTTTTATAATTTTTTGTTGTAAAACACGCTATCGTAAACCTATTATACTAAATTTAAAAAGTAAGTATGTAGTAGAACGTGCCGCGCGAAGCGCGTAACTACACCAATCCGTTGAGTTTCTACACTGTCTGAACGGCGAAGCCCTCCCGTAGGAAGTGAGACGAAGCGCAGCGGAGCGAACAAGTTTGTAGAACGGCGAAGCCCTCCCCGAATTTTTAGGCGTAAGCCGTTAAAAAAATTCCAAAACACAAGTTTTTGTAATTATAGTGCTTAACAACTCTTATTACACACTTACTTTTTAAATTCTGTATTATTCATAGGTTTTTTCTACTTCCAATTTTTGTGGATACCAATGCTGACGAATATCCCAAATCGTAAAAACTAAAATTAATATACCAATTCCTGCATTTGCCAAAATCAAAACTGTACCCACATAATAAAACCAGCATAAAAAAGCCATTATTCCCAACACCGCAATTAAGGGTAGAGACAAATAAAAACGTTTTTTCGCCCTTTGCCAATTGGCTTGTCTCGATTTAGATTGTATCAAAACACTATCATCTATCAACCTAATAGTGTATAAAATTAAAAAAATGGTCATTGGTATTATCAGCAAATAAACCCAACCCATACTTAAAAAAAAACTCAATCCAAAAGTGGTCGAAAAAGAAGCGATTATAGCAAAAATTGCCAAATTGCTAAAAATCAATATACTGCCTAATCCAAAAATAGTGTATCCCATTCTGTATAAAATACGATTCAAACGGGGCTGGTTTGCAATCTTTGGATTTACTGGTTCTATTGGTGATATGGACTGGTTATGGTGTATGTACAGATTGGCATTGCCAGAGTTGGCAGCAACTATTTTAGGGGCAAAAATGCCCAAAATTATTATTAAAAACAACAGATATTTATTTAAACTCATATTTTTAAAACTAATTGGCTGTTGGTAAATAAAGGAATAAAAAAAGAGGGTTTAGATAAACCCTCTTTGACAAAATGCTCGTAAAAACTTAAAATTTCCAAGTAATAGCAGCCGTTGGCATTAGCGGCAACTGGTCTACGCGATTGTATCTAATTCTATCAAAATAAAATATATTGGCGCGGTTGTAGGCGTTGGTCAAAGAAGCAGTAAATAATAACTTGCTATATTTTGCCATATCCAAGGTGTAGCGCAACGATATATCCAAACGGTGATAATAAGGTAGGCGGCCTCTATTTAATTCTTCTTCATAAATTACCCCCAATTCAGTATTTGGGGAATTGTTGTTTTGTAGATAATTGCTGTTGATGCCTTGGTCAAAAGTTTGCCATTGATAAAAACCTTGTGTGAGCGTAAAAGGAAAACCAGAAGCGACATTCCAACGCACAGAAACCTCAAATGGGTATTTTGTTTTTTTGTCTTTTTGTATCGTAACCGCTGTGCTGTCAGTTTGACGTTTTTTATTCAACGCAAATTCATAACTTGCCATAGCATTGATGTTGTGCCGACGGTCAAAACTCGCCATATATTGTTGCACACCATCGTCGCGGGTGACATAACCCAAAGAATAACCCAAGTATAAATATAATTGGTCTTTTTCGTATTTTGCTAATAAATCCACCCCGTACGCGCTCCCTTTTTCGGCTATATAAGCTGGGTCGCGGCTGGTCAAACGGTTTCTATTCAAAGAAATGATTTGATTAAAGTACTTTAAATAAGGCTCTACATTTAGCGTGGCATATTTGCCCAAATTAAATTCCATACCCGCTACCAAATGGGTAGAGGTTTGCAAACGAGAGTCTGTTTTGATGTATTGACCATTTTCTATCCTGAATACCCCACTTTCTGGACCTCCCAAAAACCCTACAAACAAATTTACCACATCTCTTTCGTCCACCGAACTGATAAGATTTTGTGAGTACAAACCACCAGCAAATTTGAAACGCATATATTCTGTGATGTTAAACTTGCCTGCTATGCGCGGTTCTGCCCGCATTTCGCCCAAAGAAGCGTAGTAGTGCGCTCTAAAACTTGGTTCTATCACCAAACGTCCAAAACGGGCTTTGTAGCGAATATAAGCAGCGACTTCCGAGTTGGTTTGTGCTTGCTCAAAAGGCAAACCTTGATTGTTGGTAAAGCTAAAATCGGTAAAAAATGAGGTGATTTCCAACCCATAATCTAATTCTTGATTTTTGGGCATCAAATATATAAAGTTAAAATTGCCCGCGAAACTGTTGATTAAGCTGCTTCTTTCTTTGCTGGAGTCGCCTTCTACAAAGCTGGAGTTGTAGGTAGAATAAGTTATAGAACCATCCAATAGCAATTTTGCGCCGCCGGGTACGATACGAAAATTCATACCACCGCCGCCTGCTCGCCAGCGAGAGTCTGCTATTCCTGTAAATAATGCATTGTCGGTTGAAGAAAATCCAAAAGCGTTGATTCGGCTACCATTGGAGGTGTTGAATGATAACTTACCAAACAAATCGGTAAAATTATAAGGCAATATCCCTTGTTCGTTTGCATAACTATACAACCTTGGCGATGTTCTGTCCAAATAGGAATGTTTGGCGGTAAACAAAAAGGAAAGACTAGGGCTATTTTCGTCCTTAGGTTTAATAATTGGAGCTTCTATCAAAGCCGATGCTATAAAAGGGGTTAGGGTTACATTGCCAGCCAAACGTTTTTTGTTGCCTTCTCTTGTTTTTATATCAATCACAGCAGAAGAACGCCCACCATATTTTGCCCCAAAACCTGCTGTATAAATATCGGCTGTACGCACCACGTCAGTTTCAAATATAGAATAAAATCCTATAGAGTGAAAAGCGTTGTAAATGGGCATACCGTCCAATAAAATTTTATTTTGAATTGGCGCGCCGCCTCTGATAAAAAATTGCCCGCCTTGGTCGCCCGTAAACGTAATCCCTGGGGTCATTTGTAGATATTGGGCTATATCGGATTTGCCGCCTATTGATGGCATTCTATCTATTTCTTTGGCAGTTACTGAAAATACAGAAACACGGGTTTCATTTTTTTCTGCATCGCGTTCGGCTGATACTTCAATTTCTATTTTGATAGCCGCTTCATTGAGTGCAAAGTTGAGGCTGCTCATTTTTTTGTCTATCGTGATGGGTATAGCTAGGGAGTCATAACCCAACATTTGCACGACGACGGTGTAGTTGCCTACTGGTATATTTACCAAATCGTAATAACCTTCAACATCGGCTGCTGTGCCATAATCTGTACCTTGCAATTGGACGGTAGCACCCACCAACTCGCTGGCTGTGGTTTTGTCGGTGATTCTTCCGCGAATACCGCCCGATTGGGCTTGTAGATATTGGCTAATCATTAACAAAAAAGAACAATAAAGTATTAGCTTTAACATTTTTTGGTTTTATAATTTTGGTAAAAATAGGCCGCAAAATTAAACTTTTTCTGGTTAAAATTGCTTTTAATGCGAAAAAATATATCTATATAGCAAAAAAATAGGATTTATTGCTAATTTTGCGCGTCAATTTTTTATTATCAAAACCTAAAATGAGTATTTCAAACAAAAATAATCCAGAAAAAGAAATGTCTGTCGGTGAGCATTTGGAAGAGCTGCGTATGCATATTATCCGCTCATTGATAGCCATAGTTGTGGTGGGAGTTTTTATATTCTTTGCTACTGATTTTGTATTCAACCATATATTATTTGCGCCCGTCAAACAAGATTTTGTAACCTATCAATTTTTATGTTGGTTGTCGCCTTATTTGGGCTTGGAGCAGGGGCTTTGTTATAATCCTAGCAATATCAAATTGGTAACCTTGCAAATGGGCGAGACCTTTATGTTGCATCTCAAAGTTTGTTTTTTTGGGGGGATTGTGGTGGCTTTTCCTTATTTGTTGTGGGAACTGTGGCGGTTTGTAAGCCCTGGTTTGTACGACACCGAACGCAAAGCAGCGCGCAATTTGGTAGCTGCGGGTAGTTTTTTGTTTATATTGGGGGTTAGTTTTGGTTATTTTGTGGTTTGTCCTTTTGGGGTGAATTTTTTGGTCAATTATGATTTGCCTATGATAAACACAGATGGCAATTTGATACAAGCTAGCTCTTTTATAGACTATTTGATAATGTTTACTATTCCTACAGGGCTTGTTTTCCAATTGCCTATTGTTATTCATTATTTGTCAAAAGTAGGTTTGGTCACTGATGAATTTATGCGCGAATATCGCCGCCACGCTATAGTGGTTATTCTTATCATAGCTGCTATCATTACCCCGCCTGATGTAGTCAGTCAAATTTTTGTGGCTATACCTGTTTATGTGCTTTACGAATTGAGTATCAACGTGGCCAAAAGACAAACTCGTTTGCGGCAAATCAACGAACAAAAAGAAAATTACTAATTTTTTTGAATAAAATATGGATATAAAATTTGTATTTTTAAGCAGTATTTTAATCTTTTGCTTTGGGCTACAGGCTCAAAATAGGCAATTGTATCAAAGAGATTTAAGCCCTTATATTCCCAACAAAAATATCCAAGCGCGCATTTTTCATCGACAAGATAGTAGCTTTTTGGTGCTAAATGCCAACGGACTTGAACAAGATTTTGCGCTTACTTTGCGGGTTTATGAAGAGTATAATGAGCGCAAATTGTTGAGTGAGCAGTTTTTTAACAGCCAAAAATTGGTTTTTAATCAACGTCAAACCTTAATACATTTGCCCGTAGCTGCCGACAAAAAATTGTGGGCTGTAGAGGTGCAAGCCAACGGCAACGGGTTCAACTACTATGATATTTTGTGGGCTAATCGCGCGCAAGAGAACGAACAATCCATTTTTATATTAGAGAATGGGGCTTTTCATTTGCCCAAGTTTGTCAATACTAGCCAAAGTTACAGTTTGAGCAATAGAGACCGCAACGCAAAACAATTTTATATCAAGTATTTTCCCGCCATTTTACAACCTGCCAAAGCTATTTATATCACAGAAACCAACCGATTTAATCCGTTGGCTAATTATGAAGAGTTGCTAATCGTAGAAGCGGGTAAAAATTTTATCTTTAATAAAGAAGGGGTGTATTTTATCCAAACAGATAGCAATTCTAATAAAGGTTGTTTTATATCGGCTCAAAATGCAGATTTTCCTCGCCCAAGTCGTTTGGGAGACCTGTTGCAACCGCTTCGTTATATCAGCAAAAATGAAGAATTTGATAAAATTAATAACGCCACAGACAAAAAGGCAGAGTTGGACGCTTTTTGGTTGGCCAGAAATAAAGATAAAGAACGCGCGCGCCAGTTGTTGAAACTATATTATCAACGGGTGGAAGAAGCCAACTTTTATTTTACCACTTATCAATCGGGTTGGCAAACAGATAAAGGGCTTGTTTACATAATTTTTGGACAGCCTACTGTAGTGCGCAAGTTCTCTTCCAAAGAGGTTTGGTTTTATAAAGAACAAAACAATCGCCAGCCTGTAGAATTTGTATTTGAGCGGATAGGGGAGTTGTTTTATTTGGATAGAGACCGCGCATATCGTCAAGTGTGGGATTATACCATATCGCTTTGGCGGAAAGGTAAAATTTAGCATTGAATTATATTTTTTATTTTAGGTGTTGAATAGCTTTATGATTAGGCTGTTCAACACTTTTTTTATACCATATTTTATAATTTTCTTTGTTTTATTTTTATTAAAATATAAAGGTAGAAACTAAACCTGTTACTTTTTACTAGCAAAACATAAAGGTAGAAACTAAACCTGTTACTTTTTTCGTGCAAAACATAGAGGTAGAAACTAAACCTGTTACTTTTTCCGCGCAAAACATAAAGGTAGAAACTAAACCTGTTACTTTTTCCGCGCAAAACATAAAGGTAGAAACTAAACCTGTATTTTAATTTAAAAAACTAAAATATAATTATTTTAAAACTGGTATAATTTTTATCGCCAAAAAATAAGTTGTGATAACAAAAAAGGAAACCACTCTTGCGAATAGTTTCCTTTTATTGAAAAAGTATGATATTTGTTATCTACTTGATTGAAGTTTAGTTGCCGCCGTCAGCTTTTTTGGCATCTGCACTAAACTGTTGCAATTCAGCAGGTTCAAGAAATCTCCAACCTAAATCTAACGTTGCGGGATAGTAGCTTTCTAATGCTTTGGCTACTTCATTATATACACCCACATCTTCACGCATCAAGTCAGAGAATGAAGGAGGCGCATCGAAATTGGTTTTGCTGGTTAGCATAATGGTTTTGTTTTCTAGTGGTAATGTTTTCACCCATACTTTTTCATTGCGTTTGGGAGAAAGCAAAACAAAAGAGAACTGACCAGTCAAGGTAATTTGTCCGCTAGCACGATAAGCTACACCGCCATTTGCACTAAAACTAGTAACTTGTTGGCTTTTGAGGTTAGAAGTATTAACGGTTACTTCTATAGCAGGTTCTAGCACCAAGTTGCTTTGGTCTTTGTCGTTGAATACCATTTCATCTCTGGATAAGAAAGGACCGCGCAAAGAATAACCTTTGGAGGTGAGCAACTCTTCATAATCGTTACCCATATTTTGTGCAAATTCGCTAAAAGGGCTTACAGTAGAATATTCAAAACTTTTAGCAAATTTGGGTTTTACCAAAGCTAAAGTAATACCAGCTTTTTCTGCTTTGCTGGGTGGGGTATAATCGAAGCGGGGACTTACGCGAGTTTCTACCACTTTAGCCTCTTTGGGTTTGTTGCCGCCGCCTTTGCCAGAAGCTACAAAGAAGGTTGAAAATAAGCCCAATGCCACTAAGGATAAGGCTGTTTTGACCGTTGTTTTTTTGAAGAAATTCATTGTTATTGTTTTTGAATTATAAAATAAAAAATAAAAAATGCTAAAGAATAAGCCATAACATCAGCCCAATCACCTGTACCGTTTATGATTTGATAGTATTGTGCAATTTCGCTGATGATAGCTAAAATATAAATACCAATTTGCCAATATCTTCGGGTTGGGTCTTCAGCCCAAATAAGGGATAAAGTAGCCAAAAAAGCATATAACCACAGCGCATCGGCTAAGTTGTAGGCTAGTATTTGATACAAAAAATTGGTTTCTTGCCCATTGCCTGTATAAACGGGTTGGATATATAACCAATCAAGCAATAGAATGGCTTCTGCTCTTAGCAAAAAATATGCCAAACTACCCAATAACAAGGGCAAAAAGATATGCAAAAGGAAAAAAGATGGCTTATTTTTCAAAATAGTAGTTTGGGTTTAGATAATTTCTATAGCTAAACTTTGCATTATTCTTGTTCTATCTTTGGGGGAGCATTGGGTTTTGAGCTGCTGTATGATAAAAATATCCCCTGTGGTGGCTGTATTGAGTAGATTGATGACTTCGGGGCTAAATTCAGCATTGGGATTATTGGTTTCGCTGCGTTGGTTTTTGCTATCTATTTTTAGCACTTTAAAACCTAAACAAGTGCAATTGATGACCGCCGTTTTTTCGCCTACAGCTGTAGAAATTAGTTCAAAATTGCGCAAGCTGCGAAAATCTTTAGCTAGCATTTTTCCATTTTGCAAACCTGCAATTCGCCATTCTGGCATAGGCAAGGGCAAAACTGTGTACATTATCTTTTCCACTTTGGTTTCGTTGGATTTGCTGATGATATTACTACTCAATTCGGTCACGATACCGGGCATATCCACTTCGATAAAGTACTCGCCTATATTATCAGTTTCTTTGATAGTACCAACAGACAAACTGGGTTCGCCACCGTTCAAAATCCGAATGCGATTGGGTATGCCCGCATATACATAATGACGTTGCATATCTACCCATACATTGCTGGGGGCAGCATTATTTTCTGTGTTGGTATTTTGTTTGCCAAAAGCATTGTTTAACGCTTGGGGATTGGTTGTGGCGTCCGTTAATTGCCAAATAGCAGGGGCGCAACTGTGTATGAATAGGCTTAAAAACAAGCCCAAAAATAGCGAAAATTTGTACATATATTTAAAAAAAATGGATAAAATAGCTAAAAAATTAGGCAAAAGTAAGATTTTTTGGAAAATTAGCAAAAATTTAATCTAAAAATAACATTCAAAAGCGGAATAAATGGATAAAAGCGGTATTTTTGCGCTGCAATTTTCAATTTTTTAAAATTAAAACACATTATTATTGCGATGAAAAAATTCATTACTTCGCTATTCGCAGGTCTTGGTATGGTAGCTGCGGCCAATGCGCAAATTGTCATCACCGAAATTTCTTACAATCCGCCTGAAGCAAATGCGGATTCTTTGGAATTTATAGAAATCTATAACGCTGGTTCTAGCACAGTAGATTTGAACGGATATTACATCACTTTTGGTGGTGCGCCTTTGGTAAAAGATAGTTTTGTAGGTTCTACTCCTTTGGCTGCTGGTGCGTATTTAGTTACGGCTGTTAATGATTCGGCTGTGTACAGACAATTTGGTATGAGCGTATATCCTCGTCAATGGAGAAATGCAGCAGGATTAGGAAATAATCCATCTCCTAGCTCTATTAAAATTTTTATGGCGAATGGTACAGTTGTGGATTCAGTAGCTTATGATGACGCTACCCCTTGGCCAGCAGCAGCGGATGGCAATGGTCCTTCGCTTATATTGTGTAATCCAGCAGCAGATAATAACAATGCAGTGAATTGGAGTGTTTCCACTCGCAATACAGGCGTGATGATTATGCAACCAGATAGTTCATTCCGCCCTCTTTTGGGTTCTCCTGGTATGGCTGAAAGCTGTGTGGCGCAATCTTATCCTGTTTATACTATAGATGCTATCAATAATTTGGATGCTAGCGGATTAGCGGATTCTGCTAACGTTTATTGTGAAATTCGCGCTATTGTACATAGTGGCGATTTCCGCGGCGGTGCTGGGGTAGATTTTGCGTTTATCAACAGTAATAATGTAGGTATTACCGTTTTCGCTTCTTCTGATGTGGCTGGTTATGCGCCTATGCGCGGCGACTCTTTGCATATTCGCGGTCGTGTATCTCAATTTAGAGGCTTGTTGCAATTCTCTCCTGATACAATTATTGTAGCAAGTTCTGGCAATGCTTTGGTTACGCCTATGGCAGCGACTGTAGCTACAGAAATGACAGAGAATAAATTGGTTCGTTTTACTAATTTGCGCATAGTGGATACGGTTATCGCTGACGCTACAGGTGCAACGCTTCGTTTCTTGAGCGGTACAGACACAGTTTATGTTCGTTTTGATGGCGATACAGATTTGGCTGGGGCTACTTATACAGCAGATTCATTCAACATCACGGGTGTAGGCAGACAATCTGACCCAGCTACTCCTTTTGATTCGTTCTACAATGTATGGGCGAGAAATATGGCTGACGTTCAAGAGATTATATTTGTAAATGTGCGCGAGTACCAAAACGCTAACTACGCTGTAGTGGTATTCCCTAACCCTTCGGCTGCTTTATTCAATGTAAAAAGCGAGTTGGAAATTGAATCTATCAGCATCATCAACGCGCTTGGTCAAGTGGTGAGTATCCAACAAAATATCAACCAAACTCAAGCACAAATCAACACAGCAGATTTAGCTAATGGTTTCTATCTAATGCAAATCCGCAGCGCAGCGGGAGTAGTTACTCGTCGCGTACAAATTGCTAAATAATTATAACTTTCAAAGTTTTATACAAAACGCTGCTGGCTTGTGCTGGTGGCGTTTTTTTGTTTTTAAGTATCAGGAATAATTTATTGGTGATTAAAAACTTACAC
>JAAFIM010000030.1 GCA_013297745.1 Chitinophagales bacterium | reverse complement strand
AACCCCCGCGCGTTTTATACTTTTATCAGTCAATACCAACGGGTTTTAACCCGTTGAAAGACAAAAAACGATTGCAACAGACTTTAGTCTGTTGCTTAAAAGACATAAACAGTTATTTTTCTTAATTGAAAATGTAAAAAATTCTTACTAAACATCTCTAATAAAAAAAAGCTGAGTTCTAAGAACCCAGCTTTTTGTGTTTTGGGGGGTTATTTATCCCCGCCGTTATAATCTTTTTTATCGTTTTTGATATTGACATCAACTTTTCCGTCAATTTTGGTAACTTTAAACTCAACGCGGCGATTTTGAGAACGCCCTTCTTCTGTGTCGTTGGTAGTTTTGGGCGATTTTTCCCCATAGCCGTTATAAGTCATACGCCCTGCCGCAACCCCTTGCCCGATAAGGTATTCGTAAACAGATTTGGTGCGATTTTCGGACAGTTTTTGGTTGGCAGCGTCTGTGCCTCTATCGTCTGTGTGTCCGCCAATTTCTATCTCCATAGTGGGATTTTTGGACATTAACTCTACCAATTCGTTGAGTTGTTTGGTGGATTCGTCCAAAAGTTTCCATTTTGAGGTTTCAAAATAAACGTGGTCGAGTTCTATCACTTTACCCACTTCCATCGGTTCTTCTGCCAAAGTGGGCGGTTCAGGAATGGGTTCTGGTTCTGGTTCGGGAATGGCTACAGGGATGGGATTAACCTCGTGCAAAGCCACATCATCAATTAGATAATAGGATTGTTCTTGGTCGCCGCGGCCTACATTTTTAAACTTTGTGCCTTTGTTATCAAAGAAATTGCCAATAATTAGGTATTGAGCGCGGTTGGCGGCGGTAAAAGTGGTAGAAATACGCACCCATTCGCGCCCTTTTTCATTAATAATTTCCGTATAATTAAAGTCAGGTTTCATATCCGCAAGGGGTTCATACTTCACCGCTTCGCTTTGGCGAAAAACGGGGGTAGGCGACAGCACAAACCCCAAATTGTTGGAAGCGGTCATAGAGCGGTGGTCTTGGCAAACCCACATTTCAAAATAATATTCTTGCCCTTTTTTGGTAGGTTCGGGCAGTTTGACTTGGAGGTATTCTCGGTAAGTCGTAGAGCGTTCTGATTTGGGATTATGGGTCAAAATAGCCGCCATTTTTATCCCGCCGTGGGCTTCATTAAACGACGCGCCGCTGCGTTTGAGCTCTTGCACTTTGTTTTTGGGAACAATCAACCAGTCGGGGGTGGTCATTGTGGGGCTATTCCATTCGGCTATGGCTTGGCGAAAAGAGGCAGAACCGTCCAAATCCTCTTTGGGTAAAGAAGCATCCTTTTTCTTATCTTCAAACCCAGGATTAGGCACTAAATTGGGTCCTGCACCTTCAGGAACTTGCGCCCACATTGGGCAGATAGAAAGCCCCAATAGAAAAGCGGCGAGTGATATTTTTTTCATATGGTTATTTTGGTTTTTTATTAGAATTTTTTTTAATAACTGGAGTTACGCTTAAGGTTTAATTTTAGTACAAAACAGCTATAAGTTAAATCGGGTAGAAATTTTTTTAACGGCTTACGCCTAAAAAATTTTATTATTATTACTTTTTTGGTGGCAAAAAAGTAACCAAAAAAGCCAACGCCAAAAAGGCGTTTTTGCTTGTATTTTCTACGAAAATAAGCGCAAAACCGTCGCTACAAGCCGACGTTTTTTGCTATGCAAAAAAGCTACTGCCCTCGCTGCGCTCGGTTGGTCGTCTTTCCGCGACATACGCTGGTTTTGGCGTCGCACGGCGAAAATTGGTGTTCTTACTTAATTTTTTTAAACTTATTGGCTGGAGCGTAACTCCAGTTAATAATTAGACCGCTAAAAAGGCGAAAAGATACAAATATGATGCCAAAAAATTCATTTTTTATAATGAAATGTTAAAGTTTATCCAAAGTAAGATAAAACAGCTACCTTTGCAGCAAATTTTAAACCTCGCAAACCTTATTTATTATAATTTATGAATAGACAATTGATAGTTGCGGTTGTTGCCGTTTTGTTGTTGGTAGTTGTGGTGGTTATGGGGCGTTCGGCCGTAAAAGCCAAAACAGAAGCTGTGCCTACCCCCAAGCCCAAAGCTGCTGTGCTTAAATCTGTGCAAGTTTTTTCCGCCAAAAATGAAACCGTACAAACCCAAGTGCCAATTTTTGGAAGATTGATGGCTAACGAAAAAATTGAGTTGTTTTCTGAATTGGGTGGACAATTAAGCCCCAAAAGTCCAGTTTGGAAAGCAGGTATGCGGTTTAGCAAAGGGGATTTATTGCTACAAATAGACCACAGTGAGCAAATTTTGGCTTTACAGGCGCAAAAAGCAGCTTTATTGACGGCTATTACCCAAATAATGCCCGATATAAAAATTGATTTTGGTGATAATTTAGCCGCTTGGGAAAGTTATAGACAAAATTTCTCTCTTGACAATCTTATCCCAGAACTACCAACGCCCAAAACCAGCCGAGAAAAGGATTTTATTGCCCTCAAGACAATTTATAATCAATTTTATACCATAAAAAGCGCAGAAGAGCGGTTGAAAAAATATCAAATTTATGCCCCTTTTTCGGGAGAAATTACCGAAAGTTTGATTAGTACGGGTTCTTTTATCCGCGCTGGGCAAAAATTGGCGACTTTGATGAGTGTGGGCGGTTATGAACTGGAGGCGGCTGTGCCTTTGGAGGATTTGAAGTATATCAAAATTGGGGATAAGGTACAACTCACATCAGATGATATAGCAGGAGATTGGATAGGGCGCATTGGTCGGATTGCTAGCACGATTGACAACAAAACCCAAACCGTAAAGTTGTATATACAAACCAATGGGGCTAATTTGCGTGAAAATATGTTTCTCACAGGCTCAATAGCAGCTACTACTTTGGCGCAAGTGATGGAAGTGCCCCGCAAATTATTGGTAGAAGGCGACAAACTTTATGCGGTCAAAGATAGCACTTTGAGTTTGCAACCTATACAAATTATAAAAAATAATCCAGAAACGGCTATAGTTAGGGGGGTGGAAGATGGTACTTTTTTGCTGAAAGAACTTTTTTCTACTGCTCACGAGGGGATGAGAGTGCAAATAGTAAATAATTAATCAAGGGTAATTTTTTTGAAAACAGTTTGGCTTTGGTCGGGCTGTTTTTTTTATAAAGGTGTTTAGTAAGGTTTTAAAAGCTAAAACAAGCAACAATAACATAAGGCGCGCTCAATAGCGTGGGGTTTTACACCCCACGCGGCAATAAAAATTTTATCAAAATATATCATTTGTTTATTTGATTTCGTGCGTGGGGTATAAAACCCCACGCTATTGAGCGCGCAAATTGTACACAGTTTTTCTTACTAAACATCTGTATACATAAAAACAAAAAATGGGCAAAAAATATCTGTTATTTGGCTTTTTCTCTGTGTTGATAAATTGCGTATTTGCACAAAAAAATCATTTGATTTTAATCGCTGAAATTGAGAGCTTGGTAGAATTTCCTAAGCATAAGTATAGCGAAAAATTGGCTTTTACCCCCCATTGGTTATGGAAAGGGAGAACGGATAGAAATCCGCTGTTAGTGTTTAAAGATAGGGATTGTAATCAAGTTTTTACCAATGCTGAGGGCGCGTTAATGTCTTTGACGGATACTGTAAGCTCTTTTGACCCAGAAACTTTCGAGCCAACACTATCTATTGTGCCTTATTGTATTGATTATTACAGTTTTAGCAATTATAAAATCTATCAGCGGGTTTATTTGGACACTTTAACCAAGCAGTTGCTAATTATTCCCTTTTCTTTCGCCCCCGCGCAAGATATTTACGACAGGAACGATAATTTTATCAGCCATAAACCCCTTTTTTGGTTTCCTGTTGATAATCATAAACCCAAAAGAGGAGCTAAAATCACTTGGGCGGAGAGAGTAATGTTAAAATTATCAACAGCAGATTTTCATTTTATAGAAAAAACGGGGGTTGATTTAGCCCCATTTTTAACCATTGAACAAGAATGGGTTTGGAACGCTAATAGCAAACAGTTACATATCAAATCCATTCGCTTATCTGATTACAAATAATCCACATCCACAGAATAATCGTATTCCATCAAGAAGCGGATAGCTCTATCTATGCTGTATAACCCAATATAGTTTTATTTTTTGCGGCGTTCGTAGGCTTTGCCATACTTTTGTTTCATAGCGGCTTCGTGATTGTAGCGGACGTTGACTTTCTTGTTTTTTTCTAATTTTTCTTGAAAAGCGGATTCTGAAGGGTCAATTTGGGGTAGTTTTGTCAAAAATTTCATAGCTATTTTTTCCTTTTCCTCATCTAAAAGTTGTTCGGAAATAGCGACTGTTTTGGGAAACTCATTAAGCGGGATTTGGGTTGCCATAAGCCGTTCTATATCAACTTGCATAGCAGCTTCTTTATCTTTTATAAACGAAATCGCAACCCCTGTTTTACCAAAACGGCCTGTGCGACCGATGCGGTGAATATAGTTTTCGGGAGCATCTGGCAGGTCAAAATTTACGATATGTGTTACCCCATCCACGTCCAAACCACGCGCGATTATATCAGTCGCAATCAGTACTCTACAAGAACCGTTTTCAAATTGATTGACGCTATTGAAGCGATAATTTTGCTGTTTATTGCCGTGGATAATATCAACTTCGGTTTTATACGTTGGTTTTAAATGCTCATACACGCGGTCAGCAAGGCTTTTGGTAGAAACAAAAACTAGCACTTTGGTCATCGTTTTATCCGTTTCCAGCAAAAAGTCAAGCAGATTTAGTTTGGTGTAAAAATTAGGTACTTTGTAATGGCTTTGCGCGATATTGTCGAGCGGTGTGCCTACGCGCTCGGTTTCTATACGCAATGGCGCGTTGAAGAATGTATCCACCAACTCCTCCACTTCAGGCGTAAGTGTGGCTGAAAACAGTAAATTTTGGCGTTTTTGGGGCAATTTGTCAAAAATGACACTCAATTGTGCGCGAAAACCAAGGTTTAGCATTTCGTCAAATTCGTCTAAAATCAGCCGTTTTATATTTTTGGGTTTTAGAACCCCACTATTCAAAAAATCCGCCAATCTGCCCGGTGTTGCCACCAAAATATCCACGCCTTGCTGTATTGCTGCTGCCTGCGCACGCGTGTTGGTTCCCCCATAAATGCCCACGGTGCGCGCTGTCATATATTTGGTCAATTTTTCTACAGATTCCACCACTTGCGCGACGAGTTCGCGGGTCGGCACAATTATCAGCAATTGGGGAGTTCCTTCTTTTGAAAATTGGAATTGTCGCAGCGTGGGCAGCAAATATGCGTAAGTTTTGCCCGTACCTGTTTGCGCAATAGCACAGACATCTTTGCCCGACATCACTACAGAAAATACTTTTTCTTGTATTGGGGTAGCTTCGCTAAAACCCAAATCGTCTAAGGCGTTGAGCAAAAATTTATTAAGGTTGAGTTCGCTAAAGGTCATTTTTTTTTAAATCGTCGTTATATTTTATGATTACAAATAATCCACATCCACAGAATAATCATATTCCATAAGAAAGCGGATAGCTCTATCCACATCCATTTCGCGGTAAAATACGCGGTATAAAATTTCTATAATTGGGGTAGAAACTTTCAGCGAATTGGATAATTTTTTGACAATTTCCAACGTGCGCACCCCTTCGGCTACTTCAGTCATAGAGGCTAAAATATCTTTAATGGTTTCGCCCTTGGCTAATCTGTACCCAACTTGATAATTGCGGCTGTTGGTGCTGGCTGCTGTAGCCACCAAATCGCCTATGCCTGCTATACCCAAAAAGGCTTTGACATCAGCTCCCATTGCTTTGCCCATGTGTATCATTTCCGAAAGTCCGCGGGTGATGAGCAAAGCCCAAAGATTTTTGCCAAAATCGCGCCCGCCCAAAATTCCTGCCGCCAAAGCGATGATATTTTTTAACGCGCCAGCCAACTCTGCCCCCAACACATCGTAATTGCCATAAACCAAAAAACGGCTGCTGCGCAAGGCGTTTTGCCCCGCTTTTATCACCTCGTTGTAATGGCTAGAAATTAGAGTAGCTGCTGGCTGTCCTTCGCGTATTTCTGAAGATAGGTTGGGACCTGACAAACAGCCCACACGACATACAACCGTTTCTTCTTCAATCACTTGCGACATAGTGCGGATGTACTGCAATTCTATTGGCTTGTCAGCTGTCAATAAAGACCAATCTAAGCCTTTTGTGCCGTGTATCAATAAATGTGAAGGGCGCAAATGGGGCGCGAAAGATTTCATAACAGCCCTAAATCCTTGTGAGGGTATCATCACAAACAATAGCGTGCAACGCTGACAAATTTCTCCTGCATCATTACATACTTCCAAATCTGGGGACAAATGTGCGTATTCACCTTCACGGCGGCGTATGGCATCTACTACTTCAGAACGGCGAGCATAGACCAAAACTTTTACATTTTCGGACAATAAATCTGCTATCGCCAATCCAAAACTGCCTGAACCAACCACGCCAACTAATTCTTTTGCTGCCATTATTTCTTTTTGATATAATAAGTAGGTTTTGTTAATCTTTTGTATAAAAGCCCGTCAGGCCATTTGTGTTCATAGACAACTTTTTTATCTTTGTCTAAATATATGGTAAAATCGCGAATTTCGCTACTATTTAATTGTAATCTGTAGTGCATAAATTGACGCTGTTCTGAAAGGGGATAATAACGAGGTTCGCTTATGCTCAACACATCAAACACACCTTCTGCTTTTTTCAAAATGACATTCCGCGAGCCTGCAGGGGCTGGGATTAAATCTTTGGGCTTAAGGTTGGCAAAAGGTTTTTCTTGATTCCATTCTTCGTTTCCATAGTTGCCATCTACGGGTTCGGGAAGGGTATAAAATTGCATTAATGTGCTGTCGTTATCTATTTTTGTTAGCCGTATAATATCTGTAGAAAGTGGCTTGTGGGGCTGACCTTCCATATACCAAATCGAGCAATACCAATACTCGCGCCGCTCTTTCCATATCGGAAAATTCATTAGCTCTTGTTTGATTTTTAGCTCGGGCTCCAACACATTGGCAGCTTGTTCGTTGTTGCGAAATTGACCACAGAGCATATAAAACATTTTATCCATTTTATTCGTCATTTCATCAATTTCTTTAGCTGTTTTGAAATGAGAAAAGTATTGAAAAGGCTTAGGCTTGCCTTTTTTTTGTGCTATAGCTTGGCTGTTGATTAGCCCATTTAGTAATAGCATAAGCAAAAATAATCTAAACATATTTTTATATTTTAACTGGAGTTACGCTTGAGGTTTAATTTTAGTACAAAATAGCTATAAGTTAAATTGAGTAGAAATTTTTTTAACGGCTTACGCCTAAAAAATTTATTTTCTTCGTACTTTTTTGATGGCAAAAAAGTACCAAAAAAGCCAACGCCAAAAAGGCGTTTTTGCTGTATTTTCTACGAAAATAAGCGCAAAACCGTTGCTACAAGCCGACGTTTTTTGCGTTGCAAAAAAGCTACGGCACTCGCTACGCTCGTTTGGTCGGCTTTCCGCAACATACGCTGGTTTTGGCGTCGCACGGCGAAAATTTAGCTTTTCAACTTGACTTTTATCACAAAATAGCTCAAAGCGTAACTCCACATTTTAACCTTTTTTGTTGAGATAAGGGGCTTTGTTTTTATCTATTCGTTTAAAAATTATCCCGTCAGGGCGGGGGTTTTTATAAGTTGTGTCCATTTTAGCGTTAAAATAAACGGTTAATTCATTGATAACGTGAGGGCTAAGCCGCAATTCATAGTGCATATATTGGCGGTTGCTGGACAATTCATAAGAACAGGGTTCGCCTATACTCAATACCTCAAATTGGTTGGGGCTGGTTTCTATCGCATAATTTTGGCAATCTGTGGTAGGTACAAGGTCTTTGGGTTTTAAATAGGCAAAAGGTTGGGGTTTTTTCCATTCTTCAAAGTATAAATTCTCTTCAGTTTCGTCGGGTAGGGTGAAAAATTGCATTTCAAAGCTGTCTCGGCTTCTTTTTACCAATTTTACAATATCTTGTGTGAGCGGTTTTTTGGTGTTGCCAGCCACAAACCAGCCCGAATAATACCAATACTCGCCCTTGCGCTCTCGCCAAATGGGTACGGTGATTATCTGCTGGGGAATGGATAAATCGCCCTCTTCTATGGCGCTGGCTTGTTCTTCGTTGCTAAACGCCCCCAATAGCATATAATAAACCTTTTCAAATTTATTATCCATCGCTTCTATCTCAGCGCCTGTTTTGGTGGGTTCCAAATAGTTGTAAATTCCCTTGGGCAAGGCAGATTGGGGGCGGCAGGCTATAAAAAATAGCCCTAAAATGGTTAAAATGCAAAATTTGTTCATACTAAAAAATAAAAAATTTAATTGGGCTGTAAAAAGCCCGCAAATTAACTACAGTCTGCGGATTTTTGTCCTTTTTGTATAAAATTTTTTTTTATTTTGTACGAAATACAACCGAATAATCAAATATAGCGTATATTGGCCGCTCCCTTATAAGTTTTTGCTAACTTTTTAATTTTATGTGCTATGAAAAAAACACTGTTTTTTGTTTTCTATATCTTTCATTTTCAATTAGTTGCGCAAGTAGATACAGTTGATAACCCTTACTTTAATTTGTTGGTGGCTGCGCCCAAAATGCAACCTTCTTTGAGAGATTTTATACTTAATATAGATGCCAATGTCAGCCCTTTTGTAATCACCCCAAGTCGGCTAAATGAGTTGATAAATACAAATCAAAGCCCTATTTTGTTGGATGCGCGTAGCCAACGCGAGTATGATGTCAGCCATCTCAAGAATGCTAAAAGGATAGGTTTTGAAGATTTCAACACAGAGCGCATCTGGATGCTGCGTAGAACGTTGCCTATAGTGATTTATTGTACAACAGGCGACAGAAGCCGTCTTTTAGCCGCTTTTATGGTAGATATGGGTTTTCAAAATATCAAAATTTTAGATGGGGCTATTATACAATGGAGTAATGAACAATTGCCGCTTTTTGATAAAAAAAATCTCAAAACTACTCAAGTCCATATTATAAAAAAGGAAAATGCTGCTTTGTTGCGCAAAGGTAAAGCGATTTGGAATTAATTTAATCTGTTTTTTTTCATAATCTATAAAATATATGCAATTACTCTATCTTTGGCTTGAAAATTATAATAATATCCAAAATCAAGGATTTAATTTTTCGCCTGATTTCCATATTGAGTACAAAAAAGAAACTAATCAATTAGAAATAGCAAAAAAAGAAAATATCTTACCAGCTAACTTTTTTGGCGAAAAAGTCACTTCTGTAACCGCCATAGTGGGCAAAAATGGTACAGGAAAAAGCTCTATTTTGGCAGCAATTTGTTATTTTCTTGCTAATACAGTTGGCAAGCCGCTAGATAATGAAATACAGAATAGAATAGTGATTTGCTTTCTCAAAGGAGAAAATACCATTTCTTGCTTTGACGGAGTAATACAAAATGATGCTTGCTATCCGCGTAAGCAAAAAAACGAAGTGCTAACTTGTAGTAACCAGAACTACAAAATTGAAGATATTACTGAACCTGAAGAGTTTAAAAAGAACTTATTAGGGCTACTTTATGCTGTTCAAACAACTATAGAATACCTTAATGTAGCAGAAAAATCTATGCTATTTTTGACTGAACAAGGTTTAATGTTAAAAGGAACTCTAAATAATGTGATGTCGTCCCAACGGCCATTTCTGTATGCAAATTGGAAAAAAAGTATAGACAACAAAATGATTTTCAATTTTTGGAAGCAGTTTAGGTTTGGCAAAAAGCTAGGAGAACCTTCTCTTTGGCCAAAAGATTTGCCTTATACTCCAAAAATAAGTTTGGCAATGTTACCAAATGACACAAGTTACTATAAAGCGACGGAAAGTACAGACAAAATTTTAAAGTATTTTATTTCTGCTATGGATGATTATTTTGTGGGCAGCAGAGACGGCTCGCATAAAAAATTATATTTTCAACAGATAAAGAACAAAGTTAATAATATTATAAGAACTACAAAAAATTTTACTAAAGAGGCAATTAAGGCTATCTTTCAAGACAATGATACTTCTGCAAAAGAAAATGATGAAGATATTTCACTTGCAATAGCTCTAGAGGAAAAATTTAGAACCTTTTTTGCTAATTTGATGAAATTTATAGATGCTGCCAATAAAACAAAAAACTACAAATTAAAATTTGAAAATCTGTATCTTAATTTAGATTTTCTAGAAAATGCTGATTTAGCAAAACAATTTATTGAGCTGCTAAGAGAAACGGAAACATTTTTACCTAACTTTTTTGTTATTGAACCTGAAGAAAAATACAGTAGTGGGCAGTTGGTTATGCTCAATATGCTATCGCGCTTGTATTGGCAAGTAGATGCGGAAAAGCTAAAAGAAAAAACGCATATATTGCTTATGATAGACGAGGGGGAAATTACGTTGCATCCTGAATGGCAAAGAAATTATTTTTCGCGCTTACTCGAGGTTTGCGAATTGCTTAATGCAAATGTTCAATTGATATTGACTACACATTCGCCGTTTTTATTGTCTGATATTCCAAAGGAAAATGTTATATTTTTGTTGGATAAAAATGATAAAAAACACGAATTAGAACACACTTTTGCGGCTAATATACATACTATGCTCTCGAATAGTTTTTTTATGAATGGAGTGATTGGCGATTTTGCTAAAGATAAAATTCAGAAAGTCATCAAACGACTATCTCTCGAAGAAAATGATGAAACAATGGATTTAGACGATTGCAAGCGTATCATTGACTTGATAGCTGAGCCTATTTTGCGCAACAAACTCAACGAAATGTATCTAATGAAACGCTACCCTAACCAGCGAATTATGCAACTTGACGAGCAAATTAAGGAATTGCAACGCCAAAAAGACAAATTGAACGAAAACAATCCCAAATAACTCAAGGGGGAATTTTATATTTCCCCTTATTTTTTTAACTCTTAAACTTAATTTTTTTATGATAAAATATACGCCTACCTTAACGAAAGGTGAGTATTTGAAACTTTCTTTTTTTAAAGAATTAACAAAAGATGATATGGTGAATACTATTAACAAAATAAAAAATGAATTGACTACTAAAAAAATTGACTCATTGTTGAAAGAGTCTAAAAAATACAAAAATTTGAATGATGCAAAAGATGAGGTTGATGCCTTAACAAAAGAAAGAAAACGTGAAGAGGGAAAGCTTGATACGAAAAATAAAGCTCTTAATAAGATAGGAAATGATAAGGCAAAAGAAAATAATAGAATTAAAAATGTAGTTCCTATACAAGAAAAACTATGCAAGAATGCAAGCGACTTATTAAATGCGGAGAATGAAAAAGATAAAACAGAAAAAGAATATAATGCTACAGAGAAAGAATATAATGACGTTTGGAAAAGGACTGACTGCCCTGCTATTACTGACTTTGTAGAGTGTTTTATTACTTGCAAAGGAAGTATTTTAGAGGAAAAAAAAGCTTACTTTGATAATTCTACTAGCTCTCCATTAGAAAAAATATATAATGACGACTGCCACCCTGTGGAACAAAGAGCTATTAAAGATTATTTTATTGCTAAATATACAGCACTTCGCGACGATAAGCCTTTTAAAAAATTGATGGCTGATGTTGTCAATATAAAAGTGTGTTTATACTGCAATATCAATTATACTTATGCTGTAGACGATGGGGTGTCAAAAAGACTTTTGTACCAATTAGACCATTTTCATTCTAAAGACACTTATCCTTGGCTTGCTTTATCATTTTGGAATTTAATACCTAGTTGTTCTACTTGTAATGCTTCTTATAAGCTCACAAGAGCACTAAAAATCCATCCTTACGCGAACGAAATATCAGCCCCTTTTAGTTATAAACTTAATGGTGTACTTAATAAAGAAGAAAATATAGATGTGCTTTTCGAGAGCAAAATTACTGACGAACAAGAAGATATAACAACATTGGGCTTGGTAGAACGCTACAATAAACATAAAAATGTTGTTGTTGAATTCCTTGAAAAAAAACAAAAGTACGCAGATACCCAAATAGAAGAATTATTAGACTTTGGCGAAGAGAAGAAACTTTTTGAAAATGAAACAGAAATAAAACAGTTGGTTTTCGGTTATGTGCCTAAAGATGAATTTCATAACAATTCGCTGGCAAAGTTTAGATACGATATTCTAAAAGAATTAGGAATAATCACTTAGACTACTGTAAAAACAAAAAAGCCCTTTCTCACTCGGAAAGGGCTTTTTTTATTCGCCAAAATGCGCAAAAGTTAATCTAATCGTGCTGCAAATCGCTGGGCGATTCGTCTGAAGCGGCTTCTCCGTCTGGGCTGCTGGCGTTTTCTATCCCTTCTACAACGGTTTGCAATAAGCCCGTGAGGAAACTTTCAGCCAAATTTTTCATCTGTTCGGCTTGGGCTTTTTCGTCCAAAGGCTGGATTTCTGTTAAACTACCTTCTTGAAAATATAAATCCAAACTGGGCGCATCTGCTTGCGGTTGGGACATCAACCCGCTAATTTTCAACTTTCCATTATCTACAGAAAGCTGCAGTTCGCGGGCTTCTTTATCAGTTAGCGGTTCGCCATAAATTTGCACAGCGTCTGGTGTTTCGTTGCTGATGCGATAATAGGCTTCCAAAGCGTCGCTATTAGGGTTGTCGATGCGTATAGTTTGCGGATTGATTTGTATGTTTACGGTTTTGAACGCTTCCAAAAAAAATCCAACCAAAGCGGCTGGCATTTCCGCTACTGCTGGGTTGTCGCTCATTGTTTTTTGTATATCCAATACCCAAATTTTGTCAAAAAGACCGGATAAAATGGGCGACTTTTTATTTTTGGCTGTTTCTTTTGCAAATTTTTTGGCTAAAGTATCTTTGCGCGCTTGGTTTTCGGCTTGTATTTCTGTTTGGCAATAGGTTTCCAACATATTATTGGCTTCTGGATGATATAATTCAGCCGCTTTTCGCCAATTATCTGTAGCTTTTTTAAGCTCATTTTTAGCCATAAATAGTTTGCCTAAAGCAAAATAAACGTCTTTTTTGTGGAAAGAATATTCTTCATTTTTCAACAAACTTTGAGCTTCTTTTTCGGCCTTAGCCCATTCTTTGGTATCAATGTAAAAATCTATGCGCAACAATAAAGCATCGGCATAATAAAAATCTTTTTCTTCCAAAACTTTTTTAATATCTGCCAAAAATCCTTTTTCGTTCTTGGTTTGTTGATAAGCGCGGGCGCGGTTGAGGCGGATGGCACTATCGTCAAAGGTTAATAAAGCTGCGGTAAAGTCCGCTATTGCGGCTTGAGGTTGGTTGTTTTTTAAATACACTTCCCCACGGGTGCGGCGGGCGTGGACAGCATCCAAACCTTGCGACATTTCCAATTCTATAGCTTGGGTATACATTTCCAACGCTTTTTCATACTGCGATTCCAACGCCCAAAAATCAGCGTAAGCGATTAGATAACTCGCATTTTCGGGGTTGAGTGCCAATAGAATTTCATAGTATTTTCGTATATCTTCCACTCGGCTTTCGTATTGGCAAACGGTAATTAGCCTTTGCAAAACATCCTCATTATCGGGTTGCAAAATATGCGCACGCTGCAAATCTTCTATAGCCAACTCGTTTAGGCTGATGTTTTGATAAGCCAAAGCGCGGTCTAATAGCGGCTCGGGCGCGTTGGGATATTTGGCGATGATTTTATTGAGTATAATAATCGCTTGTTTCAACGTGGGTTCATCCGATAGATTAGCAACTATCAATTTGACATAACGCGCCAAAATGTTATCATCAGCCGTATTGTGGTTGATAACTTCATCCAATAGATTGACTGCTTCTTCATTTTGATAGTTTTTGAAATAGGCGTCAGCCAAATCTAGTTGAAAATGAATCTGTTCTGGATTATTAGCGCAAAGCTGTTGGGTAAGTTCTACCACTTTGGCATTGTTCCAGTTGAGTTTGGCGAAAGCTATACAAGCTACTATAGTTTCGTTTTCGTTTGGGTACTCGTTCTCTGCTATTTCGCAAAATTGTTGCAAAATCAAATAGTCTTGAGTATCAATCCCTTCGCGCAATTTTTTGAATAAAATATCTTTTTTCATTAGTTGTTAGTTGTTAGTTATTAGTTAAGTGTGTGAAAATAATTATTGGTGATTAATAAAACTTGCTTTTATTCGCCTATTGCCCCCGCGTTGTAACGCGGGGCTATTTCTGTTAAACCCCGTTGGGGTTTCATTTTGCCAACCCCAACGGGGTTGAACGGTAATTGCCCCGTGTGAAACACGGGGTTTGTAAGAAAAAAATTAAAAATATCGCTGCAAAGACATACGCTTTTAATTCCTAATAATTTATTTCAAATACTTATTAGTTATTAGTGGTTGGTTGTTAGTTATATTTGAAGACTGCAAAAGCACATTTTTATATTTTTATAATGAGCATAATTAAACTTTTTTACACAATCACTAATAACTAACCACTAATAACTAATCACTAATTAAATTGTTTGGCGGTGAGGCTGCGCAAAAATGTTTCCAAATCCTGTTTTTCGCTTTCGGTGAGTTGCAAGGGTTTATTTAGCAGCGTATCGCGGTTGATAGCGTGCGACACGAATTTATCGGGCTGGTCGTAATAATCTATCACCTCGCGCAAAGTGCGGAAACTGCCGTCGTGCATATAAGGGGCGGTAATGGCTACATTGCGCAAAGAGGGGGTTTTGAACTTGCCCAAATCTTCAGGGTTTTTGCTAATGGCTGCTCTGCCCGAATCTTGATAAATTTTATTATCGTACAAACCTATATTTCTAAACTCATCGCCGGTCAAATCGGCTGCAAAATGGCATTCTATACATTTGCCTTTTTCGTTGAATAGGGTCAAACCGCGCTGGGCTGCTGCACTAATCGCGCTGCTGTCGCCTTGCATAAATCGGTCGTAGGGCGAACCCGTTTCCAATGTGCGTTGGAAATCAGCCAAAGCGCGCGCCAAAAGGCTGGCGTTGGGGCTTTCGCCGTAAATGTCTATAAACAGTTGGTTGTATTCAGAATGTCTTTGCAACCGCTCTATGGCGTGTTCTATTTTTAGGTTCATTTCTACGGGATTTTCTATCGGTTTCAATGCCTGTTCTTCCAAAGTAAGGGCGCGACCGTCCCAAAAAAAGCTCTCCCGCGCGCTCATATTCATACTTGAGGGCGTGTTTCTATTCCCTTTGCGACCAGCCACGCCCACGCTAACCGCCGAAGTGTCAGCAAAAGCAAATTCTGGACGATGACAAGATGCACAACTTAGAGTATAATCAGCGGATAAAATGCTATCCATAAACAAACGCTTGCCCAAAGCCGCGCTGTCCATTTCTTGGCTGCGCTGGGTGAAGTTGAAAAATGAAAGCCCAACCAAACCCATAAACATAACCCCGCAAGTGTATAATAATTTCATACGCAAAATGATTGAAAAAGGTTATCGCTATTTGGGCGCAAAGATACAACATAAAATCAATTTTTTGATAGCCGCCCCGCTTTTTTTCATAAAAACAAAACCTTTGTTAAAAATATGCGTATATTTGCCACGTCTATATTTTTTTAACTAAAAATAACCAAATTATGAACGAGTTTGTACCGCAAATATCTTTTGTGCCTTTTCATAAACTTGCTGAGTCTGCGCAAACGATGCACCCAGTTAAAGATTTAAGTACTTTTACTTTACAAATAGGCGAAGATGCCAATGTATTGAAAAATTTACAACAAATCAATTTTTTTATTGGCGAAAATAATTCAGGCAAAAGCCGTTTTATTAGAACGCTTATGAAATGGGTAAAAACTGCCCATACAGCAACAAATTCACCACAACAATACAACTATAATAACTATGAGTATATTGCGCCTGCTATCAAAAAATACTACGAAATAGACAACGTTTTTTATAAGATTTTTAGTGAAACTGAAAGAAAAATTAAATCGTATTCTAAACCTAAGCATCACTTTATTTTGTGGTACGAATGTTATATTCTAATGAATGAGGAATTAGAGAAGCAAATTCAATTAATACTACAAGGTGGAGCAGATACAGATGTTGTTGAAAACGTATATAAAATCGTTTCAAATAATAATCCCTACCGAAAAACTAAAGAAGATATAAAGGAGTATTTACAAAATCCAATAAAAGTCATGAATGTAGAAAAAAATACAATAGGGACAATAAAAAACTACTTAGATAATAGTGTAGTTTTACAGCCTTGCCTCTATATTCCCCTATTACGCGGTGCAAAATTATTAGGCGGTGATGTATATTCAAATAGGACGGAAAAAGACTACCAACTTCCTAAAAAAGATATTTTCACAGGTTTATCCATCTATGAAGATTTAAAAACGCATTTATTGGGTAGCTATGAAGAGCGCGAATTGATAAAAGGTTTTGAAACTTTATTAAGCGAGCATTTCTTTGATAAACAAATGGTTACATTAATTCCTAAAATCAACGCGGATTATGTGATTGTGAGAATAGGAAATGTAGAACACCCTTTACATAATTTAGGCGATGGTGTGCAGGCTTTGATAGTGTTGTTATTTCCTTTGTATATGCGCAAAAATGAAGATTATTATATATTCATAGAAGAGCCAGAAATGCACCTTTATCCCAAATGGCAAAGGTTATTTATTAAAATTATCAAAGCTGAATTTCCTAAGCATCAGTTTTTTATCACTACACATTCCAATGTATTTATCAATACGGCGGACACCAGCGTTTATCAGGTAACACGCAACCATACCAACCTTATTAGCGAAGTTAAGCACATTATTGGCAATGATAAACGCGGCATTTTGGCTGATTTGGGTTATCAGCCCAGCGATATTTTGCACGCTAATTTTATTATTTGGGTGGAGGGGATTAGCGATAAAATTTATATCAAAAAGTTTTTGGAATTGTACGACAGCGACTTGAAAGAGGGGGAAGATTATACGATTATGTTCTATGGAGGTTGTGGAAATTTAAAACATATTTTAGTCAATGATGCTAAAAACCCAACTAAGGTTTCTATAAACCAATTGAATAGCAATTTTGGTTTTATAATAGATAGCGACAGACCAAATGCCAACCCAACCGATGCAGATTGGGGGAGTGAAAAATCTACTTTTGACCAAAAAGAGGAAGTTGCTAGCATTTGTAATCAAAATAATAAATTTTGTTGGATAACACAAAAACGCGAATTAGAGAACCACATTAGTCTTACACTTTGGAAAAATGCTTTTGATACACTACAAAAAGAAAAAAATGGCGAAAATACGCCTAACTTGTTGGCTGTTAATGGTGAGACAGAAACAATGAAATACGATTGGGATTATGATAATCGCTTTTCTGCTAAAAACAAATCAAAACCATATCTTGACCCAGCCCCAAGCGATAAAAAGAAAATTGAAATGGCGGAACAAGTAATTAAAATCATTACAAAATCCGATTTGGAAAGCGATGTAGATTTGCACAACGCAATGACTGACTTAGTCAATGCCATAAAAGCCGCCAATAAATAGTTAAAAAAGCAAAACCCCCCAACTACAACAGTTGAGGGGTTTTTTATTGCTTACGATTGAATAATGCAGTCAGTAACTAACAACTAATCACTAACAACTAATCACTAATAACCATAAACTTGTTCCAAAGTCAATTCTTCAAATTTGCCTAAGGTTTTGAGATATTCTAAATCAATTTTAGATTTATCAGATAAAACCAAAATGGTATAATTGCGACCTTTTATTTTTTCGGCGTGGAATTTTTTCATCTCTTCTACCAACGCTTTTGGATTACCTTGGTATTTTTTAAATTTTTCGTACACATTTTTGCGCACATCAAAATTAATCCCGCGTTTTAGGTTGCTTTTGTATGTCCAATAAATTTCAGATTTGATAATTCGTTCGGATTCAATTTGTTTCAAAAGTGCTTCCAACGCGTTATTCATCTGGTCTTCTGCCATAGGCAAGTTGTTGATAATTTCAAACATAGCGGGTACGGCTTCTTTCATTTTGTCGGTTTGTGTGCCTACAAACGCGCGGTAATAGTGGGCTTCATCTTTGTAAGCTGGGCTTGAACTGACCGCATAAGCTGAATAAGCCAAAGCGCGTGATTCTCTAATCTCTTGGAATACAATAGACGATAAACCACTACCAAAGTACTCGTTATAATAGCGATTGTTTATATTTTCATCCAAATTGAATGTAGGCGTGCCTTTGCTCAACATCATAATCTCGGCTTGTGCTACCCCTTTGAAATCTAAAAAATAAACTTTGTTCTCTTTAGTTTCCAATTCAGGATATACAGGACGGGCTGGGCAAGGAGTTAATACTTTAGGTACGGTATGAAATTTATTCAAAGCTACTTCTACTTCAGTGATAGGTTTAGAACCAAAATAAAAGGCGTTATGCTCGTAAGAGGTTAGCGATTTGATAATAGTTATCAATTCTGCTGAGGTCAAAACTTCTAATTGTTTATCATTCAACAAGTTTTTAAACGCTGATTTTTCTCCAAAACGGGCATAATTCAACATTGCCGCATTCAATACATTCTCTTTGCTTTTTTTGGCATCAACTTTTGCTTTTTTGAGGTCAGAAATCAAATTTTGCAAAGCTGCTTCGTCCGCTTTTACATTAGCCAAAATATGTTCAAACAATTCTACCCCTTTCTCAAAAGAACGGTCTAAGCCCGACAAGGTAACGTAAGCTACGTCGCTGGCACTAAATACGTTGAAGTCCAATCCTAACTTAAAAAACTCTTGCTGCAATTGTTCGGCTGTGTATTTGTCCGTTCCCAAATAAGGCAAATAGCGCAAAGCTATAGGCAATTTTTGGTTTTGGTCAGAACCCATATTTACCACATAATTCAACTCAAAAGTTTTGTTATCGTTATTTTTGATATAATCCAAACTAACCCCTGAAACTAATTTTTTGCTGGTTATAGTTTTAGCAAAATCTACAAAAACGGGGGTAGATTTGCTCATTTTTTTCGCATCGAATTGTTTTTTAAACCCAGATAAATCCGTTTTATTCAATTCTATAGCTGTAATTTTAGGCTTTTCTACCTTTACTACCGTGTTGTCTTCGCCCTCGCGTTTGTAAATAATCGCATAGTTATTGGTTTTGATATATTTATTCAAAAAATCAATAATTTGCTGTTTGGTTATTTTGCGCATCCGATTGTAATAATCGGTTTGTTTTTGAAAATCCAAATTGTACAAAAAGGCTTGCAACATAGCATCTGCCCGCCCAGCGTTTTCTTCATTGGCTTTTACCGTGCGATATTCGTTGTCATTAGCGATAGCCTCAATTTGCCACGTTTCAAACTCTCCTTTGCGCAATTTTTCCAATTCAGCCAACATTAAGTCGCGCACTTCTTCCAAACTTTGCCCTTGACGGGGAGAACCGTATAAACCAAAAAATCCACAATCTTGCAAAGCCCACGCAAAGGCATAAGTCGGCCCGCCTACTTTTTGTTTTTGTACCAAATTGATGTCAATCAAACCCGCTTTACCGTTGCTCAACAAAGATGAGGCCAAATCGGCTATCATAACCTCGTCCGAGCCTATAGCTGGTATTCTCCACCCCAAATCAACAATAGCTTTTTCTTTCCCTATCACTTCGCGCACTACGGGGCTGGTGATTTCGGGTTGAGCTTGGGCTACAAACTTAGGTACTTCTTTGGTTTTATATTTGCCAAAGTATTTTTCCACCAAAGCTACCGCCTCATCGGGGTTAAAATCGCCCGCCAACACTATAGCCATATTGTTAGGCACATAATAAGTGTCAAAATACTTGTGTATTTTTTCCATACTTGGCGTTTTCAAATGCTCGCTCGTGCCTATAGTAGTTTGCGTGCCATAAGGGTGATTAGGCAACAAAGCGTTCATAAACTCGCGATTGACTTTGCGACCATCTCTGGCTTGGCTAATGTTAAACTCTTCATATACAGCCTCTAATTCGGTGTGAAAAAGGCGCAAAACCAACTCGCTAAAACGTTCTGCTTCTACGGACATCCATTTTTCCAACCCATTGGTGGGTATATCATTGACATAAACCGTTTGGTCAAAACTTGTATAGGCGTTTGTACCTTTTGCACCCAACGACGAAATCATTCTATCGTATTCGTTGGCAGACACAAACTTTGCCGCTTCTCCTGATAGGCGGTCTATCTCCGCATAAATTGCCCCTCTGTCTTCAGGTTTGGCGTTGCGGTGTTTTTCAAAAAGGTCAGAAATTTGTTTTAAAATTACTTTTTCTTTTTCCCAATCCAAAGAACCAATTTTAGCCGTTCCCTTAAACAGCATATGCTCCAAATAGTGCGCCAATCCCGTTGCATCGCTTGGGTCGTTGCGCGAACCCGTGCGCACAGCTACATAAGTTTGTATGCGAGGCTCATTTTTTTGCACAGACATATACACTTTAAGCCCGTTTTTGAGCGTGTAAATTTTTACCCCTAATGGGTCATTTTTAAACGTTTCGTATTTATACTTTGCCGTCATATTAGGTTTTGGTTTGGTGGTTTTGCTGTCTGTTGGTTTGGTTTGTGCAAACATATCGCTGGGCATAAACGATAAAGCGGTCAAACCCAACAAACTTGCATAGAACGAAAATTTTTGCATTGTTTTGTTAGTTAATTTTGAAAAATGTAAATAGTAGCGACAACTTTTGCCCGCGCAAAAATCGCCACCGCAAAGGTAAGTTTTTATTTTAAATTGCCAATACTTTTATAAAAAAAATAACCCTTTTTTTACCCCTTTTTAGCCTAAAATTGAATAATTTGGTCGTTTTTTTTAACCTTTTTATCTATAAAATAACCCGTTTTGTCGTTATATATAGTTTGTTGGTATAAAAAAAGCATTAAACAATTTTTTGATTAGAAATTTTCTTTCAAAAAGCCAAAACTGCGCAATATCTGGGCTGAATTTTGGCGGTAATAATGCGCTTTGATATTCCCTTTGAGCATAGTGAGCATATTTTTAAGCTGTTCAAACACTATTTTTTTATCCCGCGAATTTATACTCACCCTTGCCCGATAATTATTGCTATCGTTCCAAGCCGTGCTGTGCGCTGTTTGCAAATCCAGCCAATAAGCCAACCCCAAATCTTTAGCAGCGTAAAAATTGTTGGGTTGTTGCATCTCTGCGACTATCATTTGCAACGCTGCTTTGCGGCTATCATTATCGGTAGGAAACGCATAAACGCGCTGCCCTTTTTGCCCAATTTTCAACTCAAACCCATAACGGTTATACTCGTTTTCTAAATTGATATTATTAACCAATTGATTGATTTTGAAATAACTGCGCAATACTGAAGCGGCTTTAGTAATTTGTTTATTAACCAAATTCAAACTTTGTACGCTTTGTTTTTTATCGTTTTGCAAATTCGCACTTTCTGACATTAACGTTTGAAAATTTGTTGTCGTTTGTTGATAATCTCTAAACGAAAACGCGCTGCTGTTAAAGTTGGGATTATTTAATTGCCATTGCGTCAATACAGCAGTGGATAAATTTGCCAATTTTCCGAATGTGTTATCGGTGCGGGTGCGTTTTATCGCTTTGTTGTCGTTGTTTGTTTCCGTTTTCGTTTCAGTGGTTTTTTTGCCCACCAACTCCAAATCATTTTTCATTTTATTGACTGAAATTTAAAATTGTAAAAAAAATGGTTGTAAATAAATTATTTTATCGGTCAAAATAACTTCGCTACCTATAACGTAAGCTATGCGCAAAAGGTTGCAAAAAAACATATATTTTTTTTATTTGGTTGAAAATGGCAAACATACACAAAAATTGATAAACTGTCATCTTGCCAATGGCAAACACACACAAAAATTGATAAACTGTCATCTTGCCAATGGCAAACATACACAAAAATTGATAAACTGTCATCTTGCCAAAATTAAAAAAGCCCTTTCTAATTATAGAAAGAGCTTTTTTTATTCAAAAAATAACCATTTGCGGTTTAAAAGTACAAATTATAGATTAAAAAGAAGTTGAAAGGTGCTTGTACAAAATAAGCAGGTTCGTTCAAACCCACATATCCAGCCGAATAATAGGCTTTGTTGGTCAAATTGTTTAAAGATAAGCCCAAATTATGCCCAGCTTTAGGCGAATAATTAACCCTAAAATTGGGTACAAAATAAGCGGGTAGCATATAATCAGCATCGTTTTCATTGGATAAAAAACTTTTGTCCACGTACAGCATTTGCAACATCAACTGGATTTTATCGTTGATTTCATAATTGCAATTTAGATAACCTTGCCAGTCTGGAGTGAGCAAAGGGCGCACGTTGGTATAAGTTTGCCCGTTGAAAGCGGTTGTATAACGTTGTATGCGGTGATAATTGTAAGCGGCGTTAAGCTCTATTCTAAGTTTATATTTTAACAAAAACGCGTTTAAAGTCAATTCAGCCCCAGCGCGATAACTTTTATCCACATTTTGGCGCAAAGGAATACCAAAATTATTTAATTGTCCTATAGCGGCTATCTCGTTACGAAAATTCATAAAATAAACCGTTTGGCGCAAATAGATATTTTTGTATAAAGTATAGTTGGTATTCCATTCCCAATCAAAAACCTGCTCTGGTTTTACCCGATTAAAATCGCCCAAAGTAGTCAAAATGCTGCTGTCTATATCGTCGTAATTTCCCAATAAATCAGTGCGAGTAGGTTCACGGCGGCAAGCGGCAAAGGATAAAGAAGTTTTAATTTTGTCAATGATTTTATAACTTGCAGCCATTCTATAATTAAAAAACAACCAATCTTTGCTGATATTGCCCATATTATAATCTATATCGGGACGGTAGGTAAAGTTTGCGCCTCTTAATTGAAAACTTGTTTCTGTTTGCAATTTTCTTTTCAACGCTTCAGCGTATAATTTGATAAAGCCACTACTTTCAGATTTAAAACCTGTATTATCATAAAAGGCATCTTGTCGGCTCACAAACGGTTTGGCTACCAAATAATGATGGCGATGAAAATTATTATAATGTACGCCAGCAGTAGCTTCTATCTCGTTTATAAATTTATTATAGTGAGGTCTATAAGAAAATATAGCATTGGCAAAACCGCCGAATTGGTGAGATTTTAAGTTTAAATTGAGCATAGTCAGCGCGCTAAAAATATCATAATTTCCATCTATATTAATGTAATATAAAGAACTTGTCCCTTTTAAATTTACACGCGAGTTGAAAATTCTTTTTTGAAAAATCTGCTGAATTTGTGCAAAATGTTGGGTAAAATCATCCCTTTCGTCGTCGCGCAGATAGTTAGTTTTGGGATTAGTTTTAATATCGCTTAAATTGGTGGCTAAATAAGCCATTTGGTTTTTGGCGTTGCCGCGAAAAGCGGTTATTTTTATCGTGTTATGAACATTAGGCACATAAGCCATACTCATAAAAAAGTTGTTAGAATTATTCCCCGAATTATCCCGATAACCTTGGTTGGCGTTAGTACTAAACCGCCCGTAAAAAGCAAACCGATTGGGCAATAAACCCGTATTGTAAGCAGCCGAAACTTTATACGCGTCAAAAGAACCAAAGCCCACTTGTAGATTGCCTAAACCAAAATTTTGGATAATATGGGGCGATTCCATACTTAAAGCCCCAGCGAAAGCTGCTGTACCATTGGTGCTAATGCTCGCTCCGCGCAAAAGTTGCATACTTTCTATATTGTTGCCCAAATCTGTGTAGTTGGAAAAATACGCGCCTTGGTCTTCGGGTTCAGAAAGCGGTACGCCGTTGAGGCTAACATTTACTCTAGTTTGGTCTATGCCCCGCACGCGAAAATATCCATACCCGTTAAAATTGCCCCCGTCCGTGTAAGTAACTACAGAAGGTGTGTTTTGTAACAAAGTGGGCATATCTTGCCCCGTGTAATTTTCTTGTATTCCTGCAGCATCTTTGGCCACGCCCGAATTGCCCACACTAAAACGATAAGCTTCCACCGAAACGTTTTCATTGACCACAAAAGGCATCGTTTTTTGATTTGCCAATGCCAATAAAGAGTCTAAAACCCGTTCTTCATTAGTTTGGGCTTTAAGCGGGTTAAAATTAAAAAAATAAGCTGTAGCGGTTGAAATAAGAAAAAATTTGCGCATAAAAAAAGTTTAAAAGTTATCAACTGTTATAAATAAAGGGATAAAAATAGCAAAAAAAAAGCGGCAAGCCGAAGCCCACCGCTTTAAAGGTTATATTTTATAAAAAAGCAGCAATTAAGAAGCTGATTCTTCTACAGCGATAACGCTGATTTGTTTCAAGTTGTTAACATCGCTGTTGTCGTATTGGTAAATACCATCGCGTCCTACCACGATAAGGGTTTGAGTTCCGCCCAAAGCGATAACATCGTAAGCTTTGCGCAAGCTAGGGTCTTTGGCAGTGGGTTGTATATTCATCGGGTCGCTCACGTTGAAGCTTTTCAACCCTTGGTTGCCGTCGCATACGTACAAGGTTGAACCTTGGATAGACAAACCGTGCGGGTTGTGCATAGGGTAAGATTTCACCAATACGGGATTTTTGAGGTCGCTGATGTCCACAATATCCAATTGGTTGGCTGTAGTGCGGCAAGGGGTTCCGTTGCGGAGGGTAATATAAGCAGTTTTGCCCTCAACTACCACTGGGTCGCAAGAGAACAAGTGTTCAAATTTGCTCAAAAGGGTGGGATTGGTGGGGTCGGTATTGTCATAAATGAACATACCGCGAGTACCGCCGATATACAATTCGTTTTCGTGGGGGAAAATGGTTTCTATCTCAAAATCCATTTTTTTGCTGTTGCCCTCTTTCGGTTTTGCGCCGTCGGTTATGTCAAAAATTTTCATAGTAGAACCGTCCAACACGTACAAGCTGTTTTTTACTATAGCAAAACGCGCCATAGAACCCGCTGTACCTGTGCCGCCGCCTGTGCTTGCGCCGCTGCTGGTGTTGTTGACCGCTTGCATACTTTTGCTGAACATAAACGAGCCGTCAGTATTCGTGCCAGCGAAGCGTCCTTGTGTGCGCATTTGTTCAAAAGAACCTTGGAACACGTCATTCACGCGGTTAACTTCTTGCGTTTTCATATTGATAGCCAACAAGTCCATATAGCTGTCGGCGTACAACATATCCCCTTTCATCGCTACATCCAAGTTGCCTGGGATAGAAACAAATTTTACCTTTTTGGGGGCGGCAGGGTCGCTGTTGTCGATAACGTGGATACCTTTGCCTTTTTCGTTGACATACAAAAAGTTGTCTTTAACGTAAATTTTTCCCGTTTCTTTGATAGGCTGTGCGCCTTCTTTTACCTTAACCTCGCGTTTGCGCAGTTCGGCGTGGGAAATGTTGGAAAAATCCAAACGGCCACTTTCTTCGCAGCTGTTTAGGAATAAAGCTCCTGTTGCGGCAGTAAGGGCAACCGCGCCCATGGCAAATGACTTTCTCATGATAGAAAAGTGTGAGTTTTGTTTTTATTTTTTGTGGAAAAATGCAGATATTATACAAAGAAAACCCGTAAAAGGTTCATTTTTGTGATATGTTTTTGATATAGATGCAAATTTATATCTTTTGGTTGATAAATTGGGTATAAAATAGCTTTTTTTGTTGAAAAAATTACTTTGCTTTATTCTCCAATTCGTCCTGTTTTTTGCCGTTTGGGGTGCGAACGGTAATTTTAAGCCTTTTGGGGTCAAATTTTTTATCAAAAACAAAACTTGCGGCTTTGCGGATAGAGTGTTTTTTGCGGTCGGTTTGGTACACAATAACCCTATATTTTCTCTTGTGGATGAGTTTGAGCGTGTCTTGGGTTTCGTTGGCGGCGGGAAAATCTACTGTGCTGCTGAATTTATCCAAACCTTGCATTTTGAGCGGGAGGCGATAGCTTTGCCCAAAACCGCGATTGGTAATATCTACAAAAGAAACCTCTGAAAAGTTAATATCAACAATCACCTCTTGAGGGAGTAGCGTTTTGACCTTTTTGCTGGGTTCTTCTTCAGCTGGGGTATCGTTTTCATCATTTTCTGCTTCTGCTGAAACTACAATTTCGGTATTATCCACCAACTCGTCAGCATTTACGACCAACACATTTTCTTCAGTGGCTGGAGTAGAAGTGTTGTTGGGTTCTGTTTTATTGGCTTCGTTGGTTATGGGCTGATTGGGACTTGGCGTTGAATTAATTGTAGCTTGGGCTGTATCTATTAGTCCTGAGGCTGGTTTTGAGACGCTATTGCCACAACTGCATAGGCAGATTAACAAAAATAGGCCAACGGCTAACCATTGCGAATATATATTTTTCAACGGTCAAATTTTAGTTTTAAGTTTTTAAATAAAGCCAGCTTATTCTATTGATTCTTTGACCAATTGCGCAAATTTATAAATAGCAAAATTACTATCTATTTTGGGGCTGTGGTAACATTCGTAAAAATAATTAATATATTTTTGATTAGGCATTACTCTGTTTATTTCGTCAAAAGACGGTTTCCAGTTTTCTAGCCATTTTCTGTATCCACTAGATTGCTCAAAATAATTAAGAACCCAACGCTTATCAATAACTGTAGTTTGATAATAAGGCTGTAATTCTTTGGGTATATTTATTTGCAAATTTATATTTTCGTCAAATTCTACCTTGTCCAAAGCGTCGCATAAAAGCCCTAATTGTTTTTTTACCGTATCTTTTAAGTTGTCTGAGCAATCTACATTGTTTAATCTTTTAATTGGGCTTTCCTCGTCATAGATTAAGGCATTGCCAAAAAAAATATCAAAATCCATATAAAAGCTAAACATCAATAGATATATATCCATTTTAACGGTAGAGCGAAATAAAAATATTGTTATTGCTAATTTAATCTGTTTTGTTTCGTTTTCAAAATTTGCTAATTTAAAAACGGGTTTGGTTAAATACAAACAAGGAACGCAAGTAGTCAATGCATTTGTAACTCGGAGAGTCTCGCTTGGATTTTTTTTTCTAAATTGTTCTACACTATCTTTACAAGATTCATATCTTTGTTGAAGGTTTGTAACATATTGACAAGCAAGGTCTTCGTTTATTTCTGTATTTTGCTGTTCTTGGCAAGAAAACAAAACTAGGGCAGAGAATAGAGGGATACACAGTTTGACCATAATTATATTTTTCCCGTAGGCTTGTTGGGCAACTGATAATAAAATTAACATTCTACAGCGCAAAAATACTACTATTTTTTTGATATTGGCAAAATTTTTTTGTTGAAATCTGCAAATTTCTGTTTTTTTTTAAGCGAAAGGCTATTTTTTTCGCAAATAAGGCTACTTTTGCGCCGTTTTTTAACAAAATATAACCGTTTTAACAATGAAATTTTTTATAGATACAGCCAATTTAGCCCAAATACAAGAGGCTTACGATTTGGGGATTTTGGACGGGGTAACCACCAACCCCAGCCTTATGGCGAAAGAGGGGATTAAGGGACAGAACGCAATCCTCAAACATTATGTAGATATTTGCAACTTGGTGGGCGAGGGCGATGTGAGCGCTGAAGTGCTTTCTGTTGATTATCAAAACATTATCAAAGAGGGCGAAGCCTTAGCCGATTTACATTCTAATATCGTGGTGAAAGTGCCGATGATAAAAGATGGGTTGAAAGCGATTAAATACTTCGCTAACAAAGGCATCCGCACCAACTGCACGCTGATTTTCTCCGCTGGTCAAGCTCTCTTGGCTGCCAAAGCGGGCGCGAGTTATGTGTCGCCGTTTTTGGGTAGAATTGACGATATTGGCTGGGATGGGATGAAATTGATAGAGGAGATTAAAAATATCTACTTAAACTACGATTTTGATACCGAAATTTTAGCCGCTTCTATCCGCAACCCTATCCATATTCTAAAATGTGCTGAAATCGGCGCGGACGTGGTTACTAGCCCATTGGCGAGCATTACCGCTTTACTCAATCATCCTTTGACGGATAAAGGTTTGGCGCAGTTTATAGCTGATGCTAAAAAAATGGAGTAATACCAATTTTAAAAAAAGCCCAATTTCGCGATGAAGTTGGGCTTTTTGTTTTAATTCTATTGAATAATTAGCGAAAAGTACGACTTAATAGCCGCTTGTGAGCCGTCGTTAGGCAATTCTGTGGGCTGGTTATGGTCTGCATCGCGTACATAGGTGCGGATATAGATAACATCGCCCTGCCTCCAGTTCATATCGGCGGGAATAACCCGTATGTGGTGAGTATAAGGCAATTGAAAAGCAATATCTTGGCTAAAAGCCACCCGCAAGTAGTTGGCTGTCAATAAATTATATTTGGTTAAATTATAATCTGGCGAAGCGGTAAAATTGTAAGAATTGTTGGAAAAGCGAATTTTATTATGGGTCAAAACATCCCCCAAAACGGTATCGCCTGTTATTGTTTGGTCAAAATAGCCAAACCACAAATCTACAGTATCTTGCTGATTAACCATAAAAGGTTGATAAAATACCCCATTTCTTGCCGAATCTATGCGCGCATTTCCCTGCAATGTGGAAAAAGCCACCAAACCAAAACTAGTCGGTTGCAAACTGCTCAAACTGGGTACGTTCCCGAAAATATCCCTCGCGCCGCCCATAATCCAATCGCGGATATTGTCAATTTCTGCCTGTGGGATGCGGTTGCCACTTGAGGGCATTATCTCAAAATTGGGGGGATTGTGGATAGTAACGCGCTTCCAAAGCATAGATTGTGCCGTATCAAAGGGCGTAACCCGATAAGAGAGCGGATTGCTGGGATAATTTTTATTAATTGGCTGATAAACCAACGAACTGTACGCGCTTTGTACGCTGCGGAAATCTGGTTCAAAAGTACCATCGTGGCAAGCGGGTTGGGCGCAACGTTGTGAGAATATATTTTGGTGCAAACCCATAAACGAAGCCGAATCTATCACGATATTTGGCACTTGGGTTTGGGGATAGGTTAGGGTATCGTATGGATTAAAGGGAAGTTCGGGGGCAGGGTTTACAATCTCGTTTTTGGTGGTTTGGCAAGCCCATATAAACCCCAAAAAAGCAGCCCAATAGTATATTTTTTTGCTCATTTTGCCTCTGTTTTAAAATAATTAGCCAATTTTTTACACAAAAGCTTGTAGCAAAGGTTGCCCCGCTACCATTCCCGCTATGTCGTTATAAAATCCCAACGCGTGCGCTATAGTCGGAACGATGTCTATAGTTCGCCCTACAGGAGCTACTGAAGAGCCAAATCCGCCCCCTTGTACGATTTTGCCCGCGGGGCCTGCTATCAAGCTGAATATACGTCTTGAGTTTTGGTCGCCTGTATGGTCAAATGCGCCTAAGCCATTGCTATCAAATACGTTATTGTCTTGCAAATTGCGCCCGTGTTCAGGCATACAGATGAGTATGGTATTGTTGGCGAGTACGGGGTCGCGTTGGATTTTATCCCACAACCAACCCACGCCATAGTCTGCTTTGTGCAAATTCTGAATATATTGGCTAAAATTGGTATGGCATACGTCCGAGTTGGTGGTGTTGATAACGGTAAGGCTGGGTTTGAACGTTTCCAACACCTGCCAAGCGGCTGAAATGTTGACTAAATCCCCCGTTGCGCCGCTGTAGGTATTGGTTGGGGTGGCTATAGGCAATGTCCCGTTCTGGCTGCGGTCTAATGTGTTGAGGATAAACTGCTTAATCCGCTCTCTATCTATGCGGTTATTTTGTATTCCTGGCAAGGCTTCGCCCATTCGCTCAAAATTTCTATCCAATAAATTCCTAACTTTATCAATTCTTTCCACATCGTCGGGTTGATAGTTCAAATTTCCCCCAAAATACTGATTGGCTAAGAATAAAAGGGTAGAAGGTTGCAGATAATTTGCCCCGTACAAAGCCCCGTAGTTGGGGTGGCGGCTATAATTGAGCGAGGGATAAGGCCCCAAACTGTCCGAAATCCACCAAGCATCGGTTGCGGCTGCGCCCGTGTGTTTGCGGAAGTATTCAAAAATGGTGGGAAATTCGGGATTGACGTTCAAATTTAGCCCTGTAGCGGTCTGTTTGCCTGTGATAGCGTTCGTGTGGGCGTTGTAGTGTCCCGTGGGGCTGTTTTCATACCGCATTTCTTTGAATAATGTGCCTTGATTCATCAACGGATTGGATAAAATCGGATTCCATTGGGTATAAACCAAGTTTTGGCTGGGTGCGCTACCCGCGAGCATATTATTGAGGATATTGCCTGAAGTGTTTTGCCCCGCGTGGGAGGAAATATACGCTTGTTCGACGGTTTCTTGTTGGCGCAAGCCCCCCCCAAATAGTACAAAAACCACGTGATTAACCACCCGATTGGGGCTATTGGCGAACAAACGCCCTGAAGGTAGAATATAGGGCGCAACTAAGCTGCCCGCAGCGGTAAGGGCTGCTTTTTGGATAAAACTTCTTCTGTCCATTTTTTTTAATAGTATTTATACTCGTTGCTTAATGCAAAAGATTGATAAATATGTTGTGGGGTCAAATCGGGGTCTTCGTCTATCAACTGCTTGAGTTGTAGATTTTCGTACGCGGTGGGTTTACGCAGATAAAACCTAAGATAGGTTTGTTCTATAAACAGCTCAACATCAGCCCGCATTTGGCTATTGCTGGGGATTTGTATGTTGGGCGCGTTGGCAAAACCGTTTAGTATCAACTCGTCCGCTATCTGTTTGTCGCCTATTGCTAACCTAATTTGGCTCAAATCGGTAATTTCTTGTAAGGGAATAGCCGTTTGGAACAGGTTGGAGTATAAAATAGAAATGTACTGATTGCTGGTTTTTTGCTTGTCTTTGTCCGCGTTGGATTGATAAACCTCTTGGGGATTAACCTCATAGATATAATTATCGACTACTGTAGTATTGGTGCTATTGATTTCTTTTTTGCAAGCTACCAAAGAGGCACAGAGGGCTATTAGTATAAATTTTTTCATACAAAAAATGAACGTTTTTAGTTTAGAAATTGGCGTATTCGTCCGTTATTGCCACTGTACGCTGCAATGTTTGATAATTATATTGGCCATTTTTTAACCCCAAAGTGTGCATAGCCATTTCGATAGAAGAGGGGCGGCGAGCCAGCATTTGCAGGTAAATATCCAACACCAACCCCTCATAAAATCCGTCCGAATTGCACATAATGCGGATAAAATCCCCTTTGGATAAACCATCTTCCAAGAAAAGATAGGCAGAAGTGCCATTGCACATATCCACCCCGCTATCGCTTTCGTAGTCTGTGGGCAAGCGTTTGAGATAGGCTTCAAAACAGGCGATTACGAAATTGAGCGAACCCATATTAATATCGTCAAAACGCTGCACGTTTACAAATTTGCTCAAATAGTCGTTGATGCTGCCGCCGTTTTGGTAACTAACTTTAGCATTTTTAAGCTGGGTGAGGCGGTAAATTTCATACCCAAAATACTGCGCTATAGGTATATTCCCGCTGGCTTGTGCGTTCTGTTCGTTGATGCGCATTTGGTCTAAATCGTCTTCTATCCGCGCTGAATCGTATTCGCCCAAAAAACGCTGCATATTGGTTTTATGAAAATAATCGTAATACTCACCATTGCCGATAATATCTGATAACATATTGGCGCGCGAAGCTGAATCCAAATTATTATCTTTCAACGTTTGGGTGTAACTGTTGAGCTCGTTTTGGTTGGGTTCTCGCCCTATCAAATCAATAAAAGCGCGGTTGATATACGCTTGCACTTGTATTGTCGTTACTCCAGCATAAGCGGGCGGGTTATTATTATCAATAACAACATTTTGATGGTCGATATTTTCTATATTTTCAGTTTTTCGGCAACTATAAAGGGTTATAATTAGCCCCAAAAGGGCAAAAAGGGTAAATTTGCGCATTAGGTTTAATCCTTTTTTTTTAATAGAGATGTTTAGTAAGAATTTTTTTACATTTTCAATCAAGAAAAATAACTGTTTATGCCTTTTAAGCAACAGACTAAAGTCTGTTGCAATTGTTTTTTTGTCCTTCAACGGGTTAAAACCCGTTGGTATTGACCGATAAAAGTATAAAACGCGCGGGGCTTTAGCCCCAAAAGCGCGAAAAAATCCTAAATATCAATTGTGCTGGGACTTTCGCTTACGCGCAGCTTGATGCAGCTTTGCTGCCTCTTCGGTTTTTCCCGCACAACATAGAGAAATTAAAAGATAAAAATCATACTAAACAACTCCAATAATAGAGAAACAGAGCGGGCTTTTATACGCCTTGGGCTGCCCAACTATAGGGTTGCAAAATAAAAATGTATTGTCGGGCTGCCCAAGTATAGGGTTGCAAAATAAAAATGCATTGTCGGGCTGCCCAACTATAGGGTTGCAAAATAAAAACGTATTGTCGGGCTGCCCAACTATAGGGTTGCAAAATAAAAATGCATTGTCGGGCTGCCCAACTATAGGGTTGCAAAATAAAAATGTATTGTCGGGCTGCCCAACTATAGGGTTGCAAAATAAAAATGCATTGTCGGGCTGCCCAACTCTACAATTCTAAAGAGTTTGTTAAAAGTTGGGCTAATCATTAGGGTTACAAAAGTATAAAAATGTGTTGCGCTGTGTACTTAATAGCGTGGGGTTTTACACCCCACGCCCCGAAAAATAAAAAATATTATATGTTTTTTTTTAAAATTTATCCCCGCGTGGGGTGTAAAACCCCACGCTATTGATAAATCTGCAGCGAAAAACGTACTTTTTTCACAGTTTTTAGAAAAAACATACTTTCGTAACCCTATTAGAGCTAATCATTTATATAATCTTGATAAGTAGAAACTAATCCCTAATATCCATTTATTTTTTGCTTACATCTTTAATATCCACTTGATTGCTGTTGCCACCATCAAAACTTGGCGGGGTGATAACGGTCAAGTCGGTATAATCAAAATGGATAGCGTTCAGTTCGCAGCGCAATTCTATATGTTTGTTGCCTGTTATCCACACCAACCGCTCGCAGGAGTTGTAAGCTGGCAATTTGAACGCGGGCGCGCCATACCATTCGGTGAATAAGTTGGCGATTTGTTTAAGGTATTCGTTGCTGCTGCTGTTGCTGGGTACTTGAGTGTAGCAATTCATTTTGGACAAGCCACCTTGTATGTATTCAGCATCAATATAAGCATCTACTTTTGCTTTTTTGTCCGCTACTGGCAGTTGGTAAACATATTCCAGCTTATTTTTGCCCTTTTTGACCTTGCGGAGTACTTTTTTGCCCAACATTTTTTCGGCGTGGCGTTCTACCACTTTCACATTCATACCAAATTCAAACCCAGCCAAGATATTGTTAAACTTTTTGGCTGTGCCCAATTCGCTTTGTATTTTGTTGCTAATATCCACTTTTAGCTGCTCTTCTGGCGACAAAGGAATGGGGGTGGGTTTATCGGTGTTAATAATAGGTTTTGGCTTTTCGCCTTTGCAAGCGGTGAATAAAAGCCCACAAGCCAACAAAAGGTTGGCGGCATTTTTTGCTATTTTAAGCATTTTAGGTTGTTGTTTTATTTTTTTGATTAGAAACGGGTTAAAAATTCGGGGTAAAAATACTTATTTTTTTATAAAAAAGGAGATTGTTTTAATTTTTTTTCTATTTTTGCGCAAAAATTATAAACTTTTTATGATTAAAAAGATAGAATGGGGTTGGAAAGATGCTTCCAACACTGATATTTACGCACAGGGTTGGCTACCTGCTTCAGCTGATACTCGCCCGCTCAAAGCGGTGATTTTATTACAACACGGTTTGGGCGAACATAGCGGGCGTTATGCGCACGTAGCCGAATTTTTTTGTAATAACAATATCGCCGTTTTGGCTAATGACCGTTCAGGACACGGAAAGTCGGGCAATAAGCGCGGACACATCGCCAAGTACGAATACACTTTAGCCGAAATAGAGCAGTTGCACAACGAAGCAAGCCGCCGTTTTCCCAAAATTCCCGTTTTTTTGTACGGGCATAGTATGGGCGGGGGGATTGTGTTGAATTATCTATTGCGCAAAAAAAATAGTGCTCTACACGGGGTTATAGCCACCGCGCCTTTAGTACGCCCTGCTTTCCAACCTTCTAGTTTTTCCTTGTTTTTGGGCAAAATTATGCGCAATATCTGGGGCGGTTTCACCCAAAACAACCAATTGGATGCTACCAAAATATGCCGCAATCCCGAAGTAGTGAAAGCCTACCAAAATGATAAATTGGTTCATTCTCAAATTAGTGCTGAAACCGCTATAGGTATGCTCCAATGGGGCGAGTTTTTGTTGGAAAATACGGGCGATTTATCCCTGCCTTTGTACATTACCCACAGCCGCGCGGATGGATTGACCTCTTTTGATGCCAGCCAACAGTTTGTAGCCAAATCTGCGGGCGATATCCACTCCAAATGGTGGGAAGAACCCTACCACGAAATCCACAACGAAGCCGAACAACAGCAACTTTTTGCCGATATTTTGGTTTGGTTGAATGGGCGTTTGTAAATCATAAGTATAAAACAGTATTTATTTAGGGTTATAGTTTACGTTGCAATTTGTAAAGCAATAAAGGGGGGAGAAAACATCAAAACTTTTGACATTTACAAACCTAAATAATTCTCTCAAAACTTTATGAAAGAATATAATAACTATTCAGCTCACTTAAATAAACGCCTTTCCACTCGCAAACGCGCCCTTGCTTTAGAGCAAGAATTATTGGAAAATTCCAGCCGAATAGCACTTTATGAAACTGTTTTTGATTGGTATCAGCAAACTTACGAGTATAAATTAAGTACTTTGCAAAAAATTATCAAAAAGAAGGAAAAAACACTTTTTGATAAATTACATAGTATGCTTTCTGTTAGTATACTGTCAAATATAGCAGACCACACTGGCAGAATTTTAAATACCTTTCCTGTAGATTTAAGCCCTTTTGAAAATGCTACAACTATCTATTTGGATTCTGTTACTGAAACTTCTATACCCAATGGGCTTAGCAAGTTAGCTAAATTAGAGCAGTTAGCTATTTATGCACCACTAAAAATAATAAATCCAGAATTGGCTAAAATAAACCGAGAATGTCGGCTTAGTTTGGGGGGCTTGCTTACTGCCAATATACCCATATCTGTAGTGAAAAACAAATGTTTTAGCTGGCTTAGCCTATCATCCAATATGGACAAAGTGCCTGCTACACTAAAATATAGTCAAGCTGCTTATTTGCGGTTGGAATATCCAAATGCGCCATTTCCTAACTTTCTACCAGAATTGCCAAATTTGGCCAATATAGACATTCATTTTGCATCTGTGCCTAATCAACTAAAAGATATGGGTAGTTTTAAAAATTTATTTCGTCTGCGGCTTACAACGGGCAGTTTGAAAACTTTACCAGTCTGGATTGATAAAATAACTGAGTTAGATTATCTTAATTTAGATATGGAAAATTTGGAAAGTTTACCTGATTGGCTTTTTAAAAAAAGGATATTGGGAGTTCACATAGAAAATCATAGCTTTACTCATTTCCAATATGACACTTATCTAGAAAAAGCTGCTGAAAATAATTGGTTTAAACACTATAGAACTTTTGCTATTGAAGAGTGGCCATTGCGTGAAGAGGATAATGATTTACAACAAAAAGCTACTGTTGCCAAAGTTTCCCACTTGCCGCGTATAGAATCTCTACAGCAACTAAGTCAGCAACGCCAACTGTTGGCGCGCGAAGTTTTTGAGTTGGAGATTTTACAAAAATTAGAAAATTCTACAAACGCTGAAGAGTTGCTAATTTTGCAACAAAAACTACAAAACGAACCTACAGACGACACACTAAGGGCGCAATTGTTGGAATTTATACAGGCAGATATTACCGCCAAAACTAACTAATCAATTATTTTTAATTATTTTTTTTTAATATCAATACAATGACAGCACGCGAATTTATACTTGGGCTTCCCGCCAAAGTCAATCCCGAAGCTCTTGCGGGAAAAGCAGATACCAATTTCCATTTCAAATTGGACGGCGACGGTGGTGGAGATTTTACCGCCGAACTTAAAGACGGCAATCTCAATATCTCTGAAGGTTTGTCTGGTGAGTCTAAATGTACAGTAACCAGCACAGCGCAGGTAATGATGGAAATTATCCGCAAAGAGCGCAACCCGCAAATGGCTTTCTTTACAGGCAAACTCAAAGTGAGCAACATAGGCGAGTTGATGAAATATGCCAAAGCTTTTGGTATTATGTAAAAAATTAAAACCCTAGATTTGGATAAAATCGGGGTTTTTTTATTAGGCTGTGGTTCTAATTTGTTAAAAAGTGCTACCTTTGTGCTCAAATTATTGTCTATGCACAACAAAGGTTTTATTATACTGTTAATTAGCTTATTTTTAGCGAGTTTTGCACAAGCGCAACGCCCTAATCCCTACAATTTGTCTTGGAAAGTGGATGCGCCCGTTGCTGGAGCGAGTATAATGCTGCACACGGGTTATCTGTTCGCCAAAAAAAGGGTCAATTTATTAGATACTGCTTATATCAACCGACTAAACCGCCGCGATATTTGGAAAATAGACCGCTCGGCTGCTTACAATTGGTCGCCCAAAGCGGCGAAAGTGAGCGATTGGGTTATGTTTGGCTGTATGGCTTCGCCCGCGCTGCTGCTGTTGGATAAAAAAACACATCCCAATTTTGGTAAAATATCTTTAATCGGTTTGGAAGTTTTTGCACTCAATACGGGATTAACCAACCTCACCAAAGCTTTAGTACATCGCACCCGCCCTTATAATTACAATCCCAACACTCCGCTAAGCCAAAAATTGCACGGCGATGCGCGTATGTCGTTTTTTTCTGGGCATACTTCTGTGTCTTCTTCTATGTGTTTTTACACGGCTAAGGTTTTCCACGATTACAACCCCAACTCCCAACTGCGCCCTTATGTCTGGGCAACTGCTGCCGTCGTTCCCGCTGTAACAGGTTATTTGCGCTGGCGCGCTGGCAAACACTTCTTTACTGATATTGTTACGGGTTATCTGATTGGGGCTGCTGTGGGGATTTTAGTGCCTGAATTGCATAGAAGATTTAGATAATTTTTAACAATAAAATATGTTATGAAAAAATTATGGGTTTTAATCAATTAAATGAGGGCTTGCCAGAAAATTGTAATTGTATAGAAAAGGCAATAAATCACGAAGAGGTTGTTTTTGCTAGACATTTTAACAAGCCTAATTTACGCCTACAAGATTTTAGCTCTCCTTGGGAAAAAGATAAATTCCTTCCCGTCCCAAAATGGTTAAATTTGAAAGATTGCTTCCAAGTTTGTGGTAAAAAAGGTGTATCCATTCATATTTGGAATAAACAAAGTGAAAATTACGTTATACAGCATTATTTGAACATATTTAAAGTTGTTAGTCCCAAAAATAAAAATGCTGTGTTAATTTTCAAAATAAAACCTGACGCGGGTAAAGTCGTTCATACTCCAAGAGAGTATGATATATTTCATCACGATTTTTATAAAACTGATAATTTCGCTATTGATTTATTGGAATTTATAGCCTTTATTAATCTATCTGATTATCTTTAAAAATTTTATTATAATATGGCTAAATTAAGTTTGAAATTTATATATTTGCCTGAAAATCATATTGTTTTGTATGAAAATGATTTCTATGTTTGGTTTATTGCTAAAAATGATTTAGGCAATTACTTTGTCGCTTCTTTGATAGAAGAAGATGAAGATAATGGGCATTTAATCTATTTGTATAATTTTGTTTCTAATGATAATTTAGTGATGCTTTTAACCCAAAAAATATCTTATAAACAACTTATTGAGCGTAGCGACGAAGTTTATTTAGTAACGCAACATTATAATTATGAGATTTTTAAAACAGAAAAAATAAACACTAAAAGCGAAAAAATGCATTGGCCACACCACAGTTTGTATGCGCCAGAAAGAAAATACAAAGAAATGAGCTTATTTATTCCATTGCTGTCAGTTAATGGAATTTCAACCGCTAATTTAATCAATAAAAAACACCTTAAAACAGACGATTATTATCCAGTTTTTAATCTAAATGTTGAGATAAAAACAAACTCTAAAAAAACACAAAATTATGCCTACTGATTTAAAAGACTACTTGGAGCTAAGAAAGTTTAAATATAGTAGTCTCCCCAATATAGAAAATGCTTTCCGTGTATTGTTTGAAACTCCAAGCGCAATTTATTCTAATATCTTACACGATTTGGAAGAAGATAAATGTTTATTGCTTCTATCTTTTTTCCCAATTAGAATTAGCAAAGTAAATAAAGCTATTCTTGAAAAAATTGCCGATATTAATTATAATTTGTTGTTCGGTAATTTTGAAATAAATAATAAAACTGGAGTATTGAGATTTAGGCTATCTATTCCTTATCTAACAGAAAAACCTTCAGTAGAAATGATAGATAAAATGATAGAACTATCTTTGTCTATTGTGGAAAGCCATTCTGATATGATTACTAATGTTATTTTTCCCAAATAAAATTTAACTATGCCAAAACCTATCCTTGCGCTTATCACGGGCGGCACATTTGATAAAGAATATAATCTTATCACGGGGGAATTGTATTTCAACGATACGCATTTGCCCGAAATGTTTGAATTGGGGCGCGCCAATGTACCCGTAACTGTGCGCACGCTGATGATGATAGACAGTTTGCAAATGACTATAGAAGATAGACAGTTGATATTAAATAATTGCACCCGTTGCGAATTTAATAACATCATCATCACCCACGGCACGGATACTATGGTAGAAACCGCCAAAGTGATAGCAGCAGCCAATCTCAATAAAACTATAGTGCTGGTGGGGGCTATGATTCCCTACAAATTTGGTATGTCGTCGGACGGCTTTTTCAACTTAGGCGCGGCTATAGCTTACGCGCAATCTTTGCCCGCTGGAGTGTATATCGCTATGCACGGGGATTTTTTCCATTGGGATAATGTGTTTAAAAACAGAAAAACGGGTTATTTCGAGCGATTAAGAGACTAATAATCCACCATTCATAATTGATAATTTATAATTCATAATTTTAATATGTTAAGTTTTGTTCAATTCTTTACTTTAGAGCGGCAATTTATCCTTTTTATTGCAGCTTTGGCGGGTGCTATCACCTGTTTTAGCCTTTGGGGTATCACCAGTGGTTTATTTTGGTTGTCGTTTATCATCGTGTTGGCGTTGTTGATAAAATATGTGCTTTTGGGAACTATCAACGCTGCTTTGATGAAAATGCAAATGGGCGAGTTTGAAGCTGCCGAAAAAACTTTGGGTTATACCCGCTTCCCGCAATGGTTGCGTTTTGGTTATCACGGTATTTTTTATATGCTTAAAAGTCAACTCACATTCCAACGCGGCGACCACAACGCTGCCGAATCTTATGCAGAAAAAGCGTTAAGCCTTGATTTACAAGATGATATGAAAGCGGGTTTGTACCTAGAACTTATCAACATTCACGGTTCGCGCCAAAATATCCCCAAAGTGAAAGAGTATTTTGCCAAGGGTAAAAAGCTAAATATCACCATTCCCCAACTCAAGGAAAAGTACAAAGAGATAGAGTTGATGCTGGAGGGCAAACATCCCCAACAGTTGCAAGCCCAGCAAAAATCTCGCCATTCTCCCTATTCGCAAGCGCCTTCTTTTATGAAAAGGGGTAGAAAATAGTTGAATTTTTTGCTAAAAAAATAAGCCTTTGTTTTTATAAACAGAGGCTTTTTATATTTTTTAAATAATATATTATGGCTAAAACGATTTTATTTATATTCATTAGCTTTTTTATCCCGTTATCAACCTCGTTGGCGCAAAAATTAGCTTATACCCAATTTAATCAATTGGCGAAAATTGAGCCTATTTTATACGATTATAGTTATAATAAAAAAACTAAACAGGTTATCAATAATACCAATAAGCAACAATTAGCTACAGAAATTAACGAGCAGTTTAATTATATCTCTTTCGAAGAGTGGGGAGCTGATAATTCGCAAACTTTTATCAAAATTATAGCCTTGAGAAATACAGCCAAACAGCCCATTTATGCGGTTATAAAACGCAGTTTTTCCGATATAGAAGCAGAGGCTGTGATTCGTTTTTGGCGTTGGGAAAAAAAGCAATGGAAGGATGCAAGCAGCGAATTATTGCCCCGTTATGACAATTTGCAAGTTGTTGATTATCAAGATTGTGCAGCTAATTTAAAACGAGAAACTAAGCATTTTCCTTTATTTTTTGAGTTAGATAATAAAGATTTGCTGCTGCGGTATAAAGCAGATATTGCTGCAGCCAACGCGTTTTGTTTGTACCAACGGGAGGAGGATAATACAGGGGGAGAAATTGCCATTTGTGCGCTGTTGAATTGCAGCAATTTTTACATTATAGAATGGGCTTTTGACCCGCTAATTGGTAAGTTTGAGCGGCTTAAATA
>JAAFIM010000003.1 GCA_013297745.1 Chitinophagales bacterium | reverse complement strand
GGTTTTATACCCCGTGCGGTAGATAAAATAAACCTTATTAGTGTTGGGTTTTACACCCAACACACCAAAAACATATATATTATAAAATTTTATTCTTGCTTGCGTTGGGTGTAAAACCCAACGCTAACAAGATGCTTCACCGCGTGGGGTATAAAACCCCACGCTCTCGCTTATTTTTATAATTAGAATGCTTAATAGCTCTTATTACACACTTACTTTTTCAATTCAGTATAAAATGCAAAAAAGCCAACCTTAAAATTCTAAGGCGGGCTTTTTTTGTTCATAAAAATATAAAAATATAAAATTAGGTGTAGGCTTTTGTCCCCAAAAACAGTTAATCTAATCTTAGTGGGGTTTTTTGTTTGTCGTCCAAAGCTGTATAATTCCAAGACACCAATTTTTCCCCCCAAGCTGTAGGCAATAGGTTGAAAGCGATTAAAAGTAAATCTACTATCCAGAAAAAACCACAACAGCCAAAAGTCATTAATTGCAATAAACCAATAACATAATGCCCTGTATAAAAACGATGCAATCCCAAAAAACCAAAGAATAAACACAATAAAAATGCGGACATTTGGGTTCTAATTTTATAATCTTGAGCGCGTGGTGCTGCTTTTTTTTGCTGTTTCAAACCAATTTTAGCATAAATTTTGGCTTTCCAAGCAGGCATTGATTTTTCCAACGCCAAAGGTTCCACAGGTAAGGGTTGGTTGCGCGAGGTTAGACTCAACTGAAAACCAGCCAAAGCGAGCAAAACAAATAGAAAAATGCGGATATAGTGCATAATTTTACATATAAGAAAGCCGTTGGATAATCCATACCACGATAAAAATTAGCCCTACCGCTGCTATAATGCTGGCGATGGTGCCTAATGTTCCCCCAAAAATTAGACTCATCAAAATTCCCACAATTAGCAAACAAACCCCTGTCCAAGCGAAAGAGTTGGGAAACATACGGTCTTGAGCTTGCTGTGGGCGCAATTTTTTAGCCCATTTTCTAGCTTTTAGCTTTTGTTTTGGCTCAATGGGATTGCTTAAAGTGTTTTCACTAATTAGTTGATTTTCAATAGATTGGGTTTGGCTAATTTCGGTTTTTTGCTGTGCAGCTTGGGCTGGAATTGTCCATATAAATAGGATGAGTAGACTAAGGAAGGATATTTTTCGCATACAATAGCGGTTGTTTTTGATGTTAATTATTTGTTTGATGTTAATTTTTGCTGCCATTGCCAAGCTGTTTCCATAATGGTGCTAATCCCATAACGCGGCTGCCAACCCAACAATCGGGCAGCTTTATCGTAATTGGCGTAGATAGCGGCTATATCTCCAGCGCGTCTTGCACCCATTTGGTAGGGAAAAGGTTTTTTAATCACCGTTTCAAACGCTTTTATCGCCTCCAAAACGGTAACTCCCTGTCCGATACCAACGTTAAAAACCTCTAAGTTTTGAGTTTGGCGTTTTTCTAACAAAAATTTTAAACAGCGCGTATGCGCATCAGCTAAATCCATAATATAGATATAATCGCGCACACAAGAGCCGTCGCGGGTGGGATAATCATCGCCCAAAACGGTAAATTTATCCCGCAAACCAGCCGCTATTTCGGTCATAATCGGCACCATATTGTAAGAATTGGCGCGGGGAATTTCCCCCATTTTGGCAGAAGGATGCGCGCCCGCAGGGTTGAAATATCTCAACAAAATCGCATTTAGGTTGGGATTGACCGCGCAACAGTCTGTTATCATCTGTTCGCACATTTGTTTGCTGCGGGCGTAAGGACTTTCAGCTTTTTGTAGCGGTGTATCTTCCCTTACGGGCAATTCTTGGGTGTTGCCATAGACTGAGCAAGACGAGGAAAAAATTAGGTTGTTAATCCCCGCGTGTTGCATATTTTCTAATACATTAGACAGACTATTGAGGTTGTTTTGATAGTATAAAAGTGGCTTTTGTACAGATTCAGGCACGCTTTTGAGCGCAGCAAAGTGTATAACTGCCACAATATCTGTGTGTTGAGCGAAAAAATTGGCGGTAGCGGCAGGGTCGCAAAGGTCTATTTGATAATTTATCACCTTTTTGCCCGTTACACTAAAAACGCCCGCGAGCATTTCTGCCCCCGAGCGTATATGGCTATCCACCGAAATAACCTCAAAGTTGTTGTCCAATAAATCTACTATAGTATGGCTGCCTATGTACCCGCAGCCACCTGTAACCAAAAATTTAGGCATTATTAGCGGGCTTGTTGGATAGAAAAATTATTAGGACAACCACTTTTTTTGCTTTTGCAAGCAGATAAAGATAAAACACAAATAGCAATTAGACTGAAACCTAAAGCTAGTTTTTTTATATTTTTGTGCATAAATAAATAATAGTTTGCGGTGAAGAAATAAGTAAAAAGCAAATATGCGCTTACTTTGCTTGTTCTATAGAGAATTTTGGACAGCCACTTCTTTGGCTTTTGCAGCTGCTCATAGCAAGTACAAACAATAAGGCACAGCTAAATAATAAGCTGATTTTTTTTGAATTGCGAATCATTTTATTGATTTTTATCGGTGTTGAGAATATAAAAAGCTAAGTTTTGGATTGTTATTGGTTGGGGTTTTGCTGTTGGGTAGAAAATTTGGGACAACCACAGCCTGCTTTGCAAGCCTGAAATCCTAATAAAAGGGTTAAAATGGTTGCAAATACCAACATATTTTTTGCTCTTTTCATATTTTTTTATATTTTTTGTGGTTAGAAACTTATTTTTGTGCAAAGATAGCTGTTTTTTTGAAAAAAAGATTGAATATGTTTAAAAATAAAAAAATTATTGTGGCTGCGCTTAATTGGGGTTTGGGACACGCCACCCGTTGTGTTCCTATCATTGAAGCTTTACAACGGGTCGGTGTGCAGCCAATTTTGGCTTCAGATGGGCAAGCGGGGGAGTTGCTGCGGGATAATTTTACCCATTTGGAATATAGAGAATTGCCAAGTTATGATATTAGCTATCCTTACAAAAGTATGTTTTTGAATATGGCTGTCCAGCTGCCCAAAATTTATAAAATAATGGGTTTAGAACGTAGAATGTTGGCTGATATTGTTCAACAAGAACAAATAAATGCGATTATTTCCGATAATCGTTTTGGCTTGTATCACCACAACGTTTTTTCTGTGTTTATGACCCATCAATTAAACCCAATTATACCCAATTTTTTCTTAGAAAAAATGGCTTATGGGTATTATCATCGTCTTATTGCCCGTTTTTCGCGATGTTGGGTGGTAGATACGCAGCATTCTGATTTAGCTGGGCGTTTGTCTTGTCTCCCAAAACGGTTTAAAGGTGAATATATTGGTGCTTTATCGCGGTTTGATACCCAAGTTTTTTCGCAGCCGATTGTGTACGACGCGGTGTTTTTGTTGTCAGGGGTAGAGCCTCAACGTACAATTTTTGAAAAATTATGTTTAGCGCAAGCAGCTTTATTCCCCAACAAACGTTTTATTTTGATTAGAGGTTTGCCCATAGAAACCCAAAATTTAACTTTGCTTAGCACAAATGTAGAAATACGCAGTTTTTGCCCAGCCGAAGACTTGCCCATTATTTTATCCCAATCTGCCTTGTTGGTGGCGCGGGCTGGTTATTCTACCATTATGGATTTGCATCAAATGGCGCTCAAAAATGTGGTTTTAGTTCCTACTCCTGCCCAAACTGAGCAAGAATTTTTGGCAAAAGAACTATTAAAGAAAAAAATTTGCTATACTTGCGCTCAATTAGATTTTAGTTTAGAAAAAGCTTGGTCTCAAGTATCAGATTTTGTCGGTTTTCAGCCTATTGAAGACAAAAATTTATTATCAAAAGCCATAAGCAATTTATTGACCGAACTATAACGTCTAGCCCTTTCTTTCAACCTTGTATTTTTTTGTGGTATGAATGATTTATTTGTGCGAATGAGCCGTTTTTTATTGGCTGCTATCGCTTTGCCGCTTTTGTTTTTAGCGATTGCCAATATCAGCGGTATAGCTTTTTTATTGTTTTTTGCAACAATTTTACATTATACGCCTTGGATTTTGACCATTTTGCCCGGTTTGTTAATTTCTATTTTTATTTATTACCGCGACCAACAAGAGCAAGAACCTTGCAGATATTTGGTTAAAGCGTTTGTATTGGGGGTTATCAGCACTTATTTTGCCATCCAAATGGAAAAGTATTGGATTTATAGTTGGGGCTTTTTGCCTATGGGCGATTGGAGCTCTTCTTTTATTTTTGCTTTTGGGGTGGTGGCGGTGAGCGAAGAATTGGTTAAGTTTTTGATATTGCGTTTTTTTCTCGTTAGCAAAAAAGAGTTTGATGAGCCTTTAGACGGGATTGTTTATGCGGTGATGGTGGCTATGGGTTTTGCTACCGCCGAAAATGTATTGTATGTCATCGAACGCGGGGGTGGGGTCAGCGTCGCGCTCACCCGTATGTTTACCGCTGTGCCTGCTCACGCGGCTTTTGCGGTGCAAATGGGTTATTTTATGGGTTTGTACAAATTTACCGCGCATCGGGCTTGGGCTATGTTATTTCTTGCCTTTTCTTTATTGGTGCCTATTATCAGCCACGGTTTTTATGACTTTTTTATCTTCCAAAAAATGAATAGTGCTATGGTGGGTTTCACTTTTGTTATCCTTTGGCTGAGTATAATTATGGGGTTGAAACTTATCAAATCACATAAAGCAAAATCTACCCTGTTTTTAGCCCAAAGTCAAGAAACGCATTAATTGTTGAGCTGCACTTTATCCAATTTTCTGTTTCCGCATTGCTTTAAGTTGTTGCTTGGCTATGCGGATTTTTTGTTTCTGTTCTATTTTTGCTGCTTTCAACCTTTGTCTTTCCGCATTGGGGTTGATAAAATTATCTTGGCGCGTATCTACAGGATAAATCTCTATGTCCAATATAACCGCTACTTGTTCGTACAGGTTTTGTCTATAATTGAATAGGTTTTGATACTCATAAAAAATGTTTAGCTCCCGCCCTTTTAGCAAAGCATCATTTTGGATAAAAAGGCTGTCATTTTTAAACTGTCGCAACCAAGCGAAACAAAGCAAACTATCTGCCGCAGTTCGTATGCACAAATTCATCCTTTGCCCTTGCATATCCGTTTTTATAACCTCCAATCTCCCTTTTTGGCTGCTTTTGCTGTACAAAACCTCTTTCATTTCCAATTCGGTAACCTGTTCCAAATACAATCTATACACCGCGCAGTCTTTGTATAAGGCTTTTCCCAATTTTTCCCCAAACAATTGCCCCGCCCTGCCATCGTTGAAGTTAATTGCCATCTCCTTTTCTAAATCGGAAAAGTTGTAAATAATGGCTACATTCAAACAACTGTCGGTTTGGGTTTGCATACTTATTTTGTCTGTATTCCAACCTTTTGTTTGCATACACGCGCAGCTTTGATTGACTATCCGCTCAAAACTTACTTGGGCTATACCGCATATATGCGCGCCGCAAGTCAATAAAATGAGTATAATTATTTTCATATTTTAGCTTGTTTTAAATAGGATACAAAATATAACGCAAAGTTAGCAAATTGTTTTACCTTTGTATATTAAAAAATGATATTTTTTTCATTCAACTTCAAATTTTTATGATTGATATTGCCAATATCCCCCCTTGCGCTGAAGGACAAAAGCGTTTAGTTATTGTTGGGGGTGGTTTTGCTGGGCTAAAACTGGCTGTGGAATTGTCAGATGCTTGGTTTTTCAAATCACCTTATCAGGTAATTTTAATAGATAAACAAAATTTCCATCAGTTTCAACCCCTTTTTTATCAGGTGGCTATGGCTGGGTTGGAACCGTCCGCGATTTCTTTCCCCTTTCGCAAAATTTTCCACGATAAGAAAAACGTCCATTTTAGAATGGCGGAGGTCAAAGAGGTCAAAGCGGAAGAAAATTGCTTGCTTACCAATATAGGCAAGATACAATATGATTATCTTTGCTTGGCTACTGGGGCAGATACCAACTTCTTTGCTAATCAAAACATACTTAAAAACGCGTTGCCGATGAAAACTACAGGTGAAGCCTTGTTTATCCGCAACACGATACTGCATAATTTTGAAGCTGCGCTTAATATGAGAGACGCGGGGGATGTGTCTGAGTTTTTGAGCATAGCCATCGTTGGGGGCGGGGCTACAGGGGTAGAGTTGGCTGGGGCTATTTCAGAAATGAGGCGTTATGTATTGCCCAAAGACTATCCCGAATTAGATTTTAACCTGATGAAAATTTATTTGATAGAGTCGGGGGGAGAATTGTTGGGGGCTATGTCCAAAAAATCACAAGATGCAAGCCTTCGGTTTCTCACCCAAAAGTGTAATGTTGATGTGCGTTTAAATACGAGGGTGTTAGACTACGACGGTGACTATGTTACGTTGGATAAAGGGGATAAAATAAGAGCAAATACGGTAATTTGGGCTGCTGGGATTAAAGCAAATCAACTACAGGGCTTTCTTGCCGAAACTTATGGAAGGGCTGGGCGTATGCTTTGCAACCAATTTAATCAGGTTAATGGTACTGACAACATTTTTGCTTTAGGCGATTTAGCTTTGCAAACCCACGAGATAAATTACCCTAACGGACACCCCCAAGTTTCTCCTGTGGCCATTCAGCACGCTATTCATTTAGCCAAAAACTTGCTAAATATACAAAAGAAACGCCCGCTTCAGCCTTTTGCGTATAAAAATAAAGGTTCTATGGCAACCATTGGCCGCAATATGGCTGTAGTAGATTTGCCCTCGTTTAGCTTTTCGGGGCTAATGGCTTGGTTGGTTTGGTTGCTTATCCATTTGTACTATATTATAGGGGCAAAAAACCGATTTTTTATCCTCGTTTCTTGGGCTTGGTCTTATTTTACCTTTGACCAATCTTTGCGGTTGATGATACGCCCCAAAGAAAAACAAAAAGGGGGACTGTTGGAAATCAAGTCTTCTCAATTGGGTGATGATAACAATCCAGCGCAACAATAGCAGATAACGATAACTTTTTATTTATACCAAAACCTCAAATTGTGATAATAAACAGTTTGGGGTTTTTGTTTTGTTAGAAATTGTTATGATAAAAATAATTATTTAACTTTTAAAAATTAAAAAAGACGCTGATAAATTCCCCACAGAAGCGACCAGATTAAAAAAGTTAAGCTTGTGTCCGCCACAGAAGCAACAAAACTAAAAAAGTTAAGCCTGTGGGCAACCCAAAAGCAACAAAAGTAAAAAAGTTAGCCCTGTATTCGCCACAGAAACGACCAGATTAAAAAAGTTGCGTCTATATTCGCCACAGAAACAATCAGATTAAAAAAGATGCGTCTATGCGCAACCCAAGACCAACTTTTTTAAAATAAGCAAATTTATGCTGATTATATAAACAATAATTTTGGTCGGGTATAAATAGGGATAAAAACAAAACCCTCTTTTCATCGTCAAATGAAAAAAGGGCGAATTTTTAACCTTGCTTTTTGGTTTGTTTGTGCATATCTGTTAGCACCAAATAGGCAGCTTGCAAGTGGGATATGTTTTCGGCTACAATAGACAATAAATTTCCCGTTTGTTTGAGGGTAAAAGCTGGCACGCGACAAACCTGCACATATTGGAGCAGTTGATTAAAGCGCGGGCTTTCATAAAATCTATCTTGGGGGTTGGCAATAAAGTAAAGTCTTAGCTTCTTTTTCTGCAAAATTATCCGCTCAAAGCCCAACTCTTGCCCCAACCAACGCAAGCGCAAAGCAATGAATAAATTTTCTACGGCGGTGGGCGTTTTGCCAAACTTATCCACAATCTGCTGTTTAAAGTTTTTAACTTGGGTTTCGTCCGTCAATTTGTTGAGTTGTTGGTATAAATTCAACCGCTCTTGTACGCTTTCTATGTAGTTGTCGGGAAAAAGCATCTCTTCATCGGTATCTATGCTAACCTCCCGTACCACTTTTGTTTCCAATTCGTTTTCTTCGGCAAACAACTCTTTGTACTCGTGCTGTTTTAGCTCCTGCACGGTCTCTTCCAATATCTTTTGGTAGGTCTCATATCCGATATTGGAGATAAAGCCGCTCTGTTCCCCCCCCAAAATATCCCCTGCGCCGCGTATATCCAAATCTTTCATAGCGATTTGAAACCCTGCGCCCAACTCCGCAAATTGTTCTATAGTTTGTAACCTTTTTTTGGCATCAGGGCTTAAAACCGAGTAAGGGGGAGCGAATAGATAACAATACGCTTTCTTGTTGCTGCGCCCAACCCGCCCCCGCAACTGGTGCAAGTCGCTCAAGCCAAAGTGATGAGCATTATTGATAATAATCGTGTTGGCGTTGGGTATATCCAAACCTGTTTCTATGATATTGGTGCAAATCAACACATCGTAAAATCCTTTTATAAACGACAACAGCGTTTCTTCCAAGTGATGTACTTCCATTTGACCGTGCGCCATAGCCACGTCCGCATTAGGCACCAACGATTTGACCAACGCCACCACTTCGGGTAAGGTTTGTACCCTATTATGGACAAAAAACACCTGACCGCCTCTATTTATTTCCTCTTCTATGACCTTCTTGAGCAGTTCGTTGTCAAACGTTTTAAGCTGGGTTTCTATCGGTTTGCGATTGGGCGGGGGGGTGTTGATGATGGATAAATCACGGGCTGCCATTAACGAAAACTGCAACGTTCTGGGTATAGGGGTAGCCGTGAGGGTGAGGGTATCGACATTTATCTTTAGGTTGCGCAACTTCTCTTTGGCTCCGACCCCAAATTTTTGCTCTTCATCTATGATAAGTAAGCCCAATTTAGAAAATTTAACCTTCTCGTTTAAAAGCGCGTGCGTGCCTATCAACACATTGAGGTGTCCGCTTTCTACCTTTTTGTATATGGCGGTTTTTTCTTTGGCGGTTCTAAATCGGTTGAGATAATCAATCGTTACCCCAAAGGGTTTTAGCCTGTCGGCAAAGGTCTGCGCGTGTTGGAGAGCCAAAATTGTGGTGGGGACAAGCACAGCAACCTGTTTGCCTGCCACAGCAGCTTTGAAGGCGGCGCGAATGGCTATTTCTGTTTTGCCAAAACCCACGTCGCCACAAATCAACCTATCCATAGGATAAGCTTTTTCCATATCGGCTTTTACAGATTCGGTAGCTTTGGCTTGGTCGGGGGTGTCTTCATAGATGAAAGAGGCTTCGAGTTCGTTTTGCAAATACGTATCGGGGGGAAAGGCAAATCCTTGCGCTGCTTTGCGTTGGGCGTATAGTTTTATCAAATCAAAAGCCAACTCTTTAATCTTGCCTTTGGTTTTTTGTTTAGTTTTTGCCCAAACACCAGAACCGAGCTTATGCACAGGGGGCGAGTCCAAATCTTTGCCCGCGTATTTGGATATTTTGTGCAGCGATTGAATGGAGACGTGCAACAGGTCGCCATCTTTATACACCAACTTAACCGCTTCTTGGCTTACGCCGTTGATATTTATCTTTTCCAATCCCACATAACGCCCTATGCCGTGGTCAATGTGGGTAACATAATCGCCCATTTGCAGTTCTTGCAGCGTCTTGAGCTGTAGCGCGTTGTTTTTATCAAAACCTTTTCTCAAGCGATAAGCATGGTAGCGTTCAAATATCTGATGGTCGGTATAACAAACCACGTCTGTAGTCGTGCTGCTAAAACCCTCCGAAAGGGAAGCATTTATGGGCTGATAAGCTACTTTGGCTTGTAAATCTTGGAATATATGCGCAAAACGTTCTAATTGTTTAGGATTATCCGCAAAAATATAATTGTTTAAATTATTGGCTGTATTCTGGTGCAAATGGCGTATCAACAGCTCAAAATTCTTGTTGAAAGCGGGTTGGGCTTGGCTTTGCAACTTAATAGCCGCCATAGTTAGGCTAAAAATGGGTTGATAATGTCCCCATTCTATAGTGTGGAGTTGATTAAGTGCGGTTTTTACCCCTTGTTCATCAATAAAAGCGTTATTTTTTACCAAATCGGCAGCTTCAGCATCGTCTATTCCGCTCAATCCCCCATTTTCTACCAACTGATTGCGCAGTGTTTGCCCCTCTTGGATTTTATCTAATATAAACTGGCTATTGTGGAGGATAACTATAGCGTTTTTGGGCAAAAGGGATAAAAAAGAGGTTTTTTGGCTAGCTTTGAAGTTGGTATTAACGTTGGGGATAATCGCCAAACTGCTAATTTTTTGCTGTGAAAGTTGGGTTTCTGGGTTGAATGTGCGCAAACTTTCCACCTCGTCGTCTAATAAATCCACTCTATACGGCAATTCGTTCCCATAAGAGTAAATGTCCACAATACTGCCCCTGATGGCATATTCGCCCGCTTCGCCCACAAAATCCACCCGCGTAAATCCATACTCTTGCAGCACTTCAGCCAAAAATATCACGTCCAACCGCTCGCCTGTTTTGATATGGATAGTGGTTTGTTTGAGTTCGGCGGGTGCGACCACTTTTTCCAACAAAGCCTCTGGATAGGTTACGATAAGTTGGGGGCGATGCGAAAAGTTGATGACTTGATTTACTGCTTCTGTGCGCTGTAGGACAGCGTGGCGGTTTAATTTAGCAAACTGATAAGGGTTTTTGTAAGAGTCTAGCAACAATAAAGCCTCTTTATGCTCGAAAACGGTTTCAATATCGTTGTGATAATGTACAGCGTTTTCTTTGTCTGTGCAAACGATAAGTATGGTTTTTTTCGCCCATTGTTGCAAACCGAATAGAATAAACGCAGCTTCCGAACCACAAGCGCCGATGATTTGGCTATGTACGGAATTTTTGCTCGCAGCGAGTTGTTTGCCCAATTCTTGCAAAACGGGTGCTTGGATATAACGCGAGCGGATTTGGGCGAGAGGTTGTAAATTCATACAAATAAGATAATGCCCCAACTTACGCAAAGAGTAAATTGGAGCTTGAAAGTTAATGAACTAAAACGACGGCGCAAAATTAACCGTTTTTTTGTAAATGGGGATATTTTGATAAAAAAAATAAAAAAAGGTTGAGCCGAAGCCCAACCTTGATAAGATAATTTGAAGTATTATTAGACAATAATTAACGAGTGCTACCACCTTCGCCAGCTTCTACACCGTTAAGGTTATAGGCTTCAGCGGGAGGATTGTAACCAGAAGGGAAACGGAAAGCGGTAAAAGCACTTATTGGATAGTTGGTAATGTTACATTCCTGATTTTGATTGCCACCCAACATAGCGATATTATTGCCATTGCGACCCACTACAAAGCCTACATGGTAACTTTTACCTTTTTTTACAGCAATGCAGCCAAAAGCGGGTTTACCATCTTTGGTGGGCACTCCATAATCTTCATAAGCTTTGGCGCGTACTCCTGGATATCCAGATAAAGCAGATTGACCACTATTTTTGAGGCAGTAGGATACGAAAGCAGCACACCAAGCAGTAGCGCTGGGACTTTCTATACCACCATCACCAAATTTAAGCCCACAAGATTTAAAAAAGTTGTGAATAGTTTCGTAATTTTTAGCATCTCTTTCTTTTAATCCTTTAAAAGATTCTGCTTTGCTAATCCAAGCAGGTTTTGCGCCAGTGCCATTGCCTGTGGGTTGTTGATTGCCACCCGTGTTGGTTGCGGCAGGAGTTTCACCGTTCAGGACTTTCCAAGTTTTGCCGCTTACATCAATACGTCCGTCAGGATTGGCAGAACCTACTTTTTCTTGTTGGAATTTTTTGATAACGCCAATAGTAGTGGGTCCAACTTTGGTGTTGGTGTTGGCATCAGCAAGGTTGAAAGAGTTATAAAATTTATTCAACAAAGTTTTAACCAAAAGTACATCTTCGGGTTTGTTATCACCTTTGTCGCCAACAGAACCGCTAATCGTTTTGCTTGCGGTGGTGGGTTTTGCTGTAGTGGGAGGTTGAGTTTGGCCATCTTTATTAGGTGTAGTTTGTTGTGCACCTAAGGTTTGATTAACAGCGGCTTTCAACTCTGCTGGTAGTTCTTTGTTGAATTGTTTGTAAGAATCAATAACAGCCATAAGGCGTGATTTGAGTTCTGCTAATTGGTCTTGATTGGACATTATTTAAAAGGTTTATTTTTTGAGAGGTTGTTGAATATTATTTATTTTTGTATTTGGCATAAGCGGCGGCCATTTTGGTGTCGTATTTATTCTTTTTGTAACCAGGTCCATTGTAACCTGCTGCCAATGCAGCCCAATTTTTGTTGGCTCCTTTTACGTGGCGAAGTAGTTTTTCTGATTCTAAAAATTTCATTAGTGCATTGATATTATTGGTCGAGCCCTGAACAGATACAGCTGCTACAAAACTTTCTACATCAGGATATCCAACAATTTTGTGATTGAAGCCCATAATTTGGAATTCTCCCCAAGAAGCGGATTTTAAGGCTGCTATTTTATCAATTTTTTTCGCTTTTTCTAATTTGGGATATTGAGCGGCATAAGTACCATAAGGGCGTGCGCCCCATTTTTGGTATAAAATATCTTCGTTGCCAGCGACATATTTTGCGGGGTTTTTACCTGCTTTTTGTAATTGTTCCCAGAAAATATGGGGTTCAAATAAAATTTTTGGTCGTCCGTCAGACAAATAGCCTTCACCTTTGGATTCAACTTCTTGTATAGCATAGACAACGGCAGGTTCTAACCCGTATTGGGCAGCTATTTTAGCATAAGCATCTTTCATTTCCGCCGCTGTAAGCGGTTTGCCGTTATTGGTGGCTGGGGGTTGTTGAGTGCCCTCGTTATTAGCAATAGGGGGAGTTTCGCCGTTTAAGACTTTCCAAGTTTTGCCGCTTACATCAATACGCCCGTCAGGGTTGGCAGAGCCTACTTTTTCTTGTTGGAATTTTTTAATAACACCAATTGTTGTAGCTCCGACTTTGGTGTTGGTGTTGGCATCAGCGATATTGAAAGCTTTATAAAATTTATTCAACAAAGTTTTGACCAAAAGCACATCTTCAGGTTTGTTATCACCTTTGTCGCCAACAGAGCCACTAATCGTTTTGCTTGCAGTTACGGGTTTTGCCGCATCGGCAGGCGTGGTTTGGTTGGGTTGTTGATTGGCAGCGGGAGTTTGGGTTTGCCCATCTTTATTGGGGGGCGTTTGTTGTGTTCCCAATACTTGAGTGACTGTAGCTTTGAGTTCAGCAGGTAGTTCTTTATTGAACTGTTTATAAGAATCAATAACAGCCATAAGGCGCGCTTTGAGTTCTGCTAGTGGGTTTTCGTTTGACATAGAAGTTATGAATTATATATTTAATTTATAAAAAAGGACTAAATCTTATAAAAATTTAGTCCTTTTTATTTCACATCAATTTAGTTTTTGATACTAACGGGTGCTGCCTGCTTCGCCAGCATCTACTCCACCAAGGTTATAAGCTTCTGCGGGAGGATTATATCCAGTAGGAAAACGGAAAGCAGAGAATCTATTGAGGGCATAGTTGGTAACATTACATTCTTGTCCTTGATTACCACCTAACAATGCGATGTTATTGCCATTGCGGCCAACTACAAAGCCTACGTGTCCGTGAGCCATTACTCCAATCGCGCCATAAGCGGGTTTATTATCTTTGGTAGCTTGGCCATAAGTGGCGTATTTGAGTGCTCTTGTACCATCATAACCCCCATCGCTGGTAATCATTGCTTGTCCTGATTTATTGAGACACCAAGACACGAAGGCACCACACCAAGCAGTAGCAGTTGGGCTAACAATGCCTGTAGAAGGGTGACCAAATTTTAGCCCTAGAAGTTTAAAGAAACCGTGAATAGTTTCATAGTTTTTAGGGTCAGCTTCTTTCATCCCCTTGAAACGTTCAGCTACTGTTACCCAGCCTGGTTTTGCGCCAGTGCCATTGCCTGTGGGTTGTTGATTGCCGCCTGTGTTGGTTGCGGCAGGAGTTTCACCGTTTAAGACTTTCCAAGTTTTGCCGCTTACATCAATACGTCCGTCAGGATTGGCAGAACCTACTTTTTCTTGTTGGAATTTTTTGATAACGCCAATAGTAGTGGGTCCAACTTTGGTGTTGGTGTTGGCATCAGCAAGGTTGAAAGAGTTATAAAATTTATTCAACAAAGTTTTGACCAAAAGCACATCTTTAGGTTTGTTATCACCTTTGTCGCCAACAGAGCCGCTAATCGTTTTGCTTGCAGTTATAGGCTGTTGAGGGTTAGTTTGTTGATTTGGATTTGTTTGTTGGTTAGGATTGGCGGGTTGGTTGGGATTAGCACCACCTTTAAACAAATCTGTGCCTTGCAAAACTGCCATACGTTCAACCGCGTCTTTTGAATAATCGCCGCCTGCGGTGCCAGCATCTGGATTGTTGATATCCACATTAGGGCCTTTGTTATAGGCTGCCATTGCTGCTTTTAGCTGTTGTGCTTCTGTAGCTTGAGGATATTTTCTTTTCATCATTTTAAGATAAGTAGCCAACAAGCCTGTACAAGTATCAATAGCTGCTGTATCGCGTTCTGCAGGGGTTGATTTCATCAACACTTTGAGGATTTTGCTAGAATTATAACCATAATCTAACTGCATAGGGCCGTAACCTTGTGCTTTGCTATCGCCCCAACATTTTTCTGTGTCGTTGAGCCCTGGAAATTTGGAGAGGGGAGAGGTAGAAAGCAAAACAAACTCATCTTGTTTGATTTGGTGAGCTTCTGCGCCTTGTGATTTTAGCTTGCCTTGCATAATGTCAAGCTGTTGTTTGGGGGTAATACCAAACTCTTTGAGAGATTTATAGCCAAAGCCCTCTTCACCGCCTGTTTCGCGGCTCATCATAGCTGCAATCATTGCAGGATTAATGCCGTGTTTGGTAGCTGCTGCGTTGATATTGCCCATTTGGCTTTTCAAGCCTGCCAATTGTTTGGGGTCTTTAGCGCCTAATGCTTTTTTGGATGGGGTTACATTACCAAATTTTTTGATAAATTCGGCAGTTGCAGCGCTTTGGTCGGGTAGTTGATTGGCTGCTGGTGCTTGGGGCTGACCATCTTTATTGGTGGTAGTTTGTTGTGCATTGTTGGCTGGTGCTTGGGTCTGGCCATCTTTATTAGGGGTAGTTTGTTGAGGTCCTAATACTTGATTGACTGTAGCTTTTAGTTCGGCAGGCAATTCTTTATTGAATTGTTTGTAAGAATCAATAACAGCCATAAGGCGTGCTTTGAGTTCTGCCAATTGGTCTTGGTTGCTCATTATTTATTATTTTTATTTTATAAAAAGAAATTATTTACTGGCATTGTGCTTGCGGCTCAATTTGAGGTTATTTAGCAAAAGATAATTATGTGCGGTAGACCCACACGCTATTTAAGTATGAAAAAGTATTTAATTGACAATATCAATTCTACGCTGCGTATCAATAGGGTTTTATATCCCACGCGACAATGAATTTTTAATCAAAATAACCAAAAATATCTGTTTTTTTATCTGATTTTGTGCGTGGGGTATAAAACCCCACGCTATTGATACGTTTTGCAACGCAAATTATAATATCAAATAAATTGTTCTTGCTACTTAAGTGCAAATATTGATAGATAACTTCAGTTATTTAACTGACCTTTCGCAGTATATTTTTCATTTTTTTTACAATTAGCTTTTTGCAGTTAAATTTTCCTATATGCGCTCAATAGCGTGGGGTTTTATACCCCGCGCTGATAAATTTTCCATAAAAAAATAGAAAATATAACATTTTTTACCATTTTTGTGCGTGGGGTGTAAAACCCCACGCTATTGAGCGCACACTGTTGTTTTTTTCAATCTACCAAATTTTTTCACTGCGAAAGGTCAGTTATTTAATATAGCCTAGGCGTTTGGCGCGTTCAGGATATTTAGCTATACAAAGTTCCTTTACAGATTTTCCGAATGTATTTTGGAAGTGAGGTTTATCCCAAGTCCCAACCACATCATTACCCCAATCCCAGCCGTGTCTTTTGCCTATATTGGCTATTTCGCGGGTAATTAGGAAGTCTGCTTTGCCGTCTTTGATAATGCAAATGTCAATAGCCAAGCCATAGTTGTGATAACTTTGACCACCACGCGCTTTGGTGACTCCACCTTTATCAAATAGCGCATCTTGCTCTTTGAGGTCGCGGAAACCAGAAGTTACACGTAATTTTATACCTAGTTCTTTTTCTACATCATTGATAAATGCAGCTGCGGGAGCTTTAAGACGAGAATCAAGAGAGCCTATTCGGGTATTGGTGTGTGAATCCCAAGTAGTAAGTCCAGTAGTTGTGGGGGTGGTGGGGGGAGTGTTGCCAGCACTTACTTTTAGTTTGGGGAGTAGACTGTTTTTAACCCAATCTGACTTAGTTTTCAAATCAGCCACATAGCCTACGAATTTGTCGTCTATGGCTTTTTTTTGTGCTGCGTCTGCACCATTATATGCGGCCAAAAATTCGGTTGCTTTATCCGAATAAATTTTTATAGCATCTAATTGAGCTTGTGTAACCGCGATTTGGGTTTGTTTATCGTCTAATTTTTCTATAATTGCACGTGCAGCAGTGCGTAATTCTTCTACACGAGTGCGCATACTTTCCAAGTTATTAACGGGTTGGGTAGCTCCGCCGCTGGTAGCATTTAGGGCTCGCCAGGTGGTTCCGTTGGGAGAAATTAGCCCATCAGGATTTTTAAGCCCAGCTTTTTCCTGTTGAAATTTTTTAATTGCGGCTATAGTTTGAGGGCCGCAGTTGGTATTTTTGGGGTCTAAGCCTGCGCCAAATTTATTGAGAAGTGATTTTATTAATAAAACATCTTCTGGTTTATTTTTACCATTTTCGCCCACTGTATCAGAGATTGTTTTGGCAGCGGCAGGATTTTGGGTAGTTTCGGCGGGTTTGTCATTGCTAGTATTGGCTTGTACATTGGCTATATTCCCAGACATAGCTTGCACATTTCTACCGATATCGTAAGTATCCACTTCCGCCCAAGTGTAGAAATTTTTTTCGCCTACATTGGACGGCAATTTTACCCCACGAGAAATAGCATCTTTGATACTAGCTACCATAGCAGAATTATGTTTGAATCGAGTAGCGGCTAGACTTTCGTTAAAATTAGTTTTAGCGTTGCCTGCTGAGTCGCCATTTTTGACATAACCGTTGGCGAAACGCGCCCCATAAGGGTCATTGATGACCAAACCATCATTTTTGTAGTCTGTGATGGCGACGATATGCCCGCCATGAGTGAGTTTAGAGGATGAACGCAAAGCTGCGCCTTTGGCTAATTCTGCTTTAAGTTTGGTTTTAAGTTCTTCTATATTTTTGGCGGTAACTACCCCTGCCCCAAAAACTTCGCGAGTTTCAGAAACTAAGCCTTTAAACATTTTGGCTACTGCATTCAATATGTTAGGATACATATAGCAGTTTAAGCCATTAATTTGTTTTTTGCCCCCGTTGGCAGAAATAGATAGTTGGCGGAGCATTTCTTCTAATTCTGTACTTTCTGTAGCGCTAATTCCTTTGGCTTTGCATAAGGCAACAGCTTCAGTACGGACTTTGGTTTCGTCCCCGTTAGCTAATTTTATCAACTGCATAGCAACACTAGTCACGTTGCAAGTTACGTCTCCTTCTATGGGATTGTCGCGTTGATTTTTATAATCAGAACCTGTCCCTTCTCTGTCTTTGGTTATGTTCTGAAACTCAACTGCTTTTGCTTTGCTAACTGTCTTATATTCGTCGATAATAGCAATTAATTTTGCTTTAAGGTCGTCTAATTCTGCCATTATTGGTGGTTATTGGGTGCGAAGGTATAAGTAGATGTTTAGAAAAAAAGAGTATGTGGGGTTATTGTTGAGAGGTGTGGCGAACATAAGGATATTTTCTGTCATCAGCGCTTGCCGCAACAAAAGCTCCATTTCTTTGGATAAGTAAGCCTTCAAACTTCGCGGGGTTGGGGAATTTCCAGCGTCTTTGACCCACACCGTCGCCTTGATTGCTTATATTAGCCCCAGTGGATTCTACGGTGGTAAATTCTATGCTACCGTCAGGCATTTTATCCACATCAATTAATAAGCGCACGTGATACACATCGCCATTGTTGAGGTTCATCATATCTCCAGCTTTGAGCGCATTGGGGCTGCTGACGTTGGTGAATTTGCCATTTCTTTTGGCGGCTTCATCGCGTATCATGGCTGTATTCATAATACCAACCACATCAGAGCTATCTCTTTGCATATCACCATCATTCAGAAAATTAATGCCTTGTAAAGCCAAACCAGAGCAGTCTGTACTTACTCCAAATTTATCCAAAAAGTCGCGCATGCCTTTACTAGTGCGCTCACCTGCTGGGATTAGGTTTTGTTTGATACACTCTTCAAGGAATTTTTTCATTTGTTCGGGGGTTGCTTTTCCATCGCCTGCTGCTCCACCCAAACCAATTTGGCTGATAATGTTAGCCACTTTTGTATTGCCTGCGCGAGCAGCTCTAGCTTTTTCGGCGGATTTGCCTGCGTTGATGTGGTAAGGGGGGCGCACACCAATAATTTGGGGCGGGTTTTGTCCCGGGTTGATTTGCACCTGAATATCGCTCATATTTTGCATAAACTCTTGTAGTTTTTGCTCGGTAGCATCATCAGCTCCGCCAAGGGTTTGTTCTTTACCGTTGGCTGGTGGTGGGGGAGTTGTATTATTGTTTGGCGGATTGTTATTTGGTGGATTGGTGGTATTGGTTGTTCCTGTGCCATTGAGCGCTGCCCAAGTTCTGCCATTGGGAGAAATTAAGCTGTCAGGGTTGCTCATACCAGCTTTTTCTTGTTGAAATTTTTTGATAGCAGCAATGGTAGAAGGTCCAACAGCGGGTATATTGGGGTCTAATTTCGCCCCAAACCTATTTAGTAAGGTTTTGACCAGTTTTACGTCTTCGGGTTTATTTTTACCTTTGTCGCCTACGCTATCTGATATAGTTTGGCTTGGGGTAGTATTGTTAGCTGGCGGAGTGGTGGTATTGTTAGCTGGAGTAGTAGTTCCTGCGCCATTGAGGGCTTTCCAAGTATTATCGCTGGGAGAAATTGAGCCATTGGGAGCGCTTATACCAGTTTTCTCTTGTTGAAATTTTTTGATAGCAGCAATAGTAGAAGGTCCAACGGCTGGATTATTGGGGTCTAATTTTGCCCCAAATTTATTAAGCAGGGTTTTGACCAGTTTTACGTCTTCGGGGTTATTTTTTCCATTTTCGCCCACACTAGCTGAGATGGTTTTGGCTGCTGGAGCGGAAACAGCGGCTGCTGGGGGAGTTTGGGAGGGGGGGGCGTTTTTAAACTCGTTATTTTTGGCTACTGATACTTGTTTATATTCATTAATTATAGATAGCAATTTAGCTTTTAATTCTTCAAGCATATTTTTGAGTTTTATTTGATTTATGGTTATATTTTGATAAAAAAAACGAATTTTTACCCATCAGTTGCTCATCATAAGGTTGTAATGGATAAAAATTCGTTTTTATAAAGTAGTGGGATGATTTAGCGATTATTGTTTTTTATCGCCTTTGATGCCACTTACCAATTTTTTAAATTCAGCATCCATTTCAGAGTGCTTTGCTGCATCTTGGTTGCCTTTCATCGCCTCAAGCAAGGCTTCCAAAGCTTCTACATCAGATTTTAATTTTTCTGCGCCTTTTTTGGGAGCAGCAGCTGTAGCAGGAGCATCTGCGCTAGCAGGAGCTTCTTTGGTTTCGGCGGTAGGAGCTGCCTCTGAAGTAGCTTCATCTTCTGAAACTTCTACATCTGCCAATGCTTCTGCTGCATCTTCTGCGGCTTCTGCTGCTTTTTCGTCAATTTCTGCGCCTACTTTATAACCAGCCCAAGCGCTAGTAAACATAGCTTTCATAGCTTTGTTCAGGATGCTGTCTTTGGTGTGTAATTTACCAATTGCGGGCATAAATACTGTAGTAGGAATGCCTTTGTCGCTCATTTGTACATAAACCAATCCAGAGAATTCATCTGCTGTTTTTAGTTTTTTGTATTCAGCTTTGTATTTTTTAATTTTTCCAGCTGCGAGCAAAGGTCCTTCTACCCCGTCAGAGAACTTGAAGTTGTGTTTACAGAAAAAAGGCACGGCGCTTTTCTCGTCTTTGGCAACTTTAGCAAGTTTTTTAAGGATGTTTTTGTTGATGTCTTTTGACTTTAAGTCAGCTAATTTCGCTGTTTTTGGATTGAACATAAGAATTTTGTATTTTTAAAAGTTTAAAAATTTATATGATTGTGTAAAAACGCCCGCAATATAAAGCGTTTGAAAATACTGTGCAAGTGTTTTTCAAAAAAAAACAACTTTATTTTTCAATTAATGAAAAAAACTTGACAATGTTTGCACAGTATTAAAAAAATAAATATCTTTGCGCCTTTTTTCTAAAAAAGGGGGTTAAAAATAACAGTATAATGGATAAACGATTGAAAATCATATATTTGATAGTATTTGTGGATATAATTGTGGGCACTATGCTTAGTCCTGTTTTGCCCAAGATGGTAAAAGGGCTGGAGGCGCCACAATTTTGGCTGGGGCTTTCTACGGCTTTATTCACGGGGATACAATTATTTAGTGCGCCGATATTGGGGGTTATGGCGGATAGATTGGGGCGACGGCCTTTATTTTTGCTGGCGGCTGTGGGGACTTTGTTTTTTAATCTGATGTTATTGCCCCAGCGTTGGTGGGCTTTATATATTAGTAGGGCTGGAGATGGGTTGACGAATGGTATTCATACAGCGATAAGGGCTGCCGTTACCGATATTTCCAAACCAGAAGATTTGTACAAAAATATGGGTACGGAGGGTTCTATAGCTTCATTGGGGGTGGTGATAGGCCCTGCGGTGACGGGTAGTATTTTGATTTGGTTTAATTTGTCAGAAGAGCAGCAATTGCCTGTAATTATAGCTATAGCTTTATGTTTGGCTGTTTTTAATATAGGTTTGTGTTGGATTTTGCCAGAAATGCATCCCAATTTGCCAGCCAATGCGAGGATAGATTGGCAAGAGGTCAAAATGCTGTTGTATCGTTCGCTCAATATAAAAAGTCTGTATAAAAGATTAAAACAAAAATCGGAAAAAAATCCCAATTTGCTAATTTTAATACAGATGCAGATGTTGGTGACTTTGTGTTTGGGCTATTATTGGTATTATGTCAATTATTTGACTTTGGGAAATTTGCAGTTTTCGGGTGAGCAGGTAGCTTATAATTTTATGTTTTTTGGATTGCTCAATGCGGGAACCAGTCTTATCTTTTTCCGATTTTTTGCCGAACGTATCAATAAAAGAACCGCTATCTTGGTTTGTTCAGCGGTAGGGGTGCTGGTTTTGTTGGCTTATGCGCAGGCGACTACCCATTTGGAGATTTATTTAATCTGTATTATTGATTGTTTGACAATAAGTTATATTATGGGTGTAATAGACGGGTTGATAGGAAAAGAAACTAACGATGAAGATAGGGGAGAAGTTTTCGGGATAGCTCAAGGGCTCAATGCTGTGGCTAATTTTTTCACCACTTTTATTTGTAGCGGTTTATCTTTAATTTCGCCCGAATTGCCTTTTTATTGGTTTGCGCTTTGTTTGTCTGCAGTTTTTGTTTTGGGGCTAAAAATGCGGGTGTAGTTCTATAATATCAACATCAAATTTAATTATGGTATTGGGGGGTATGTTGGGCGAAAGTCCCTCGTTGCCATAAGCCAAACGCGAAGGCACCAACAAAGTGCCCGCCGAAGTTCTAGTAAAATATAATAAACCCAACTGCCAACCAACAATGGCTGCGCTTAATTTTACCCTTTGTGGTCTGCCCCAATCATATATAATGGTGCTGTCCAACAGTTGGGCGCGATAGTCTAATTCTACAGTGTGATAAGGCTCTATTTTGCGCTCGGTGGGAGCCAAGCGGGTATAAAACCAATACAAACCTGATTCGTCATCGCGTTGGTAATTGCTGATTTGATTGTTTTGCAGATAATTTCGGATGAGTATGTCGTCTTGTTCCGCAAAATCATCTTTTTTAGCGCAATGGGCAAAAATTAATATGGCGAGGGTGGAAAAAAAAATGCTGCGCATAACTTTATAAATTTTAATAATGGGAATTTTTTTTAGTTCAAATCCGTGTCTCCATTTTTGTTGGTTAATATCGTGCCGCTAACTTTATCCAAAGTCCAATCTGTAGTCTCCAAATTATAATGTAATCCATACCCAAACATAGTGTAGGTTGGGGTTTGTATTTTGACAAATTTTTCGCTATGAATCATCTGAGCCCGTTCATCGCAAAGCAGCTCTTCCGTTTCTAGCCGCTCTTGTTTGTTGTTCCAAATCACTACGCTGTCGCGCAATAATATCTTTTGATTGAGTTCGGTTTGTATGGCATAACGGGCTGAAAGTTGGCTGCTGGGCTGTTGGTTGTAATCAAAAAAATCTGCTGCGATGCCTTTGGGAAATTCACGTCGGGGGTTTTTGATGTCCATATAATATAGCATCAGCGGGGATTTAATCTTAAACCGCACTATAGCTGAATCGCTGTAATAAATTTCTATGTCTTCAGCGCGTTCTATTCCTGCCTCTGACTGCAATTCTATACGGGCTACATCTTCTAAATCGTTTTGACAAGCCCACAAACACAAACAAAAGGCGGCTAAAAAATTTTTTTTCATAATTTTATCTAAATCAAAATGCTAAAATAGGTTTAAAATGTCTACAAAATGCTAAAAAAAGACGTTTTTTGCAAAAAATAGCTAACAAAAAGGTGAAAAAATTTGCAGGGATAAAATTTTATTGGAACTTTGCCCCCACATAAGCAGTTAAAGGCATAGCTCAGCGCAAAGAAACAGCTTTTTTATCTATAATTATTTTTTTTATCAAAAAATTGGGTAAAATATGGAAATTAAAATTCAATCCGTGCATTTTGATGCAGACGAAAAGTTGGTAGAGTTTATCAACAAAAAAGTGGCTAAGTTGGAAACATATTTTGATGCCATTATTAGCACTGATGTTATTCTGAAATTGGAACGCACAGGACAAGTGCAGGATAAAGTAGCCGAACTCAAAACTATAGTAGCAGGCGCTACCCTTGTAGCCAAAGAAACTTGCAAAACTTTTGAGGAAGCTATAGATTTATGCGGTGAGGCTATGCGCAAACAATTGATTAAACACAAAGAAAAAGTTAGACCATAAACTTTTTAATTCGTATAAAATGCAGTTTTGAAAGTCTAAAATTACGATTTTTAAATAAAAAAGTCCTTTTTTGATAAAAAAATGCGTTTTTTTGAAAAAAAATGCTACTTTTTTGAAAAAAAATTTGCGGGAATAAAAAAACATCGTACCTTTGCACTCGCAATTAAGCAACAAGTAAAAAGTTGTTAGATATTTAACTGCAAATAAAAGCAGCCAGTGTAGCTCAGTTGGCCAGAGCACGTGATTTGTAATCTCGGGGTCGTGGGTTCGAATCCCTCCACCGGCTCTTCTTTTTGTCGTTAAATATCACTGCAAACAAAAGCAGCCAGTGTAGCTCAGTTGGCCAGAGCACGTGATTTGTAATCTCGGGGTCGTGGGTTCGAATCCCTCCACCGGCTCCTCTTTTTTTAATATCGTTTTAAATTTGGCAAAGTTTGGGGGTATACCAGAGTGGCCAAATGGGACAGACTGTAAATCTGTTGTCTTACGACTTCGGCGGTTCGAATCCGTCTACCCCCACTTTTTATTCCGCAGGTGTAGCTCAGTTGGTAGAGCGTCAGCCTTCCAAGCTGAATGTCGCGAGTTCGACCCTCGTCGCCTGCTCATCACTTAAAGCCTATGTAGCTCAGGGGTAGAGCACTTCCTTGGTAAGGAAGAGGTCGGGAGTTCAAATCTCCCCATCGGCTCAGGATACAAAATATCAGAAATTATTTCTTTCAACTCATTAATTCGTAATCACTCAAATGGCTAAGGAAACGTTCGTACGTACCAAACCCCACGTAAACGTAGGCACCATCGGTCACGTAGACCACGGCAAAACTACTTTAACCGCAGCTATCACCAAAGTATTGGCTGAAAAAGGTCTTGCTCAACATCGTAGCTACGATTCAATTGACGCAGCTCCCGAAGAAAAAGAACGCGGTATTACTATCAACACCGCTCACGTAGAATATGAAACTGCTAATCGTCACTATGCTCACGTAGATTGTCCAGGTCACGCTGACTATGTAAAAAACATGGTTACTGGTGCTGCTCAAATGGACGGTGCTATACTTGTAGTTGCAGCTACTGACGGTCCAATGCCACAAACTCGCGAACACATTCTTTTGGCTCGCCAAGTTGGTGTTCCTCAAGTTGTAGTTTTTATGAATAAAGTTGACTTGGTTGAAGACCCAGAAATGCTTGAACTCGTAGAAATGGAAGTTCGTGAATTATTGAGCATGTATGAATTTGATGGCGACAACACTCCAATCATCAAAGGTTCAGCTTTGAAAGGCTTGACTGGTGATGCAGAAGGTGTAGCTACTATTATGGAGCTAATGAACGCTGTAGATTCTTATATCCCTCAACCAGTTCGCGAAGTAGACAAACCTTTCTTGATGCCAATCGAGGACGTTTTCACTATCACTGGTCGTGGTACTGTTGCCACTGGTCGTATTGAGCGTGGTGTTGTTAAAACTGGCGAACCTGTTGACATCATTGGTTTCAACAAACAAAAAATGACTTCTACCGTAACTGGTGTTGAAATGTTCCGCAAACTACTTGACCGTGGTGAAGCTGGCGACAACGCTGGTATTCTATTGCGTGGTATCGAGAAAGATGACTTACGTCGTGGAATGGTAATTTGCAAACCAAATAGCGTATTGCCTCACACCAAATTCAAATGTGAAGTTTACGTTTTAGGTAAAGACGAAGGTGGCCGCCACAAACCTTTCTTTGACGGATACCGCCCTCAATTCTATTTCCGTACAACTGACGTAACAGGTGCTATCACCTTACCAGAAGGCGTGGAAATGGTTATGCCTGGTGACAACCTTGCATTGACTGTAGAGCTTATTGCTCCCATAGCAATGGAAAAAGGGTTGCGCTTTGCAATCCGCGAAGGTGGCCGTACTGTAGGTGCAGGCCGTGTAAGCGAAATAATAGAATAATTAAAAACAATCGTTTTTATAAATTCATACAGAGGTTAAGCCTTTCAAAAGGTTTAACCTCTTTTATACGGGCGTAGCTCAATTGGTAGAGCAGCGGTCTCCAAAACCGCAGGCTGGGAGTTCGAGCCTCTCCGCCCGTGCTATCGTTAAGAACTTATCATCTTCACTACAAAACTCCATACTTTTATGTTTAAAGAAAGTTATGACGAGCTAAAATATAACGTAACTTGGCCAACTTGGCCAAGTTTGTACAAATCCGCTATCACGGTAATAGTAGCTTCCATTTTTGTGGGGCTGCTTATTTTTTTGATAGATTTTGCATGGGCGTTTATATTTAACTTATTGTACTCCTAATCCTTAGTTCACATTATGTCTGATAATATAGAACAAGAAATTACCAGCAATCCTGCTTTTAAATGGTATTCTCTTCGTGTTGTATCTAATAAGGAACGCAAAATTCAAGAAATGATAGAATTAGAGCTATCTAGATTGCGCCCCGAAGAAAAAAGCTTGATAGGCAGAGTTCTTTTGCCAGTTAAAAAACAAAAAAAGATACGCAATCAGCGCCCTGTATATGTAGAACAGATACAAATGCCTGGCTATATTTTTGTGGAAGCAGACCCTCAAGCTTGGGTAAAAGATAGCATCCTACCCAAAATAGTAGATATTAAAGACGTAATCCACTTCTTAGGTAAGGAAAAACCTATACCTATGCGTGATTCGGAAGCAAGAAGCATACTTCAAATGATTGATAGTGCTGATGAGGAAGAAGAAGCAACAAAAGAAACAGTGTTTGTTGTGGGTGAAGAAGTCAAAGTAATAGAAGGACCTTTCCAGAATTTCTTAGGGGTTGTGCAAGAGGTTAATGAAGAAAAAAAGAAAATCAAATTGGTTATTCGCGTATTTGGACGCGGTACAGAGGTGGAACTGAGCTTCTTACAAGTAGAAAAACAGCTATAAATTTATTATAATCTTACGCTAACAACCAAAATGGCAAAAGAAATTCAAACATTTATCAAGTTGACAGTTAAAGGCGGTCAAGCAAACCCAGCACCTCCCATCGGTCCAGCACTAGGGGCAAAAGGGGTGAATATCATGGAGTTTTGCAAGCGCTTTAATGCTGCTACACAAGATAAAGAAAAAATGGGCAAAGTATTGCCCGTTATCGTTACTGTCTACAAAGACAAGTCTTTCGATTTCATTATTAAAACCACCCCAGCAACTGTGCAACTTTTTGAAGCCGCAAAGTTGAAACAAGGGCAAGGTTCTCCTGAATCTAACCGTAAAAAAGTAGGTTCTGTAACTTGGGAACAAGTAGAAGCCATCGCTAAAGACAAAATGGCTGACCTCAATTGTTTTGAATTGCACCCCGCAATGAAAATGATTGCTGGTACTGCCCGTAGTATGGGTATTACCATAGCTGGTAATGCGCCTTGGGCAAACTAAGTCTTATCAAAATTTTATTTTAAACGCACTTTGCTCATACCTCTAAGCTGTACATAAGTGCGCAATCCAAATTTTAAAATGTCAAAAATAGCTAAAAAACGTGTTGAAGCTAATAAAAAAGTAGAAGCTGATAAATTCTACTCTATAGAGGAAGCAATGTCACTGGTTAAAGACGTGAATCTTGCGAAATTCAACGCTTCTGTAGATGTGCATGTGCGCTTGGGTATTGACCCACGCAAAGCTGACCAAAATCTTCGCGGTACTATCACCTTACCTCACGGTACAGGAAAAGAGAAAAAAGTACTCGTGTTTTGTACTCCCGACAAGGAGCAAGAAGCAAAAGACGCAGGTGCTGATTACGCAGGACTCAACGAGTATATCCAAAAGGTATCTGGTGGTTGGACTGATGTAGATGTTATAGTAGCAACACCTAACGTGATGGTTCAAATTGGTAAATTGGGTAAAATTTTAGGTCCTCGTAACCTAATGCCCAACCCTAAAACTGGTACAGTTACTCTTAATGTGGGAGAAGCAGTACGCGAGATTAAGAAAGGTAAAACTTCCTTCCGCGTAGACAAATACGGTATTGTTCATACCTCTGTAGGTCGTGTGGGTTTTAGCCCCGTTCAACTTGCAGAAAATGCCAAAGAAGTATTCGCTACCCTCAATAGAATGAAACCTTCATCTGCAAAAGGCCAATACATTAAAACCGTTTATGCAGCCTCAACAATGAGCCCAGGGATTAAAATTGATACCAAAACCATTAAATAGCTGCCAAAACCATCATAAGTCATGAATAAAACGGAAAAAACTTCCCTCATTGAAGAGCTCAAACAGCAATTCATTGATAACAAATATTTTTATATTACCGATTGCTCAACGCTTCCAGTAAAAAAAATCAACAAACTACGTTACAAATGCTATGAGCAGGGTGTAGCCATCCACGTAGCAAAAAATAAGTTGATTAAAAAAGCCTTGCAATGGGCTGAAGAAGAAACTAAGGTGCAATACAGTGGATTGTATGACGCTCTCAAAGGTCCTTCTACTGTTATGTTCTCTGAAACAGGTAATTTACCCGCCAAATTAATCAAAGAATTTAGAGCTGGTGACAAAAAACCTGCTGTCAAAGCAGCCTTTATTGATACATCTGTATTTTTGGGTGATGAAAGCTTGGATGCACTTACCAAAATCAAATCCAAAGCAGAATTGCTTGGCGATGTTATTGGAATGCTTCAATCTCCTATGCAGAACTTGCTTGGTGCGCTTCAATCAGGAGGCAACACTATCGCAGGTGTACTCAAAACTTTGGAAGAGCGTGAAGGCTAATCCATACCCTCTTGTGGCTTCCACTATCTAAAATATCATTTTCAAAAATCATAACAATTCAAAACATTCGCTAATAAAATGGCAGATTTAAACCAATTGGCTGAACAACTTGTTGGCCTTACTGTTAAAGAAGTTAAAGAACTCGCTGATATCCTCAAATCACAATATGGCATAGAGCCAGCAGCAGCAGCAGCTCCAGCAGCAGCAGCAGCAGCAGGTCCAGCTCCCGTAGCTGAAAAAACTGCCTTTGATGTTATACTCAAATCAGCTGGTGCAGCTAAATTGAACGTTGTTAAAGAGGTTAAAACCGTTCTTGGACTTGGCTTGAAAGAAGCTAAAGACTTGGTAGATGCAGCACCCGCTCCGCTCAAAACTGGCGTTACCAAAGAAGAAGCTGCTACTATCAAATCTGCTCTTGAAGCTGCTGGTGCAGAGGTAGAAGTAAAATAATACAGGTAATAGCTAATTGCTACAGCCTGATTGTAGGCTTAGTTACATCATTAAAGTAGCTAAGCCTATTTTCCTATTTATAATAAGGACTTTTTGCAAATAATCCTTATCAAAATTCTTATCAAAACCGCTATATGGCATCAAATAAGCACCAAAATACCTATCAAAGATATAACTTTGGTAAGTATAGCGATGAATCCCACTATCCCGATTTTCTTGAAATTCAACTCAAGTCTTTTGAAGAGTTTTTTCAGTTGGAAACAACCCCCGAAAATAGAGAAGGAGAAGGCTTGTTTCAAGTCTTTCAAGAAAATTTTCCCATCACTGATGCACGCAATACTTTTGAACTCAAATTTATAAACTACTTCATAGACCCGCCTCGCTATTCTATGGACGAATGTATGGAAAGAGGTCTTACTTATAGCGTGCCGCTTAAAGCCAAATTAAGCCTTTCTTGTAATGATGAAGAGCATGTAGATTTTAAACAAAGTACACAGGATGTATTTTTGGGCAATATCCCCTACATGACTCCAAAAGGAACTTTTATTATTAATGGGGCAGAAAGGGTAGTTGTATCCCAATTGCATCGCTCACCTGGAGTATTTTTTGGACAAAGCCGTCACCCGAATGGCACCAAAATTTATTCAGCTCGCGTTATTCCTTTTAAAGGGGCTTGGATGGAGTTTGCTACTGATATCAATCAGGTTATGTATGCTTACATTGACCGCAAGAAAAAATTTCCAGTCACTACTTTATTGCGTGCTATAGGTTATGATAGCGACCGTGATATTTTGAATATATTTGGTTTGGCTGATGAAATTAAAGCAGACCGAGATACACTAACCAATAACATAGGGCGCAAACTTGCAGCAAGGGTTTTGCGCAGTTGGGTAGAAGATTTTGTGGATGAAGAAACTGGGGAGGTCGTTTCCATAGAACGAAATGAAGTGGTTTTGGAGCGTGATGTTATCCTTGATGAGGATAATATAGAAGAAATTTTGGATACGGATAACGAAACTATAATTCTCCAACGCGAAGACATACAAGATGACTACTCTATTATTTATAATACGTTACAAAAAGATACTTCCAATTCAGCTATAGAAGCTGTGCAACATATTTATCGCCAATTGCGTGGTGCAGAACCACCTGATGACGAAACTGCCCGCAGCATTATCCAAAAATTGTTTTTCTCCGAAAAACGTTATTCTTTGGGTGAGGTTGGACGTTATAAAATAAATCGCCGTTTGTACGACCGTCCTGATGACGAAAAAACTGCTGAACCGCCAACTATAGATACTATTATCCTAACCAATCAGGATATTATAGAAATTGTCCACTATTTGGTGCGTTTGATGAACCAAAAAGCAGAAATTGATGATATTGACCATTTGAGTAATCGCCGTATACGTACAGTTGGCGAACAATTATATGCTCAATTTGGGGTTGGTTTGGCTCGTATGGCTAGAACCATACGCGAGCGGATGAATGTTCGCGATAATGAGGTGTTTACCCCTACCGACCTTATCAATGCCCGCACTTTATCTGCGGTTATAAACTCTTTCTTTGGTACAAGCCAACTATCTCAGTTCTTAGACCAAACCAACCCGCTTTCCGAAATAACCCACAAACGCCGTATTTCTGCGCTTGGACCTGGGGGACTTTCTAGGGAGCGTGCTGGCTTTGAGGTGCGCGACGTTCACTATTCACATTATGGACGCCTCTGTACAATCGAAACCCCAGAAGGACCTAATATCGGTTTGATTTCTACCCTTTGTGTACACGCCAAAATCAATCGGATGGGCTTTATTGAAACAGCTTATCGAGAAGTTTTAGACGAAAAAGCAGACTTGACCCATTTCCGCTATTTATCAGCTGAAGAAGAAGATGACAAAACCGTAGCTCAAGCTAACGTTGTTGACCCTAAAACGGGCGAATTTTTCTCCGATGATTTGTTCTCTCGCCGTCAGGGGGAGTTCAAGTTGTTGCCGAAAGAAGAAGCTAACTTTGTGGATGTTTCCCCCAATCAGATTGTGGGCGTGTCTGCATCACTAATTCCTTTTCTTTCGCATGATGATGCCAACCGCGCTTTGATGGGTTCTAATATGCAGCGTCAAGCCGTACCTTTGTTAAAACCGCATTCGCCTATTATTGGTACAGGTCTCGAGGGCAAAATTGCTAGAGATTCTCGTATGTTGGTTACAGCAGAAGCGGAGGGTGTGGTTGAGTTTGTTGATGCCAATAAAATTGTTATTCGTTACGAACGCAATGACGACCAACGTCTAGTTTCTTTTAATGACGATACGATTACTTATGACTTAATAAAATTCCGTCGCACCAACCAAAATACTTGTATAAATCTTAAACCGATAGTTAGACAAGGTGAAAGAGTTTGGAAAAATAAAGTGCTTTGCGAGGGTTATGCTACCGAACAGGGCGAACTGGCTTTGGGACAAAATCTTAAGGTTGCTTTTATGCCTTGGAAAGGTTATAACTTTGAAGATGCTATTGTGATTTCTGAACGGGTTGTACGCGAAGATATATTCTCTTCTATTCATATTGAAGAGTTTGAGTTGGATGTGCGCGATACCAAATTGGGCGAAGAAGAATTTACTAATGATATTCCTAATGTTAGTGAAGAAACTACCAAGGATTTGGATGAAGAGGGTATTATTCGTATTGGGGCTTGGGTGCGTGAGGGGGATATTCTAATAGGAAAAATTACCCCAAAAGGTGAATCAGACCCTACACCAGAAGAAAAATTACTTCGCGCGATATTTGGGGACAAAGCTGGCGATGTAAAAGATGCTTCTATGAAAGCTCCACCATCTACTACTGGGGTTGTGGTTGGCAAACGCTTGTTCAAACGCGCCAAAAAAGATAAAGTCCAAAAGGTTAAAGATAAATCCGAAATGGATGAGTTGGATAAAACCCATGAGGCAAATATCGGTGAGTTGCGGGGTAAATTAGTGGCTAAATTACTACAAATGTTGGATGGCAAGCTTTCTTTAGGGGTTAAAGATATTTATGGTAAATTATTGGTCTCCAAAGGGGCTAAATTTACTGAAAAGTCTTTCTTAGAGATTGAAAATTTCAACTTCGTTGATTATACCAATTGGACTGATGATGACCGTATCAACAAAATGGTGCGCCAACTGTTACATAATTTTTCTATCAAAGAAAATGAAGCAATAAGCGCTTACAAACGGGATAAATTTGCTATCACTATTGGTGACGAATTGCCCGCTGGAGTGCTAAAATTGGCCAAAGTTTATCTTGCCAAAAAACGTAAATTGCGTGTTGGGGACAAATTAGCAGGCCGTCACGGTAATAAAGGTATCGTCGCTCGTATTGTTCGCGATGAAGATATGCCTCACTTAGAAGATGGAACCCCAGTAGATATAGTACTTAATCCAATGGGGGTGCCTTCTCGTATGAACTTAGGGCAGATATTTGAAACCGTTTTAGGTTGGGCAGGCGAAAAACTCAAAATGAAATTTGCTACTCCCGTATTTGATGAGGCTTCATTAGAAGATATAGAAGAGTTTGTACAACAAGCTAAATTGCCTTCTTATGGACAAACTTATCTTTATGATGGCGAAACAGGCGACCGCTTTCACCAAAAAGCCACTGTTGGGGTGATTTATATGATAAAACTTTCCCACATGGTCGATGATAAAATGCACGCTCGTTCTATTGGACCTTACTCGTTGATTACTCAACAACCTTTGGGTGGTAAAGCCCAATTTGGTGGTCAGCGTTTTGGTGAGATGGAGGTTTGGGCGCTCGAAGCTTTTGGTGCTGCCCATATATTACAAGAATTATTGACTATCAAATCTGATGATATTATCGGCCGTGCCAAAGCTTATGAAGCTATTGTCAAAGGCGATAACTTGCCCACTCCAGGTATCCCCGAATCGTTTAATGTACTTGTACACGAGCTTCGTGGGCTTGCCTTAGAGGTCAAATTTGAGTAAAATACAGTTTTTGCATAAAAAATAAACCTTTCAGCCTGCTTTAGGCTGAAAGGCTTTTTATGTCTTATCCACTTACGAATAGTTTTTAGGGTTAGCCCTATTCCTATACCACACCAACCACTAAAAAACGCATAACTCAACTATGCCATTCAAAAAAAACAGCACACATAAAGCCACCAACGACTTTAATTCTATCACGATTAGCCTCGCATCGCCCGATTCTATTTTGGAGCGTTCTTACGGGGAAGTGCTTAAGCCTGAAACGATAAATTATCGTTCTTATAAGCCCGAACGCGATGGACTTTTTTGCGAGCGTATATTCGGACCCGTTAAGGATTATGAATGTTATTGCGGCAAGTATAAACGTATCCGTTATAAAGGTATCGTGTGCGACCGTTGCGGTGTGGAAGTTACCGAGAAAAAAGTACGTCGCGAACGTATGGGGCATATCAAATTGGTTGTGCCTATAGTTCATATTTGGTATTTTAAATCTTTACCAAATAAAATTGGCTACTTGCTCGGATTTTCTTCCAAAAAATTGGAAAGTGTGATTTATTACGAACGTTATGTGGTTATTCAACCAGGTATCGTCGCCGAGCGTGGCGAAAACGGTAGCACAGTCAAAGATTTATTGACTGAAGAAGAATATCTGGACATCTTGGATACTCTTCCCCGCGACAACCATTTACTTTCGGATGATGACCCCAACAAATTTGTAGCCAAAATGGGCGCGGAAGCAGTATTTGCTTTGCTTTCCAAAATTGAATTGGATGATTTGTCCAACGAATTGCGCGAAAAAGCCGCCACAGAAAACTCTCAACAGCGTAAAGCAGAAGCCTTAAAACGCTTGCGTATAGTAGAGGCCTTCCGCGAGGGGCAATTGGTTATGGAAAATCGCCCAGAGTGGATGGTTATTCATTATTTGCCGGTTATTCCTCCCGAATTGCGACCTTTAGTGCCTCTTGATGGGGGACGCTTCGCTTCTTCTGATATGAACGACCTTTATCGTCGGGTTATTATCCGCAATAATCGCCTCAAAAGATTGTTGGAAATAAAAGCGCCAGAGGTTATCCTTCGCAACGAAAAACGGATGTTGCAAGAAGCAGTTGATTCTCTTTTTGATAACTCTCGCAAATCGAACGCGGTAAAAGCTGAAGGTGGCCGTGCCTTAAAATCCCTTTCTGATGTCTTGAAAGGAAAACAGGGACGTTTCCGCCAAAACTTATTGGGTAAACGGGTGGATTATTCTGGCCGTTCCGTTATTGTGGTGGGACCTACGCTCAAAATTCACGAATGTGGTATCCCCAAAAATATGGCTGCCGAGTTGTTTAAGCCTTTTATTATCAGAAAATTGATAGAAAGGGGTATTGTCAAAACGGTAAAATCTGCTAAAAAATTAGTTGATAAAAAAGATTCTGTTATTTGGGATATTTTGGAAAATGTGTTGAAAGGGCATCCTGTGTTGCTCAATCGCGCGCCAACCTTGCATAGACTTTCTATACAGGCTTTCCAGCCCAAATTGATAGAGGGCAAAGCTATCCAATTACACCCATTGGTGTGTTCTGCTTTCAACGCTGACTTTGATGGTGACCAAATGGCTGTTCACGTGCCTTTGAGCAATGCCGCTATTTTGGAAGCCCAAACGCTAATGTTGGCTGCTCATAATATGCTTAATCCTCAAAATGGTACACCCATTACCTTGCCTTCTCAGGATATGGTTTTGGGCTTGTACTATCTCACCAAAGGCAAAAAAACTATGGATGGGGTGGTGGTAAAAGGTGAAGGTAAATCTTTTTATTCTGCCGAAGAGGTTATTATTGCTCACAACGAGGGAAAAGTTGATTTACACGCACATATTAAAGTACGCGCTAATGTAGAAAATGACCAAAAAAGATTGGTTTCTAAATTGATAGAAACTACCGTAGGACGTACTTTGTTTAATGAAAAAGTGCCTAAAAAAGTGCCTTTTATTAATGAAGTTCTTTCTAAAAAGAATCTCAAAAAGGTAATTTCTGAGGTGCTAGAACGCACCAGCTTTAGTACAACAGCTATATTTTTGGATGATATTAAAGAACTTGGGTTCAATTGGGCTTATCGCGGTGGATTGTCGTTCAACCTGCCTGACTTGATAACCCCTTCCAATCGCCAAATAGTAATTGACCAAGCTCACGATGCAGCCGCCGAAATTCGCGAAAACTATAATATGGGGCTGATTACAGATAATGAACGTTACAATCAAGTTATTGACCTTTGGACTAAAGCTGACCAATCGGTTACTGAAACTTTGATGAAAGAATTGTCTGCGCACAAACAGGGCTTCAACTCCGTTTATATGATGCTAGATTCTGGCGCGCGTGGCTCCAAACAACAAATTAAACAGCTTTGTGGAATGCGTGGTTTGATGGCTAAACCGCGTAAATCTGGTGATACTGGTGGTGCGATTATTGAAAATCCCGTTTTGTCCAACTTTATCGCAGGGCTCAACGTTTTGGAATACTTTATCTCTACCCACGGTGCGCGAAAAGGTCTTGCTGATACAGCCCTCAAAACCGCAGATGCTGGTTATTTGACCCGCCGTTTGGTGGATGTGGCGCAAGATGTTGTTGTCAATGAGTTTGATTGTGGTACTTTGCGCGGTATTCCTGTCCAAGCACTTAAAGAAAAAGATAAAATTATCCAACCGCTTGCCGAGCGTATAGAAGGGCGTTATACCTTGTATGAGGTTTATCATCCCGAAACTGACGAGGTTTTGATGGATGCCAACGAGTATATAACCACCAAATATGCGCAGTTGATAGAAGAATCTGGGGTGGAAACAGTCCACGTTCGTTCTGTGCTGACTTGTGAGTCTCGCAAAGGTGTTTGTCTAAAATGTTATGGCAAAAATACCGCCACAGGACGCGCTGCTGAATTAGGCGATGCTGTAGGTACTATTGCTGCCCAATCTATCGGTGAACCTGGTACTCAGCTTACTTTGCGTACTTTCCACGTAGGGGGTACAGCTTCTTATCAAGCCGAAGATTCTCAACTTAAAGCCAAATATGATGGTCGGGTAGAATTTGATGCTATCAAATCTGTTGAGTTGCTAAATGAGGACAAAGGACAAAGCCAAAATGTGGTAATCTCTCGTACAGGGGAAATGCGTATTATCGAACCCAAAACTGGACGGGTCTTGACCACCAATTTTATCACTTATGGCTCCACTATCTTTGTTAAAGATGGTGACTTTATCAAAAAAGATGATTTAGTTTCTGAATGGGATGCTTACAACTCCCTGCTAATCAGTGAATATGATGGGGTTATTGTTTTTGAAGATGTTATAGAGGGGGTTACCTGCCGCACAGAACGCGATGAGCAAACCAACCGCGAAGAGTTGGTCATCACAGAGTCTAAAAATAAGAAAAAAGTGCCTAGCTTGCGTATATTGGATGCTAATGGCAATCAACTCCGCGAGTATAACTTGCCTGCTGGTGCTTATTTGCAGGTTAAACCAGAATATGATAAAGAGGGCAACGCGGTGGATGTGGTGATTAAACAAGGGCATACTCTAGCCAAAATCCCGCGTACCACAGGCAAAATTCAGGATATTACTGGCGGTTTGCCGCGCGTAACTGAATTGTTTGAAGCTCGTAAGCCTTCCAATCCTGCTGTAGTGGCAGAAATTGATGGGATTATTACCTTTGGTAAACTCAAACGGGGTAATCGCGAATGTACTATTGAAGCTAAAGATGGACAAAAACGCAAATATCTTATTGGCTTGTCCAAATATATTCTTGTTCAAGATGGTGACTTCGTTCGCGCTGGTACGCCTCTTTCCAACGGCTCTATTGCTGCTCACGATATTTTAGCTATTCAGGGAAGTTACTCTGTTCAGTATTATCTCGTCAATGGGGTGCAGGAAGTGTATCGCGCTCAAGGTATCACGATTAGCGACAAACATATTGAGGTTATCGTTCGCCAAATGATGCGTAAAGTACAAATTCTAGATTCTGGTGATACTCGCTTCTTAGAAAAAGAGGCTGTTTCTCGCTTTGATTTTATTTCTGAAAATGACAAACTACTAGATAGATATGTGGTAGAGGATAAAGGTGATTCTCACAAATATCATACTGGCCAACATATTACCGAACGCCAAATTCGGGAAGAAAATACGAGCTTGAATCGTGCGGGCAAAAAACCGCTAACTTTCCGTTCTGCAAGAGCCGCTATTGGACGGGTTATTCTACAAGGTATCACTAAGGCGTCTTTAGGTACAAAAAGCTGGATTTCAGCCGCTTCGTTCCAAGAAACTACCAAAGTGCTTTCTACTGCTGCTATTGCTGCGGTGACTGACCACTTAAATGGCTTGAAAGAAAATATCATTGTCGGTAAGAAAATACCCGCTGGTACGGGCAACCGCCGTTTTGATAGATTGGTGGTTGGTGATTTGGAAAAAATACAATCGGTGGATTCTCGCCGCAAAGAAAAAATAGAAGATAACGATTAGCTTTTAACGCCTCTACTTTTTAGTAGGGGCTTTTTTTATCCCCTTTTTTAATCCGATTTATGCTGAAAATAATCAATACACTTGCCTTTTTTACCTTTCTGATTGTTAGTAGCAGCGCGCAAAGAAGGCTTAATTTAGATAATTATGTTTTAATATGGGCTGACGAGTTCAATTATACGGATACTGCTCAATTATATCATAGCGATAAAGGGCTTGCCAAGTGGAAAAAAGGTTTTCCTTATGACGACTTAAGAGGTATTGACCATAACCCAATCCAACGCAGCTGCAGCGAACTGGCTACCAACCGACACTTAACCCTTGATGACGGAATACTAAAAATGGGTGCTTATACGCTTTACAATCATAAGTATATAGATTCTGTCTTTCATCAGGGGCAATATTGGCGTTCGCAAAGACAAAGCGCGGTTTTGACGGCTGTATATGACCAAGATTATCCTTGCAGTCAGGGCGAACAACAGTGGCTGAAGGGTTTTGCTTACGGCATTTTTGAAATACGGGCTAAATTACCCAACGTTTCTGGCGACTATCCTGCTTTTTGGTTGTGGGGAGACCCTTATCAGCCCTGTACAAATGGGGCTAGTGTGTATTCTTGTTTGCCTTTTCAACGGGCGGATACCTTACCTTGTCCGCCGCAAGGCTTTTGTCCCGGGTTTGAAATAGATATATTTGAGGCAAAATATACTCAAGAGAGTTGGCAAAAAGCCCCTGTTCAACACTTTTGGGCGACTGTGCAAGCCAATGGGTATCAAAACCCCGCTTGTTTCCCTTGTGCAACCAACTATAAGTTTGAGGTGAGCAACCCACAAGATGATTTTCATACGTATACTTTGGCTTGGACACCTGAAGCGGTTACTTGGTTCATAGATGGGAACGAAATTCGCACCCAATACGGGGGTATTCCCTTCGCAAAATTAAATGTTATTCTTAGCCATAGCACTTTTGCCAACGGCAAAGGGGGGATTATGGAGGTAGATTATGTGCGTGTCTATCGCCCTGCCAGCGTTAATTATCAACCACATTATAGCGGGTATAGAACAGATAGCCTTATTTGGGATTGGGCAGATACCAACGCAACCGCTTTTCGCCATTATGTGCAATCTTATGCCCAAAATACATACTTTCAAGCTAATTATCAATATCAATCTACGGGGTTTAACTCGCGCACAGGGGCAAATATAGCCCAATCTGCCTTATTAGAACAGGGACAAAATAGCCGTTTGGTTTATCTGTTGGCTGATGATAAGGGGAAAAACGTGCCTTTTTTGCGCACTTTAAGCACTTATCCTAAAGGAGAAAGTACCGTTTATACCAGCATAATTGATACTTTAGCTGATAATGCGGACAATTCTTGCGCTATAGTAGCTTATAATCTGCCGCAAAGGGATAGTTTTATCGTGTTTTATAAGGGTTTGGATAACAAAATATGGCAGGTGGGGGTTGATTTATACCATAAAAAAACCGCCGCTCAACTTAATGTGAGCAACGGCGATAATTATTCGGTAAGGGATAACCTTATCCATTATTTAACTAACAGTTTGCAGAGTACTTTTTTTGCGTTTAGAGATGACCAAAAGCGGCTTAACTTGCTGATTTATCACCGCCGTACAAAACGATATTTACATTATCAAAGCGAGATTATCGTTCATAACCCCAATTTAACCCTGCTGAACCCGCAAACTTTACTTTATTCGGATAAAAAAGGGCATTTGCAACGGGTAGATTTGCCTTTGTTCGATACCGTAAGCGCAAAAAATGGGCTGCATTTAACCGTTCAACCTGTATCTAAACCTACTAAAGGGGCGAAAAAGGGGGATTGTTTTAAACAAATTATAGCTCACCCGTTCAAAAACGGCTTTTTCTACCCTACCAACGACCAAAAACTAATCTATGTAAATTTAAACACCAACCAAAAAACGTTTTTACCCGCGCAAGATGTGGGGGGTACGGTAGCAATTCGCCCCATTTTCAACCGCAAAGATGGTTTAATAGAGCTGTTTTATATCGCCAACAACGGTAAAATTAAAACTTTGTACGAGCGCAACACTTATTCGGGCGCGTTGGGGGAGTTTATGCAGAGTACTTTGGACGTTTTTAGCGCGGAGGGAGACTATAGGCTGGGCAATTTTATCTCTTTGGCTAAAAATGGTAAGGATATATTCGTGCTACACGCGCAAAAACGCTGCATAGGCCGCTATCGGCAACGACAAAATAACCAATTGCCGCCGCTTTTTTATGATTGCAACAACGATGATACCCACCAAATCGGGCTACAGTTCTAACTATTCAAATAAAAAACGCTTCCCTATAGGGCAATTTACACAATTTAATTGTTCACAATAGCATTTTTTCAACTGCAATAAAGCCTGACTGTCTTTGGCATCGGACGCTTTTTGCCCCAATTTTTCCCATTCTTCCAACACAGGATTATCTTCTGCGGGTAGATTTTGCAACAATTCTATAGCTTTTTGTTTATAAACAGGGGTTTGCATAGCTTGCCCACAAGCGTATAAGAACGGTGCAACGGTGTTTATCAGCAGGTGGTGAACGGCTGTTTTTCCCATTCTTTTGGGGGAAACAGTTTTTGTTTTTTCCAAACGGTACTTATCGTCCCAAAAACTGTGTAATTGTACCTCAAAAAAGGGTTCATAGTCGCGATAATCATCTATAGCCAACAACGATGCCCATAAATGCTCGGTTTGAAAAATCAGTTGGGCTAATTGGGCTATTCTTATGGTGGGGAAATTGGCGGGTCTCATACGGCTAAATTTCCATAATTGGGCAGATAAAGGGCTTAAGTCGTGTTTTTTGGATAAAAAATCGTACTCATTTATCAACTTTTGCAAGTATGCGTCCTTGCTCTCGGCAGGCAATAAACCCGATTGCCCCAACAATAAGGCTTCCAACTGGTAGAGGTTGCTTTTGTACTTTTGCAATAAGATAAACGGCAGCGATTTAGCTAGAGCCAGCATAGCCTCCCCGTTGATATTGGCGGATAAAAAAAGGCTAAGTTGTTGATAAAAGACCTGCGCCCAATCGTTTTTGCTGGTTTCTAACTCGTTTAAAATAAAATTGGCTTTGGCTGTTAATCTTTCTTGGGTCAAAATGGGCAAAAAATCGGGCATCACCGCGCTTGCATATTGTGCAAAATGTTGATAACAGGGTATAAACTGTTTTTCTGCGGACAAATAAGCATATTTTGACAACAAATCAGCTTCTATCAGCGCGGGCGGAATGACCAAAACGGGCAGTTCTTCCCCTTTTTGGTTGTACGTTATGCTATTGTATTGAGCGACGACGTGCAAAATTACACTGTTATAAGCTGGGTCTTTTTCGTGTCGGTGGGTATACCATTGCGAAGAACGCCAATGTATCTCCACATCCCCAACCCAAAGCACATCATCTAAGTAAATTTTAGCCAGCAGAAAATCAGCTCCCGCGTTAGTATTGTGCGTTCCCGTATCCACAAGCAGCACTTTGCGCCCGTCAACCGTTTTTAGCTGGCTAAAATCAAACCGTTTGTGTTGCCAAACATATTGTAAAAAATGTTCAGGCAGTTTTTTTATATTCACAATCAGCTTTTAATCGGTTAGAAACTCTCTTTAAGAAAGCCCAAACCGCGTTTAATCGCTTTGGCATCAACGGGTTTGTTGACCGCATTGACATATTTTTGCACATTACTAAGACTTTCGCGCACTGTAGCCAATAGGGTAGTGATTTGATTAGAGATATTAGAACGATTACTGCGCATTGTATTGCTGTTGTTCCACGCGGTTTCGTGTTCGTTTTTAGCCTGTACCCACTCGGCCAACCCGAATGATTTGCGCGCAAAAGGGTTTTGTGGTTCGGACAATTTAGCCACCAACTTTTCCAAAGCCACTACGCGGCGGCTATTATCGGCGGTAAGTTCGTACATACCCCTTGAGTTGGGTTCTAAACCGTACTCTTTGAAATAGCTATCCCAATTTTTGAGCTGTGAATACTCGCTTTTGATATGCTTTTTAAGCTGACTAACGCCCTGATTAAGGGTTTTATTGATAGCTAACAACTCTTTTGTGTTGTTAAACTTGTCGGTTTCCAACTCATCTTGTTGTTGAATAAGTGCCAATAAGTTCTGACTATCTGTCAAAAGGCTGTTAGGGTTTGCTGTAGGCATTTGTAGCTGTTGATATTGATTTGCCCAACGGTTGCTAACCTCTACCCCCAAAGTGGCTACAGCCAAATAGCGGACGGGTAAGGGTCTTTTGCGGTTTACTTTTTTGTCTTCGCCATCGGTAGGATTAGCGTTAGGATTTGATTTGTTGTTCATAGCGGCAGTTTTTGTTTATAAAGGTTATGTAATGATATAATAATGCAAAAATACAAACAGTTTTTTAATTGTGCAAATTTATTTTCATTTTTTGCAAAAATAATTTAATTAAGGGCGAAAAAGTATTTAATTAGTAATATAAATTATATGTTGTGTATCAATAGCGTGGGGTTTTACACCCCACGCGGGAATAATTGTATAATAAAACGTGGATTTTTATACCCTACGCGGGAATAATTGTATAATAAAGCGTGGATTTTTACACCCCACGCGGGAATAATTGTATAATAAAGTGTGGATTTTTACACCCCACGCGGGAATAATTGTATAATAAAGCGTGGGATTTTACACTGCACGCGGGGATTAATTTTGTGCGTGGGGTATAAAACCCCACGCTATTAATACGTTTTACAACGCAAATTATAATTCCTAATAAATTATAATTGATACTTGTTTTTATAAAATAATGATAATTTTTTTAAAAATAAGCTATTTAAAAACACAAAATATAAAAAAGCCTGTAGCATATAAGTTGTTTGCAGCTACAAAAAGCCAAAAAATTTGTAGCATATAGATTGTTTGCAACTACAAAAATTTAAAAAGCCCGTAGCATATAGGTTGTTTGTAACCGCAAAATGCTAATATGTCTATAGCATAAAGGCTTGTTGATAATACAAAATGCTAATATGTCTATAGCATAAAGGCTTGTTGATAATACAAAATGCTAATATGTCTGTAGTAAAAAGGCTTATTGATACCGCAAAATGATTTTTTAGATAAAAATAAACCCCATTTTGTACCCACATAAATATAAAAAGCAGTTAGCAATTAACCATAAAGGGGTAATTCTACCCTAAAAATAGTCCCGCCAGAGGGGTTTTCGTCAAAATATATTTTGCCTTTGGACGCTTCTATTATGTTTTTGCACATAGCCAAACCTATCCCTGAGCCTGAACTTTTGGTGGTAAAATTGGGTACAAAGATATTTTTGCGCATTTCTGCGGGTATTCCGCAACCGTTATCGCTTATAGAGATGATGATTTTATCGCTTAAGCATTGAGCAGAAAGGCTTATTTCCCCCTGTTGTTGGTCTGGTATAGCCTGTATAGCGTTTTTAAACAGGTTGTTAAGCACCCTAAGCAGTTGATTTTTGTCTGCCCACACGTAGCTTTCACCTTGAGGCAAGGACAAAACGAGGTTAAGCTGTTCGGATTGTTCCGATTCAAACAGTTGAAAAACCGCTTTGCAGACCGCCAATATATCAAATTTTTCGTTTTGGGCTGTAGGCATCTTAGCAAAGTTGGAAAATTCGGACGCAATATGGCTTAAGTTGTCAATTTGTAACAATATATCCTGCACAGTCTTTTCCAATTTGGCTTTAGCTTTCTCTGGGTCAAGGTAAAACAGCTTTTGTAAGAACTGAATACCTAATTTCATCGGGGTTAATGGGTTTTTAATCTCGTGCGCAACCTGCTTGGCCATATCCCGCCAAGCCGATTCGCGTTGGGTACGTTCCAACTCGTCTTTACTGCGTTCCAAATCCACCAACATTTGATTGTATTTGCTAACCAAAGAACCCAATTCGTCGTTAATTTTCCACTCTAATGGCTCGTTTTTACGCGATAAGCGCACGGATTTCAACTTGTCTGCTATAATGGTAAGCGGGCGGGTAACGGTACGGGCGATAAAAAGCGCAGCCGCACCAGCCAAAAGCAAAAAGAAAACGTACACATTGAGCAGTGCAGCCAAAAATTGGGCAACCTCTTTAGCGCGGTTGGTATTGCCAGCTTCACTATCATAAGACAGATTTATATACGCAAGCGGTTCATTACAGTCATCTTTGAGCAACAAATAAGCCGAAAAGTAGGTAAAATTGCCTATTTGTTCGCTTAATATAAACTCTTGTTCTTGTAAATTTCTAAATTTGTGCAAAGCGATAGGGTTAATGTTGCGCGAGACCAATTTTTGTTCAAACACATTTTCGCTTGAAGAGCTGATAAACTGCCCGTTGAGTTGGTACAAACTAACATCTAACTGTATCAATTCGGCTAATTCCAGCGCGCGAGGATAGGGGGATTTGTTGTCAAATTGGGTTTGGGTTTTGAGCGAAGCAAACTTTGCGGCATCTTTAATCCTATCTTTTATGTTATCTTGGTGATAAGAGTTGTATTCATTCCTAAAATAGATTATCGTAATAACCGCTATCACCAGAAAAGAGCAGAAAGAAACCAAGACTATACCCGTTTGGATACGTTCGCGAAGGCTTATTTCAACCCCCAAAGATAATAAATTGAAGTTAAACAGCTTATACCACAGCCAAAATAAAACCATTATAAAAGCAAAAACGGCTAACGCGGTGCAGAATATATACGCAAAGAGGGTGAAATTATGCCAAAAGTAAGCGTCAGGTATCAATATAATGGCTAAATTATTGTTGTTGGGGTTGCGATAAGCTAAATAATTATCTCGCTCAAAGCTTATCTCGGCAAACTTACCCCCTTGTGGGGTGGGCATACTGTAAGGAAGAAAGCTGGGGCTGTTGTCTAACCAACTGAAAACTTTTTTATCGTTCTTGAACAAAGCATATTGGTAAGTATCAGTTAGTTTTTCTTGCGGTGAGCGGCGCATTTTCAGCACCTCCACTAATATATTATTGCGGTTGGCAACAGGCTTGGGGATAAATTCAATAACAAAAAAGCCTTGTAATTTATTGTTGTTTCTAATCTCAATTTTGGCATAATAGAGATGTCGGCGTTCGTTTTCACTGTAAAAAAACAGATTAGGCGAGGAGCAAACTTGGGATTTGTTGATGAAGAAGGTAAATTCGGAGAAGTCTCTAAACTCTGAACGATGGGTAGAACTATCAGATGCAAACACCGCAAGGTTATAATCATACCGCCCAAAGAATATATTGTCTAAGTATTTAAACTTAAGTCGGTCTATAGTTTGCTTTCTGGATATAAACCCTGTGGAAAAGAAGGTGTTGAAAAAGTCATCGTTACGCACCAAACTATCTATAGTACCAAAATTATCCTCTAAATACGGGTCGCGTTCGGCAGATAAGGCTTGTAAAAATTGTTGTTTATCGCTGTTATTTTTGTTTAAGTTAGTCAATCGGAACACTACGGTGCTGAATATGGCAAACCATAACAACCATAAGGTTATCCACACCAAGTTGATAGCCTTGCTGCGGGCAAAAAAAGCTAATAAGACGGTAAATAAGGTAGAAAATACGCACGCAATAAGCACCTCTTGCCAGCTCATACCTACGGCTATAGTCAACAAACCGCCGATACCCAACACGCTGACAAAAATTATGGCTCTACGTTTGAACTCAAAGCCAAACTGTTGTAACAAACCTAACAGGCGAAAATTGCTGATAAGCATAGCCACAAAAAGCCCAGTAAGCCCCCCAACGGTGATAAACGAGTTGATTTCTATCTCTGATACATTATCAAATCTAAAAGAGATGAAGCTATTGGTGATTATATTATCAACCAACAGTACTAAAGCGGCTATCTCTACATAAATAAGCGCGTACACAAACCCTACATACTGCCATCTAAAACTATTGTTGAGCGGTCTAAAATGCGCTAATCTCAACTCTCTATGCACAAAGATAGCCACAAATATCAATAAGCTCACCTCTAATATAAACTCGCCCAATGAATCGCTCCATAAGTGCAGCGAACGGCTAAATGTGGGGTTGAACAGTTCAAAACTTTTGGCTACCAAAGGGAATTTATACACATAACTAAGCCATCTACCCAACAACAAACCACCCAATATCAACCCCAAACCTTTGATAAACGAAAGACGGGCAGCTATTAAGTATAAACTGAATAAAGCAAAGACTAAAGCCGACAGATAAAAATACATAGACCAAGACGCCCAAGATTTGAGCAAAGCACCATCTTTAGCTTTCAGATAGACCAAAGGCAGTTTGTTTTTGCCCTTAGCGTAAAAAGGGGTAGGCTGGTCGCTCACCTGCACATAATTACTCCAGTCAGCAGGCATTAAGCTGAACTTGTTCTGTAAGTATTCATTGTTTATATTATACTGTTCGTGTATAGGGATTAAGGCCACTAAGGTATAGTTTAAACTTTGTCCGTTGAGTACAGGTTTGTAAGGTGCTTTGATAAGATAATAATCTGAATTTTGCAATCTATAACTTTGATGTATAAAAGTATCCGCTTTTATATTGTCGCCTTTGTATAATTCAGCTCTATTATTATTCCAGTAAATCAACGAGTCGCTTTGGTCAAATATCAACAGGGTATAAGGTTTTTTCTCATAAGCTTTTAGCGTATCCAAACTGTAACTATTCTGTATAGCATTAAGGATAAAAGAGCCGTTGAAAAACACATTCATCACCTCATTTTCTTCTTTTTGTATAGCATCAGATAATTGTTGGGTATAATAATCCATACTAAGCGGGGTAGCAGCTTTTTGTTGGGACAAGTAACCCAAGCCTAAGTGTAGCCCAAAAAGGGTTAATAGACAAGCCAAGCGATGATTGTGGAATAAAGAGAGTAGTTTTGTGAGCATATAATACTGAATTTGAAAAGTAAGAGTGTAAATAGTAGTGTAAATTATTAAAGACAGTGATTATAAAAACTTGTGTTTTGGAAATTTTTTTTAACGGCTTGCGCCTAAAAATTTCAGTGAGGGCTTCGACGTTCTTTTCTTCGTACTTTTTGCAGGCGCAAAAAGTACCAAAAACGCCTTGTTTCAGGGGAGGGCTTCGCCGTTCTACAAACTTGTTCGCTCCGCTTGCTAAAGCTGCGCTTCGGCTCACTTCAAACAGTGTAGAAACTCAACGGATTGGTGTAGTTACGCGCTTCGCGCGGCACGTTTCTATCACATACTCACTTTTAAAGTTCTGTATAAATAGAATTTTGTACAAAAAAAAACCTCAACGTTCCCGAGCAGAGAACAATGAGGTAAAGCCAATGGTTGGGAAGAGGAAAACAGAAGGGGTTGAGGCGGTCGCAGCACAACCAGTTGCGGGCTGTTTATGCCTCTTTTTCGCCATCAAAATACTCGTCGTAGCGGTTTTCATCCGCATTGGCAAAGGCTACAATCAAGATACCAACGAGGATAAATCCAAGTTTGAACAGAAAAGAGCCCAATTTGCCCAAGTAATCCAAAAAGAATAAAAAGCCAAAGTCTAAACCCACCATATTGATAAGCAAAGATAAAGCACCTAAGATAAAAAATACAAAGCCAATAGCGGTGTATAAAGTACGTTTTTGCATAAATTGTTAATTTTTTTTGTAAATAACAACCATTTTCGCGCTGAAATGTTTGTTGAATAAAGCAAAATAGGCTATATTTGCGGCTAAAATTTATAAAAAAATCTATGACGGCGCAAACCTAATATATTTTGTCTGAATAAATCCTATAAACTACCAAAAAAGTATGCAAAAAACCCTAAAAATTATAGAATGTCCTCGCGATGCGATGCAGGGATTGACCACATTTATACCTACAGACCAGAAGATAAATTATATTAATCAATTGTTGAAAGTAGGCTTTGATGTGTTGGATTGTGGCAGTTTTGTATCATCTAAAGCTATTCCGCAGATGCAAGACACCAAAACGGTCTTAAATAGCATCTCTTGGCGAGAGAGCCAAACCCAATTGCTGACTATAGTAGCCAATCAGCGCGGGGCAGAAGAAGCCTGTCAAATGGAACAGGTTGCTTATTTGGGTTATCCTTTTTCTATATCCGAAACATTCCAGCTTCGCAATACCAATGCGACTATAGCCAATTCGCTTATTCGTTTGCAAGACATTCAGACCCTTTGCCAACAAGCTCAAAAACAGTTGGTTGTGTATATTTCTATGGGTTTTGGCAATCCTTATGGGGATGAATGGAATGTAGAAATTGTACAATATTGGGTGGATAAATTAGCAGATATGGGGATAAAAATTATATCTTTGTCGGATACAGTGGGCGTAGCTAAGGCAGAAACGGTAGCGTATTTATTCAAGAATTTAATCCCACCTTATCCAGATGTAGAATTTGGGGCGCATTTGCACAGTCGTCCTGACGATTGGCGGGATAAATTGGCTGCTGCTGTGGATAATGGTTGTTTGCGTTTTGACGGAGCTATCAAAGGTTTTGGTGGTTGTCCTATGGCTAAGGATGATTTGACGGGCAATATGCCTACAGAAAAAATGTGGGATTACTTGCAGCGGCAAAATTTAGCCCCGCGCATCAACGCTCAAGAGTTGGAAAAATCTATACAAATGGCAGGTTTGGTGTTTCCTGTGGCGGAAGTTACGGCATAAGAACAACAATTTTTATCAAAAAATAAGTTTATAAGTTGCTGTTGTGAAAAAATGCTGTATAATTGCGCTGTTTTTCTGTATTGGCTAAAAAATGCTGATAATTGGAGTTACGCTTGAGGCTTCATTTTAGTACAAAAAAACTAAAAATTAAATAGGTTAGAAATTTTTTTGACGGCTTACGCCTAAAAAATTATTTTTCTGTACTTTTTTGATGGCAAAAAAGTACCAAAAAAACCAACGCCAACCCCGAAGGGCTCCCGTCAGGAAAAAGGCGTTTCCTTCGGGAGGGCTTCGCCGTTTTTGCTTGTTTTGCTTCATTTTATTACGCAAAAAGCGCAAAACCGTCGCTACAAGCCGACGTTTTTTGCGTTGCAAAAAAGCTGCTGCCCTCGCTACGCTCGGTTGGTCGTCTTTCCGCGACATACGCTGGTTTTGGCGTCGCACGGCGAAGATTTAGCTTTCCAACTTGACTTTTATTACAAAATAGCTCAAGCGTAACTCCAGTGATAATTAGATACTAAATTTTATTATTTTTAATCAAACACATATAAATTTTATTCTTATGAATTATACCAAATTGGCTATCAATAGCGGGCTTATCGTGTTAGCTTTGGTGGTAGCGTACATGTTGTACGACAGTGTGCGGGTACCTATCGAGTTTAAAAATACTTGGGAAGGTAGAGAAACAAAAGTGCGTGAGCGGTTGGTAGAAATTGCCGAATTGCAAAAAATGTACAAGACTTTGCGCAATACTTATGCACCCAGCTTTGACTCGCTCAAATACGTGCTTACGACAGATAGTTTTGAAATGGAAATGCAAACTCAAGGCGCAGAGGGAGAAATCATCAAACAGGGCGTAACATATCGTCCCGCGATTGATTCCTTGCAAACGTTTCTAAAAAAATCAGTTACAGGCAAAACGAATGTAGATGAGTATTTTACAGAAATCGCTTTAATTCCTTTTTCCAACAACAAACAATTTAGAATAGAAAAAGATAGCGCTGAAGTATCTGGTGGCGTAGGCGGTGCAGTGATTCAAATTCCTACTTTTGAAGTATCAGCTTATTATAGAGATTATTTGCCTGAATATGATTCTTCTTATATGATGTATAATGCTGACTTCAATCCTATCGAAGTGCGTAAAGTAGGTGATTTGTACAAACCTTCAACTTCTGGCAATTGGTAGCGCTGATTCATAACATCCAAGATGATTTTTGGCAGCCCGCTTTGACCAATACTTATGACCTATCCATTCTCGTGGGAGTGGATAGGCTTTGTTATTGTATAACTGATGCAAGCAAAAAGCTGCTAACTTTGCGCGCTTATCAATTGGATACCAACTACAGCTTGAGCGAAACTTTGCCCGCTATATTGGCGCAAGATAATTGGTTGGGGATGACGTTTCGCAATACTACACTTATTTGCAGCACTGACGATTGGCAATTTATAGACAGTCAAGATTTTAATGAAAGTATAGATTATTTTGTAAACGCCAAAACGCCCCTTTTGCAACAAAGCCAACCGCTTTATTTTGCTCAAAAAATGGTGGTATTTGGCTTGCCCGTTGCTACGTTCAAAACATTAAATGCACAATTTAAACAAAATGAAGTGCAATACAACGGAGCAGCTTTATTGAATTACTGGAATAATTGTTTGGTGAATAAAGACAGCGAGGCGGCAGTTTTTGTACATATACAACATCAAACTTTGTTGTTGGCTTATTTTAATAAGCATAATTTTGTAGATTATAAAACGTATAAATTTTACGCATCTTCCGATGTTTTGTACGCAGTTTTACATTTTTATCAGCAACATCAATTAGACCCCAATATACAAGCTTTGCATATATCAGGTGAGTTGGTGGAAGATTCAGAAGTTTATAAATTATTGTTCAAATATATCCGCCATATTCATTTTTTGCCAGCCAACGAAAGGCTTATTTTTCCCCAAGCTTTTTCTAATCTATTAACTCATCTATTTGCGGATGTATTTGTTGCTTAGTAATTGATTGTTAGTGGGTTAGTTGCTTGTATAAAAGTGATACAACAATAGACATAAACAATTTCTAACAATTTATCATTAACAAAATAACTAATCACCAACAACTAACAACTAAAACCTATGCGCATTATTAGCGGCAGCCTCAAAGGGCGGCAGATTAGTTTCCCAAAACTCAAAAACGCAGAAGCCTTAACCCGACCAACTACAGATTTTGCCCGCGAAAGTTTATTCAATATCCTTCAGAATTGGATAGAAATAGAAGACGCGCAGGTTTTGGACTTATTTTCGGGTACGGGGGCTATTGGGTTTGAATTTATATCCCGTGGGGCAAAACAGGTTAGTTTTGTGGAAAAAAATGCCATTTGCACCCAACATATCCAACAACATTGCGAGATTTTTAAGTTAGAAAAGTCGCAATATCAAATTCTAAAAACTGACGTGTTCGGCTTTTTAGCTTACGCCAAACAGTCTTACGATATTATTTTCGCTGACGCGCCCTATGCGCTGCCCCAAACGGCGTTACTGCCCAAGTTGGTATTTGAACAGCAATTATTAAACAAAGGGGGCGTTTTGATTGTTGAACACGACAAAAGCCATAATTTTGAAAATGCGCCACAGTTTATAGAAACGCGCAATTATGGTAAATCCATTTTCAGCTTCTTTGAGAATAAAGAAGCGCAGTAATTTTATCTAATATGCTTATCAAACAACATTGGTGGAAATTTTTATCGATTAGTCTAATTTTTTACACATTAATCGCTGGTATGCTCACACCTATGGGCGCAGGCGTGCAAAAAATTAGCCCAGCTTTTATCTCCCAACGGGGGGAAGTGCTACTCCAATTATCCACGTACAATTCCAATTATGCGCCCGATGTAGCCAACAATTCGCTCAAGGCGCGTATCCGTTTGAATAAAAACCAAGCTATTGAAGCCAAAGGTGCGCAGGTGTTGGGGAATGATTTGGTGCTTAATTTTGATATACCAGAGGGGAATATGCCCGTGGATATTAGCTCGCCCGCGCTCAATAAAAAAAGTCCCTATCCTTTGTTAGAAATTAGCAGCCCCACACAAGGTTATACTTCAGTAAAATCGGCGGTAATTTTTGATAAAATTGGCGAAAATACTCAAGCTGCTTTCTCTGCCGTACAACCTTATCCCCAAAGCGAAGGGCGCAAATTCCCCTTTCTCAATATATTAGAAGAATCTATCCGCAATTTATTCTTTCACGTGCCGATGTGGTTTGGGATGATGTTATTGCTCTTGGTTTCGGCTATTTATAGCATTTTGCACCTGCGCCGCCCCCAGCATAATGTTTATGATGTTAAATCTCAATCTTTTGCCGCTATAGGTTTATTATATGGGATAGTGGGGATATTGACGGGCGCGTTGTGGGCGCGTTATACTTGGGGCGATTGGTGGAGTTGGGACGTTAAACAGAACACTTCGGCTATAGCTTTATTAATTTATATGGCTTATTTTGTGCTTAGGGGTTCTTTTGAAGATTTGGACAAAAAAGGGCGCATTTCGGCCATTTACAACATTTTTGCTTTTTCCACGCTAATACCTTTGCTGTATATTGTACCGCGTATGGTGGATAGTTTGCACCCTGGTATGGGGGGAAATCCCGCTTTTAGCAGTTATGATTTGGACAACAACTTAAGACTTGTTTTCTACCCCGCTATTATCGGCTGGATACTGTTTGGGGTATGGATTGCGAACATAAACGCGCGTATTGTGCTATTAGCTGCCCGCAAAGCGGAAAAAATGGGATAAAAAGCTGCTTTTTGAAAAAATTTTATTCGGTTTATACCTTTTAATTCATAAAAAAAACGCACCTTTGCCCCCGAAAAATCATTTTAACCGTATTTTATTCTCTTTTATCGTATGAATACCCAACTTAATCCCCCCGCCGCTGTCCAATCCGCTTCTGAAGCTCTTATGTACAGCAATGGCAAAATTTATGTAGTCGTGGGCGTTATCGCTATTCTCTTAATCGCTGTATTTTATTGGCTTTTTACTATGGAAAGCCGCCTCAAACAGCTCGAACAACAGGAAGAGGAGTAGATAAAATGAATAAAAATAAACTTATTGTCGACCGCAATTTAGTGGTTTCTATAGAAGGCTTTTATCAATTTCCAACTTATGTAGGTTTAATCGAAGGATTGCCTCACGATAGACTAAATCAAATGATTATAGAGCAGGCAAAGCGAAGAGCTGAACACATTTTTCAACAAAAAGCTTTGCATCTCATTACCCCTACACAAACGCCTATAGAGTACAAAGGCGAATATGGATTTGGTGTGCCTATGTCTTTACCTTCTGCTTGCTGCATATCAAATTTGACGCATTTTGGTAGTGGTGGTTTAAAAAACAAAAATAATGAAGAAGATTGGTTTATTTCTACTCTAATAGTTATTTGGTTTCAAGATGATTTTGCTTTTCCCATTGCTTCAGATATATTAACACAGATTAAAGATATTCCTTTTAGGAAATTATGTGTTGAAACAGAATTTTAAATCAGATAATCGTTTTTACCATATATTTTATTCAAAAAATTTTTTAAACAACAAAAACGTTATGTCAGCGTACAGCTTTTTTCAGGGCGTTGAAAAGTATTTCGACCAAGCCGCCCCTTTCACAGGTTTGCCGCAGGGCTTACTCCAACAAATTAAAGGTTGCAATGCAGTTTTGAGAGTGCAAGTGCCGCTCAAATTAGCCAATGGCGACGTAGAGGTTTTGGAAGCCTACCGCGTTCAGCACAGCAATCACCGCCAACCTACCAAAGGTGGTATCCGTTACAGCGAAGACGTTAACCAAGATGAGGTTATGGCTCTTGCTGCGTTGATGACTTACAAATGTGCTGTAGTTGATGTTCCTTTTGGTGGTGCAAAAGGTGGGATTAAAATTAATCCTAAAAAATACACAGTTGAACAATTGGAGCGTATCACTCGCCGCTATACTGCCGAATTGGTGCGCAAAAACTTCATCGGCCCAGGCCTTGATGTTCCCGCTCCCGATTATGGTACAGGTCCTCGCGAAATGGCTTGGATTGTAGATACTTATACCGCGCTCAAACACGGCGAAATCGACGCTGCTGGTTGCGTTACGGGCAAACCCGTTAACCAAAACGGTATTCAAGGGCGTACAGAAGCTACAGGTCGTGGTGTATTCTACGGCTTGCGCACTGCTTGCTCGTTTGAAGACGATATGAAAGCGTTGGGTTTGACCACAGGCTTGGAAGGCAAAACTATGGTTATCCAAGGTTTGGGTAACGTGGGTTCTTACACGGGCTTAATCTCTCAAAAAGAGGGTGGGGTTAAAGTGATTTGCGTTGCCGAACACGATGGCGCTATCTATAACGCTGCTGGTTTGGACGTAGAAGCGTTGATTGCTCACCGCGACAAAACAGGTTCAATCCTTGGTTTCGCTGGTGCAACTCAATTGGCAACTCGTGGCGAAGCGTTGGAGTTGGAATGTGATATTCTCGTTCCTGCTGCTTTGGAAAACCAAATCAATGCCGATAACGCTGCTCGTATCAAAGCTAAAATCATCGCCGAAGCTGCCAACGGTCCCGTTACGCCCGAAGCTGAAGCTATTTTATTGCAACGCGGTTGTTTGATTATCCCCGATATGTACATCAACGCTGGTGGGGTTACCGTTTCTTACTTTGAATGGTTGAAAAACCTTTCTCACGTGCGTTTCGGCCGTATGCAAAAACGTTTTGAACAAAAAGCGTACGAAAATATCATCAATACAGTAGAAAGCCTAACTGGCAAAAAAGTTGACGAACGCGACCGCGCGATTATCGTTCGCGGTGCTGACGAGGTGGATTTGGTTCGCTCTGGTTTGGAAGAAACTATGATTACCGCTTACCACGGTATCCGCAACACTTGGAAATCTATAGCTGGATTGAATAGCTTGCGCACTGCTGCTTTTGTTTATGCTATCAAAAAAATTGGCAACGACTACGCAGCTTTGGGCATATTCCCATAGTCAATACATACATTTTTATACAAAAAGCGGTTGGAAACAATCGCTTTTTTTGTTTTTATAACCCAACCTATTTATTTTATCCCCGTTTTATTCCGAATAGTTATCAAAATTAATCGGGATTCAATATGTATTTTAAACTGTTATCGCTTATCGCGCTCTTATTTTTTGTTTCAACCCACACTTATGCGCAAAAACGTAAGCCTAAAAAGAAAATTGTAGATAATCATTGGGCTATCAACGCTTCAGTGTCGCCAATTTATACTAATCGGGATTTGGATGGTTTTTATAGTTTTAACAAAAAGTATAATACGTTATATGGCGTAGGAATTAAAAAACAATTCAATAGATTAGCTGCCTTTGTATCTTGTGCATATTTTAGCGTAAATACAAAACGTTTATTGCGTTATTATCCTGACCCGCGTATAATAATACCTGGAATTATAACAGCTCCTCCAACGGAACCTTTTTTAGACCAAGCTTACGCAAATTTAGGAGAAGAGTATTCAAATCCAACTTTATCAGTCGTAAATAATTTTCATTTTCTACAATTACAACTCGGCGCAAGTTATGCAGTTATCAAACGCAACAAATGGGATTTATCTATAAAATTAGCTTACAACCCAACTATTATTGTAGCACAAAATTATATAATTAGCGACTTACAAGACGGCAAAATAAGCCAAAGAAGTGCAAATAATAAACCAAATACAGAAAATAACAGTTGGGCACAGCTACAAACAGGGGTAAATTTTAACTATAAATTGTATAAAAATATATCCGCTTTTGCTGAAGCTAATTTTGCTACGGTTCGTTATAAAATAAATCGTTTTCAGTATCAAATTGGTGCGGCTTTGGGCATATCTTATCAATTTTAAACCATTATTTTAATAAAAAAAACCAACTTGCGCATTTTGCAGGTTGGTTTTTTTGTTATTGCAAAGCCGCCACAGGGTAGATAGTGGAACGGTCGCTTTCTTTGTCATTTTTTATCAGCGTAAAACAATACTCGCGCTTTTCTATGGGTTGATTGCGCAAATTGCTGCGGGTATCTTCGTAACTGTTGCCCGTAATTTGCCGAACTTGCACAAAATCTTCATCGCTGCGGCGGCAATAAATAATCACAGACACCCCGCGCGGTTTTTTGAACTCAAAAGTAATTTTTTGATTGCTAATTTTAACCACAACTTCCAAACTTTCTATACTTGGCACAGTTTTAGCCGCTTTTGGGCGCGGATTGGGTTCAATTCCCAGCGTTTCGCCCATAGATTTGAGATAATTACTGTTGGTTTTTATCTCTTTTGCCAACTGAAACACTTCAGGCATAGTTTCGTCCCTGTTTTCGTTGCGCGTTTGTACTACAGTAGCCAAATTCATTTCGGCAGCGTGTACATCATCTATTTGTGCAATCATTAACCCCAATTTTGCGTCTATTTGTTGCAATCTATTTGGGTCTAAATTTAAATTGCGCCCAATTACGGGCAGTTTTTCTTTAAAATGTGCTAACCAAACCCGTTTTTCGGCTTCGCTACGGGGAAAAAATTTTGCCATTATTTTAAAAAATTAAATTAGTTAAAAATTATATTTATGACTACAAATATCGTGCCAATTTTATAAAAAAAAATAAAATAACAATTAAAAATTAAATCATCTTGTAAATTTTTTTACACATTGTCCCCGCGTTGTAACGCGGGGCTATTTTTGTTAAACCCCGTTGGGGTTTTATATTGCCAACCCCAACGGGGTTGAACAGCAATTGCCCCGTGTAAAACACGGGGTTTGTAAAAAATAAAAACCTATTTGTTGCTTAATCCAATTTAAAAATCTACATCCTAACCGCCAATAATTTTTTTATCACCTAAAACACAAATTTAACGCATTGAAACGCGCAAACAAGGCATTGAAACACGCAAACAAGGCATTGAGCCACGCAAACAACACATTGAGCCACGCAAATAACACGTTGAGCCGCGCAAATAACACATTGAGCCACGCAAATAACACATTGAGCCACGCAAATAATACATTGAGCCACGCAAATAACACATTGAGCCGCGCAAATAATGCATTGAGCCGCGTGAATAACGCGTTGAGTCACGCAAATAACGCGTTAAAACTTTGCAAAAACGGGTATAAACACAAAAAAAAGCAACCCACCAATTAAGGCGAATTGCTTTTTCTATAGATATTTATAAATTATTATAATAATAGAGATGTTTAGTAAGAATTTTTTTACATTTTCAATCAAGAAAAATAACTGTTTATGCCTTTTAAGCAACAGACTAAAGTCTGTTGCAATTGTTTTTTTGTCCTTCAACGGGTTAAAACCCGTTGGTATTGACCGATAAAAGTATAAAACGCGCGGGGCTTTAGCCCCAAAAGCGCGAAAAAATCCTAAATATCAATTGTGCTGGGACTTTAGTCCCGCACAACATAGAGAAATTAAAAGATAAAAATCATACTAAACAACTCCAATAATTAGGCAAAAATATCCCACCAATCGGTTGCTGCGTTATTATTATTAGAATTATTATCAATAATATCAGCTTTGGGTTTGGTTTCAACCACTTTTTCTTCAGTTTTGGCGGGGCGGCGGCTAAATTTGGCGGGTTTAGTACCTTTCAATTTATCCAATTGTTGGCGTATATCCTCACGGGAAAGGATTTCGTTGGCTTCTTGCACCAATTTTTCCCCCTTTTCGGGATTAACCATCTTCACAAACTGAGCAAAACCGCGTATAGACAGTTCCAAATTAGCACCACCGAAAACAACCTTGTCCGCTCCTTTGTTGGCAAGGGTATGCAACACAGCGCGGAATTGTTTGAGGTGAGATTTGCTAACGTTCAACTTTTCATTAACGACTATACCCGTAACTTCTTTTTGCGCGCCTTTGCGCATCACTTGTACTTTGTTGGGGTTGATAATAAAACCCTCATCGGTGATAATTTGTTCGGCTTGGCGCAAAGCTAAATTGATATAACGGCTATCCATAGCGGATAAACTGATGTCGTCGGCGTAGCGGGAGTAGGTAAAATCGAATTTGGCAGCCATACCCGCCAATCTAATATCCAATTTGTAACAAATAATGTTGGTCAAAGCTGGACTTGTGGGCGCGCCTTGAGGCAATAAGCGTTCGCCGCGCGTTACAAAAAAGGTTTTGCCGTCTAATTCTACCTTATCCACATCGGGTTCTGAACATAACAGCGCGAAAATCGTCGCCAACTGCTCGGAATAACCCAAAGCTACAAACATACCTTTGATGCGGCGGTAAGTAACGGTAGGGAAAAAGTTTTTGAGGTCTATATTGATTAAAACCTCTTTGCCCACGTGGTTTTGGGCGTTTGTAACTATAGATAATTGGGGTACAAACCCGTGCGCGGCTTTGTGCGTGTGCAAAGGATAGAGTATATTCTGTAAAATCCAATACTGCGCCTTTTTTAGACGGGGCATAGGAGCGGAAATTTTGCGCGTGCCGCCCGTTTTCTTGGGTATTTCAAACCGTTGATAATGACTAACGCGGCTAGTGCGTCTATCAAATGCCAAAAATCGCAACTCGCTCATAGATACGCCCATTGCTTGCGCCAATTCCAACACATTGTTATAGGCGGGCAGCCCCAATTGTTGCAATTTGGCTGTGTCGGATTGTTTTTGGTTCAAACCACCCGATACATCCTCGCCCAAATAGGTAATATCTTGCGCTTGGCTTTCCGCCCAAAGGCGCGCTTTTTCGTTTCGGTTGGCTATGCGGCGGGCTTTGGTTTCTTCCCGTTTTTTGAGGGCGTTGGCCATACGCTCGGCGCGCATTTCTTTCAACAATTTTTGACTGTCGCCATATTGTTGTTGGACTTTGAGCAAGTCATTGAGCTGTTTTACCAACTCTTGGCGTTTGAGGCGCAATTCTTCGGACTCTTTGGGAACTTCTTTGGTAATATCCCAAAAGCCCAAACGCTTCATTTCCGATAAAACAAATTCTTCTTTTGTGCCAGCCTGAGCTATAGCGTCGTAAATCTGCTGCCGCGTGCGCGGTTGTTCGTTATTTTCCATAATTTATAAAGGATTGAGAGGTGAGAGGTGGGGAGTGAGAGGTGAGAGGTGGGGAGTGAAAAAAATACAATTAAAAACTAATCACTAACCACTAAAAACTAATTATGATTTTTCTGATTCTTTCAATAACATATCAATAGTTACGGCACTCAACAAGATAGCGACTTTATGTTCTGCTTCGGGATAATCTGCGGCGATTTGTACCCGATATTTATCCGCAAAAGTGAACATTTCCATAGCCAAACCAGCCCAATTTTTATCAATAGTGCCGATTGTTTCGCCCTGTGGGTTTTCTATTTTAAACGTCCAAGCTATCCAATTGCCTGTAATTTTGGCGATGAGTGCGCCGCGTCTATCTTTTATCTCAAAAGTGGGGGTTACGAAAGTAAATCTACGTTCAATCGTGCCAATTTGTTGCCCGTTTGCATCCAAAATGGAGACAGCAGCATAACCAAAAAAACTCCAACCGCGTTGTAAAGAAGCTTCTACCTGTCCGTCTGCATTTTGTATTTGGAATAAAAAAGGCAGGTTTTTTTTGTGTACCAACAATCTTAAAAACTTTTGAAAGCCAGTTAAAATCTGTTGGATGCGGCCGATAGGTTGGTTTTGGCGGTTTAAAATTTGGTAAGTATTGCCAAATTGGAAGAAATTAACCTTTTGGTCGATGATAAAATCATCGTGGGAGAAAATGCTCATAGTGTTGTTGAAAAATATGTGGTGATGATTGAAAAAAAAAGCAAAAAAAAACACCAGCGTATCAAATACGTTGGTGTTTCGGATAAGTTTTGTTATTGTGGCGCGCCTTCGTTCATTCTTAGGGCTAAGAAAATCAACTCCAGCTAATGGGGGTGTCGGGGTACTAGGGGACTAATTGAAAGTCCAAAGACTTAAAACCGTTAATTAGTCCCCTAGTACCCCGACACCCCCATTAGCATCATAAAGATTTTGCTTAGTGATGCGTGATTGGGTCTGTTAGCAGGAATGCCGAAACAACATTCAGTTTGCAAGGTTCAGGGCGCACAATACCAAAAATTCAAAATTGACTTATTTCTTTCGTGATTAAAACGATGCCACAAAGATAAGTATGTTTCTTAACTTGTCAAGGGGATTATACCCATAATACTAAAAAAAGTTGCAAAAAATATCATTTTTATACAAAAAAAATCAATTTTAAGACATTTTTATTTGTTTTTGGTTAAAAAATTAGCGCTAATTTAGCTTTTTTCGCGTTGAAAGCCATACGCAAAGCCAAAATATGCTCGCAAGGACCTTTGCGGAGTTTGTTCATATTATAAAAATTGCAATCGCAAACGGCTTCTATCATTCTATCATCGGCATCAATAACAAGAGTAGGATGATAAGTTTGGTTACCTTGTCTTACCGTACCCGTGAGGCGAGTTTTGCCATCCGCTAATTCTTCCGCGCTGACGGTTACTTTATTTTCAGCTATCAATTTATTCGCCAATTCCTCTTGTGGGGAAGCAAAGCGCAAAGTTTTCATATCCAACGGCTCGCGGCTGAGTTCGCGCGCGCGGAATACCTTATTATAGCTATCGTAAATAACCCGCCCAGCCTGAGTGTAAGCGGACAAACTGCCAGCGATTACGTCGGGGGTTAGGTTTAATTTTTTGGCTAAGTCGGTTTCGGTAGCGTACCAGGTTTGTTTTAAGGTTTGGAAAACCAAATTTTGGGTAATGCTATCGGTTTGGGTGCGGGGAGCTAACAAATCAAAGTTGCCAGCGCGAGACCAATCGTTGCTAGTCCAACCAGATAAACCCAAAGTGTAACTCATATCGCCCAAATCCGCTTCGTAGAAAGAGGGCAAGCCAGAACCTAATAAAGTGATGATGAAACGCTTGGCTATTGGTATCAAACGCTCCAAAGTAAGCAAACGTTTTCTACCCCAAATGCGCACTTCTTGAGCTTTGTCCCCTTTGAAAATAGAACGTTCAAACACCAACTCATAATTCCAGGGTTCAAACACGACTTTTATCGGCTGGCCAGGGTTTAGTTGGAAGCGCAAAGAGCGCGGTCCGTGTTTTTCTTTGAAACGGCGTAAATACAAGCACAAACTGTGAATATCCATCGGTTGCAACTCCAAAACTGTAGCGGGCATAGTCATAGCCGAACTCACCTGCAAAAATCCCCTTACCCAAGAATCTGGTAGGTCAATTTTTACCTCTTTGTACAAATCTTCTGTACCTGTTTGCACCTCAAAGCCTGACGGGTCAATTTTGAACTCGGTTTCTTTGTAGTCGCGGATTTTTTGAAATTCGTTGTAAAGCGCGGCAGAATAATCAATATTAGTTGTGCCACATTCAAACTCGTTGATTTCTTTAAACACGTTATAATTACAGCTCAATTTGCCGTAAGTGCTTTCGTCCTGGCTAAAACATTCAAAAAATACAGCGTCGGGATGAATCGTAATCACTGGGTCTAAAACTATCCACGCGTCAATATCTTTTTTGTACAAATAATCAAAATAGCTGCGTTTGGCTTTATAATAAACCTCCGTTGTTTTCTGCTGCTCTTTATCCACTTGCGCGATTTGAGCGTTGATATTTTTTATCTTGTCTTGTAGCTCGCTCAAGTTGATTTTCGCGCCCACATATTCGGCTAGCCAACGCTCTTCTTGCGCTTTTGCCCAAGCCAAGTATTCGGTTTTGTCTTTGGGTTTGAACCGCAAATCGGAAACAACAACAGCATTGAGGGCAGAAATAGCCTCTCTAAAAGCTACGTGTTTGGCCAATTTGCCCACAAAAAAAGTAGGTTGGCGCAATGTATCGGGCGCAAAAGACATATTGGTAGCTTGAGCGTTGCTGCTGGCTTGGCTTGTACCACCATATTTATAATTAAATTGCATAGTATTTATATTTTAGAAACAAAAAACCTAATTACGAAATAAGCGAGCGCAAAGATACATTTTATGGTTAAAAAAAAGCATTTTTTAAAAAAAATTTGCCAACTAAATAAAAAGCTGTAGCTTTGCGCAAAAATAAACGCTAAATTTTGCCGCGAGAATTTATAACTGACCTTTCGCAGTATATTTTTCATTTTTTTTACAATTAGTTTTTTGCAGTTAAATTTTCCTATATGCGCTCAATAGCGTGGGGTTTTATACCCCGCGCGCTGATAAATTTTCCATAAAAAAATAGAAAATATAACATTTTTTACCATTTTTGTGCGTGGGGTGTAAAACCCCACGCTATTGAGCGCACACTGTTATTTTTTTCAATCCACCAAATTTTTTAACTGCGAAAGGTCAGTTTATAAAATGTTTTGGTTGCTAATTTTTCGCTTTACTTTAAACATTTTTCGCACTTCGTTCAATTCTACCTCATAAGGTTGATACAAGGGGCTGTTGTCTGATAGCAACCGCAATTTTTGTAATCCTTGATTATCGCGGATTTGTTGCACCCGTTTGGCTACTACAGTATCGGTGACGACCACATAAACCGCATTATCTTTTAGGGGTTGCCCGCGCTCAATGTCTTCACAAATCAATAAATCGCCATCTGCTATATGGGGGAGCATACTATCGCCGCTAATTTCAAACGCAAATAATTGCCCTTCCATTTGAGGCAAGCTAAAACTGGGTTGATTTTGTAAAAAATGATTATTGTCAGGCTGTAAAGCATAACCCGCTTGAGCTTTTTGTACCACCAAAGTGATATTACCTTTTGTGGGGCTAGATTCTGCCAAAAACATTTGTTCGCTAAATCCAAAAAGATAGTTGGTATTGACCCCAAAATGCGTGGATAATTTATGTATTTGTTCTATAGTAAGGGTACGCCGTCCATCCAAAATTTCTTTAATAATATGATTGTAAGAGCCCAACAACTCGCCCATAGCCGACTTGTTTTTAATTTTGCCATCTGCTTTTAATTGTTCAAATAATTTATTAAAACGTAGGGCAAACTCTTTTTTTTGTTCGTGTTCCATAAGATAAGTTTTACAGTTTGTATGTTTTAAAACAAAATGTTGTAAATTAATACTTTGTCTGTGGCAAATATACAAGTTTTATGTTGATTTTTTATATTTTATACAATTTTTTTTGAATTTATTGGTTAAAAATTTGCTTAAAAATTATAAAAAGCTGTCTTTGGGTAGCTAATAGAGATAAAAAGTATAGCGTATGTGCGGATTAAAATATCGGTTTTTTTTTGTGGTTGCGCTGTTGGCTTTGGGCATTTGGGCTTGTGGGTCAAAACAAAACGTTGTAAATCCACCGCTTAATCCTATAGGCGAGCAGATACGCAAAGTGCGTTTGGCGCAACAAATTTCGCAGCAGCAATTGGCGGATAGTTTGGGGGTTTCAGCTGTATCTTTGTCTTTGATAGAGGATGGTTTTGCTAGTCCGTTGCCGTATAAATTAAAACAGATGGAGCAAATACTCAATACCAAATTTGATTGGGATAGCAGCGCGGTTATTTTTTGATTTATCCTTTTTATTTTACCGTTAAAAACAATCAATTAATTAAAAATGAAAGAGAATAACAACGAGGATAATCCGCCTTGGGATGATGGCGAAGAAAACGAAAATTTGTCCAATCAAAATCAGCCCGAAAGTGGTGCTAACTTGGAGCAAATGAATCAGATTGTAGATTTCCTAAATGCCAAACATCCAGATATTGAGGCTTTTTTAGCACAAGTATCGCAAGTAGATAGCGAAAAAGAAGATATTGGGGATGAAGAAGCCAATCAAAAAAAACAAAGTAAAGAGGAAGAAAATGAGCGGATTATGCAAAATTTAGGTTCGTTGGCTGCCTATTTGGACGAATGCACAACAGATAGCGAAGTGTTGAAAAAGTTTAAGCGTTTGGTGCGCGAAAAACTAAATGAAACGCAAAAATTAGCGGACAAAATGGCAGAAACGCGCAAAGATTTGGATAAGGCACTGCAATATCTATCCGAAAAAATGCAGGAATTGATGGAAAAAATCCAAAGTATATTGGCTAATGCACCCAAAATTGTACGGGTATTTGAATTGGGAATCCCGCAAGCTGACTTGAACGCTTATCGCCAAAAGTTAAGCAATTTGCAAAGCGCACATCAAAATAAAGCAGAAAATCCGTATCTTTATTTTCAATCCTTAACCGATTATAGCCATCAGGAAATGGTTCGAGAGAAGATTGCTTTAATTTCTATGCGGGGGGATGTGGAGGCTTTTCGCTTTTTGCAACAATTGGAGAAAGACATTGCGGCGGAATTGCGTGGTTGGACAAGGGCTGCTCTATTGCAAGCTCAAATGCAGATGGAAAATAGCCTTTCGGATGAACCCATTGTTTTGTTAGCTTCTGGTTTGGGTGGTGTTGGCAATTTGGTAAGGCATTTATGTTTTGTGCCTTCAGTAGAGCCATTGACAGAGGGTAAAGCCTTGTTTGTACGCCAAGAGTTTGAAAATCAAATTTTGTTGGCAAAAGGAAAATTAGAAACTTTTAGTTATCAACCACATTATATTGAATTGGAGCTTTTATTGCCTTATCAATCTGCTGGGCAAGAGTTTGTAAAAACTACTTTAGAAAACTGTCAATTTTTGATAGGAGAGTTTTGGATAACCAGTTTAGCCAAGCCCACATCTACAGAAATTAATCAATGGATTGATAATTTTTTAGCCAATAATACGGTTAATTTGTCTGATTTATTGGATGCTGACGACAAAAAATAATTGGCTCTGTGCCAAATTACTTGAAAAAAAAGTATGCTTTTGAAAAGTTACGTGGGCTTGCAAAATTTTTAACGGCTTATGTCGAAAATTTTGGTTTATTACAGGGGTTACGCTTGAGGTTTAATTTTAGTACAAAATAGCTATAAGTTAAATCGGGTAGAAATTTTTGACGGCTTACGCCTAAAAAATTTATTTTTATTACTTTTTTGGTGGCAAAAAAGTAACCAAAAAAGCCAACGCCAAAAAGGCGTTTTTGCTTGTATTTCCTACGGAAATAAGCGCAAAACCGTCGCTACAAGCCGACGTTTTTTTCGTAGAAAAAAAGCTACTGCCCTCGCTACGCTCGGTTGGTCGTCTTTCCGCGACATACGCTGGTTTTGGCGTCGCACGACGAAAATTTAGTTTTTGCTTAATTTTTTTATCTTTCAAGTAATTTGGAGTAGTACCAAATAATTATATTTTATAACTTCTTTTACCTTTTTTATAACTAAGCTACTTTTGGTATGAACTCCAAACCTTTTTTAATCGGGCTAACTGGCGCAAGCGGTTCGGGCAAAACGACCTTTTTACAGCAATTGGAAGCGGCTTTTGAGCCAGAGCAATTGTTGATTATCTCTCAAGACAACTATTATCGCCCCCGCGAACAGCAAAAAATAGACGAAAATGGCGTGGCTAATTTTGACCTGCCCGATGCTATACACTTGAACGAATTTGCTGAAGATATAGCCCGTTTGCTGCGCTACGAAACGGTAGAAAGGCAAGAATATACGTTCAATAACCCCAATGTAGTCCCGCGTCAGTTGCTTTTTCAACCCCGCCCGATTATCATCGTTGAAGGTTTGTTTGTGATGTACGACAAAACTATGTCCGAGTTGTTGGATTTAAAAGTGTTTTTGCACGCGCCCGAAACCACAGCTTTTAGCCGCCGTATTCGCCGCGACCAAATCGAACGCAATTATCCGCTGGAGGATGTATTGTATCGGTACGAAAAGCACGTAATTCCCACTTATGAAAAATATATTCGCCCTCTGCACCAGCAAGCGGATTTGGTTATCAACAATTATCAACAATTTGATAGGGGTTTGGCGGTTTTGATAGGTTTTTTAAAGGATAAAATTCAACAAACGCAACCCAATAATGGATAAGCAATTTACTTGGACAACCCAAGACGAATGGGGACAACACCAGCGCGAATATACCCAAAAAGGGCAAATTTATACGCTAAAATACACCCACTTAGACCCAGAAACGGGCGAATCTAACACTTATGAAACTCAAGGCGAACTTGTGCAGAGCTGGGAGAATGGTTTATTAAAACTAAAACCCGCCCACAGCTTGGATTATCAGTTTTTGCAAACTCAACCCCTTCATTTTTACGGGGAAGAGGATGCGGCTACCTTTGTTTTGAGTTATGCCCAATTTGACCCCAAAAAGTACGAAACGTTGCAGGCTTTGACCAAATTAGCCAATTTTATACTCAGCAAATTCACGGGCGAGAACGTACAGTTTAGTTTCGCGCTCAAGGAATGGGAGCAAGGGCGAAAAGATAACCAATTGTTGCAAAGTTCGGTACAAAATGAGTTGCAGTTATTGGCCTTTTACGAGAAAGCGAGTGCGGGAGTGGGGATAAATTTACACCTACAGGGCGAAAAATTGCCGTTTAATTTTAGCTTGAGTGCGAAAAATTATCATTTTTTGGGTCAAAATAAACAAAAAGTGCAAATTTCTTTACTCCCTTTACGGGAAAAACAGGCGGATTTAGACAATTTTATAACCATTTTTTTAGAAAAAAATCCAGACTTCCAACCAATTTAGTTTAGTCTAAACTAGCTAACAATATATTATGAAATCATTGATTGTATTTTTTTTGTTGGGAATGGCTTCCCACACTTACGCGCAAAGTTCAAACGTAGGGCGGGTGCAGATTGGGGTTAATTTTTCCCCTGATGTATGCTTCAGGACGCTTCAGAATAACGATGGCAGTGCTAGGAGCGAATTTGTGATTAAACAAAATAATGAGCGGGAAATTCCCAAATTCGGCTACACGACGGGCGCGAATGTATGTTTCAACCTTAGTTCATTTTTTAGTTTAGAAACGGGTATTCAATACGCTAATAAAGGTTATCAAACCAAATATCTACCCCAAGACCCCAACTTGAATTTCCCAGTTCCCGAACCTAATATGCCTGACAAAATTAAATTTATCTACAATTTCCATTACGTAGATATTCCCCTAAAAGCGAATTTTATGCTGGGTACAAATCGGCTGCGTTTTTTGGCTAGTGTTGGATTGACGGTTAATACTTTTATCAGCGGAACGGAGAAATCTGTTTACGTTTATTCTGACCACCGCAAACGTTCAACAAATCCCACCAATTACGATTATAACCGCATAAATCTATCGCCTACTATCAGCTTTGGGGTTGATTATCAAATCAATAGCAATATGAACTTGAGAATAGAGCCAACCTTTAGGTACGGTGTTTTGAAAATAATTGATACTCCCGTTACGGGTTATTTATACAACGGGGGATTGAATATAGGCTATTATTATGGGTTGTAAATTTATGTGCTCGTACGCATAATTTTGTTTTTTCAGTAGCTAAATTTTAAATAATTGAATTATGTCCGCTAATTTTAATTTTGCCAACAGATGGCTGTCTTTGGATAAAGATGTGGGTTATTTTGAGTATGAATCCAAATTTACCGCTGACGAGCGCAATTATACCTACACTTTGCGCAGTTTTGACCCTTACGAAAGCAAATGGTCTGATTATAAAGAGGAGGGGGAAGTGGTGGCTGTATTCGATAAAAATTTGCTAAAACTCAAACAGAAAAATAGTTATGAGTATAAATTTGCAGACCTCATCGCCAAAAAACTTTGGGATTATAAGCAAGAATTTAACCTCTATTACAACCTAACTCAAGCCGTAGATAATTATCAACTGTTTGCTACAATAACCGAATGGGCTAACGCGCTGCTGTCTTTTATAGAGAAAAAAACGATTAAAGCGGATTTTTACCCTGAAGATTGGGCGCAAATACAGCGCGATAATTCCCTCACAGTCAGCCGAATAGATGAAAATCACAGTTGGGTTTGTGCTTATCGCACAACGAATGCTAATCTCAACTGGTCGCTCAACACTGTAGAATGTCCTTACAATATCAAACTGTTCGTTTATAATTACCAAAACGAGGGCAAAATGGTGTGGCGGTTCGGGATGATTATAACAGGGCTTAATGAAAAAAGGGAAGAGATATTGCAGTTTTTTACCCAATTGATTTCTCAAAATTCCAAATATAGCGCACTTATAGAAATTTAACCCCATTGCTAAAAACCGTTTCTAATCTGAATAGAAACGGTTTTTTTTTATAATACAGAATTTAAAAAGTAAGGGCGTTTTTAAAAATTTGCGCTATGCGCTGCATTTTTGTTGTTGTTATTTTTTTTATAGCAAAAAAAACTACGGCTCACTTGGTCGGCTTTCCGCGACATACGCTGTTTGGAGATACAATTTTAAGGTATTCAGTATTTTTTATTGAATATCCCTATTGGGGCTTGAGCATATTCTAAGCAACCATATCTCTATTTTGATTAAATTCTCTAATTTGTATACCCAAAGATTAGGTTTTTTTTGTAGTATTTTAGAGAGTTGGATGGCAAGTTTTTTTTTATTCTCGGGTGGATATTGGCTGATGTTTGACAATAAGTAAAGAATATCTTTGTATGGCTCTTTGCCTAATTGCCACTTTTGTAAAATATAGCAGATTTTTCTCCAATACTTGTTTGTCAGCATATAATTGCCTAATTCTATGTGGATGAGTGCTTCCAGCGTTAGCCAAGTGATTTTAGTATGCGGGGAAAAATTATTATTTCTATCCTCGTTGTTGAGATATGCCAAAAGTTTTAAACTATTGTCTAAATCGTTATTTATCCAATGCTCAAAAGTTAGACAGGAAATCAATCTAATTTTTGCCCTTTCATTGCCAATTTTTTCATATTCAATCAAACCAATTAACGCATTCGCTATAAGTTGTGTCTTGTTGCTGATGTCAAAGCCGTGAAATTTCATACCAAGATAAAAAATTAAAAAATATGCTTTTAACTCATACTGTTGGATGGTAGAAGTTAGAGATTGTTTATAAATAAGGATTAAGCTCTGCTCAAGTTCGGGGTAAAGTTGCTGTAAAAATAGAATAGAAGAATAAGTAATTAACGTTTTGTTGTAGTCATTTTGATAAAAATTAATATGTTCTTCATTTGTATAGTAATTGAGAGTCAATCTTATAGCGGCTACAGCTTGCTCATATTGCTGCTTGTGTAGGTAAACATTAACCAAGATATTGTTGGCGTACACCTTGGCTTGTGTATTGGTGGAGTTGGTTTGTAGGTATCTTTGGGCTATGGGTAGTATTTTTGCTATTAATTCTAAATTTGAGCTATTTGCTGTATAGCTTTGGATTATTTCTATTTGCATTTGGAGCAAATTTTTGTTTTCGTGGATATTTTCTACCAAGTGTATCTCTTGAGTTATGATATCCAACATATTACCCCAATTCATATCTTTAGATACTTGAGCTGTTCGAAACATTTGTAAAGCGTCCAACAATAATAAATCAGCGGATATTTTTTTACAAACTTTAATCACTTTGTTTAACAAATGAATCGCAGCATCGTACAATTCGCGCGCTAATAAAATTTTGGCTTGGTTGATTTGATTTCTAATATTTATCTCCAAATGATTTTTTTCAGCAGTTTTTTGTAGATTTTTCAGCAAATGTTTATACAGTCTATAAACAACAATCTTATAATTGTTTCTTAAGTCGCTAGAAAATTGTTGAATCAAAATAGGTTCGTTGTATATTTCTGATGTTGATAAAATGTTGAATAACAAAGCTTTATTGGTTTTTTTGTTCCCAAATGATAATTGAATAGTGCGTTTTTCTGCGCTATTGAGCGATTGGCAAAGTTGGTAGCAATGGTAAAAAATACTATTATTCATTTTTTGGGTTGTTAATTTATGATTGAATTTTGTTTTTTTTTGTAGCTATTGACTCACTAATTTTGTGCCATTATTCAATACAAACTTTAAAAACGCTCTTATTTAAATGAAAACAAACCTCTTTTTTTTACTTTTTTTATTCTTTTTGCCGCCTAGTTTGATAGCCCAACGCGCATTTGTGCCAGTCAAAGTAATCCCAACTAAAGCCCAAACTAAACTATTGGGTAAAAAATATAGTCTTTACCAAGAGCATAATTACCAATTTGATTTTAATTATGATGGTTTTGATGATTATATTAGCTTGTTGGAATCTACTGGGGATAAATGTTTGATAAAGTTGCTGCTTTTCAAAGGGGAAAAAAATAATAAACTCTCTTTGTGGGAAAAAAGTGATGAAATTTTCATTTGCAACCTAAGCTCCAATGAAAGGGAAATTTACGCAAGCCTCTCCATTGATTTTTTGCGTATGAGTCATTATTCTTTTGTCCCTGTTGTGGTGCTTCAGTCCCAAACTTCAACAATACGCGTCCCTATCCATTGGGGGGAAAAGGACGGGGTTTTTATCCCCGAGTTGCAACATATTTCATTTGGAGAGCCTGCTTTTATAAGCAATTATCAATTCACAGACGGTTTGGTCAAAACCATCTATTTTCAAGAGGCTGGTTTGACTAAAATAAGATGTTACACCAATTTAGCCGCTAACAAGCTTAAAATTAACCAGTTGGGGACATTATTAATTGATGCTGAAAACTATTATACCAAAAACAACTTACACAACACAGCGCACTTTGTGTGGGAAACTGATTTTTGGCGGCAAGAACGCGAGGATCACACATCTGTTGATGTGGAAATGCCTGAAAGTGAAGAAAAAAATGATTTTGAAGAAAATTATCTAAATATATTTTATCACCTGGAGCGTCAAAGTGATAGTGTAGCTACTCGTGTATACTTCAAAGACGAGCAGAACAAACAACATTTAATCCAAAGCTTGGATTTCGCGTTATTTTATAGTGGGAAAGACTTTTCCTCTTCCCCCAACCCATTAGCTATAAGGAGAGACAATGATGTTGTAAATAATATAGTTTATTCCGCTGTCGCTCATACCATAATTGCGGCAGGAGTACCAATGTGGCAGATTGAATGTATTTGGTATGCTAATCATAGCGAGCTTACGCAAGAGGAGAAAAATCCCAAAATTATCGCTATAATTCCCAAGCAATAATATGTAAGTATGTGAAAAGAATTATTTGTGGTTAAAAAACTTACTTTTATTCGCCCGTTGTCCTATTTCTGTTAAAACCTGTTGGGGTTTTATTTTGCCAACCCCGAAGGGGTTGAACGGCAATTGCCCCGTGTGAAACACGGGGTTTAATAAGAAAAAAAATTAAAAATATCGTTACAAAGATGTACGTTTTTAATCTCAAATAAATTATTCTTGATACTTATAGTCAAAAAAACCTATTGAACGCGCCTTGTGTTGTTATTGTGTAAAATCTGTGAGCAAAATTTCGTTGCTAAAAAAGTTTTTAAAAATTTGATGAAAATCTAAATACAAAATGAAAAAACAATTTAATATTGGTTTCTGTTTGTTAGCACTTTTGTGCCTATCCAATTGTTACAGCACTAAACCGAATGGTGCAAACAAACAATTGAAAGTTGAGTTTAAACTAAATAATTTCCTATCTGAGGAAGAAAATATAGATGCTGCTTCCTGCACGGTTTCTCTGCTGGTAGAAAATAAAGAGATAGAAATTTTTTATGGGCGTCCTCTTATGTGTCAAGAAACTAACAAAGACAAGTGGAAGCAAGATAATTATGCTATACCCAATCAGGCCTTAGCTGCTTGCGAATGTTTTTGGGCAGGGTACGATAGCAAAATTTATGTACTTCGCAAAGGAGAACGCTTGCAAGTTTATGAAGGGGGAATCAGCGAATTTGGTATTGCGAAAGGGCTTGGTTATAAATTAATCAAGACTATTCACCCCAAGGATTGGCAATAACCAATGCGAAAGAATTATAGGCATAAAAACGGCATAGTTTTTGTGCGGGCATTTTTAGCAATTATTAGCCTTTTGAAATACTTTTTTAATCAAAATCTGTATATTTGCGCCCAGAAATTCTTTTTCCCAACAAAACTATCAAAAAACTATAAACGCTTATGTTTGGACTAATGCGCCCGCTCAAAAGTTGTGGCACGAAAAACTGCTGTACGCCTGAAGATTATAAACAACACCGCTTGCATTATTGCGGCACTTGTAAAACTATAGGGCAAGAATACGGACACAAGGCGCGTTTTGCGCTTAATTACGACGCTGTGTTTATGTCCGAGTTGCTGACTGTGCTGAATGAAGACGATACCAAAGAATGGGGCGGCGCGCTGCAAGCGGTTAATCGCTGCTTGACTATGCCCGATAAAAACGAGGAAATGCCCATTTCGCTACAATATGCAGCGGCGAGTAATGTGTTTTTAGCCGAGTTGAAACTAGATGATAATATCAAAGACAAAGCCAAGAAACGGTATAAAATGGCGCGTTGGTTTTTGTCCAAATCGTTCAAACAAGCCAGTCAAAAGTTAGAAAATTGGGGTTTGGATACCAACTTTTTTTGGGCTGAAGTAAGCCAGCAGGTTGTTTTGGAAAAAAGCGGCAATTATCAGTTTGAAGATTTACGCGCTTGTCTGTCGCATTATGCCCAACCCACCCAAAATATGACCTCGGCTTTGTTCGCGCAAGCGGCTGATGTGTTGGGCAAGCCCGAATTGAAACCAATTTTAGCCAAATTAGGGGCAAATTTTGGTCAAATGATGTACGTTTTGGACGCTTTTGAGGATGTAGAAAAGGATATTTTCCAATCTCAATTCAATCCGCTCGTGGGTTGGTTTAACGCAAACGAAACTTTGCAAGAGGCTGAATTTGAACAGGTTAGGAACGAAATTTTATCCATTCAGCAGGAAACGGCTCAAACTTTAAACGAACTTAATTTGCCCGAAACTATACTCGAATCTTTCCAATCGCGGTTGTTATCAAATATCTCTTTGCGTTTGTACCGAGAGCGCGAAATTCCGCTTACTTTTAGCCAAAAAATTGCCCGCCGTTGGCAAAATGCGCGCACAGCAGCCGATAATTGGCTTTGTCGTCCCGATAGCTGGGCAAGAAAACTGCAATATCAGTTCGTTTCTATAGCGTTTTTTATACTACCCCAACTTTCGGTGGAATTGACCTATCAGGAACGCAGCCAAGTGTTGGGTTGGGCGGCTATTTTTACCGCTTTATTGGCAAGTGTGGGTTTGTACAAATCGGTTGTGCCTTTGGAGAAGAAAAAAGCGGGGCTTTGGCAACGGTTTAAAAATATGTTCAAAAAGCGCAAAAGTTCTGACCCTTGTTTGGTAGCGATTTGTGAATGTTGTTGTCAAACTTGCGCTGACCAAAGTTGTCAAATATGTTGCGAAGTTTGCTGCGATGACGACGGCTGCTGCAATTGTAGCAATTGGACTAAAAACGATTGGCGCACTTTCTTGTGGGTAACTTTGATACTTATCGCGTTGATAGGCATTGCTGTAGTTTTGGTTATATTTTTCTTATAACGTTGATAATTAACTTTTTCTATAAAAAAACCAACCGTTCTAAATTGAGCGGTTGGTTTTTATTTTTGGTTAGATTATAACATTTATTCTTTCAGTAGTTTATAACTGCCTCTTCTGCCGTCGGCTTGTTGGATTTCTATCCAGTATAAACCCGCGGGGAAGTTGCCCATTTCATAATCTGCGCGCCCGTTGAAGTTGATATCGCGGCTATCCACAACCTGCCCAAAAGCGTTGTATAAAATCACCCGCATTTCGCCCAAATAATCGCGGTTTTGTATAGCGACAGTGTTTTGTACGGGATTGGGGAAAAGTTGGTAGTTGGTCAAAAGGGTTTTACTGATGTTCTCGCAGTACACAAATCGTAGCATCATTGAATCTATATTAGGACAAGAAACAGTATTGGTATTTGGCGTGAAGTAGAGCATATTTGTATCTGGAATGCGCTCTGGAATACTACAAGAATCGGAGGTGTAAGTGATAAAGATATATAGCGTATTCATAGTTGCGAGCGTGTCTATTGTCCAAATAGAGCAATTTGTTATGGAATCTCTCAAAGAAAAGCTACCTAATTCCAAAAGATTAGCACTAAGGTTAATGGTATATCCAAAATCATTACACCAATCCAATAAAGTATCAGGAAAATTAAAATAATCAGTCGTATCCGCTTCTAAAATGGTTAAATTTACCGTATCAGTAGCTGGACAAGCCCCGCCAACTACATAAACTGCTTCATAAGTTCCTACAGGGCTGCTGCTTATTTCAATCTCGCCCGTGTTGGGGTTGATGATTAAATTTGTATTTGTACTGTTGTTGAATGTTCCCCCGCTTATGCCCGTGATAGTTGGGCTGATAATACTTTGGCTATTTTGGCAAAAAGTATCCATACCATAATTAAAGGAAGCGTTGCCGTTGGCTAAAATACTCACCTGTGTGGTGTCGGCTGTGGGACAACTGCCATTACTAGTATAAATAATATCAAAAGTTCCCAACGATGAAGCCGCTAAGTCAATTTCGCCCGTGCTGGAGTTTAAAACGATACCACTTTGCACGCTGCTAAAACTACCGCCTGCTGTACCTGTAACGGTTGGGCTGGGATTGGGTTGGCTTTGGCAATAAGATGCACTTGGGTAGGAAATCGTGGCTGCGTCGTTTGCTAAAATTTGCACTGAAGTGCTAGCAAGTACCCCACAAGCTGCTGTTTGATAATTTACAACATAACTACCGATTAAAGAATTGCTGGCGTTGATAGTTCCCGTGCTGCTGTTAATATCCAAACCCGCTAAAGCGGTATAAGTTCCCCCAGTTGCTCCCTGCAAATTCACGCTTATAAGCCCCACATTTTGGCAAACGGTCGCACTTGGGTAGCTAATGGTTGCGCTTGGGCGGGGAGTTATGGATAGGTTGAAAACTGAGCTGCTTGGGCAAGGCGATGGGCTGGTGTAAGTAATCGCGTAACTGCCTGCGAGAGAATTGGTGATATTTATCTGCCCTGTGTTGGTATTAATAAGTAAGCCCGCTTGTGCAGAAAATACTCCCCCTGCCGCTCCCGTTATGTTGGGCGTTAGGGAATTGGAACTTCCTTCGCAAAAACTATTACCACTATAGCTAAAAGCCGAACTATTGGCTGCTGTAATGGATACATTTTGGGTAACTGTAGTGGGGCAAGCACCACCGCTAACAAAACGCACCGTATAATTTCCTGGAGTAGAACCTGAAAGGTTGATTTGTCCCGTATTGGCGTTTACAAAAAATAAACCCGCAGGAGTTGCGCTAAAACTGCCCCCATTGGGAGAAGTTAGCGTTGGGCTGGGGTTTGTACCCGCGTTTTGGCAATAACTGCTTGCGCTGTAGTTAAAAGAAGCCACATCTTGAGCGGTGACAGTAACAATATCTGTAGTTGTGTTTGCGCCCCCGTTGTAAGTATAAGTTATGGTGTAAGTGCCTGGAGTAGAACCTGAAAGGTTGATTTGTCCTGTGCTATTGCTAACAAATACCAAACCTGCTGTAGAGCTGAAAACTCCTCCAGTAGTTCCTGTGAGGGTGGGGCTGGGGTTGCTGGCGTTGGCGCAATAACTGTTGGCGTAGTTGATAGAAGTGGCAACTGTTTCTGTAATCGCTAATTGAGAGGATGAAGTGCCGTCTCCTCCTGTTCCCCCTGTTCCGTCAGCGTTTAATCCAGCCGCGTAAATGGTTACGTTGCCTGTGCCGCTTGTTGGGGCTACCCAAGTGGCGGTAAATACCCCTGAAACGCTGGTGTTATTATGTTCCAAATAACTGCGTCCGCTGGCTGCGCTAATTCTACCGTTGGCACTTGGAGCGGATAAGGTACCCGTGTTGGTGTTGCTGGAGTTAAGTGCTACTGCTTGCATACCGTATCTTGTGCCACCCCCAACAGTAACCCTTAGGGTATAGCTTTGTCCTGCTGTGTAGCTTGTTACAGGATTGCCCCCGTCCAATAATTGGATGGATAATGAGGGGGCTGCGCCTCCGCTGTGGCAATTAGAACACAACCCTTCTGAAGGCGCGCCTGTTCTGCCACCAATGCCCGCATTGGCAGGGCCTGCACTGCGGCTGCTGAATACTAAATAGGCGAAAGTCGCCATTGCCAAAATGTAGATAAATTTAAACTTCATATAGAATATGATTTAAAAAGATTATAAAAGTACAAACGAAAGCACAAAATCAAAGCTAAAAGTAGAGGTTCGTTCCAGTAATTTAATAAAAAAGCTATCTAGCAAGAACGAATAGCTAAAATTTGACATAGAACTTGTTTAGTAATTAAATTTTGCTCACGGATTTTACGGATGCGCTTCGCGGAACTTCGTTTAAACAGATACCACCAGATTTATTTTTTGTTTTAAGGCTAAAAAAAATCCGTAAAAATCTGTTCAACCCGTGAAATCCGTGAGCTATTTTTTATGATTTGATAAATACTAAACAACTTTATAGATTACTCGTAACTTTGTACCAACATACCATTGCGCATACGCGGTTCTATCCAAGTAGATTTGGGCGGCATCGTATCGTCGGCGTTGGCTATAGCGATTAAGTCTTCCAAAGCTACTGGATACATCAAAAACCCTGCGCTATTATCATTTTTCAGCACTTCTGCCGCCAAAGCTGCCGCACCTTGTATCCCTTCTACATATTGGACGTTGGCATCAGTGCGCACATCGGTTATATCGAGAATGTTTTGGAAAACCATTTTATTCAGCAACTCTACATCCAAGCGGTCTTTAATAGACATTCGTTTGGGAGAAAGTGCGGTTTGGTCTTTGAAAGATAGTAAATACCAGCTTTTTTGGTAATACATAGCGATTTGGTGTTGGTGTTGGGGCGAACATTGCAACTCTCTTTTTTCTATATTGAATATATTACCAAGTCGGGCTAAAAAAGTGTTTGTATCCATTTTTAAATCTACCACCCAACGGTTGAAATTATGCACTTCTATCTCCGAAATGGGGAAATAGGCGGCCAAAAAATAATTATAAGCTTCTTTTCCCGTATGTTGGGGGTTTTGGGCGCGCATCTCTTCGTACAAACGCTCGCTGCTGGCGGCGCGGTGGTGTCCATCGCAGATAAAGGTGGTAGGAATACGATTTTGGAACAACAAAGACAATTGTTGCATTTGTTCTTCGTCGTTAATTTCCCAAAAAGTATGCGTTTCATACCCAAAAGGCACCTCAAAACTTGGGGCTGTGTAGATGGTGATTCTGTTGACAAAAGCGTCTATTTCCCAAGCGTTGGGATAAGTCAGTAAAATGGGTTTTACCATAGCTTTTATTTCCTGAAAAAGTCCCAACATTTTATCTTCTTTGGCTGCTATAGTATTTTCGTGCTTTTTGACCGTGCCTTGTATATAGTCTTGTATGGCGGCGCGGGCTATAATCCCTGTGTGGCTGCGGTGTTCGCGCTGTATTCTGCAAATATAAAAAGCATTTGTACCTGTTTGGGCATAAAAACCAGCTTCTAGATATTGGTTAAATTTCTTTTTGGCAGCCGAGAAAAACTCAAAGGGATTTTCTATTTGTGAAATTGCTGGTACCAAAGCGCGTAAAGGGGAGATATTTGCCATAACGATAAAATTTTGATAAGATAGTTGATTTTTTGCTTAGAAAGATTGATTTTTTGATAAAACGGTTGATTTGGGCGCAAATATACTGTTTATTTTCTTTGCAGCAATTTTTTGGCTTTAAAAAAAGCCTTTTATATACTTGGGGTTGATTCATAATCGTTTGTCTGTTTTGGGTTGTTGAATGATTTTTTTAAATTAAAACCCCCGTTTTTATAAAACGGTAAAAAAATATGAAAATTTTTTTATTGATTATCAGTTAGTTATGAATGGTCAGTGAATTTTTTTTGCAAAAAAGTTTGGTGAAATAAAAAAAGGCTATACCTTTGCAGCCGCTTTGTGAAAAGAAGTGCCCCTTTTCTATCAGAGCAAGTTTATTTTAGTCAAAAATTTATAAAAACATTTTTTGTGGATACTTTAAGTTATAAAACCAAATCAGCCAAACCAGCAGAAGTAGTTGCCAAATGGTTTGTGGTAGATGCACAGGGGCAGACTGTAGGCCGTCTTTGCTCTCGTATCGCGCATATATTGCGTGGCAAGCACAAAACAAGCTACACACCTCACGTAGATTGTGGCGACCATGTGATTGTATTGAATGCAGAGAAAGTTCGTTTTACAGGACGCAAAATGCAGAAAAAACAATACGTAACGCACTCTCATTATCCTGGTGGTCAGCGTTTGCGCAGCCCTCAAGAGGTTTTGCAAAGCCCTCATCCTGAGTATATTATCGAAACAGCGGTAAAAGGTATGTTGCCCAAAACTATTTTGGCTGGCGATATGTACCGCAAGTTGCACGTTTATGTGGGCAATAAACACCCTCACCAAGCGCAACTACCAGAAGTTCTTGAACCCTCAAAATTCTAATTCAATAAATTATGGAAATGATAAACGCCACAGGCCGCCGCAAAGAAGCCGTAGCCCGCGTGTACATCAAACCCGGTAGCGGTAACATTACCGTTAATGGACGCGATTATAAATCTTATTTCAGTGTTGAACACGTACAAATAAAAGTGCGTGAAGCGCTTACAGAAGTACAAGTACAAAATATCTATGACGTTAATGTAAATGTTGTAGGTGGTGGTATCAAAGGGCAAGCCGAAGCTGTACGTTTGGGTATTTCTCGCGCTTTGACCGAAATTAACGCTGAATTCCGCTCTCCATTGAAAGCGAAAAAATTCCTTACTCGCGACCCACGCGCTGTTGAACGTAAAAAATACGGACAACCAAAAGCTCGCCGTCGCTTCCAATTCAGCAAACGTTAATCTTTATTCATTAACAAGTTTGAAATTTTTTTTATGCAAACGCTCACTCATAAAGACCTCTTAGACGCTGGCTGCCATTTCGGACACCTCAAAAAGAAATGGAATCCCAAAATGCGTCCTTATATATTCGCTGAACGCAACGGTATTCACGTTATTGACCTTAATGCTACCCTTACTGGATTGGAACAAGCTGCTAAAGCACTTCGCAGTATGGCAAAAGCTGGCAAACGTATCCTTTTTGTAGGCACCAAAAAACAATCCCGCGAAATCATCGCCAATGCAGCCAAAAGTGTAGGTATGCCTTATGTTACCGAACGCTGGTTGGGTGGTATGATGACCAACTTCACCACTTTGCGCAAATCTGTGCGTAAAATGCAAAATATCCAACGCCTTTTGTCTGATACTTCTTTGGAAACTATCACCAAAAAAGAAAGATTGATGCAAAGCCGCCAATATGAAAAATTGGAACGTGTATTTGGTGGTGTGGCTCAATTGAGCAAATTGCCCAATACGATTATAGCTGTAGATGTGGCTCACGAACACTTGGCCTTGGCTGAATCTCGCCGTTTGGGACTTAAAACTATCGGTATCGTTGATACCAACTCTGACCCAGGTGCGGTAGATTTCGCTATCCCCGCCAACGATGACGCATCAAAATCAATTAGCTTGATTATCAACTATTTGACTGCTGCTATTAAAGAAGGTTTGGACGAACGCAAAAACAAAGAAGAACAACCAGCAACTGAAACTGTAGCGGTAGAAGCTACCGAAAAACCTGCTGAATAGTTTCTTTCTGTTCATATCCAATAGCCACGAATTACGCAAAATTTTCACCAAAAAATGGCGAGTTAATTTGGGCGAGTTCGTGGCTATTTTGTTTTATTATCTTGCAATTTTTAATTTTTTTTTATAAACTTTTCACAACCCAAAATGGAAGTTAAATTCACAGCCGCAGATGTAAAAAAATTGCGCGACCTTACTGGTGCAGGTATGATGGACTGTAAAAAAGCCTTGGAAGAATCCAATGGCGACCTTGATGGTGCTATCGAAAGCCTCCGCAAAAAAGGACAAAAAATATCTGATAAACGCGCTGACCGCGAAGCCAAAGAAGGTGTAGTAGTTGCGCTAGTGTCTGACGATGCAACCAAAGGTATCGTTGTTCGCGTAAGTTGCGAAACAGATTTTGTGGCTAAAAACCAAGATTTTATCGCTTTTGTACAAAGCATAGCACAAGTAGCTTTGACTGCTTTCCCAGCAGACCGCGAAGCACTTTTGGCTACAGAATTGAATGGTTTGAGCATCAGCGGCCGTTTGGCTGAAAAAACTGGTGTTATCGCTGAAAAAATAGAATTGCCTATTTATGAGCGTTTGGAAACTGCACAAGTGGTGGCTTATATCCACGCTGGTTTCCGCGCTGGTGTATTGGTAGGTTTCAACCGCCAAGTAGCTGGTTTGGCTGAATTAGGCAAAAATGTAGCTATGCAAGTGGCTGCTATGCACGCCGTAGCTGTAGATAAAGATGGTGTAGATGCCGCTACTATCGAAAAAGAGATTGAAATCGGTAAAGAACAAGCTCGCAACGAGGGCAAACCTGAAGTAATGTTGGAAAAAATTGCTATGGGTAAATTAAACGCTTTCTACAAAGAAAAAACTTTGTTGAACCAAGAATACGTAAAAGACAGCAAAATGACTGTTCGCGATTATATCAAAACTTTGGATAAAGATTTGACCGTTACCGCGTTCAAACACGTTGTTTTGGGTTAATTCCCAATAAATTAAAAATCCCGCTTCGTAATGAGGCGGGATTTTTTTTATTTGGCAACACGCTTATTTATCTATCATATCGCCTTTTTCATCAAAATTTTGTATTTGGTAGGGTAACACATCGGGTTCAAAATGAAACATTTCGCGCTTTTGTAAAATTTTAGTGTTTGGCCAGTATGTATAAACATCTCGCCATTCAATTAGGTTGTTGAAGTGTTTTTCAAAAATCATTAAAACCCCTTTTTCGTAATAACCAACATAGTAAGCGTATTTATTGTCAGGGGACATCGCTTGCTCTTTAGTGATTTCATCTGTCGGTTTGAATGGGATGTGATAAGTAGCCCAGCTTTCAAAATAATAAATTCCGTTTCGTACCACAGTTGTTTTGTTTTTTTTGATTAGACAAGCAAAGGGCAAAGCTAGTAGATAAACAATACCTAGCAATAATCGTTTTATTTTCATAAAAAACTATCCAATTTTTACTTTTTCTTATCTTTAACAATTTCAAGGTCTGAATTTTCCAACATTTCTTCTTGGAAAGTATGGCAGTTTTGTCCGAAGCCAAAAGTCCACCGCCAATTACCACTATAGCCATTAGCAAATTGTTTCATTTCTTGCATAATGGTTGCCTCACTTTTTTCATCGCTGCCTGTGTATTGAACTCCCAATACTTCTTTTCCTCGTAGATTGTGGTAAGGGTCTTTGGTAGGTTTTCCTTTAAATGATGTTTGTCCATTTAGTTCACCTTCTACACCTCCTAATGTGTTCCAAATTTTTTTAGTAACTTTGACAGGCTTACCATTTTCATCAAAGGATACTTTCTTTTTAGGCCACCAGCCATAGCTTTCATCAATAGAGCCAAGTTTTGTCCACCAGTGTCCGTAATCGCCTTCAGATAGTTTAATGGGCTTGCGGTGAATTTCAATGTTTGGCATTAACGTAGGCCCTTCGCTTTCGCCACCTGCGGCTTGTAGCGGTTCTGTTTCGTTATCCATGATTTTGTAAAGTTTTATTGGTGAGTAATAAAATTAAAAAAGCTTTATTGATGATTAAAGGATTACAGGTCAAAGGCTCAAACTCCTTAACCATTATGGGAGCAATAAGTTTGTTTTTTAGACAAAAATAATGATTAAAATATAAACTTTCTATCAAAAATAGTCTGTGTCCAAGATTAGAGCCAGCTAATAAATAGCAAAATGTAGCAGCAGTTGGTAAAAGTCCTTTAAAAATATCACCTGATACTGTCATAAAATTATTTTGAGAGGCAGGCTGAAAATTTTTTAACAAATTACGTAGATAATCTGGTTGTATATGTGGTATAAGAACTAAAATTATCAATAATCTTTCCTCAAAACTGATATTATTCGTTATAAGAAAATCGCTGTAAGCACACTTTAGGCTTGAAATAGGGTAATTGCCAATTGTTTGTTCTGTAATTTTATTATTTAAATCCCCTTCCCTATACGAAAAAACTTTTGCCAATAAATTTATTTCATTTTTTAAAAAAATTTCCATATTTGTACGTTTTTTTGTTAAAAAATGTTAAAGTTGTGTTAAAAATTCACAGTGCAAAGATAAAACCTTTGCGAATTGAAAAAAAACTTATATTTTTGTGCTACACTGTAAAAAAGTGGATTTTTCAACCTAATTCAATTAAAAACAAGTAAATTCAAGCAAAAAATGAAAATTGAAGAGAAAATAAAGCAAATTAGAAACTTTAAAAAAATGAAACAAGCTGATGTTGCAGAAAAATTAGATATTAGCCCGCAGGCTTATTCGCAATTGGAGCGCGGCGAGATAAAAATGGATATAGAAAGATTGGAACAATTGGCCAATATCTTTGATATGAGTGTAGAAGATATTTATAAACTTGCTGAAAATGAGCAATTTGCAAAATTTAATGACTTTTTTAATAGAGATAATACAACTTGCACAATCAACAATAATTATAATAACAACGATAAAATTATAGATTTTTTAGAGAAAAGAATAGCTAAACAAGACGAAGAAATTAACTTTTTGCGCGAACAAATAGCTGTTTTAAATAAACTTTTATTGTCTAAATCATAATAAAAAAAATCCCGCCTCATCACGAAGTGGGATTTTTTTGGTTTAAAATAAGCTTATTATTTGATGATATTGCCTTTTTGGTCAAAATTTTGGACACGATACGGCTCAACTGTAGGGTCAAAATGAAACATTTCGCGCTTTTGCAGTATTTTCGTGTTTGGCCAATAGGTGTAAATATCTCGCCATTGAATTTTCTTATCTATGTATTGTTCAAAAACCATCAAAAGTCCTTTTTCATAGTGACCAATGTAGTAAGCATATTTGCTTTCGGTTGCTTCGGCTTGTTCTTTAGTTATCTCATTTGTTGGATTTAACGGAACATAATAACCTGCCCAACTTTCAAAGTAATAAATACCATTTCGTTCCAAAGTTGTTTTATTTTTTTTGATTACACAAGCAAAGGGGAAAAATAATAGCGAAGCGAGCGCAAACAGAAGACGTTTCATATCTAAGAGAAATGTTTTTGGGTTTAAAAATTAAATTCTATCGCAAAAATAGACATTAATTTTAAAAAATACAATCTAAATCACTAGAGTTACGCTTGAGGTTTAATTTTAGTACAAAATAGTTATAAGTTAAATCGGGTAGAAATTTTTTTTTAACGGCTTGCGCCTAAAAAATTTATTTTCCGTACTTTTTTGATGGCAAAAAAGTACCAAAAAAGCCAACGCCAAAAAGGCGTTTCCTTCGGGAGGGCTTCGCCGTGTTGCTTGTATTTTCTACGAAAATAAGCGCAAAACCGTCGCTACAAGCCGACGTTTTTTTCTACGAAAAAAAGCTACTGCCCTCGCTTTGCTCGGTTGGTCGTCTTTCCGCGACATACGCTGGTTTTGGCGTCGCACGGCGAAAATTTAGCTTTTGTACTTAACTTTTAAAAATCAAATGATAGAAGCGTAACTCCAGTAAATCATAATAAAAAAAATCCCGCCTCATCACGAAGCAGGATTTTTCGTTTTAAGCGGTTTTACTCGCGGGGATAGTATTCGTATAGAAATTTTTCTTCTGAAATCAACTGCCCGTTGAGGTAAGCACTGCGGCGGGAGATATTGCCATAGGTTTCGTACTCGGTTGTTTCTTCTTCTTTTTCGTTGGTTTCTTTATTGATTTTGCTAACACGCACGCAATTGCCGTAATCGTCGTATTCGTATTGAGTAACCATTTTTACTTGGTTATTGACACTTTGGCTGCTAATCGCTACATTACCGTAAGCATCGTATTCGGTGTTGGTAACCCAAATTTCTGCGCTTTTGGTTTTGTTATTTCGTTTTTTATTGGCGCGGCGGGCTGCTTTTTCTTGTTCTTTTTGGGCTTGTTCCAACGAAATCATCTTTTTGGTATTGCGGGAAGTAGTGCGGATGACCACGCTATCGCGGTATTCGTTGATAAATTCGCTATCAAAACGCTTGTTGATATATTTGCGCCAGCGGATGACGTGGTTATTGCTAAAATACTGAATATCTTTTCTATATTCTTTTTTATTGACGTACTCTTTGCTGATAGATTTGGTGAGATTGCCTTTATCGTCGCGTTTGAATATGCTTAGACTTCTTTTGACGGGTTGGTTTTCTTTTTCTACGAGTAGGGTTGTTTTTATCAATTCGTCATTTTCGTTATAAAACCAAAAGCGGGCTTTTTCCTGTACTCCGTTGGGGGTGTAATGAATTTCGCTTTTTTTGTTGCCGCGTTCATCATATTGAAGGCTGTAAGTGGTTACATTAGCGGTTTGTTCGCCGTTGCTGTAGCGGATTTCTTCCACTTTGGTTTTATTATCTTTGTCGTCCCAATAGATTTTGGTTTCGGCTTCTAACAAATTATCTCCATTATATTCCATAGTTCCCAAATGGCGGCTGCGGGCATCGTAGCTATATAAAATTTTGCGGTCGGTTTGCAATTGGTCGCTATTGGGGCGGGGATAAAGATATTCTTGCTTGGTCATATTGCCATAGCGGTTATAGTTTTGGTCTATTTGAAAAGATAGTTTTATCTCTTGGTTGGCAGCTAAAATATATTTTTGCTGTTTGATTACTTTTATGGCTGGTTTTTGCGCATTTGTGGGGTTGATAATCGCCAAAAAGCTAATAAAAAGGGTAAAAAATGGGGCGAAAAAATTCATTATAAAGTTGTTGTGTTGTGATAGTGAGAAAAACGGGGCAAAGTTAGGGTTAATTTTGTTGATTTCCAAAAATAAAAAAAACCTCTCCGAGTTGGAAAGGTTTTTTTAAAGGGGAAGTTGTTTAGTATGCTTTTTTTATCTTTTAATTTCTCTGTATTGTGCGGGACTAAAGTCCCAGCACAATTGAGATTTAGGATTTTTTCGCGCTTTTGGGACTAAAGTCCCGCGCGTTATACAGTTTTATCAATCAATACCAACGGGTTTTAACCCGTTGAGAGACAAAAAAACGATTACAACAGACTTTAGTCTGTTGCTTCAAATACACAAATGGTTATTTTTTTAAATTGAAAATGTAGAAAAATTCTTACTAAACAACTTCAAAAATAAAAAAAACCTCTCCGAGTTGGAAAGGTTTTTTGTGGTTTAATTGCTATAGTATTCGTACTTAATGGCGTGTTCTTCGGTAGCGAGTTCATTTTTGAGAATGGTTTCGCGGGTTAAGTTTTGGTATTCATCGTATTGATAAATGTGTTCTTCTGTGCTGTCATCGGCTTTGAATATGGTTTTTTCCTTAACGAGTTGGTTTTTTTCGTCATAGGTAAAATAGGTAACGCTGAATACTTCACTTTGTTCGCGCACTACTTTTTTGATGATATTGCCATTTTTATCCGTTTTGAAGGTAACGGTGCGGTATTCTGTGTGGGGAATATACGCCAAAGGGTCGTAATCGTCGGGATGTTCGTAATCTGTTTTGGGAATAGGGATAACGTTATAACCTGGATTATTGGCTGTGGTATCGCGTTCTTGTTTGCGGTAGTGGCTGACGAGTTTGCCATTGATATATTTATCACATTCTACCAGCGCACAATTTTCAAAATACTTGACCTCGCGCCATTTTTTCTTCCCTTCTTGAAAATCAGAGGTGGATTTGATAAGATGTCCTTGGCTGTTAAATTCGTTTTGGTTGCGGCTGCTGCGTTTTACCCATTTTTTTTCCTCGTTTTGTACATAAAACCAATCTTGGGAAGCTATCATTTCATCTTTATCGTTAAAAGTACGGCGTTTTTCGCTGGTTTGTTCATTTTGATGATTGAAAGTTTTGCTAAGGGCAGCGTTACCATATTGGTCGTATTCGGTGGTGGCATAATTGCGTTGAGCTTGGCCGCTTTTGTAGTCTGTTTGTTGGGTTTTGATGATACGGTTTTGGTTATCAAAAAAAATATCTTCAGTCCAAAGGGTCGCGCTATTGGCATCATAAATAACGGTGCCAATTTTTTGCCCAGTTTGGTTGTATTTGTGTACGGTTTGTTGATTGAGTTGGGTTTTGCCTTCGGGTAGCACATCATATTCGCTATGTTGTACGATTTTGCCAAAAATATCAAATTCAGTTTCTACCTGTGTGGATAAATCCAGTTGGGTATTTTGTAATTTATAATTTTGGCGAATTTCTTTTTTGACTTTGGGGCGTTCTTGAGCGTTGCCATTTATTGCCAAAAATGTAAGCGAGGCAAAAGCGAGTTTTTTTAACCAGTTTTTTATCATAGCAGTTGGGATTGGGTGGGATGAGATTTTTTGCAAAAAAGGTTATAACTGCTGTTAGAATTAACGTTTACTTGTAGTATTGGTAGGCATAAGTTTTTTCCATCATCAATAAACCATTGTTGAAAGAAGCTTCGCGGAGTTTGTTTTTGTGTTCGTCATATTCCCAAACCTGTTCTTCTTCTTGTCCAGAAGGTTCGCCTGCTGCATAAAAAATCTTTTTGAGTTTGACCAAGTTGTCTTGTTCGTCGTAAGTGTAAAGAATTTCTTCCATAATTTCTATACCTTCAGTTTTGGTCGTTTTGATTTTGCGACCTTTATCATCTGTTTCGTCCACCACATCCCACATACCTGAGTTGAATTGGTCGTCGTTGCCAAAGTCTATCAGTACTTTTTGTTTGTTGGGGTCTATTTTGGTTTTGCTGCCTGCGCCAAAACTACTGACGATTTCCCCGTTTTTGTAGCGTTTTTTCTCTTTGACTTTATTTTTTTCAAAAACAATTTCCTCTTTAAGCACATCGCCATTTTGTTTCATAAGCAGCGTGGAGCGCGCCAAAGTGCCGTCGGGATTGTATTCTACTGATTTTTCTTCAGTGTTTTTATTCCCATTGGGCAACTGTTCCCATTTTTCGTATTTGATTTCTTCATCTTCTTTGTTGTATTTCCAATTTTCTTCGCCTACTTTTTTCCCTTTGCTATCGGTGAGGCTGGTAGAAACAATTTTTTTGGAAGTTTCCGAGTATTTATAAACGCGGGTGTAGGGATTGTCTGCATTGAGGGCAAAATCCACATATTCTACCCTGCCTTTTTTGCCGTTGGCATCCAAATAAGTTTTTTCCCAAATTATAGGTTCGCCACCTTCGTCAAATTTGGTTATTTTTTCAAAATTGCCATTCGCGTCGTTTCCTTTTTCAATTTCTAAGGATTTGACCAGTTCCATGATAGGATTGGCTATCAATAAGGCATATTTTAGCACTTGGCCTGCATTATTGAATTCTTTAAATTCCTTTTTGACAATGGCTAGGTCTTCTTCTTTGCGTTCAGCTTCTTTATACTCCAAAATTTTGACTGTTGGTGTCTGTGCCATTAGCATATTGGGTATAAGCGCAGCGGTCAAAAATGCTGCTTTTGCGACTAATGTTTTCATATTCGCGAGATATTTATAGTGTGAGAAAAGAGAGAGCAAGTAGTGATGAGTGGTTAGTTGTTAGTGATAAGTGGTTAGTTATAAGTGGTTAGTTATTTTTATTTAGAAAAGAACTAATTTATTTTAAAATAGCCCTTATTACTAACTGGAGTTACGCTTGAGCTATTTTGTGATAAAAGTCAAGTTGAAAAGCTAAATTTTCGCTGTGCGACGCCAAAACCAGCGTATGTCGCGGAAAGACGACCAACCGAGCAAAGCGAGGGCAGTAGCTTTTTTGCAACGCAAAAAACGTCGGCTTGTAGCGACGGTTTTGCGCTTATTTTCGTAGAAAATACAAGCAAAAACGCCTTTTTGGCGTTGGCTTTTTTGGTACTTTTTTGCCATCAAAAAAGTACGGAAAATAAATTTTTTAGGCGTAAGCCGTCAAAAAAATTTCTAACCTATTTAATTTTCAGTTTTTTTTGTACTAAAATGAAGCCTCAAGCGTAACTCCAGTTACTAACAATTAACCACTAACAATTAACAACTAATAACTATATTTATAAATTGTTTTTTCTATTTTATCCCCTTTTGTATTGAGGAGCGTTGTTTCTATTAAATTTTGCTTCGTATCATATTCTTGCAAAATGGTAGAAACGATTTTTTCGTTCATAGTTTGTACTTCGGATACAATTTTGCCATATTCGTTGCAAGTGGCCAAAACGGTATAATTGAGTAGTTGGCGGTCATTATAACGGCGGGTAGTGCGGCTTTTTAAAACCCCATTTTCGTACAAAAAGTCTTTTTCTTCTTGTCTTTGTTCGTTTTTGCCAAATATCTGGGTGGAAACCAGCAAACTGTCTTGATATTTATTCAATAGTTTTTTGCGTACAATGTTGTTTTCTATGATTGTTTCTTCAGTCAAACGCCCATTTTCATATTTTAGTGTTTTTTTGTCTTGACTTATTTGTTTTTTGGGCAAACTATCATTTTTGGCTCGGTCAGCTGCGCTGGTTTTGTGGGTACGATTGACAGTGGTTTCTGAAAAGGTTAAATTTCCAGCTTTGTCATATTTGTTAATCACTTGATAATCAGAACTATAGTTGCGTCCTTTTATGCTTACAATTTTGTTCTTTTTATACTTATATTTATAGTCAATGCGCAATGTTTTTTTATTGCTGGCTCGTCCTCGTATGTTGATTGTTGTCCAATGTACGTGAGAGCGATAGCGTTTGCATTGCCCTTTGCTGTTGTATTTGTAGGTTTCGCAAAGTAGAGAAGTGCTACCTTGGTAATCATAGCTACATTTTTTGACCAATAAATTTTTCTTATTATAGGTAAAAGTATCTTCTTTGTTCAACTCGCCTTTGGCATCATATTTTCTTGCCCAAGCGACTTGGCAGCTATCATCTTTGGGGTGATATTTTTTATAATAAATTTCTAATTTTTCGCTGTTAGGGGATTTGTTGGGGGCATAAGTTACCGTTCTTTGGGTCATCACGGGTTCGTTCCAATCGCTGCTTTCTTCTCTGTACAACGAGTTGAGGGGAGGGACGGTGTTGTAGTAGTAGATTCGTTGTTTTATCAATCGCCCTTCGGTATCTAATTGTTGCTCTTTTTGGCTTACGATTAGCGAGTCGCCGCCTACATAACGATATAATTTTTCCGATTTATTTTGCCAATTTTGGGCAAATATAGCCAATTTAAACGATAATAACAAGCAAACTGTTACAAATTTCATACTCAAATTTTATTTTTTGTGGTTTTAAACGGGGCAAAGATACATTTTTTTTCTTTTAGAGTGATTTTTCAGTAAAAAAAAATACCTTTGCACTTTATTTTATACCAAAACAACCAATAATTATGAGCCAAACTATAGCTATTCAACGTATCAAACAATGCCTCCGCACAAAATCAAACGTATTAGATTTGTCTAATCTGGGACTTACAGAGTTACCCCGCGAAATAAAACAATTAGCAGCTCAATTATTTGCTTTGCGAATTGAAGAGAATTTAATTGAAGATGTAAGTTTTTTATCCCAGTTAATCAACTTAACTACACTTGACGCTTTTAATAATGTGATTGAAGATATTAGCCCTTTGCGCACACTCACTCGATTAAATTCTTTAGATTTAGCTAATAATTTAATAAGCAATATAAGCCTTTTATCTGCGCTTAAAAAGCTAAAGTATTTGAATTTAAACAACAACCAAATCAGCGATATTAGTGTAATTTCTAATTATTTAACTGACCTTTCGCAGTATATTTTTCATTTTTTTTTACAATTAGATTTTTGCAGTTAAATTTTCCTATATGCGCTCAATAGCGTGGGGTTTTATACCCCGCGCGCTGATAAATATTCTATAAAAAAATAGAAAATATAACATTTTTTACCATTTTTGTGCGTGGGGTATAAAACCCCACGCTATTGAGCACACACTGTTGTTTTTTTCAATCTACCAAATTTTTTCACTGCGAAAGGTCAGTTATTTAAATTTAGAATTTTTGGAGATTAGTAATAATGCTATCCAAGGTATCAATCCGTTATCCAATTTAGACATTTTAACCTTGTGTGCAAGTGCTAATCAAATCAGCGATATTACCCCTTTAGCGGCAATCAAAAATTTGATAGAATTGGAATTAAATGATAACCAAATCAGCGATGTAAGCCCTTTGGCTGGATTGCAAAGTTTGCACGAATTACAACTAAATCACAACCAAATCAGCGATGTTAGTTCTTTGGCTGAATTGAATCAATTAGTTGCTTTCGCTATAAGCAACAACCAAATTAGTGATATTTCTGTGCTTTCGGCTTGTTTGAACTTAGAAACTTTGGAAGCCGAAAATAATCAAATAAGTGATATAACAGCTTTATTAGGCTTGAATTCATTGGAATATGTTTATTTACAAAATAATCCATTATCAAATGGCGAACTGTTAAAACATTTACCAGCTATTATAGAGTTATTTTACGACGAAAAATGTGAATAAAAAAAAGCCCAATCCGAACAGGAAAGGGCTTTTTTTATTGGCAAAATTCTATATTAGGGAGAAAATAAAATTGTCTTTTCTTGGTGCAAAAAAATTGCTTTATGGATAAAGTCTTAGTTTTTATTGAGCGATAATTTTTCCTGTAGCTAAAGGTTGTCCTTTGGATTGAATTTGGAAAAAATATACACCTGCAGGTAGGTTTCCGCGTTGAAGTTGCAGCGTTTGTGGGTTAGTTTGTGCAAATTTTACCACAACAGGTTTTCCCATAACGTCGGTGATTTGTATAGAAAGTTCGTCTTGGGCTGTGCCTACGCTAAAAGTCAACTCTTCAGCGAAAGGGTTGGGGAAAGCGGTTACTGTAGTATGGTTTTGGGTTTCTTCTATCGCTACAATCCGCAAAGGGATAAAATTCTCGCCTATAGTGTGGAATACCGTTTCGGTTACTACAGGTGGGCGATTGTCTACGCTTACGCCAGAACGGTGTTCTATTCTCGTACCAAGGGGCAAATTGGGCAAGGGCATAATCTCATAGCTAATATATCCGCGCGAAGCCAATTCGCTAACCGAACTATCCACCAAGCCGATATTGTCAGCAGTGAAGCGCAAAATTCTATTTGGGAGCATATCCACCACAAATTGGTGCGAAACGCCCTGCATACGGAAAGTGTTTATATCCAAATTTTCGTCCAAAGTGTCTAAAATAACCACTTTATTGAATGGTGCGCGCACTGGGTTGCTAAATCCTGTTTGGTAAATTATCGGCGTGCCATTGTTGATTAAATTGCTGCTGCCGTAACCGCGCGGTTGGGCTTGGTGGGGGCAGGGTACAGGGATGCGACTTTCTACACAATCGTAGTGGGTGCTAAAGCTGTTGTTGATAAAAAATTGGGCTGGATTAGTAAACACAGCGTTCGGGTTGCAATCGTTAGCTAATAACGAAGTGGGCAGATTGGGTTGAATGTTGGGATAAGTTGCCGCTTGTTCTACCAAAATGATATAATCGCTGCTGTCTTTTCTGTTGATAGGAATATCCAATTTTTGCCCATTATTGAGCATAAAAGGGGTGAGGGGGCGATACATTAAATTATCTTCTATGATAGAATAATTTTGTGGGGTTGCCATATTCGCGCCTATGTTGGTCAAACTGAATATCAAACTGTCCGTACCCACACAGCTATCTGTAATGATTATGTTAGCCCCTGTAGAGTTAAATCCGCACAAAGTATCAGGATAAACGTGGGTTTCGCTGCATAAAATCGCCCCGTTGGGTACAGCGCAATCTGTAGTTACTGTTACGGCAAAACCAACCCATTGATAAGCGGGAACGCTGCCTATATCAAATCTATACTCGTTATTTCCTAAACTGGTCATATTAAAACCCCCTGAATGTGCTACATAGCGTTGATTAGGGTCTAAATTGAAGGTAATGCTGGTGTTGGGAGCTGAAGCAATCGTACCGTGATTATACACCCATAGACCGTACACACTTTGCAAGCACGAAAAAACGCTGTATGTGTTATGCCCAACCTCCAATAAAGGGCAGTTGTAAGTGGTTTGGCGTAAAATATCTACAGTATCTTTGTTAGCTGCTGCTGTGTTGTTAAAGGCTATAGTTTGGGTGTTGTTGCAAGTTATCCAAAAATTATTGTAAGGGCTCCAACTGTGTTCGCTGCTGACTTCGTAAGTACCCGCAGGTACGTTTATTCTGTATTTGCCCTGATTGTCGGTTATATTGTAATAAATATCCCCCGTGTTAATCTCTTCAGCTTTTACCAAACGCTGGCGCAAAACGCTATCGCCTATTGTAGAATCGCAACTTAAATCTATATCGTGCAAAACATCCCCGTAGATGTTGTTATAGTATAAATCCCCGTTAGCGTTGATTTTCAACACGCCGTCTATCATCAATACAGCTACTCCGCCATCTGTAGTAGGTGCGAGGTAAGAGATTTGTCCTAAACTGAAACCGTCAAGCCCTGTGGGATTGTACATTCCTATAAAATTTGTAGCCCCCATTACGCTATTGTCTATACGAGATATTTTACTTACTCTACAAAATCTTGCTGCACTAAACACAGTATCCACCACCCAATAATTTCCGTCAAATCCTTGTGCGCTTGTGGTTGTGCCTTGCATACCAATTGCAGCGAAATCTATTTCGGGCAAAAATTGTCTATTGTTATCAAGTTGCCGTAATTTACCATTTTGAGTGAAAGATAATAATTCGCCATTGCTGCCTAGACTTGCGCGGGGATAATACCAGTTGCTATTTAGTAGATAAACAGTAGTATCCCATTGTTTTACTCCTAAAGTATCAAAAATTGCATAATGAAGAGAATCGGTTTTATTGGCTAAGTAAAAAATTTCATTATCATTTGTGTAGACTGCATTTTTGTTGCTTATTCTGTAGCCATTGGTAGGAATAGTACTCAAGTTGGCATTATTGCGATTAAATCTAATCAGCAACTGCCGCACAGTAGTCGCACCAGCACCAGTTAGCCCGTTGATAAGATAACCCCCAAATTCATCCGCATCCATAGAGCTGAGTATAAGGCTATCATCTGTCATAATAAAATGCTTGTTGGTGATAGCTCCAGTCCAATCGGTTTCGTACAAAAAAACAGAGTCGCGGGTGGGGTGGTTTTTGTACTGTGCCAAAAAAGCCAAACCTTGCCCATCAGGGCGCAGTTCCAAGTGGCTGGCGTTTACGGGGGCGTTATACACTTCTGTAGAATCTACCAATCTGTATTCTTCTTGCCCAGAAGGGTTGATTTTTACAATTTGGGGATAAGTAGCCGACAAAAGCACCCACGCGCCGCCGTCGCTGGCGTTTTGCATATCCATAACGGTTTGATTGGTGGCTGTGTTGCGCCATCTCCAAGAGTTTTGACTATTTTGGGCAGTAGCCATACAAGCCGCCAAAAACGTCCACAAAATTAACAGATTAGTTTTCATACGCATAAAATTATACTTTGGTTTATTTGATACCACAAAATTAGCTCAATCATCGTTGTTTTGAAAATACAAATTTAGGCTTTTGTTGGAAAAACTTTTTACTAAAATAATCGCTAAAGTCACTAAAATAAAACTTATAACCTTTTTATTTGTTGGAAAAACTACCTAAATAAAATCCCACAAAAATATGCAAAATAGTAAATTGTTTGCGCTTTTTTCCGCTTTAAATGGGTTTGAGCGGGCAAATTTGCGCAAATTTATCCACTCACCTTTTCATAATCCCAACCCAGCCCTTATCTCGTTAGCCGAATTTTTGACCCAAGCGATTAAGCAAAAAAAGGCTGAATTTAGCCCACAGCAGGCTTGGGATTGGGTTTTTGCCCCGCAAGGGTATGAACCCGCCAAAATGCGCTTGTTGATGAATAGCTTAACCAAACTAATCGAACAATTTCTTATCCATACCGAGCTACAAAATGATGAAAATCAACAGTTTAATTATTTAAATAAAGCCTTGCAAAAGTATAATTTACCGCATTTAGCCGCTCAAAATCTAAACAGTTGGCAGCAGCATTTGGAGGGAGAAAAACGCCAAAATGCTGTTTTTTTGCTGCAAAATTATCATTACGAGCAAGCGTTTTATCTACAAAACGAGTCCAAACCCCGCGATACGCAGCATAGTTTCCAAAATTGGTTGGATGCTTTGGATGTGCATTTTATCGTGGAAAAACTCAAGCAAGTATGTGCGCTTTCGGCGCATCAATTAGTGTATAAAATTGATTATCAATGGCATTTTTTGCCCGAAATTTTAACCTTTTTGCAAACATATCCGATTGTTTATCAACAAAATGCGTTGCTTTCTGCTTATTATTTTTACTATTTGGCGATAAGCCAGCCTGCGCCAGATTCTGATGTTTATTTTTCCCAATATCAGCAAATTTTATCCGCTAATGTGGCTTTTTTTGAACAGCAAGAGGGCAAAAATTTATATTTATTGGCTATCAATTACGCCATAAAGCGAGCAAATCGGGGTTACAATCGCGCTTATATGTTGGAGTTATTGGCTTTGTACAAATCGGGTTTTGAGGCTAAAATTTTATTGGAACGGGAACAAATTAGCCGCTTTACGTTCAAAAATGTGGTTTCTTTGTCCTTGCGTTTGGCTGATTTTGATTGGGCTGCCAAATTTATAGAAGAGTACGCCGCCAAAATAGCGATTGAATATAGACCCACTTACCAAAATTATGCTTGGGCTAAATGGCATTTTGCCAAAGAAAATTACGCTGTAGCTTTGGATTTTTTACAAAAGGTAGATTATGAGGATATTTTTTTAAATTTAGACGCCAAAATGACCCAGTTGAAAATTTACGCAGCTTTGCGCGAGTATGAGCTGCTGGAGTCTTTTCTCCCCACATTTAAAACTTTTTTGGTTAGAAAAAAGAAATCATTATCTTATCATTACCAAAATTATCAAAATATACTCTCGACTAGCCTAAAAATTATCAAAATAAATCCCCACGATAAAGCGGAAAAATTGCAGTTGCGCGAAAAAATTCAAATTATCGAACCGCTTACCGAGCGGGAATGGTTGCTTGATTTTTGCCAAAAACGTTAGAAATTAGCCATAAAAAAAGCCCTTTCCGAGTTGGAAAAGGCTTTTTTTATTCTACGATGTACTCTTTGTGAATGTCTAAAGCAGAACACTCAATGAGTTGGATTTTAGTATAGATAGAAGTTCCCCGTTCAGAATCGGGAAATGGCTCGTGGACTCTATCCTGGCTCTGTATGTTGCGCGCTACTACAGTTGCGGTTTTATGCACTCCGCCGTCAGTTTTGATATAATAAACCTTAATCACAATCCTATCAAACATAAAATCGCTTTCATTTTTGATAGATAATAGCCCATCGCTAATTCCCCCAAATAATTTATCCGCGTTATATTTTTTTTTGATATTAATATAGTTGATTGGGTTGCGGCGGATATTTTGTTCTTCTAGCGAATATTGAGTAGGGCGGGAATAAGACTTATGGGAATTATTGCTATCGCAGCCTACAAAGGTTGTTAGCCAAAAGCAGATGTTAATAACCAGCCATTTCGTCCGATTTGGTTTATTCACGGGAGAAAGTTTTTCGCATTGAAAAAATGAAAGTTTCAAAAACGACGAAAACCCACTGTTTAAGCGGGTTTTCGTGAGTTAGTGGAGAATATCGGGATCGAACCGACCACCTCTTGCATGCCATGCAAGCGCTCTACCAGATGAGCTAATTCCCCGTTTTTTATATTTGCGATGCAAAGGTAGTATATTATTTGCAATTGTCAAACGTATAAAGCAAAAAAAGGGGGAAAAGTTTCAAAAAAATGAAAAAAATTGATATTTTTTTATAAAAAAAGCCCTTTCTTATTTGAAAAGGCTTTTTTTGATAGTTTTTTTGGAAAAAATGCTTAGGAATGAATAGCTGCGAAAAACTCTCTGCGGGCTTGTTCTTCCTCGAATTTGCCGCTAAAAGCTGAAGTAATCGTGCTGCTGCTCAAATCGCGCACGCCGCGGGTTGAAACACACATATGTTGCGCGTCGATATAAATGGCTACATCGTCAGTTTGCAACAAACGTTTAAGCTCGTTCATAATTTGCATAGTCAAACGCTCTTGTACTTGCGGGCGGCGGCAGAAATAATCCACTATTCGGTTGATTTTGGACAAGCCGATAACTTTCCCCTTGCTGATATAAGCCACGTGTGCTTTGCCGTAAATGGGCAAAAAGTGGTGTTCGCAGGTAGATTGTACGTTGATATTTTTTTCTATCAACATTTGGTCGTATTGATATTTATTATCAAACAAGGCCATTTTGGGTTTGTTGGCTGGGTTCAGACCCTGAAAAATTTCTTTTACAAACATTTTTGCTACTCTATACGGAGTGCCTTTTAGGCTGTCGTCGGTCAAATCCAAGCCCAAGGTTTCCATAATTTCGTAAAAATTATTTTGTATTTTTTCTATTTTATCCTCGTCGCTCATCACAAAAGCATCTTCGCGCATTGGGGTTTCTATAGAGGTGCTCACGTGCTGGTCGCCAAGTTCTTCTATTAAAGCTATAGTATTGGCATCGAGGGGGCGGACAATTTGATTTTTCTGCATTTTGGTTGTATTTTTAGAATGAAAAATATAAACGTGTTGAATAAGAACCCCTTTTAAACATAGTAGTTGTATTTTTGTTTAATAAATTTGAATAAAATTGTAAAAAAAGTTAAACAAAATTAAATAAATTTAATAAATATGGCAAAAATAGCGATTATCGGCTCTGGTATGGGCAGTTTGAGCGCGGCGGCTTTGTTGGCAGCTGAGGGGCAAGAGGTGATTGTGTTGGAACAAAATTACCTAGCGGGCGGTTGCAGCAGTTCTTATTATAGACAAGGGTTTATTTTTGAATCGGGCGCGACCACTTTGGTGGGTTTAGACCCGAATATGCCCTTACATTTTTTATTAAATAAGCTCAAAATTAGCGTGGATGTGTTGGAGTTAGACCCATCTATGCGCATTTATTTACCCAATGGGGAGGTTTTGACCCGTCATAAAAACTTAGATGCTTGGATTGCCGAAGCGGAGCGGGTTTTTGGGGCAAAAAATCAGCGCGAGTTTTGGACTTTATGTTATAAAATCAGCCAATTTGTGTGGGAAACAAGCCTGCGCCATACGAGTTTTCCCCCCAGTAGTTGGAAGGATATGTTGGGCTTGGTCAAAAATTTCCGATTTAAGCAACTTTTTTACGCGCGTTGGGCGTTTAGTTCTATGCAAAAACTGCTCCAGAAGTATGAATTGGATAAAAATGAGCTGTTTATGTCCTTTGTGAACGAACAATTGTTGATAACTGCCCAAAATCACGCGCAAGAGGTGAATGTTTTGTTCGGGGCGACTTCGCTTTGTTATACCAATTTTGGCAATTTTTACTGCTGGGGGGGAATGATAGGGCTGATAAAACCCATTTGTGAGTTTATTGAGCAAAAAGGGGGGAAAGTTTTGCTAAAAACGGGGGTAGAAAGGGTAGAACCGCTCCCCAATCCCGCCAAAGGGTATATTATCCACACCCAAAAAGGGGAAAAAATCGCGGTGGATAAGGTCGTATCGGGTATTCCCATCAATAACACGTTAAAACTGTTCAATAATGAGGGTTTAAACCAGTCTTTTGAGCAAAAATTGATGCGTTCAGAGCAATTAAACAGCGCGTTTCAGTTGTGTATTGGGTTCAAACGCAGCGATTGGCAAAAAAATATCCCTTTGCACCACCAAATCCACCTGCCCAAGCCCTTGCCGATAATCAACTCGCATAGTATTTTCGTCAGTTTTAGCCACGAAGACGACTTTGCGCGCGCACCTTTGGGGCAGGGGGTTGCATCGGTAAGCACCCACGTCAAAAACCCGGAAAAATTATCCGATTTTGACAAAGCAGAGTTGGAAAAGTTGATAATATCCGAGTTGGAAAAGCTAAAAATAATCCCAGAAAAGGATATTTTATATTTCCACTCTTCCACCCCCAAGAGTTGGGAGCGTTGGACACAGCGCGAATGGGGTTTTGTGGGCGGTTATCCCCAATATATGCGGGTGAAACCCTGGCAAATGTTGGATGCGAGATTAGACCACAAGGGGGTATATTTGTGCGGCGACACGACTTATCCAGGGCAGGGTATAGTTGGGGTTTGTTTGTCGGGGATTTTGGCGTACGAAAAGATGAAATCGGACGGATTATAACAGCAATTTTTTGTTTAAAAACGGCTATTGGGCGGCGTGTTGTTTCATCTCCTCGGCTTTTTCTTTGCCCAAATAATTATCAATACCAAAATGCACCAAGTATAAGACAGGCGTGAGTAAAATAGCTACAGAAAATTTGTAAATATAATTGACCATTCCCACGTTCCACAATTCGGACAAAGTCCAACTTCCCCCCAAAACAAAAGCCACGTACAACACCACAAAACTATCAATCAGTTGCGATACCAGAGTAGAACCCGTAGCGCGCAAAAATACCCATTTTTCCCCCGTGCGTTTTTTGATTTGGTGAAAAACCAGCACGTCTATTATCTGCCCCAAGAAAAAAGCCAACAAAGAGCCCAAAATTATCCAAAGCCCTTGCCCAAAAATGGCGGAAAAAGCAGCTTGCATATCAGGAACGCCAACCCCAACTTTTCCCGTTTGCCACCAACTTGCGGGGGAAATTTGTATGGCGGTATAAACCATCACAAACCCGTAACTTATCAGCCCAGCAGCCAAATAGGATAGAAAACGAACCCCTTTTGCGCCGTAGTATTCGTTGATAATATCGGTCATAATAAACACCACAGGCCAAAGCAAAACCCCAGCGGTTAGGTTTGTTCCTTTTATCCCGAAAATGCTCCAATTTATTTCGCTTATGCCCAAAGTCGCTTCCAATGAGAAAATTTTAACCCCTATAAATTCAGCTATTAATGTGTTGGCAAGAAAAAAGCCTGCTAAAATTAGAAATAATCGGTTAGATTTTTGTTCAAAAAAGGACATTTGGCTATAAAAGTTGAAAAAATTAGAAAATACTGTTTATTTTTGCCCTTTAAAACAAGTCTATTTTATAAAAGTTTTGAAAATATAGCAAATAAAATCCTTAAGCTATTGATGACTAAAAAATATACCGCGCTCAATTGGCCAGAGTTGGGGCTTTATGCCCAATTATTTTTGCAACAAGCAGCCCAGCTTAAAAATCGTAGCGAAAGACAAACCGCTATAGAAAAAATTATAGATACACAGCTAGAGATTGCTCAAGTTAGCCCTAAGTTGAGGGAAGAAACCCGGCTAAAAATTTGGGTGCAGGTTCTGGCCTGTTTTGATAACGGCTTGGATATAGATGTGCCCGAAAACTTACCTTTAAAAATAGATTTTGATGAAAATCAGCGGATTAGTTATCCCCCAAAACAGCGAACTTACAGAGATTATGGTCGATATTTTAACCAATTTGTGGATAGAATATGCAAAATGCCCGTTGAAGAGAGACCTGAAGGGTTAAAAAATCTGTTGGCTTATATGCAGCTTGTGCATCAAAATATACATCGGGAAGAAATTAGCCCCAAACAGATGAAAGCGGATTTGTATCAATTGACTGCAGGGCGGATTGATATAGAAATAGATGATTTGCTAAAAAGTAGCAACTCCACTCCAGTACAATCTAATAATAAGCATCCCAATTTTCAAAAAAAACCAAAATCTTTTAGAAAATAATATAGAATTAAGCATAAAAAAAGCCGCACTGTGGGAAGTGCGGCTCAATGGATTAAGCAGAAAACTCTGTTTGTAGATTAGATAACTTGCTGTAAGTCAGTATATTATCCAAAACACCAGTAGTAGGACTTTCTAAATGGCTTAGTTCGTCCAATTGGTGAAAAGCGCGGCTCATTTCTTGATATTGTTCGCGCAGGTGTGCGTCGCGACGTATAGCTTTTTCTATGGCCAATTTTTCCATAAAGGAAACTTCTTTATAAATGTAACGGATTAGGTCGTCAGCCGAGATGTGATATTTCATAGCAGCAACGTTTGAAGAGGGTTAAAAGACGGCATTAATTGCCGCGGTGATATTATACCATCTATAACGAGGCGAGAAGCCGAAATGTTAGCTTTGCGGGTAAAATTTGAACAAAAAAAGCTCTAATTTAGCATTTTTAACATTTTGATAACAAAATACGCACATAAAAACCAATCCAAAACTATATTAGTTTGTTTAGTTTTGCCTAGTCCAAGTTTGGGTGCGATAAACCCAGCCCCACCAACCGCGTACTTTCAACGTGTTTTCGTTTTCCAGCCACATCGTTAGGTCGTAAATTTCGCCTTTTTTGGGGTCTAAAATATCCCCATCTGCGTATTTATCGCTTTTTTTGTTCATATTGCGGATAATAATCATCCCTTTGACCTTTTGCCCTTGACGATGGTCTTCACATTTTTTGCAAACAGGGTCTTGGTCTTCGTCAGGCGCGCGGAATAATTCCACTATTTTGCCCGTGTATTTACCATTTTCGAGATAAATTTCTACCACAGACTTGGGTTTTCCTGTTTCGTCATCTACTGTTTTCCAACGTCCAACGGCTGACTTACCGTTGATTTCTACTTGTGCCGAGGCTATAAAAGCGGTGGCGAACATTAAACAGCTGAGTAACAAACCGCGTAAAATTAGCATATTGTTTTGCATTTTTGTAAAAAAAGTTTGTATGTTATAAATAAAAAAAACGAAATCTACTTCTGCGGGCAAATTTCGTTCTTTTTTGTGAAAAAAAATCTTTTTTCTGCTTTTTTGTGCAAAAATCGTGTGCTATTTTGCAAAAATTTAGGGCAAAATTTCTTTGGCGACTATAATTTGCTGTTTTATGGCAATTTTGTCATCCTGAAGATTGTTGAGTTGGTACAAACTAAGCAGGCTGGTGTTGTAGCGTTGGGCAATTTTTCCCAGATTATCGCCTTGATGAACAATATGTACTGTGTATCGGGTTCGGTTGATGGCGTCTTCTATGATTTGTGGATTTTTGTCCGCATACGAGTTTTGCCCGTCATCTATTACTTTTAATTTTTGGTTCAGTTTCAGCTTATCGTCAGGCAGATTATTCCAGTATTGGATAGCTTCTACTGAAGCTCCATATTGCAAAGATAAATTATACAAATTATCCCCTTCTTGGACGATATGGTAGCCAGGTTCTGCTTTCAAAATTTGGGTATTTTCGCGCGGCAATTGATTGACATCTATTTTATTGCCTGTAGGGTTTTTTTGAGGTTCTGTTTTGCCTGTAGGTTGGTAAGTATTTACCACTTTTCTATTGGGGTCAACAGCAACGTGTTCGCCCATTCCCCCAAACAAAGAATTGGAGCCGCCTCTATCTACGACAGGATTAGGTTCAGGCTTGGGGTCGGTGTTGATAGGATTGGGGCGGGGATTGTCAATTACCACCGGGTTATTGTTGGCGTTGGCACAAATTGTGGATACAAAAGCAGAGAGGGGTTTACCATTTACGGTTTTCAACTCTATATCTGTATTGCCTTGGGTTATTTTTACCAAGCCTATCCCTTCTATAAATTGTAGGCTAATGGGTAGTTCGTTGGCTGCTTCTCCAAAGGCTTTGAAACTACGGCGATAGACACAGTTTTCTTTTTTAGCATCTTGAAACATAACTTTTCCATTGGCTGCTGTGCTCAAATTTTCCCCTGCTTTATATATTTGGTTGTATTTATAGCTAAAGCTAAATTTGGGGTCTTGGTAAGAAAAACTTTCGTTGCCTTCTTCATAGCTGGATACGGTTTTTACTTGGTAGAGGGTATAGCCTGTGGCTGTTTTTTCCACCACTTGCAAAACTTTTAGCTCGCGATTGATTTCGTTGACCATATCTGGGGTCAATTTGTCCAAATCGGTACATTGCCAAACTTCTGCATCTTTGAGTAGATTTTGTACTTGGCTTACATACAACCCTCCTTGTACTTTGGGGATGCGCAAGGTTAATCTTTTTTGCGGGTTGCTGGGTACTTGGGTATAAAAATCATAGAAATCTACCCCGCTGCCTTTGACCAACTGATAGTCCTGTTTGCGGCTGCATATATTATCTACCATAAGATAGGTAATCAATTGCTGTGCTTGGCTGGCAGTGGTTAAACCCAACGATAAAGCCCATAATAAGATGTTTTTTTTCATATTGGTATTGTGTTTTTGTGTTGACTTATCTTTTTAGTAATTTTTTTGATGACATAAGTTCAGGTTTTTGTGGGCATATATTGCTTTATTTGCACTAAGCAAAAGCGCGCCAAACTAATATAAATGCAAAAACTAATAAGCCTAATCCCCCCAAACGACGTATGTACACTAAATATTCGGGTTTTAGCCAAGTTTGGATTTTGACCGCTAAATGTATTTTTAACCAATCTGTAGCTATTACAGTTCCCATTGTACCCAAAAAAAGTCCTATACTATTCCCTAAATCGTAACTTTCTCTGATAGCGATAGCCATTAGGCTCAACCAAAAAAAGATAGGGAAGGGGTTGATGGTATTGATGACAAAACCTTGCACAAAGAGGTTCAAATACGCCGCTTTTGATACTTGTTGATTTTGTATATTCGGAGCAGGTTTGACCAACAACATCACCAAACCAAATATAGCCAACAATCCAGCCCCTGTGCCGCCTACATATTGCATAAAGGATTGTTTGATGCTTTCATCATCCATAACGGTTTCTATATATTTAGCCCCCCAACAGACTAAGCCAATATACATAACATCACCTAACCATTGACCAGCGGCTAAGGCTGTGGCGGCTGCTCTGCCTCTTTCTATGCTGGTTTGTAGTATTTTGAAAAATATGGGGCCAATTAATACACATAACAATAAACCCAAACCTACTCCTTGAACAAAACCTATCACTGTTTAATTTAGTTTTTATAATTTTTTAACGATATTGTAGATGCAAAGTTACAGCTTATTGGTCAAATTTTATAATTTTAATACAATTATTTTCTTGCAACCTTTTTTCTAACGGGCAAGTATAAACTATTTTTTCTTTTATTATGATTTTACGCGCTGACAATTTAGTTAAGTTTTATGGACAACGCAATGTGGTCAAGGGGGTTTCGATACAGGTAGCACAAGGCGAAATTATAGGATTGCTGGGTCCTAATGGAGCGGGCAAAACCACCACATTTTATATGACTGTGGGTTTTGTACAACCAGACAAAGGTAGGGTTTTTTTGGATAATTTGGACGTTACAGATTTGCCAATGTATCGCCGTGCGCAGGCGGGAATTGGTTATTTGCCTCAGGAGGCTTCTATTTTTCGCAAATTATCGGTTGAAGACAACATAAAAGCGGTATTGGAAATGACCAAGTTGAGCAAAAGTGAGCAAAATTATCGCTTGGAAGAGCTTTTGGATGAGTTTTCGCTACACAAAGTGCGCAAAAGTAATGGTGATTTATTGTCAGGGGGAGAACGCCGCCGTACAGAAATCGCCCGTGCATTGGCTGTAAATCCCAAATTTATACTTTTAGACGAACCGTTTGCTGGTATTGACCCTATAGTGGTAGAAGATATTCAAAGTATAGTTTATCAACTCAAACATAAAAATATAGGTATTCTTATCACAGACCATAATGTGGGCGAAACGCTTTCTATTATAGACCGTGCTTATCTTATGGTTGATGGTTCTATTTTTAAAGAGGGCAACCCCGAACAATTGGCTACTGATGCGCGGGTGAGAGAGGTGTATTTGGGGCAAAGTTTTGTGCTTAAGCAGCGTTTTGTGTAGTACGATTTTTGTGTATTATGTATCACGACAAAAAGTATTACGATTTTTTGAGCGTAAGAATTTTAGCATAGAAAATCGTGATACTTGCTACGAAAAATCTTGCTACGAACCAAAAATAACAACATTATGATTTCTAAAAAAACTGTAGATACTATATTAGAAACAGCCCAAATTGACCAAGTGGTGGGTGACTTTGTCAATCTCAAGCGGCGTGGGGCAAATTTAATTGGTCTTTGTCCTTTTCATCACGAAAAATCCCCTTCTTTTAGCGTTTCTACCGTTCGGGGTTTGTACAAATGTTTTGGCTGTGGCAAAGGTGGCGGGGCTGTACATTTTGTGATGGAACACGAATCTTATTCTTATCCTGAAGCTTTGCGTTATCTGGCGCAAAAATATCATATTGCTATCGAAGAGGAAAAGGTAGATGATGATTATCGCGAAAAAATGCAAGAAGTGGACAGTTTGTATATTGTCAATAAAGCTGCGCAAGCATATTATAGCGATTTGTTGTTTAATGATGCGTATGCTAAAGATGTAGCTTTGGCTTATTTTAAAGAGCGAGGGTTGCGCGAGGATTTAATAAAAAAATTTGATTTGGGTTTTGCTCACGGCGAGCAGGCTGATTTGGTCAAGCATCTGCAATCCCAACGTTTTGAACCCGCTATATTGGAAAAAGCTGGGCTTATCAACCAATACGGCAAGGATTTTTTTCGCCAACGGGTTTTATTCCCTATCCATAATTTGGCTGGCAAAGTGGTTGGGTTTGGCGGGCGTACGATGAGTAGCGACAAATCTATTCCCAAATATATCAATACCCGCGAAACTGAAATTTATATAAAAAATAAAACCCTTTATGGGTTGCATATTGCCAAAAAAACAATCCAACAAAAAGGGGAGGCTTGGCTGACTGAAGGTTATATGGATGTGTTGAGTTTGCATCAGGCTGGATTTAGCCAAACTATAGCCTCAGCTGGTACTTCTTTGACCTCGGGGCAGGTGGCGCAGATTAAAAAATATGCCGAAAATGTTTGCATTTTATACGATGGCGATGCTGCTGGTATGGCGGCGGCGGATAAGGCGATAACTTTGTTTTTGGAGCAGGATATCAACCCTTTTGTGGTTTTGTTCCCACTCCCAGAAGACCCAGATAGTTATGTGCGCAAAGTAGGTGCGGCTGCATTTGAAGCCTATGTCGCACAAAACCGATTAGATTTTATCAGCTTTAAGCTAAAAATTACCCCACAAGACCCCAAAAACCCTTTTGCCAAGCTTAAAACGTTGGAAGAGGTGGTTAAGTTGTTGGCCAAAATTCGCGAACCTTTGAAAAGGGCAGTTTTTATAAAACGAGCAGCCGATATGTTTGAGATTGCGGAAGAAAAAATAAACCAAGAAGCCAATAAACTTATTTCTATCCAGTTTCAAACGCAAAAAAATACCAGCAACGAAGCCGACCCAACCAACAACGATACCCAGCCCAGCCCAGAACAAGCAAACCAAATTATCCCGCAGCATAAGATAAATATAGAGCAGGAAAACTTAACCCCTATCAATTCGCAAGAATATCAAGAAAGGGATATTATTCGTTTGTTGATTCAGTTTGGTGCGGCTCAATTCAATCCCCAACAGACTGTAGCTGAGTTTGTTTTGGATAATATGTTGGATTTTATAGATGAGTTTGAAAATACGTTGTACTCCAAAATTATTTTGGAATATATGGATTATTTAGACCAAAACAACAACCAAGCGCCTCATCCCAACTATTTTATCAACCATCAACAGCCTGTTATTGCCGCTTTGGCGGTGGATTTGTTGGCACCAGCAGCTCGTTATGAGTATTCCCAAAATTGGATTAAGTGGAATGTATTTTTACAATCTCAACAATTGCCTGATTTGAACCATCAAAAAGATAGCTATTATGCGGTCTCTCGGTTCAAATTGCGAAAAATAGAAAAATTATGTGCCAAAAATTCGGCTGAATTGAAAAAATTGCAGCAAAAATCTCAATTGGAAGAAGAGTATTTTACCAATGCTATTATTTTAATCCAAGTACAGATGAAATTAAACGCGCTAAAAGCTGAATTTGCTAAAAAAACCAATACTGTGGTGTTGAAATAAATCAGACAGCAAGTATATATCTTATTCAATAAATTATGCAAGAACTATTTTATCAAATCGCTTTGCGTCAATCTGACTATATAGGCGACATCACTGCCAAAAACTTAGTTAATCATTTTGGTTCAGCTGCGGCTGTTTTTGAGTCCAAAATGAGCGACCTCACGCAAGTGCTAGGGGTGGGGGAAATAGCCGCCCAATCTATCCTGTCCCGTCATAGTTTTGGTGTAGCTGATAGAGAGATAGAATTTATACAAAAGAATAAAGTGCAAACCTTTTTTTATCAAGACGATAAATATCCCAGACGGTTGCAAAGGGTAGAGGGCGCGCCTTTTTTGTTATTTTATCAAGGACAAGCTGACTTTAACGTATCTCAAGTTTTGGCGGTGGTCGGCACCCGCAAACCTACAGAAATCGGCAAACGCAATTGTGAGCAGCTGCTAAGTGGTTTGCAAGATTATAAACCTTTGATAATTAGCGGGTTGGCTTATGGGGTGGATATTTGCGCGCACAAAAAATGTTTAGCTTTGGGTTTGCCTACTATAGGGGTGGTAGCGCACGGTTTGGATATGATTTATCCAGCTGTGCATCAGCCTGTAGCTGCCCAAATGTTGGAAAATGGCGGCATTATATCCGAATTTATCACCCAAACTGAACCCAATCACAAAAATTTTCCTATGCGCAATCGGGTTATTGCTGGTATGGCTGACGCTGTGGTGGTGGTAGAAACAGCCCGCGTGGGAGGTTCTATTATCACCGCCGAATTGGCCAACGATTATCAAAAAGATGTGTTTGCTATACCGGGGCGTTTGGAGGATGAATTTTCGCAAGGCTGCAATTGGTTGATAAAAACTCATAAAGCTTCTTTGTTGGAGTCTTGGGAAGATTTGGTTTATGTGTTGCGTTGGGATAAATTAAATCAGAATAAAGTCCAGCAGGTGCAACTTTTTCCCGAATTGTCGTCCGAAGAGGCAAAAATTGTGGATGTTTTGCGTGCGGGTCAAGTTCATTTAGATTTTTTGGTTAGAAATAGTGGTATGTCGGTGAGCAAATTGGCATCAATTTTACTGGAGTTAGAGTTTAAAGCGATAGTCAAACCTTTGGCGGGCAAAAATTATATATTACACTAATCAACATTAGCTTTTTGGTTCGTTATTCTAAATTTGTACAGCTATGAAAATGAGAAAATTGATTGTTCTATTGAAAAATCCAAATACACCTTATGCTGTTTGGCAAAAAAACAAACTGAATCAGCGTTGGGATTGGTCTGAAAATAATTCAGAATTTGCGCCTATTCTAAAGCAATATGGTTTAGCTTTGCCTTTGTCGCATTGGCAGGCTGAGCTTGATGCGTTAGAAAAAAATGAAGCCAAATTTAAAGAAGTAAATTTAGATTTTCATAAAATTACAATACGACTTCAATTGGTAGGCCAAGATAAAAATTATTTATTAGCAATTCATACTAATAAATTTGCGGATAGCCCCAAAGTTAAAGTTGACACTTTTAATTTTTTTGATTATTTAGAAAATGCTATATTAGAAATTGACCAAGACAATAACTTTAAAACAGTATCTAGAATACAAAATACTATGCCTTTGGATGAAAGCTGGTTTTTAGGTAAAAATATATTTGATGTTTTTGAGCTACCTTTTGCAGAATATCTGTCTAAATTGCTGAAAAATTGTCAAAATCATCAATTGCCACTTCAAAGCGAATTTATTGCCTCTACAGGCTTGGCTTATGGCATCAATATCTATAAAATTAACTATCACGAGCAAGTGACCACAAAAGTACTAATCCTGAAAAATATAAGCGAAGAAAAAAAAGCTGCCGCTGCCCTCAAGTTGAGTTTAGAACAGTTTGAAACCCAATATCAAAATATCCCCAATCCCACCCATAGCTTCCAGTACCAAGCGGATAAAAAAGCCTTAGTTTTGGTAGCTTACAATCAAGCAGCTTTGCGCATAACAGAAGGTGTTGTGGCTTATTTTGTAGGGCAAACTGTAGATGAAATGTATGTAGATTCCCCTGAAGTTGTTAGTCAAGTATGGAACTGTTTTGAAAATAAAGTCAACCTTTACCAAAAAATGCCATTTTATCTCAAGGTATTAGATAGGCATTTTCATTTCAATGTCAGCTATATTTTTGTAGCGCCCGATTTGGTGATGGTGCATACAGAGGATATTACCGAAAAATGGAATGTAGAGCAAGAGCTAAAAAAACAACAGCAGCAACAAACCCAGCTATTATTAGATTTGCAAAAAAAAGATAGATTATTGTCAGCTGTGGCTTATTCTACCGAGTTGTTGTTGAGTAACGACGATTTGATTAGAGCGATAAAAAAGGGATTTGAGCGAATTTGTCAAAATGTATCTGCGGACTTTGCTTTTTTGTTTCAAAACACTCAAGATGAATCTGGGGCTTGGTATAGCAATTTGCTTACAGGTTGGACGACTACCCATTTTACCGCTGAAGACAAAAATCAATGGCAACGCATTCGGGTGGATACTGTACCTGCCGAAGTGGCTGATTGTTTGGGACAAGGGCAAATTTTTTCCACTTTTGTGCGTTTGTTGCCTGCAAGCCATCTCAAAACCCTATTGGAAAAAAATGCTATAAAATCTGTTTTGGCCATTCCTGTTGTGGTCAAAAATAAATTTTGGGGGCTTATAGGTTTTGATGACTGTGTGCAAGAACGGGTTTGGGCTGATGACGAAAAAGCTATTCTTACTGCTTTTGCCAACTCTGTAGCTGCTGCTATAGAGCGTAAAATGTATGAAGCTGAACTTTTGGCGGCTAAAAATGCGGCCGAAGAAGCTTGTAGGGCTAAAGCTCAGTTTTTGGCAAATATGAGCCACGAAATACGCACTCCTATGAACGGGGTGCTTGGCTTATCCAATCTGCTAAGCAATACCCAATTGACAGATAAACAACACTTATACTTAGAAAATATACAAGTTTCTGCCCGTTCTATGTTGGGTATTATCAACGATATTTTGGACTTTTCCAAAATAGAAGCTCACAAAATGGAACTGGAGCAAATCCCTTTCGATATGGACGAATTAATCCGCCACGTGCTTCACACCACTTCAGTTTATGCCAAAGCCAAAGGTTTAAGTTTGATTTATCACCATCCAGAAAAACCAGCTTTTCAATCTTACTTTTTGGGTGCGCCGGACAAAATTAAGCAGATTTTGAATAATTTATTATGTAATGCAACCAAATTTACCGAAAAGGGAACGATACAGCTTACTTTGCGGACTGATTGTATAGAAAATGATAATTATGCGGTTAGTATAACCGTCGAAGATACAGGAATAGGTATTCCCGCTGACAAATTAGATTCTATTTTTGAGAGTTTCAACCAAGGGGATAATTCTACCACCCGCAAATATGGGGGAACAGGGCTGGGATTGGCTATATCCAAAAGTCTGGCTTTGCTTATGGGGGGGATTATTGAGCTACAGAGCCAAGAGGGAAAAGGGAGTTGTTTTACCCTAAAAATTAACTTAAAATCTTGCTCGCCCGCTATCGCTATGACTAAGCCCAAATTGATGGGCGATAATTTTCAAATTTTGGATAAAAAAGCCCATATTCTTATCGTTGAAGATAATAAAATTAATATGTTGGTGATTCGGAATTATCTAAAAAACAAACTTCCCGAAGCCGTTTTGGTAGAAGCCAAAGATGGGAAAGAAGCGGTTGAATTATTTAATAACCAGTTTGTTGATTTGGTGTTTATGGATGTACAATTGCCCGTTTTAAGCGGTTATGATGCCACTTTGCAAATTCGGGATATAGAACAACGACAACAAAGACAATCTACCCCAATTATAGGACTGACTGCTGGGGCTATGGCTATGGATAAAGAAAATTGTATTAAAGCGGGTATGAACGATTATATCAGCAAACCTTTCCAGCCCGCCGAAATAGACCGCATTTTAGAGGTTTATATTTAAAATAATGAAAATAAAAAATCCAACTTCTGTACTTAAGAAGTTGGATTTTTTGCTTATTTATATTGATATTAACTACAGTGTTTTTTTCAAGTTTTGCTGTTGAAATGAAAATAGCAAATGAAACATATGTTTAAACCCAGCTGGTTTACCTGCGTTTGAATAATATAAATAGTTGAGAATTGCATCATAATTGCGTTGATTAGACTTACTATACATTGGAAGTAGTTTTTGGACATAAGCAGCAAATTTTAAGTCAATGTCAAAATATGTTTCATCAATAATCTTATATTCTTGTATAAACATACTCAATGTAAAGAATAAAATATCAAATTCGTCAAAATCATTAATCAAATAATGAGCATAGTTATCTCTTAATTCAACTAAAATTTCGGTAAAATTATTTATTGCTAAATTAATTTTTATATTAAAGGTGTTTAGTAAGGTTTTAAGTAACTGAACAAAATGGAAGTAATTTTTACGCTTCAGTAAAAACTTGTGTTTTGAAATTTTTTCTAACGGCTTACGCCTAAAAAATTTTTTTATTCGTACTTTTTGCAGGCGCAAAAAGTACCAAAAACGCCTTGTTTCTACAAACTTGTTCGCTCCGCTTGCTAAAGCTACGCTCCGTCTCACTTCAAACAGTGTAGAAACTCAACGGATTAGTGTAGTTACGCGCTCCGCGCGATTATTCACTTTGTTTTTGTCTACTTACTTAAAAGCTAAAACAAGCAACAATAACATAAGGCGCGCTCAATAGCGTGGGGTTTTACACCCCACGCGGCAATAAAAATTTTATCAAAATATATCATTTTTTTATTTGATTTCGTGCGTGGGGTATAAAACCCCACGCTATTGAGCGCGCAAATTGTACACAGAATAACCTAATTTTTGAATAATAAACGCTGGAAATTTTTCTTCAAAAACTAATAGTTCCTCATCAAAAACTTTATAAACCTTATTTGCTAAAAAAATGCTCTTTAAAAAAAGCTCAAAGTGTAGTAAATGATTACCAAAAAAATAGATGCGGGGATAATAAGCAGAAATAAAAGAAAAGCCTTTCATAATTTAATCATTATTTGAATGTTTGCCGAATTTGTTTTAGAAATTTGCTTGACTTTTTATCCTTGTTATCGCCAGCGTAGTGAAAACTATCTTTTGTGGTGTGTTCGTTCAGTATTTGCCAATCAACAATAGGATGAGGTATTTTATGCTTTTCCATAATTTCAAAAATATACTCTAAGCTATCCAATGTTATAGGCGAGTTGTCAAAGCGATTGCTATACCATTCATTAAATAAGATGGCATCTGCTTCAGCTATCATAGATATTATATCCTCATTGCTAAAATAATACATTTTAGCTACTTTATTAAAAGTATCTAAATCGAAATCAGGGTCAGGAGAAGATTTTGTGTAAACTTTATAATAAGGCATAGAAGGGTCGTTCATATATAACTCCTCAAATAGATACAACCTATAACTGCCATCATCAATATATTTACAATCAAAAAAGCTCCAAAAGCAATCCAAAGCTAAAGTCCAAGTTGGGTCTTGTAGATTAAAATGCTTTATAGCTTTTTCCACACAACACAAAGCATACGCATAGCGTGCTTCAACAGATAGATGTTCAAAATTTTTAATTGTTGTCATAGTTTTTAGGGCTTTCGTAGTTGCTTATTTTTACAACTTCCTGCTTACTTGCATTTAACGTAAAAGTATCCGTACAACAGAAATCATTAGATGCGTCAGAACCCAAAACAATGGTATAGGTATTGCTATCAACACGATTTGAGCTAATTATGCACTTGTAAGCATCTATGTATTTAAATTCTTTTATTTTTTTATCGTCTTGATAAAAATTAATAAAAAAGACATTAGGGCTTAGAGGAGTTTGCTGAAAAATAAAATCAATTTTGAGTTTTGGTTCGTGAGTGTGTATAATGGTCATTTGAGTTTGTTGTTCTACTGGCAGCAAAGGAGGCCAACAAGAATAAAATAGCATTAAAATAAAAACAAAAAAGCAGTTTTTAATATTTACCATAATAAATTAGGACATTTTATGGTTTTTTATAAAAAAAATTGCCTTGTTTATACAAAGCAATTTATCCAATATATAAAATTTTATACAAAGTTATTAGCGATTTCTTTTCAACACAGCGCAATAAAACCCGTCAAATTGGCTATCGGCTGGGTAGAACGTGCGCTCGCTTTGCAGTTCAAAACCCTGTCCTTGCTCGCTTTGTAAAAAATTGGCAATTTGTAGCTGATTTTCTTGAGGCAAAACAGAACAGGTGGCATAAACTATCAACCCCTTAACTTGGCAAAAATGGCTATATTGTTGCAAAATTGAGGCTTGAGTTTCAGTGAGTTTTTGCAGCGTTTCGGGGCTTAGTTTATACTTAGCGTCTGCGTGCCTGCGCCAAACTCCAGTGCCAGAACAGGGCGCATCAATCAATACTCTTTGGGCTGTATTGTGGTATTTTTCTGGGTTAAAATAAGCGTCAATATGAACAGTTTGTACATTTTTGGCTTGAGCGCGTTGGGCGCGTTTTTGCAATTCTGCCAATTTCAACACTTCTATATCCAGCGCGATAATTCTACCCGATTTTTGTAATAAATTGGCAATTTGCAGCGTCTTACCTCCAGCACCAGCGCAAGTATCTATCACGGTTTGGTGGGGTTGAACGTCCAATTGCAGGGCGAGTTGTTGGGAGTTGAAATCTTGAATTTCAAAATGTCCTTTTTGGAAAATATCCAATTGGGTGAGTTGTTGTTTCCCTTTTATCAACAAAGCTGTTTCGGATAGAATTTCATAACCGATTTCTTTTTTATCCAAAACTGCCAACACGTTCTTTTGATTGGTCAAATCTGTGTTAATTCTCACACAAACCGAAGCGGGCGAGTTGAGCGCAGCCAAATTTTTTGCCCAAAGTTCTTCGCTCATTTGCGCACAGAACAAACCGTCCAACCATTCGGGGATAGATTGCAAAACGGGGCGCAATTCGGGCGTGTTTTCTAAAGTTTGATAATTATTAGCTATCAAATCTAAGTCTAAATCTGGCCAATTTTTTACAATTTCTTCCCTGTTTTCTGCATTAGTTAATAACTCCGACACAGCCACCAACTGGCTAAAAAAGGATTCTTTTTGGTGGTTAATTTCGTTCCAATTTGCACCCAACGCGTAAGCATACGCGCGCACAAAGCGGCAAATGTTGTAAATTTTATCCTGCACCCAGCGACGGTCGCGGCTGCCCCATTTGGGGTTTTGTTTGAATAATTTATCTGTGGCTTGTTCCACAATTTGTTGATTAACAAACACCTGTACTAAAGTTTCAGCTACGGATTTGATTAAATTTGGGTATAATTTCATAATTAAATGAAGGGTTTAAGAGATATTTATAAAGATTGTAAGATTGTAAGAAGTGAGGATTTTAGGATTGGAGGAAGTGAGGATTTTAGGATTGGAGGAAGTGAGGATTTTAGGAAGTTAGGATTTTAGGATTGGAGGAAGTGAGGATTGGAGGAAGTGAGGATTTTAGGAAGTTAGGATTGGAGGAAGTGAGGATTTTAGGAAGTGAGGATTTTAGGAAGTGAGGATTTTAGGATTGGAGGAAGTTAGGATTGGAGGAAGTTAGGATTGTAAGATTGGAGGAAGTGAAGATTGGAGGGTCTAAAATCTTAGCGTTCTAAAGTCCTAAAGTCTTAATGTCCTAATATCCTAAAATCTTAATATCCTAATGTCTTAGCGTCCTAAAATCTTAATATCCTAAAGTCCGAAAATTTAAAAATCGCCGCCTATATCCAAAGGTTCGCCTTTTTTCTTGAGCAAGCCGCGCAAAACTCCAGCAGCGCAACAGCAGCCAAACACGGCGGGCATATAAGACATAGTGCCGTAAGCGGAGCGTTTGAAATTGCTGCCGTCGGTGAGCATCAGCGATTCTTTAATCGCCACTTCGGTAGAATAAACGACTTTAAAACCTTTGGTGATGCCCATTTTTTTCAGCCGTTTTCGCACCAATTGAGCTAAAGCACAGTTTTTGGATTTGGAAATATCCACCAAGCGCACGCGGGTAGGGTCAATTTTCCCCCCTGCGCCCATAGAGCTAATTATGGGAATTTTATGCTCGTAAGCTGTTTTTATAAAATACAGTTTTGGGCTAACGCTGTCTATCGCATCTACCGCAAAATCAAAGGGTTGTGATAATAATTCTACCATTCTTTCTGGGGTCAAAAACTCCTTGATAACGGTTAATTCAATCCTAGGATTTATAGCGCGCAGCCTTTCTGCCATCAATTCGGCTTTGGATTGTCCCACAGTGGTTTGCATAGCGGGCAGTTGTCGGTTGCAATTGGTCAAATCTACCACGTCGCCATCTACTATAGTCATTTTTCCCACCCCGCCGCGACAGATTAATTCAGCCGCAAAAGAACCCACGCCGCCCAAACCGACCACTAAAACGTGTTTTTGGGATAAAATTTCTAAACTTTCGCGCCCTACAATCAACTGTGTGCGCCCCAACCAAGCTAAATTATCTTCCATCGTTAAAAGTAAAAATATGAAAAGGTTAGTGATTATTGTCTAAAAAAAGCTATTCATAGCTCAAAACGGGCGCAAAATTAGCCTTTTTTGGGAATAAATGGATAAAATTAGCGTAAATTTGCGCGGCTAAATCAATTTTAAACCCTTTTTCTGCTAAAATGGTCGCTTTTTGGTAAATTTCTTCAATTTTGTGGCTGTTTTGTGCGTCTGTTTCCAAAAAAATTAAACTTTTATCCGCTTGTATAAAACTTTCTTGAGTGGATGGATTGTGCAATAACGCCGCCCCAAAACTTAGATAAAATCCCTGTTTTTGTAACTCTTGGGCAACTGTATGTTTTTTATTAAACCCGTGAAAAATTAAAGGGAAATTACATTTATTTTTTTTATAAATAGCCACAATTTCGTTATAAGCTCCCACACAATGCACGATAAAAGGTTTATCTATTTTTTTATTTAATAATAATTGCTGCTCAAAAACGCTAATTTGCCAACTAAAATCGGTCTTAATCTGCTTATCCAAACCCGCTTCTCCGAATAAATAGACGTTAGAAAAAGTTAAATAATGTTCTAATTCGGATAAAGTTTTATCTAAATTATTTTTATCCATTTTATCCACTTCGTAAGGGTGAAAACCTATAGAAAAGGGCGTATTGGGGTTATAATTATCAATTTCTAAAGGATAAATTATATTCTCCACACAAAAAATATCCTTGCGTTGTTGGTGGCTGTGTATATCTATCATATTAGTGATTAGTTGTTAGTGGTAAGTGATTAGTTGATTAAATGTTGATACTTGCTAAAAAAATTATAAAAACCTTGTTCTAAAACCATAAAAATTTAAAAAACGTGATAATTACCAACTTTCTACAAAAAATTATACTCATTCTATTTTTATTACAAAGCTATAACTGTTTTGCGCAAAAAAAAGCGATGAATCCGCATAGTCCAGAGTTGGGCTTAACCCAAAGTATATTAATTTTGCCCCCCGATTACGACCCTAATATAAGTTATCCTTTGTTGGTGTTGATGCCTTACACGGGGGGGAGTTCTATAGATTTTTTTAATAAATATCTTAGAGAGGCGAGCATTACGGCTACCGATTATAGCGAGCAATTTGCAGCTTTTTTGGAGATATTTAAAACCCAATTTGGGCAGGATAAAAATTTTATCTTAATGCTTACCCACGGGGTTGGAAGCACTGCACATCACAATTTTGAGGGTTTTCATCGCTGTATAGAACAGTATGAGAATAGATTAAAACGGGATTTTAAAACTTATTTTAACAAGTATAATATAGACCAAAAAAAGGTTTATATGGCTGGAGTGTCCTTGGGTGGCGATTTAAGTTGGGCTTTTTCGGTCAAACAACCCGATTGGTTGCAGGGGGCTATAGTTTTGGCAAGCCGTTGCAGTTATCCCACTCAAGATTCTGTGTTGAAAAAATTAGCAGATAAAAATTATTCCTTTTTTATGGTGATGGGTATGAGCGAATCGCCTGACCGCTTGGCTGGGATTAGCTACGCCAAAAATCTGCTCACAAAGGCTGGTATCAACCATTCTTACCGCGAAATGCCCTATTTGGAACACGACCGCGCGCCCCTTTGGTTGTTTATGGAAGGGATAAATTTTGTGATGTTTGAAAATCACAATTCGCTAAAAACCAATCAAAAAGAGGAAATTCTAACCCGAATTAGCAACACTTACAAGGGCGAGTTGGGGCTGAAAAAGTATCAGTTAGATGCTGAAACGAATATCCATTTGGACGGCGACGGGCTTTGGTTGTTGCAGTCGGAAGAAACCCGCGATGGGGTGGAAGTTAGCTTTTTTGTGGATGATAAGAATGAGCTTTTTTTAGAGATTAAACATCCCGATTTTGCACAAATCAAGTTAAAATGTTTTCTAAATGTGAACGAAAAGGGGGAAATTTGCTTACAAATTCCCGCTCAAAATGTTAAAAATGTAGTTTATAAGGGCATTTCTCACGATATAAACTCTTTATCTCACGGTTTTTTTATCTATAATCAATTAAATAATTTTTTGAGTTTTGATATAGAAAAATACAGCCTGAATAAAGTTAATCAACGCACACATTATAGCTTTTTTCACCTGTTTAAGTAGAGATATTAGGATTGGAAGATATTAGGACATTAGGATTGGAGGATATTAGGATTGCAACGTCCTAAAATCTTAGCATCCTAAAATCTTAACGTCCTAAAATCCTAAAATCTTAGCATCCTAAAATTAATCTATGAAACCTAAATTTATTCTATTTATAATCATTTTTTTTATCGCTAATAATTATCTTTTTGGGCAGCCTATTTTATCCACTTCAGCCGACACGATAACTGTAGAAGCTGAAAAATTAAATTTTAAACCCAATCAGATAGTTTTATTAGATAGCAATAATTTTATAAATGTACAAACAGCTAATTTAGCTCAAGTTTTATCCCAACAAACGAACATATTTATAAAAGAATACGGTTTGGGAACGTTGGCTACAGCAGCTAATCGCGGCGGGGGAGCTGCCCAAACCCAACTACTTTGGGAGGGGGTTAATATACAAAACCCTATGTTGGGACAAACGGATTTAAACCTATTGCCTATTTTTTTAATAGATAATATAAGCGTTCAAAATCAAGAAAATAGCAGTTTAATAGGTTCTAATGGCACAGGCGGCGCAATTTTTTTGGAGGGGAAATCCCCGAATAAAAAGGGTTGGGGGGCTAAAATTGGGCTAAATTACGGCAGTTTTAACCAATATAAACAACATTTACAACTTAATTATGCTACTGATAAGGATAAAAAAATACATTATGCCCAACAGTTGAAAATATACATTCAACAGGCTGAAAATAATTTTATTTATAAGGATATAAACGCTTTTGGGGCGAATAAACCCTTGTTAAAAATGGCTAATAACCAAGCTAACCAACTACATATTTTATCTGAACAGTATTTGAACGTGAATAAATACCAACTAACGGTTAAATTGTGGTTGATGTCTGCCCAGCGCAATCTGCCCCCTACTTTATTGCAAACTTATAGTGACGAACAACAGCAGGATAAAAGTTTAAGGTTAGTTATTGACCAAAATTATCATCATAAAAATAAGCATTTTTTTAAATATAAGAATGCTTTTATAGGCGAAAATTTACTGTTTAAAAGTGCTGCTGTATTCTCTAAAAGTTATTTTTATAACTATTTTAGCCAATTAGCGCATAAATTCTTACTCGGTTCAAACCATTTATTTTCAACCGTTTGTGAGTATAATTATCTGTTCGCGCAAGCTGATGGTTATCAAAAAAATCCCGTTCAGCACAGGTTGAGTTTGGCTAATTTTTATAAATATATCCCCAAAAAAGATAATTTTAAACTTTATGCAAATTATAGAATAGCTTGGGTAAATCCTAACTTTAATTTTTACGCTTGGGGGCTAAATTTTGTCTGTTATCCGCTAAAAAATAGCTTACTTAATCTCGGCGCAAGTCAAAATTATCGCTTGCCAACTTTCAACGATTGGTTTTGGGCTGTGGGGGGAAATCCTAACCTAAAAGCGGAAAAAACTTACCAATTTTTTGCCAATTATGAGCAAAAAAACCAGTTTTTAAGGTTTAAATTAGAACTTTTTTACAACGTTATAGATAATTATATCGCTTGGCAACCCGATAATCGCAGCGGTTTTTGGGCTGTTTTTAACCTGAATAAGGTTATCAATAGAGGCGCGAATGTTTATTTAGACCTGTTTTTATACCAGCATAAAAAATATAATTTAAATCTCCAATTGCAACAAAATTATGCTTATACGCGCAGCAGCGAAGCGGATAAATTAGTTTTACAGTTGTTGTATGTGCCCGTGCATAAGTATAATTTAGGGCTTAATATCAATTATAAAAGTATAAATTTAATCTATTCGCATAATTTTACCTCGCGGAGATATTTAGAAAATAGTAACGCTAATTTTTTGGTAGCTTATCAAGTCGCTAATTTATACTTGGGTTATGTGTATAAAAATAAAACGGTTTGGGGGCAAGTTTATAATCTGTATAATGTAGATTATCAAATTATGGCTAATCGGCCTATGCCGAGAGTTTGGTTTGAAATGGGGTTTAGGGTGGAGTTGTAATTATATACAATACTTAATTATAAAAATTTAGGGGTTTGAAATTTTTTTTAACGGCTTACGCCTAAAAAATTTATCTTTCGTACTTTTTGCAGGCGCAAAAAGTACCAAAAACGCCCTGTTTCTATAAACTTGTTCGCTCCGCTGCGCTCCGTCTCACTTCAGACAGTATAGAAACTCAACGGATTGGTGTAGTTACGCGCTCCGCGCGGTTTATTTTTGTACACACCTGTTTTGTTTTGTTTATTCACACCTTACAATTCCAAAAAGTATAAAATAGCCAATTCGTAACCTTTATAACCCAAGCCGCCTATAGTGCCCACGCAAACTTCGGACAGAAAAGAGATTTGTCTAAACTTTTCCCGCTTGAATACGTTGGAAATATGCACTTCTACCGCTTGAGTGGGGACAGCGCGCAAAGCATCGGCTATAGCTATAGAAGTGTGCGTATATGCGCCCGCATTGAGGATAATTTTGTGCTGGGCAAAGCCTATTTGATGAATTTTGTTGATAATTTCGCCCTCTATATTGGACTGAAAGTACTCAAGTTCACAAACTTTTGCATACTTTTGCCGCAAATTTTCAAAAAAGACTTCAAAGGGCTGATTGCCGTAAATATCGGTTTCGCGCTTTCCCAATAGGTTGAGATTTGCGCCGTTGATAATGGTTATTTTTTGCGGGTTGGTATTAGGATTTGTAGTATCAAGTATCACGATTTTGCTAATTAAGAATTAAAATTTTAAAAATATATGTACAACAATTTTAAACAGGGCTTTCAAGCCGAATTGGACGAGTTGGAAAAAGCGGGTTTGATGAAAAAAGAGCGCGTTATCAACACCCCACAAGGGGCAGAAATTGCCACTACAGAGGCGGGTGAAGTGCTAAATTTTTGTGCAAATAACTATTTAGGTTTATCTGCTCACCCCGAAGTGCTGGCTGCTGCCAAAAATACGCTCGATACGCACGGTTTTGGGATGTCTTCTGTGCGGTTTATCTGCGGAACTCAAGATATTCACAAGCAATTGGAGCGCAAAATTAGCGATTTTTTGGGAACTGAAGACACGATTTTATACGCTGCTGCTTTTGATGCCAACGGGGGCGTGTTTGAACCGCTTTTATCCGAACAAGATGCGATAATTTCGGACGAATTGAACCACGCTTCTATCATCGACGGGATAAGATTGTGCAAAGCGCAACGGTTTAGATACTTGCATAACAATATGTCGGACTTGGAATTGCAGCTACAGAACGCTGGCAATGCTCGCCGCAAGCTGATTGTTACCGATGGGGTGTTTTCTATGGATGGAACTATAGCCCAATTGGACAAAATTTGCGAATTGGCAGACCGTTACAACGCTATGGTGATGATAGATGAATGCCACGCTTCGGGTTTTATGGGGGCGAATGGGCGCGGTACGCACGAATACCGCAACGTTATGGGTAGAATTGATATTATCACGGGGACTTTGGGCAAGGCTTTGGGCGGTGCGCTGGGTGGATTTACCTCCGCGCGCAAGGAAATTGTGGATATTTTGCGCCAACGCAGCCGCCCTTATCTGTTTTCCAACACTTTAGCCCCTGCTATAGTGGGCGCATCGTTGAAAGTGTTTGATATTTTGACCCAAAGCACGCAATTGCGCGACCAATTGGAGGAAAATACGGCTTATTTCAGGATGAAAATGGACGAGGCGGGCTTTGATATTATAAAAGGTACGCATCCTATAGTGCCGATTATGTTGTACGAGGCAACCATAGCGCAAGAATTTGCCCAAAAACTACTCGCCAAAGGTATTTACGTGGTGGGATTTTTCTTCCCCGTAGTCGCCAAAGGCAAGGCTCGTATTCGCGTACAAATTTCCGCCGCTCACACCCGCGCTCACTTGGATAAGGCAATAGCTGCATTCAGTGAAGTAGGGCGCGAAATGGGGATTATTTAATGGTTAGTAGTAAGATTGTTTGTAAAAAGTATCACGATTATTTGTAGAAGTAGTAAGATTGTTTGTAATGGGGTGGAAAAATCGTGCTACTTGCTACCTTCTTACTTGCTACCTTCACACAAAAAACAATTAAAACAATATGTTCAACTTTCGCCACCCGCGCCGCTTGCGCGCAACCGAAACGATACGCCAACAAGTGCAAGAAACCCATTTGCGCGTGTCTCAATTTATATACCCTTTATTTTTAGTAGATGGCAAAAATACCCAAATAGAAGTGGCTTCTTTGCCCAATAACTATCGCTGGTCTTTGGATAAAATGCTGATAGAAATAGAAAGTTGTATGAATTTGGGGCTAAAAAGTTTTGTACTATTTCCTGCCGTAGCTGAAGAGCTAAAAGATAAATGGGGTACTTATTCTTATGCTGAAGATAATTTTTATCTAAAAGCTATACGCACAATCAAAGAATGTTTTCCTGAATCTTGCATTATGACCGATATAGCCTTAGACCCTTACAGCTCGGACGGACACGACGGCGTGGTAGAACACGGGAAAATTGTCAATGAATTAACCCTACCGATTTTGGCTAAAATGGCTGTAGCTCAAGCTCAAGCTGGAGCTGATATTTTGGGGCCTTCTGATATGATGGATGGGCGAGTAGGTTATATTCGCGCTGCTTTAGATAGCCAACAACAGCAGCAAGTAGCTATTATGTCTTATACGGCTAAATATGCTTCTGCTTTTTATGGGCCTTTCCGCGATGCGCTTAATTCTGCTCCCAAAATGGGCGATAAAAAAACGTATCAAATGAATCCAGCCAACAAGCGCGAGGCTTTGATAGAAGCGGCTTTGGATTATCAAGAGGGCGCAGATTATCTAATGGTCAAACCTGCTTTGGCTTATTTGGATATTATTCATATACTCAAAGAAAATTTTGATATACCTATAGCGGCTTACAATGTGAGTGGCGAAGCGGCTATGCTAATCGCTGCTGCCCAACGCGGTTGGCTCAATTACGATAAAGCAATGGTAGAAATGCTCACTTCTATACACAGAGCAGGCGCGGACGTGATTTTGTCCTATTTTGCCAAAGATTTCGCCAAGTTAGGGATTAGTTATTAGTGAAGTTGTTTAGTATGATTTTTTATCTTTTAATTTCTCTGTGTTGTGCGGGAAAAACCGAAGAGGCAGCAAAGCTGCATCAAGCTGCGCGTAAGCGAAAGTCCCAGCACAATTGAGATTTAGGATTTTTTCGCGCTTTTGGGGCTAAAGCCCCGCGCGTTTTATAGTTTTATTAATCAATACCAACGGGTTTTAACCCGTTGAAAGACAAAAAAAACGATTA
>JAAFIM010000029.1 GCA_013297745.1 Chitinophagales bacterium | reverse complement strand
TATTGTTTTATAGGATTGCCCTCGTGGTTAATTTCTACCCCCCTGTCTAATAGATATTTAGGCAGGGTTTTTATTTGGTTATAGCTACAATGTAAACGCTTTAAACTGATGGGTAAATTTTTAGGTAGGGTTTTAATTTTATTAAGTCGGCAATCCAAATTATTCAAATTGGTGGGTAAATTATTGGGTAAGGATTTAATTTGGTTACCGCCACATTTTAAAGATTGTAATGTGTTGGGTAAATTATTAGGTAAGCTAACTATTTGATTTATATAGCAATATAAATTAGTTAAAGTTTTTGGTAAACTATCGGGTAAGCTAACTATTTTATTACTGCTGCACATTAAATTTTCCAAATTGGGGGGTAAATTATCGGGTAATTTAACAATTTGATTAACAGCGCAATCCAATTCTTTTAAATTTAAAGGTAAATTATCGGGTAATTTTACCAATTTATTACCTCTACAATTCAATACTTGTAACTTGTTAGGCAAGTTATCAGGTAATTGCATTATTTGATTATTTGTACAATTTAATTTTTCCAAATTGGACGGCAAATAATTAGGCAATTCTGTTTTAGAATAATTATTTACCTGTAAAAATGTAACGCTTTGGGGCAAATACTCGCTCCAATAATCTGCGTTGTCGTCCGTTAAGCTCAATTCTTGAGTCATAAAATCATCAGCTTTAGCCAAGCCCAATTTATCATAACCAATTGATTGTAAAAAATTAACCAAATCAATTCCTTGAGAAATAGCCAACTGTTCGGCTAATTCTATATTCTCTTTTTGCGAAGAACATAAGAGGTTTAAAATAGCAATTTGCTCGTTAGATAGGTTGTTTTGCATAATTTAGTGAGTTTATTACTTTATAGGATTGCCCTCGTAGTTAATTTGCACCCCTCTATCTATTAGATATTGGGGGATGTTAGTTATTTGGTTATTGCTACAATTCAAATAGCGTAAAGAAATGGGTAAATTGTCTGGTAGGCTAACTATTCGATTATTGTCGCAATACAAAAATTTTAAATGCTCAAGTAAATTATCAAATAAGCTAACTAATTGATTTGTGCTACAATCTAAATCGTTCAAAGTATGCGGTAAAAAAGCAGGCAAGCTAACTATTTGATTATTACGACAATATAATTTTGTTAAATTAGGGGGTAAATTATCGGGTAAGCCAATTATTTGATTATTACGACAATCCAAAAAAAATAAATTTTTGGGCAAATTATCGGGCAGTTTTGTTATTTGGTTATCGCTGCAATCCAAAGAGTTTAAATTGGCGGGCAAATTATCAGATAGGTTAGTAATTTGATTATTGCTGCAATCTAAATACTCCAAATAAAAAGGTAAATTATCAGGCAAAGTAGTTATTTGATTATTACTACAATCCAAAAACTTTAAATTAGCGGGTAAATTATCAGATAAGTTTGTAATTTTATTTTTAGGGCATTCTAAATCTGCTAAATTGGGTGGCAAATACGCAGGCAGCGTAGGTTTAGAATAATCTATTACCACTAATTTAATAACGCTTTGGGGCAAATACTCACTCCAATAATCTACATTATCATCCATTAGATATAACTTAGTCCGCATAAAATCTTCAGCTTTAGCCAAGCCCAATTTATCATAACCAATTGATTGTAAAAAATTAACCAAATCAATTCCTTGAGAAATAGCCAACTGTTCGGCTAAGGCTATATTTTCTTCTTGTGAAAAACATAAGAGTTTTAAAATAACGATTTGCTCGTTAGATAGATTATTTTGCATAGTGCAATAAGTTTATTTTATTAAAGGATTATCTTCATAATTAATTTCTACCCCCCAGTCTAATAGATATTTAGGCAGGGTTTTTATTTGGTTATCGCTGCAGTCTAAAAAACGCAGAGACTTGGGCAAATGGTCAGGTAAGTTCGTTAATCGGTTATTGCTACAGTGTAAAGCTTGCAAATTAGGGGGGAAATTATTTATTAGGCTAATTATATGATTATCGTGGCAAAATAATATATTCAAATTTTGGGGTAAATTATCGGGCAAACTAACTATTTGATTAACATTGCAATTTAAAAAAATTAAACTATCGGGTAAATTATCGGGTAATTTTGTTAATAAATTGGTGCTGCAATATAATTTTTGTAAATTAGGGGGTAAATTATTGGGCAAATGCTCAATTTTATTATTATAGCAATGCAAAAATACTAAACTATTTGGTAAATTATCGGGTAAGCTAACTATTTGATTATTGCTGCAGTTTAAAAATATCAAATTAGGGGGCAAATATGCAGGCAGGGTAGGTTTTGAATAACTTTTTACAACTAATTGGATAACGCTTTGGGGCAGATATTCACTCCAATAATCTGTATTATCATCTGTTAGGGTTAATTCTTGAGTCATAAAATTTTCAGCCGTAGCCAATCCCAATTTATCATAACCCATTGATTGTAAAAAATCAACCAAGTTAATACCTTGAGAAGCTGCCAAAGTTTTAGCCAATTCTATATTCTCTTCTTGCGAAGAACATAAGAGTTCTAAAATAGCGATTTGTTCGCTGGATAAAGTAAGGGGCATATTATACAAAAATAAAAAATGTTGAAAAATAAATAAGACAATTTTAACCCATACACAGTAGAGGCGTTGCATCGCAACGTCTCCATAATACATAATTAACGGACACACACCAACCCCACATACCATTTTTTGCGCCGTTTATTATATTATAGAATTGCCATCATCATTAATTTGCACCCCTCTATCTATTAGATATTGGGGTATGCTCGTTATTTGATTATTGCGGCAATCTAATTGTCTTAAAAAAGTAGGTAAATTATTAGGCAATTGTTTAATTTGGTTATTGCTACAATTTAATTCGTTCAAAGAATTTGGTAAATTAATCGGCAATTCGCTAATTCGGTTATTGCTACAATTTAATTCACTCAAAGAATTTGGTAAATTAATCGGCAACTCGCTAATTTGGTTATTATGGCAATAAAAATACCACAAAGAATTTGGCAACTGTATTGTTATCTCTTTAATTTGGTTGTCGTTACAGCCAAAACAACGCAACAATGGGGGTAAATTGTCGGGCAGCTCACTAATTTGATTATTATTGCAATAAAAATACTCTAATTTTAAGGGTAAATTTATAGGCAGCGCACTAATTTTATTATGGCTACAATATAATTTGCATAAAGACGGGGGTAAATAAATAGGCAAGCTACTAATTTGATTATAACTACAAGATAAATACTCTAAATTAGGGGGTAAATTATCGGGCAATTTGCTAATTTTATTATTATTAACAGATAAACTGCGTAAAGAAGCTGGTAAATTATCGGGTAGTTCACTAATTTGATTATTTGTACAAGATAAATGCTCCAAATTAGGGGGTAAATTATCAGGTAATTTGTTTAAATCATATTTTATTACATTCATCGTTTTGATGCTGTTGGGCAACAGTAAAGGCCAGTACTTTGCATTTTTACCCGTTAATTCAATAACATCCTGCATAAAATTATCAGGTGAGCCTAAGCCAAATTTATTATAACCCGTTAATTTTAAAAAATAAATTAAATCAACCCCTTGAGAAATAGCCAACTGTTTAGCCAATTCTATATTCTCTTTTTGCGAAGAACATAAGAGTTTTAAAATAGCGATTTGCTCATTAGATAGATTGTTTTGCATAATAATTTTAATTTATTTGGTTATAGGATTACCTTCGTATTTAACGCTTAAACACACATCTAAAAGATATTGCGGTATTTTAGTAATTTGGTTATAACTACAATCTAAAAAATGTAAGTTTTTAGATAAATTGTTGGGTAGATTTGTAATTTGGTTATAACTACAATCTAAATCAAATAAAGTATCAGGTAAATTTTTGGATAAAGATGCTATTTGATTAGAAGCGCAATATAAATAAATTATTTGGTTAGGTAAATTTTCGGGTAAGCTAACTATTTGATTATTGCTACAATCCAATTCTGTAATCAAATTAGATAAATTATTGGGTAAGCTACCCAATTTATTATTGTTGCAATTTAAAAATTGTAAAGCATCAGGTAAATTGTCGGGCAAGCTCACTATTTGGTTATAACTGCAATTTAAAAATTGTAAAGTTGAAGGTAAATTATCGGGCAAGCTCACTATGTCATTATGATTACAATTTAATTGAAGTAAATGAATAGGTAAATAATCAGGTAGCGTCGGTTTAGTGTAGTTTTTTACTACTAAATGCGTAACACTTTGCGGCAAATACTCTGCCCAGTAATCTATATTACTATCTGTTAAGGTTAAATTTTCACGCATAAAATCTTTGGGCTTAGCCAAGCCTAATTTATCATAACCGATAGATTTTAAAAAAGCAGTAATGCTTATTTTTTGTGATTTTGCCAATGTTTTGGCTAACGCTATATTCTCTTCTTGCGAAGAACATAAGAGTTTTAAAATAGCGATTTGTTCGCTGGATAAAGTAAGGGGCATATTATGCAAAAATAAAAAATGTTAAAAAATAAATAAGACAATTTTAACCCATACACAGTAGAGGCGTTGCATCGCAACGTCTCTACAACATACAATTAACGAATACACACCAACCCCACACACCCTTTTTTGCGCCGTTTATTATATTATAGGATTGCCCTCGTGATAAATTTTTATCCCTCTATTTTTTAAAGATTGGGGTATGTGGGTTATTTGATTAAAATTGCAATTTAATACATTCAAACTATGGGGTAAAGTATCGGGCAACTCGCTAATTTGATTATTATTGCAAGATAATATCTCCAAATTATCGGGTAAACGATTAGGTAATTTAGTAATTTGATTATTATTACAATATAAAAATTTTATACTGCTAATCAAATTACTAGACAAGCTAGTTATATTATTGTCGCTGCAATATAATTCTTGCAGACTATCAGGTAAATTATTGGGTAGGCTAACTATTTGATTATTGCTACATTCTAATACTGTCAAGGAATTAGGCAAACGACTAGGCAAGTTAATTAGCCTATTATCGCTGCAATATAATTTTTGCAAACTATCAGGTAAATTATCGGGTAAGCTAACTATTTTATTATAGCTACAATCTAATACTTCTAAATTAATAGGTAAATTATCAGGTAATTTAATTATTTGATTATAGCTACAATCTAATTCCCCTAAATTGGGAGGAAAAAACTCAGGTAAGTTGTCATTTGAATAATCTGATACAATTAATTTAGTAACGCTTTGGGGCAAATATTCGCTCCAATAATCTACATTGTCATCTGTTAGAATTAATTCATCACACATAAAATCTCTAGCTTTAGCCAAGCTCAATTTATCATAACCAATTGATTGTAAAAAATCAACCAAGTTAATGCCTTGCGAAATTGCCAATTGTTCGGCTAAGTCTATGTTTTCTTCTTGCGAAGAACATAAGAGTTCTAAAATAGCGATTTGTTCGTTAGATAGGTTGTGTTGCATACGTTAAAATTTTTGAAGAATTGTAAATGAAATGATGGATGTTTTTTGATAAAATCAAAGGCAAAAATATACCTTTTTTTTCATTTTTTAGCCTTTTTTGCAAAAATATACCCATTTTTTCATATTTTATTAACTTTTTCTCTGTTTTTATGGTTAAGTTACGTTATAATTTTATATTTTTGCACGGTTCAAAAAACAACAGAATATATTTTAATCTTTTTTTCAATCCAAAATCAACAAAGCTATGAGCAGCCCACAACGCGACGCTTTATCTGTGGTTGTACCCGACCAAGATATAAGAGATGTCAAAGCCAAATTAAATGCTATTGAGCAAGTTTTTCCCTTTCTTATCGAGTTGAGCGCGGAAGAAATTATGCAATTACCCCGCATTAGCGTAGCCAACCGACTTTTTGTGCAGGATATTATCCAAGTGCTGGAAACTCACCCCGTACCGCTGCCCGCAGGCATATCCAAAGAGGAGATTAAAAAAGACCTCGATTTGTACGACCAATTAGACAGCGTAAGTATGGATTACGAAGTGATGCTCAAAAAAATGCGCAACACGGCTACTTTAGCAGGTTCGGAGGCTTACAAATCCTCTCTTTTCGTTTACAAAATCATTCAAACTTACGCCGAAGCCAGCATTTCGGGTTATGGGGCAGTTTATGAACGATTAAAACAGCGTTTTTCCAATCAAGGGCCAAAATCCGCAGAAAAAGAAGAAGAACAGCCCACAAAATTTTAAAAATACTCATTTATTTTATAATAACGTTTTAGTTGATTAAACTAAAGCGTTATTTTTTTTGTACAAAATACGACCGCTAATATACAGTAGTTTATTTTATACGAAAATAGTTTGATAATTAATATAAATCGGCTGTAAAAAGGTTGAAATAGTTCGTTTTTTTTACAAAATTATTTTATAAAAAAATCAAATAAGTTGGCTAATTTTACAAATTGTTTTATTAAAATAACAAATTAAATAATCACCACAAAAAGCTGTTTTTATATAATAGCGCGCTGTTTATATATAATAATAAGCTATGTATATTTAATATAAAGCAAATTATATTCAATCATAAGTTAAGTGGTCTGCAAACAGGGTTTATTTCGTATTTAACATAATACCCCCGACCTGAAATGAAATGAAAGGGATAAAAAGGCTAAAAAGTTCGTTTTTTGATGCCTTATATTCATTTTTTGATATAAATAAAATATCCGTAAGTTAAGCCGAAAAAATTTAAAAATAGGCAATAAAAAAGCCCACCCGAAAAAGGTGAGCTTGAAAATAGATTTATTTGTAAAGGGATTATTCTTTGATTATTTTTTGCGAGTAGCTGCCATTTTCGGTTTTAATCATTAGATAATAAACAGCAGGCTGTAGGTCGGCAACATTTACAGTTGGATTGTTTATATTTACAAGCTGATTTTTGACCAACTGACCCAAATTATTGTATAAAAATAATTGGCTATCGTTATCCAATAACTCGCTATTTTGTACAGTTAGATAATCTTTGCAAGGGTTGGGGCTAATCGTAAAAGTGGGCGCAGGCGTATTATCTACACTCAACATAAGACAATTATTGGGATTATTTGCACTATTGCAAACGGGCAAACCTAACAAAGTAACCTGAATTGGTCTTGCGTTGGGCAAACAGGTTATGTTGGTATTTGTAGCTGTTAAATCAAATAAAAAATTGGGTATAGCAGGCAAACAGTTCAATTGTGAATTATTATAAATATATAATTCTTGCAAATAAGGGGGCAAATAGTCAATATAATTAAGTTGATTGCTGTAAGCGGATACTATTCTAAGAGAATCGTTTAATGTCGGCCATTGATTAACGTTATTATTACCAAACTGTAAAACCCGCAAAATAGGCGGCATAGCGGGCAAAGTGGTTAAGTTGTTTCCATTTACATATAAATTTTCCAAACTTTCGGGCAAACTGGGTAAAACGGTTAGTTGATTTTGTATTAAATATAAGTTTTTTAACCTTCTTAAATGGTTGAGGCGACTTATACCCGTGATAAGGTTATAACTAGCATTCAAATTTATTAAAGAAAATGGCAGCGCGGGCAAAATTGTGAAAAAGTTTTCGCTTATATCCAAGTATGTTAGCCTATCGGGTAAGTCGTTGATATAATCCAAAGAGTTGTTGAAAGCAAAAAGCGAGTCTAAATTATCCCCGTTGATAATGTTTAAACTATCAAATTGATTATAAGATATATCCAAATGGGTTAGGCTATCTCCCAACGGTAATAGATTGTTTAAGCGGTTATAACTAATATCTATAAGACGCGCTTGAGAGGGTAAATTAGTAATTTGACTAATCTCATTTTTATACGCTCTCAAATCTTGAATGGTATTGGGTAAGGTAGGAAGAGCCGTAAGTTGAGCATAGCTAACATTTAAGTATTCCAAATTGGGTAAATTGCTTACGTTATCTATATTGTGTAAGTTGCTAACCAAAACACTTAATTTGCGCAAAGAAGCGGGCAAAACGGGCAGAGAGTCAATAAGGTTATAATCTCCGATTAGCGTTTGCAAGTTGTCAAAACCAACCACGCCGCTTAAATTGCTAATTTGTCTGCTATTTACATCCAAATAAGTTAAAGTATCGGCTGCTGGAGTGAGGTTATTGTTGGCATCAATACAAGCCGAACAAGCCAAACGAATAGCTTGAGCAAAATTGGCATCGGGGATATTTTGCGCGTTGGTTAAAGAATGAAGCGCAAAAGCTAAAGAAAGGGTAATAAATGTTTTCATAATTGTAAATTTTATACGTGATTGAAAAATATAGTGCAAAAATATAGGTTGTAAAATGAACAAAAAAGACTTTTTTAGGGTTTAATGTACGATTCAAATTGCCATATTGATTGATTTATTAACAAAACTATCATATAAAAATAACTGATAATGAAATTTATATTCGCTACCCACAACGCAAATAAACTCACTGAAGTGCGCGCTATGTTGCCCCCACAATTTAATTTTTTGACCCTAACCGAACTTAACTATCACACAGAAATACCCGAAACGCGCGATACTATAGCGGGAAATGCGCTGCAAAAGGTGGAAACGGTTTGGGATATTTTTAAAGAAAATTGTTTTGCAGAAGACACGGGTTTGTTGGTAAAATCGTTGAATGATGAACCGAATGTTTTCACGGCGCGATACGCGGGCGAACATAAAAGCAGTGCGGATAACATTTCTTTATTGCTCAAAAATTTAGCCCCGCACGAGGACAGAGCCGCTAAATTTGTAACCGTTTTTGCACTCATTATAGACGGGAAAAGTTATACTTTTGAGGGCGTTTGTGAGGGAACTATAGCAATTACACCGAAAGGAGAGGGCGGATTTGGTTATGACCCCATTTTTATCCCCAAAGGTTATCAAACCACTTTCGCGGAAATGAACAGCGAAGAAAAACACAGCATCAGCCACAGGGGAAAGGCATTAGCTAAAATGGTGGATTTTATCCGCGAGCTGGCTATTTAGTTATTTAACAATAAAGCGAATTATGGTTATTAAAAAATAAAATTGTATGAAAAAAATAGAAAAAACAGAAGTAGAATGGCAAGCCGAAATGTCGCCGTTGCAGTATTATGTAATGCGTCAAAGTGGCACAGAGCGTCCATTTACGGGCGAATATACCGATACGGAGGAAACGGGCGAGTATTTTTGCGCCGCTTGCGGGCATCATTTATTCCATTCCACCCAAAAGTTTCATAGCGGCTGCGGCTGGGCGAGTTTTTGGGACGAAAGCAAAGAAGCGGGGATAAAAAAGATTGTAGATTATAGCCACGGGATGAAAAGGATAGAGTTGAGATGTGATTGTTGCGATAGTCATTTGGGGCATATCTTTAATGATGGGCCTGCGCCCACAGGGCAGCGATATTGTATAAACTCTATCTGTCTGCGTTTTGAGCCGAAAAAAGTTTAGTCTATTCTGGATAAAAAAAACCCACAGCTACAGCGGTAGTTGTGGGTTTTTTTATCGGGTAAAAAGCGAACTATTTGAAATTAGTTGTGCCATAATTTTGAGTAATTACAAATTTTTCCCCTTTGGGTTCTAAGTCCAAGACAGGGATGAATTTTTCGCCATCGCTGACTTGATTAACCAAAAAACCAATTTGTAGCTTGCGCCCTTTTTGGGGCATTTTATACCAAACGGTAGCGTCGGTTAGTTGGATTTTTCCCCCAGTTAGTTTAACGCCTGTATATTCATCACTTTGGTCAAATTTATTCTCGATGTCTTGCAATACCCGTTTGATTTCTTTCATAGGCAAAACCTGTTCTTCTACAGGATTGGTATTGCCACCATAGTAGAAGGTAAATAGTTGTACACTACAAGCAGGGCCGCAGCCAGTTATCACGCGCCCGATAAGGTCTTTTTTGCCCCAGCGCCACATAACCATTTCTTCTGCGCCTTCCATACCAACCTCTTCAAATTTGAGGTAGCCGTTTTTGGTGTCTTCGATTTGCATTTTGAACCCTTCGCCATCACCGTGCAATTCGGTAAAATAGTCTTTAACACTTTTTTTGGCGGGGGCAGCTTTTTGCGCGTAAGCGGCGATACCCATAGCAGCTAAGGCTATGGAAAGGATAAGTTTTTTCATTATAGAAAGATTATGATTAAAATTGATAAAAGAGTTGAAAAAGAATGAGAGATTTAACGCCCAATACTTTCGTAATGGAAGCCGAGTTGTAGAATTTCTTTTTTGTCGTAAACATTGCGCCCATCAAAAATAACCTTCGCTTTTAGCTGTTGGGCTATTTTGTCAAAATCGGGGTTTCTAAACACATTCCATTCAGTAACCAATAACAGCGCATCAGCTTGAGAAAGCACTTCGTATTGGTTGCTAAAAAAGCTAATATGGGTTAATTTTTCGGGTTGATTTTGGTATAGATGCTGCACATTTTCGCTCGCTTCTGGGTCATAACATTGTACTTTTGCCCCCATTTCGATGAGTTTGTCGATTAAAAACAAGGCAGGAGCCTCTCTAATATCATCCGTATTGGGTTTAAACGCCAAGCCCCACAAAGCAAAAGTTTTGCCTGTTAGCCCATCTGGATAAAAGCGGATAATTTTATCCAAAAATAGTTGCCGCTGGAGTGCATTGACGGACATAACCGAGTTGAGTATTTTGAAATCATACTCATAATCTTGAGCCGTTCTAGAAAGTGCCTGCACATCCTTTGGAAAACAGCTACCACCATAACCCAAACCCGCGTATAAAAAGTGGCGGCCGATGCGAAAATCTGTGCCTATGCCGCGTCTAACCATATCCACATCAGCACCTACACGCTCGCATAAGTTGGCTATTTCGTTCATAAAAGATATGCGAGTGGCTAAATAAGAATTGGCTGCGTATTTGGTCATTTCTGCTGAACGCGTATCCATAAAAACTATAGGATTGCCTTGTCTAACGAAAGGTTCATATAATTTTTTCATCAAATTGCGCGCTTTTTCCGTATTGGCGCCGATAACGACGCGGTCAGGTTTCAAAAAGTCATCAACGGCTACCCCTTCGCGTAAAAATTCGGGGTTGGAAACGACCTCAAAGAGCGAATTATCTAATTTTTGAGATAAGATAGCAGCCACTTTTTCGGCTGTACCAACGGGAACGGTGCTTTTGTCCACGATAACCTTGTAATCGGTAATCATTTCTGATAGCTGGTGAGCTACGCCCATCACATAAGAAAGGTCAGCAGAACCATCTTCACCTGGGGGGGTGGGTAGGGCTAAAAAAATAATTTGAGCGTCTTTAATCGCTTCAGCCAAATTGGTGGTAAAATGCAAACGCCCTTGGGATTTATTCCGTTCAAATAAAGTTTCTAATCCAGGTTCATAGATGGGGACTATGCCTTGTTGCATTTTTTGCACTTTGGTTGCGTCTATATCCACGCAAACCACCTGATTGCCTGTTTCAGCGAAGCAAGTGCCAGAAACCAGACCTACATATCCTGTGCCAATAACCGCTAATTTCATATTTATTTTAAAAAAGTCTAAAAAATGTATAGTTGTAAAAAACGTACAAAATTTGTGCGTCTATGTGGGCGCAAAGATAAGCTAATTTTGTCAAAATTCTTTTTTTGAAATAAAAAAAGGCAAAATTGAAATTACAACTTTGCCTTTTAGGGGTTTATTTTTTGTTAGTTACGGTTTTTTCTGCGAGTTCCAACGCTTTTACCACGTTGATAACCGCGCCGGTAACACTTAGGTCTTGAAAATTTGTCTGTTCTTTGCTGCCTGGGATATTGACGGCTGCATCTATTTTGACCGCTGAATTGAGTAAAACTGCGCGCAACTGTTGTACGGTTAGTTCTGGATAATAAGACCACACCAAGGCGGCTACACCAGATACGACAGGAGCAGCCATAGAAGTACCGCTATTGGGTTTGTAGCCATTGTCAGGCACAGTAGAATAAATATCCACACCAGGGGCAAAAACATCCACATTTTTTTTACCAAAATTGGAAAATTCTGCTGGGGATTGTTCTTCACCTTGCCAAGATAAAGCGCCAACTTCTATCCAATTATTAGCTTTTTTCTTAGCATTATAAGTTTTGAAACTGCTAGTGGGATAATTGGCTTCGTTATCGATATTTAGAGAGCTATTGCCTGCCGCGTGTACAAGCAAAACCCCTTTCTTTTGGGCATATTTTACCGCTTCATCTACCACGTTTTTGTTGGGAGAAAGTCCTTTACCAAAGCTCATATTGATAACTTTTGCCCCATTGTCTACAGCATAACGGATAGCATTGGCTATATCTTTGTCGCGTTCGTCGCCATCAGGCACAGCACGTACAGCCATAATTTCCACATAATTGGCTACACCTTTCATCCCTTTGCCGTTATCGCGAGAAGCAGCAACAATACCAGCCACGTGAGTGCCGTGTTCAGCGCCGGGTCCTTCTACATCGTTATTGCCATAAAATTGTTGTTTGGGGTTAGTTGCATCATCGCCGATGATTGTACGCGGGTTAAATTCTGTATTGTAACCATATTTTAGCCCCTTGTTGAGATATTCGCCCCATTCTTTGAGCCCTGCGCCCAATTTTTGGCAGTCGATACTTTCTGTTTCTTTGAGCAAAAAGCCTAAAATTTCTTTGGCGGTGGCTTGGTCTTCATCTTTGGAATCAAATTTTTCCAAATCTTCCAGCGCGATTTCATTTTTGTTCAGTACTTTTTGCGCTGTTTCTATAGCTGCGCTGATGACGGCAAAATTGAGGTATTGATTTTTGAGGTCTTCAGTTTTTTCTTCGTAAGATTTTTTGAGTTTTTGAAACTCTTTTTCTTCTTTTTTATTCCGTTTGGGTTTGGCTTTCAACGTGCTGTATACACGGGTAAGTTCATAAGTATCTTCGCTAACATTGCCAGTTTTGCCACCTATAAAATTCCAGCCGTGGATGTCATCAATATAACCATTTTTGTCATCATCGATACCATTGTTGGCTATTTCGTTTTTATTGACCCACATCACATCTTTTAAATCTTCGTGGTCGGCCTCCACCCCAGAATCAATAATGGCTACGATGATTTTTTTCTTAGGTTGGCGATTTTTGAGCAGTTCTGAATATGCTTTTTCGCTACTTACCCCATTTATTTTATTTTGAGATAAGTCTAAATTAAACCAGTTGTCGGGTGCGGAGTCTTGCGCTTGTCCATAAAATCCAAGGCTAAAACATAAAAATGCCGATAGGAGTTTTTTGGGAATGGGTAAATGCATTGTTTAGAATAAAGTGTTTATTAAAAAATAAAAAAGAAGCGTGGATTAGTTTGTACTATAGTTTAGTTGTGGTATCAAATGCTCCAAAGTGGTGATTAAACCCCCAATAATTTGGCGTCTACAAAAAATTTGGTGTATATGTTCAAGTCTGTTTGTTGGCTGGTAGCGCCATCGATGGTAACAGCCGTGCGGAGTGAAAACTGTTCGCCTTGTATATAGGCTTTAAGATTGTTTTCTAACACAGGCACATCAAGCGTGCTAAGCCCATCGGCCACATTAAGCGCTTCGGCTATTTTTATCTCGGCTAAGTTTGTGCCTTTTATATAAATACTCAAGTCTTTTAGGAAATTGAGGTTAGCGCCAGCAGGAGCGGTTACAGTTAGTGTCATTTGGCTCAAACTCACTTTCTCTATCAAATTGGCTGCTGTGCCATTGCCAGAAAAGCTTTGTTGGGCGTTGGTGGTGGTCGGATTGGACATCAAACTATCCAATATAACGGTAGCCAAACCGCCCAAACCTGTAGCTGGAATGCTAACTTGGGTATTGTAATCTAGATTAAATTGGGTGAATTTGTCAGCTTTGTCGCAGCTGTTCATCAATAATAATATGGCAAGGCTGCCGAATAGGAATTTTAACATAGTTTTTAAATTTTAGAAAGTTGATAAATTATGCGTCAATAAAACAGATATGCAAAACGAAAAGGTTGGGGTTGTTATTATAAATAATTTTTTATTGGCTTGGAATACGAGCGCAAATATAGGCTTTTTTGACAACATATAAATTTTTAACGAAAAATTAACAAAAAAAACAATCAAAAATAAGCCTAAGCAGCGAATTCACAAAAAAAACGTTTTATAATGATATATATTTTTGAATAAAAAATAAAACAGAATAAAAAAATTTGTATTTTTGCGCTCATTTTTAACCTTATTTTATCACAAAATAATTAAATTTTATATGAAATTATACACTCTATTAGCTTTTGGGTTGTTTTGGTATAACCAACAAGCAAATGCGCAAGCGCTAAGTTATGAGCAACAAATTCAGCCGCAGCATAAAATTGATTTAGACAAGCAAAGAGCAGCTGAACAAGCCGCTGAAAAAAAGCAGTCCTTGCCTCACGTAGCCATTTGCAACCAAAACGCTAACCTAATCAGCAAAGAGGAACAGTTGCAAAAAGAGATTGTTTGGTGTGAGCAGCGCATTTCACACATCCAAACTACCTATCAAAACCAAATTAGCAATCAGCAAACGGATAGAGCTCAATTGGATAAAACGCAAAAGGCACTTGTCCAAATGCAAGCCCAAAAAGCGGAAAAAGAGGCTGCTTTAGCCAAATTGAAATCTAATCCCAACAAATAAAATATTTTGATATGAATTATTTTTATAAACGCCTTTTTTGGCTGTCTTTGCTGTTATTGGCTACAACCGTGTTGCGTGCTCAAAGTCCTACTTGTGCTACAGCTACGGCTATCTGTGACAACGTAACATCGTACCCAGCCAACACTTCGACCAACAGCGCTCCTGTGGGCAATAACTATGATTGTTTACTTTCTACCCCTGACCCTGCTTGGTTTTATTTTACGATAGCCCAGTCAGGCTCCATCAGTATGGCCTTACAAAATAGCAATGTTGTGGATGTGGATTTTATCCTTTGGGGTCCATTTCCCAACGTAGCGGCTGCTTTGGGGCAATGTGGCAACTTAGGGCAGGGCGGTGCTGGTGGTTCGGTTATAGACTGTAGTTTTGATGCGCAAGCGTTTGAGCAGGTGGATATAGCCAATGCGGTTGCGGGGCAAGTGTATGTGATGATGATAACCAATTATTCGGGTGCCAATACCAATATATTCACGCAACCCAATACAGGAACTGGGGATTTGGCTTGCCCTTGTGGGATAAGAAGTCGCCATTTTTTGACCCCGTTGGCGGGTAATGACGGCACACTAATCGCTACTCAAGACAGTGCAGCCCAATATGGGCTTTGTGCGGGGGATACTATGTATTTTTCTATAGGTATGCGCGCACAAACCCTTATAGATTCGTTAGGATTTAATGCTACATTAACCAATATCAATAATAGTTTTAATCCAAGCCAATTTGGTATTTTTGGACCTTTTTATCCTGTGGCGGGTCGTTTTGATACGATGGAAATGACAGTTGCTATTTATCCTGGTAGCAATTTCTCTGGTATTGTCAATTTTAGCTTGGGTATCACCAGCACCAATAGGAGTACCAGGGTTATTTGTCCTGAAGTAGCCCCTGTTTCTATCATAATTCCAGGCGTCAATGCTTTGGATACTTTGGCTTGTTCGGGGCAAACGCTACAATTAGGGGCAAGTTCTGGGGTACCTGCTACTGTATTTGGTTCCCCTAGTTTTAGCTGGACACAAATCGGAGGACCACCCACAACTTTAACGGGGGCAAATACAGCCACACCTACTGTGGTCGTGCCTATAGGAAATACAAGTGCCACCACACCAAGTTTATTTCAGGTGCAATATAATTATGGTTCTTGTACTATACGGGATACAGTTCGGCTCAATTATCCTAATGCTCGCCTCAATCTTGCACCGAACCCTGCTTCTGTTTGTGCGGGAAGTGCTATAGTTTTGACCGCCAATATCACCGACACGTTGGCTTTTACCAATGCTTGTTTGCCTAGTTATACTTTGGCTTCTATTCCTTTTTCGCCTGTAGCTGGTACGGGTACAAACGTAAGTTTAGGCGACGATGCTATGTCTTCAGCTTTGCCGATAGGATTTACATTTAGATTCTTTTGTAATAATTATACCAATTTTTATATCGGTTCTAATGGTTTTATTACTTTTAGCCCAGCGCAACCTGCCAATCAATATTCACAAAACATCCCAGCCGCTGCTACCCCCAACAATTTAATCGCGTTGGCGTGGTCAGATTTAGACCCAAGCAGTGGAAGTGGTAATGTTCGTTATTTTACTACGGGCACGGCACCAAACCGTCGATTAGTGGTTAATTTTAATAATGTAGATTATTATTATTTGCTTTTCCCTGGTGGTAATATCACCGTGCAGGCTGTGTTGTATGAAACCACCAATGTGATAGAATTGCATATCACCAATGTAGATAATGAATTGAATGTCACTCAAGGGATAGAAAATGCTGCTGGTAGTTCAGCTTTAGCTATAGCGGGTAGAAATAGACAAGCTTTTAGCGCATCTAATCAATCGTTTAGATTTACACCTAATCCAGGACCTGTAGTGGTAACACCGCCTACTTATACGTGGTCGCCTACTGCGGGGCTCAATAACGCTACTATCTTTAACCCTGCTGCTACTCCAGCTGCTTCTACAACCTATAATATCACAGTTACAGATGGCGTATGCAGATATACAGGCGCAATTCCTGTGACAGTGGGCGCATTGAATGTATCCACAACGGTCGTAAACGCTACCTGTGCAGCACCCACTAGCGGGGTTGTTAATACTACCCCTAGCGGTGGGACTGGACCGTTTACTTATCAGTGGTCAAATGGCCGCACCACCCAAAATAATACAGGTTTATCAGCTGGAGCTTATACGGTTACAGTAACGGCTGCCAACGGCTGTACAGGTACAGCTTCTGCTTCAATCACCTCGCCTGTAGCGCCCACGCTTTCTAATACAGTTACGAATGTATTATGTAATGGAGATACTACGGGTGCTATAAATTTAACCGTATCTGCTGGGCTTGCTCCATATACTTTTAGTTGGTCAAATGGTAGAACCACTGAAGACTTATCCAATATAAGCGCTGGCAATTATAGAGTTACGGTGACGGCTGCTAACGGTTGTACAGTAGTTAGCCCTAACATATTGATTAGTCAAAGTAACGGATTAACTTTAAGTATAGCTAGTATAACCAATATATCGTGTAATGGGTTAAATAATGGGGCTATAAATACTAATATAGCAGGTGGTAGCCTTCCTTATACTTTCACTTGGTCTAATGGGGCAAATACACAAAATCTAACAGGATTGGGAGCAGGCAATTACAATTTATCTGTTCGGGATGCTAATGGTTGTTCTGTAACCTCTTCTACCGTGATTATTACCCAACCAGCCGCACTAACCGTTACCCCATTTGTCAATAATGTGATTTGTAATGGGGCTACTTCAGGTTCTATAAATTCCAACCCAAGTGGCGGGACTATGCCTTATACTTTTAGTTGGTCAAATGGTAGAACCAGCCAAAATATCAATTTATTGGCGGCAGGTAATTATACCTTAACCGTTCGCGATGCCAATAGTTGTTCAGTCACGGCCAGCATAAGCGTTAGCCAACCTGCGCCTGTAACCGCCACAGTTGTTTCTATCACCAATGCCTCATGTAGTGGGGTAAATAATGGAGCAATCAATATAAATCCTTCTGGAGGCAATTCGCCTTATACTTTCAGTTGGTCAAATGCTGCCACTAGCCAAAATATAACTGGGTTGGCAGCAGGTACTTATAGTGTAACTGTTAGAGATGCAGCAGCTTGTGTGGGAGTGTTGGCTAATATATCTATTACTCAATCTCCTCCTATAGTAATTACTCAAGATTCTGTGCGAAATGTGACTTGTAGCGCGGGTACAAATGGGGCAATTTTTATTGGTGCTACAGGAGGCACTGCGCCTTTGGTTTATAACTGGTCGAATGGACGCACTACTCAAGACATTACAGGTTTAAATTCAGGGATTTATTCGGTAACTGTTAGCGATATTAATAATTGTACGGCTACAAGAGCCAATATCTTGATTAGTGAACCTGTAGCAATTACCATAACTAGCACTTCTATCACCCAAGCATCTTGCGGGGCGAGCAACGGGGCTATTAATATAGCAGTAGCGGGAGGAAACCCAATCTTTACCTTTGTTTGGTCAAATGGTGTCAGCAGCCAAAATCTTACTGGATTGGCTAGTGGGAATTATGCGGTGACAGCTACCGATGCAAGAGGTTGTATCGCAACAAATACTTTTGCTATCAATAATAATAGTTCATTGTCTGTTACCACCACTTCTATTGCTAACGTCAATTGCAATGGGGCAGCGAATGGGGGGATAAATGTTAGTGTAGCTGGTGGGGTTAGCCCTTATTCATTCAGTTGGTCTAATGGAACCACCAACCAAAATGCTACTGGCTTGTCAGCAGGTTTATACAATTTAACCGTAACAGATGCTACAGCTTGTATATTCAATTTGGTTAATTTAAGCGTGAGCCAACCATCAGCACTTTCCGTGAGTAGCAGCAGCATCAATATACTTTGTAACGGGAATAGCACAGGGGCGGCAACGGTTAGCGTAACAGGCGGCGTGGGTGGTTTTACCTATGTATGGTCAAATGGGCTTTCTACCGCGTCTATTACAGGTTTGACTGCAGGCAATTATATCGCAACAGCGACGGATGCAAACGGTTGTGTTATTACCAACAACATTACCATTAGCCAACCTTCAGCTATTTCGGTAGCCTTAGCTGCGACCAACTTGAACTGTAATTCAAATAACACGGGTTCTATCAACAGTACCGTGACTGGAGCTACTGCACCTTATCGTTTTAGTTGGTCAAATGGAGCTACTGGTCAAAACCTATCTAATTTGGCTGCTGGGGTTTATCGCTTAACGGTGACAGATGCCAATAATTGCGTATCTAGCAATAACGTTGTAACAATCAGCCAACCTTCAGCGTTGAGTTTGACTGTGGCTAGCACTGCGGATGCCAATTGTAGCGATTCAAATGATGGGTTTATAAATGTTAACATTGGAGGGGGCGCTGCGCCGTATCGTTTTGTTTGGTCAAATGCGGCCACTGGTCAAAATTTAGCCAACTTGGCTGCTGGGCTCTATGCTGTGACTGTTACAGATGCCAACGGTTGTACGATTAGCTTGAATAACATCAATATACTTGCGCCTGCTGCTTTGGTGGTGGCTGTGGAGGCTATTATAGGCACTTTGCCTTGTGATTTATCGCCTGTAGGGGAATTAGAGGTTACTGCCACAGGTGGTGGTGCTGCAAATGTAAATTATGTATGGTCAAATGGAAGCACAAATGCGATTTTAAATAATTTGGCGGCTGGTAATTATGTGGTAACTGCTACCAATGCCAACGGTTGTACAGCTACAGCAAATGCGGGTATTATTGCCCCATTAGTTCCCACCATCAATCCTTTTATCGGGCAGATAGCGACAGTGGATACTACCATAACTTGGGGTTCAACTGTAGCGCTAAACGCAGGCAGCAATGTGGCTGGGGTAAGTTATAATTGGACGGAATTGCTTAATCCCGCTAACGCATTTATACAAAATCCAAATCAAGCGGTCACAAGCGCAACGCCTAATTTGGCGGCTCAATATCAGTTTGTCGTTACAGCATCGGCTACTACAGGCATACAAACTTGTACGGTTAGGGATACGCTAAGACTTACCGTGACTCAAGAGGATTTTTTAGGACTTCCTAATGCTTTTACCCCTAATGGAGACGGCAACAATGATAGATTTAGACCTGTCAATTTAGAGCCACAATTTATCAAATCGTTCAAAGTGTTCAATCGCTGGGGACAAGTTTTGTATGACAATTCTACACTCTCTGACGGGGGTTGGGATGGGGTTTATAAAAATGAAGCACAACCAAGAGATGTTTATATCTATCTGTTGATGTATCAGTTCCCACAAAATCCAGAACCTATAGAAATGCGGGGAGAAGTTACGCTAATTCGTTAAAAATGCGCTAATTCATTAAAAAAAACCTCACTTGTTTAAAAAGTGGGGTTTTTTTTCATTTTTATAAAAAAAAAATAAACTTTGTTAAAATATAACAAAAATAAGGATTATCTTTGCGGCTGCATTTTAACCAACTCTTTTTTTTCCCTATTGATTATCAAATTATTGCGTTTGTATGAAACAAATTTTACTTTTTACGGTTTTGCTTTTACAAGTTTGTCCTTTTTGCTGGTCTACCAATGGAGAGAATGACCAACACGAGATAAAATATACAGATTATTTGCCCCGTTATCGCAAATTAGCCAATGACTTTATTTTATCTAAAGTAGAGTATGGCAACCAAAACACTATCTTATATTTTCGTTGGGTAGCTCCTACGGATAAAGAAGTTTTACATTTTTTTGGCTGCCAACATATTAACGCGTGGTCTATCAATACCAATCAAAGGGCAGCTAATAGCAACGAAAATTTATCCCGTTTGGCTTTGGTTTATAATGTGCGGATAAATGATGTCCGCAAATTTACTGAAGTGACCAACAACAATTCTGTAGAGGTTAGACCCCAAAAAGGGGATATAGTGAGTTGTGAAATTCATTTCAAAAATATGCCCAGTTATGTCAAAACTATCAATCTGGTGGGGGGCGAAATGGATAAAAATGGGGCAGCGCGCTTTGTATGTTTTGATTTGCAACTCAAAACTCAAGCAGGCGGACAGTTGGCAGACAAGTCTCAAATGCAGGCCAACATAGAACAGTTTTATAAACTTAGCAAAAATGTACGTTATCCTTCCATTATAGAAATTACCACTGTAGCACAAGATAGTATTTTTACCCAACAGCAGCAAAAACACGAAGCCAACTCTAAACAAATGTTTAATCTTACTGATGCAGAACCTATTGATTATATGCCGAGAATGTTGACCAAAGTGTCTGATTTGAGCTGTAGTGAGCGGTTTATTCTTCAAAACGTTTATTTTGAAGAAGAATCTTCTGAATTTAGCCGCCGGGTGCAAGCGGTAAAATCTATTGGTATGGTAGCTGAATATCTAGACCGTTATCCAGACGCGAAAGTCGCTTTACACGGACATACGGATATTTTTGGCGATACTTATACCAATCTTTTGCTTTCACAAAAAAGGGTAATGGCTGTGCAGCGCGTTTTGATGGATAAAGGCATAGATAAAAAAAGGATAATTATCAATTATTATGGGGGACAATATCCACTACCGCTTTATAAAGAAGGGGGGCCTATGAATAGAAGGGTAGAAGCAGAAATTATTTGCGCCAAAAAATAATCGCTGCTATTTATTTTTTTAACTTATTTTTTGTAACTTTTATCCGTTTTGTAAGTCATATATCAACAATACTAAACATTTTAATAAACATTAGCTTTACACACAGATGAAAACTCCAACAGATGACTTATTTAGACTAATCAAGTCTATGAGTATGGGTGAAAAAAGACATTTTCGTAGCCAAGAAGGGCAAACGCTGACTATGCACTTTTTTGAGCTTATGAATGAGCGGGAAACTTACAGCGAAGAGGAAATCCGTTATGCGGTAAAAGATGAGTCTTTTCGCAAACATATTAAAGTCCATAAGAACAGACTGCAGCAGATGATATTGAGCAGTTTGCGCTGTGGGCGCGAACAATTGAGCGAGGCTCAACGGATTCGCGAGGGGATTGATTTTATAGAAATTTTAATCTCTAAGCAGCTGTATGATATGGCTTGGACCATACTCACCCGCGTCAAAAAAGCAGCTGATGCTTGCGAAGAGTACGAGCTTAAATTGTCTCTTTTGGCTATTCAAAACCGTTATGAAGCACACTTCAAACCCTTTGAGGATAGTCAAGACCGCGCTCACGTGGTAAAAGAAATGCATGCTTGTATAAAAATTATAGAAAACTATACTTTTTTAGCCCAAGTTTGCACAGATTTAAGAACTAGCTTTCATCTCAAAGACCAAACAGAAACCATAAGCCAACGCCAAAAACGTATAGGACAACTGCTTGAAAATCAGTTGTTTAGCCGCCCCGAGCTCAAACCTCTTTCACCCACAGCCGAGCGTATGTACAATTTCGCTATGGGGATTTGGCGACGTTCTTTAGGTGATATGGAGGGTTATTATTTTTATAATAATCTGATTATGGAATCTTTCGAGAAAAATCCTAAACTACAGGACAATAAGTTGGTTCCTTATATCAGCGCTGTACATAATTGTATTATAGCTTGTCAGCACGCCAAAAAAACTAAGGAGTTATGGATTTTGATAGAAAAAATGGAAAAACTGGCTTACAGTGACCCATCTTTAGAAAACTTCCTTATATTTGCTTATCAGCAGCGTTTGGTGGCTTACAAGCAAGAACAGCGTTGGGAAGATGCTATCTATTTTTATGAGCACAAAATTTTGCCATTGGCGCAACGCCCAGATTTGTTCGTAAACGAACAATTCCATTATGCAGTAGCGCGTATTATTGAGGTTTATTTGTTGGTGGGCAAAAAAGCTGAAGCTGGTGCTGCTTTGGATTTGTTGGAAAAAGCTTTTGATTTTGGCAGCGAATGGGCTGACTTAACCGCTGTTTTGCAGATAGCTTATCGCGCCGAGATTAACGATTTTGCATATTTAGAGGGTTATGCTATAGCTTTCCAAAAACGCTTGTCTAGATTGAATACAGAAAAACCGTTCTTAGAAACATTATTAGCTTTTGCCAAAAAAATGGCTACAGTTGGCTCTTTCGAGCACAAAGAGCAGTTTGAAAAACATTTAGAAAGGGTTAAATTGTTCAAAGACGATGCTTTTTTTGCTTTTGTTTCCAACTGTTTTATGTACGAAACTTGGGCGACTGCCAAAGTAGAAGGGGGAGATTGGAGAGTGGCGTTGGCAGCCAAAGATTATGCGCAAGTTGCTTTCTGACTGCCACTTATATCTTTCTAACCCGAATAGAAAATTGGTGTTCAAACGCTAAAATATATTTACCAAAAAGTCAAAAACCCAGTGTTTTTGGCTTTTTTTATTTATTTTGACCAACTAAAAAATTATGTCACACGTTCTTATCCGTATATTTATAACCTTTTTATTAAAATAATAATGATTATTAGGAAATTTATAACCTGTTTTTTGCTCGCTGTTAGCTCTTTTTTATCCGCACAAGTAGATACTAGCCAAGCTAATGATAGTTTGATGGTGCAAATTTTGAACATCAACCGCATCCATAATTTTAACAGCCCAACAGGGGTAATCAAAGAACTATTTGGCGATGTGCGCCTCAAACAACAAAAAGCTTATTTTTGGTCTGATACCGCATTTTTGTACTCAGACAAAAGCATTAAGGCTTATGGCAACGTAGAAATAGACCAAAATGACAGCATACACGTATTTTCTGATTCATTATTTTATAATGGGGTCAATCGGATAGTAAGGTTGAAAAAAGAGGTGGTTTTGCAAGATACTACAGCCACTATTTTTACCGAATTGCTGGATTATCATCTCACCACGCGTATGGCATATTTTCCCGACGATATTTTGGTGTTGAGTGATAGCAACGAATTGATAGCTAAAAGGGGAAGTTATAACGCCAACACAAACACCGCTTTTTTTTATGATTCGGTGAGGGGTACAACGGGTGATTTTAAGCTGGTTTCTGATTCTTTAAGTTTTAACACAGATACTGAAAAAGCCACTTTTTTGGGAAAAACGATGATTTATGACCAAGAAAAAATAATTTATGCAGAGGGGGGTTATTATGACGCGAAGAAAAAAGAGGCAGTTTTTGCCAAAAATGCTTATTATCTCAATAGGGCGGACGGAAAAACAGAAAAGGCTACAGGTGATAGCATTGTTTATGACGGAAAGAATAAAAAGTATTATTTGCTGGGCAATGCCAACTTCAACGATGGCACCCAGGAGGTAACTGCTGATAGCATTTATTTTGACCAAGTTACCGAATCTTACGCTTTTAGGGGCAAGCCTATTTTCAAATCTTTGGATGCTAGCCAAACCCAACAAATCCAAGCTGGCAATTCTAATTATGATAAAGCTACAGGAAATATGATTTTTACAGAAGGGGTTTTGGTCAATGACAAAAATAAGCAGCTGTTGGCGCAGCAGTTGGTTTATAATAAAGAGAAAAAAACGGGCTTCGCGAGGGGAGAAGTCCGTTTTGTGGATAGCAGCAGCAATACCATTTTGGAAGCTGGCGCTTTGGATTACAACGATAGCAGCAAACTGCTGGTCGCTTTTGATTGGCCTATATTGACGAATATAGTTGATAACGATAGCCTTTGGATAAGAGCAGATACTTTTTATTCTTTCGTCGATACGCTTTATCAACCACAAGATAGCCTAATCAATAGCAAAGATAGCAGCCAAAACCAACCTAAAACGGACGAAATTCGCCATTTTAAGGGCTTTTATAATGTGAAAATGTTTAAATCAAATCTGCAAGCGCTGGGGGATTCTATGTTTTATAACGGCAAAGATAGCATATTTAGCCTGTTTGGCGCGCCAATAATGTGGGCTGATACCGTACAATTTACCGCCGATACGATTTATTTCCAGCTCAAAAACAAGCAATTGGAGCATATTTTTCTGCGCGAAAATTCTTTAGTGGTTTCTCAAGAGGATAATTATTATTATAACCAAATCAAAGGTAGGAATATAAACGCTAATTTTGACAGTTCCAAAATTCAATCAGTGGATGTTTTGGCTAGTGGTGAGGCGATTTATTATGTACAAGACGAACAGCGCAAATATATAGGGGTCAATCGGGTAGAATGTGGGAATATGTTTATCTATTTTTGGGATAGGCAAATTAAGCGGATAAAATTTGTTGACGAGCCCAAAGCGGCTATGCTCTCTATGGGCAAAACTAATCACGATGATTTAAGGCTGAAAAATTTTAAGTGGGAGGGTAAAAAACGCCCTAAAAGCAAAGCGGATATTTACCCCCCCAAAATACAATAAACTTTAATAAGTTATTGATTTACAAATAATTGTACTTGGTTGTGGTCTAAGTTGAAACTTTCCACCAATAAATGCGGGGCTATACTTGGTGCGGCAATCCCCTCCCGCAAGCAATCGCAACCGACAAAAACTCTCGCCTCATCCCATAAATTGAGGGATAAAAATTGGGTTAATACATTCGCCCCGCCTTCTACAATTAGCGATTTGATGTTATTTTGGTATAAATAAGCCAATAAATTAGGGATAAAATTTGCCCCAAATTCAACCCCTACATAGCGTAAGTTGTCTAAATTTTCCCACGATTTTGCCTTTTCTGGCTTACAAATTACCCAAGTTGCTAATTGATTATCAAATAGATGCAGATTTTTGCCCAATAAACTTAGATTTTCATCAATCAATAACCGCAAAGGGTTTTTATCCGCATAAAATCGACCATCCAAACGGGGATTATCAATTTCGGCGGTATTTTTGCCCACCAAAATCGCCTGTTCTTGCCCCCGCCAACGATGCAAAAGTCTTTGGCTAAGGGGGTTGGAAATTTGTATTTTTTCCCCTTTTTTGGAAAAAAAACCATCTTTACTCATTGCCCATTTTAAGATAATATAGGGGCGTTGTAAGCGCACGTTGGAAAAAAAATGTCGGGTTAGCCACTTGATTTCAGCCTCCAACACCCCTAAGCGCACCTCTACCCCAGCAGCTCTTAGTTTGGCTATGCTTTGACCCGCAACTTGCGGGAATATATCCTCGCAGCCGATGACAACCCGTTTGATTTGATGCTTGAGTACCAAATCCACACAAGGGGGGGTTTTGCCAAAGTGAAAACAAGGTTCTAAGGTTACATACAAACAACTTTCAGCGATTAGATGCCTATTTTTAGCTTTTACATTGGCTATAGCGTTCACTTCTGCGTGAGCTTGACCGTATAGATGGTGAAATCCTTCGCCAATAATACTATTTTTACATACCAAAACCGCCCCTACATAGGGGTTGGGCTGATTGCGACCAGCAGCCAAATAAGCAATTTGCACAGCACGGCGCATAAAAATTTCATCTTTGTTATCCATTTTATAAAAAAAAACTATAATTACATACCAAAAAAATCTTAAAAAAAGGTTAAAAATTAAACAAGTTTCACAAAAAAATGAAACTTTGTTATTAAGATTAATTCTTAATAAAACGGTTAAACCCACTACCAATAAGCATTACAGCCTTTTTATACCTACATTATAAGTAAAACTTATAAGCCTATAAGAAAAAAAGTTTAGGAAAAGTTTGGTTGTTGTTTAATCTCGTCTTACCTTTGCATCAACAAAAGTGAATAGCCGAAACAACAAACTTGCACAAATAATAAAAAACACAAAAAATAAAAAATAATATTTTTTATCAAAAATTACGCTCACGGCTCCAACATTTTTGAGTGTGCAATGTTTTACTTAACGTCCAAAAACAATTAAGAATTATGCTTACCATGGACAACTTCACAGGCCAATTAGATGATATGAAAGGTCTGCTGTTGAGTTTCGCTTACAAACTCACCAAAAACAACGACGATGCCAAAGATTTGTACCAAGAGACAGCTTTTAGAGCCATCGTTAATCAAGAAAAATTCCGCGAAGGCACAAATTTAAAGGCTTGGTTATTTACCATTATGCGGAATATATTCATCAATGCCTATCGCAAAAAGCTAAAAAACAACACTATTTTTGACGCTACAGACAATTTATATTACCTCAACGCAGGTAGCAAAACTGTAGGCAATGCGGCAGAATCGGCCATGATTATGGAAGAATTGTTGCAAGTGGTAGAAACATTGGAAGATGCCATCCGCGTACCTTTTGTTATGCATTATTATGGTTATAAATACCAAGAAATAGCCGAACAATTGGACTTGCCTTTGGGTACGGTCAAAAGCCGCATTTTCTTCGCTCGTAGAGAGCTAAAAACGTTGATAGAAGAGCGTTACAACATCACCCATTTGAGCGATGCGCACTAGTCAACCCACAAACACGGATACAAGTAGAGTCTTTTCATAGTAATTTTCCCCTGTCAGATGAGAATCGGACAGGGTTTTTTTTTAGCCCAAAAAGCGACCAGCCCATTCTGGTTTGGGTAGCCAGCAGCTATTTTGTTTGCCCCAATATTTATAGCGGTTGGCAGCGATTAATTTATAGCCCCAATCGCGGATAAAATAGGGAATTAGCCAAGCTAAAGCAGCCATTTTGTACAAGCCTCCCAAGTGCCAACCTATGCGCAGGGCGGCAGACGAATAGATATAGGCTTTTTGTTGGTAAATTAAGACTATGGAATCGGTTGTTTTGGGATTGATTTGGTATAAATCTAGCTGTTGTTGAGCAAATTGGGATTGTAGAGATGCAAATTTAAACCTAGCAGTTTTGTCCCTAGCGAGTATGAACTGTACGGAACGGTGGCAGAGGTTGCAAACCCCATCAAATAATACCAATAATTCATCCGATTTCAAAAAGGAATTATCAACCATTTTAAATAAAATTATGATTTTTTGCCCAAAAAAAGATTATTGAGCGGATAAAAAAGCGGATATGCCTAGATATATAGAAATAAAGGTTATTTTTGCAGCGAAATTTTATAAAAAAGATGGGAAAATTGGCGAAATTTATTTTTTTGGGGTTGGGTTTCTTTTTAGCAGCTTGTGGAGTGGAGCAAAAACGGACAATTATACATATATTGGACAAACCAGCCGCCGAATATGCGCTTTGTACGGACACGATAGACCATTTTTTTGCCCATATTGGCTTATTGGAAATGTCTATTCAGATGAAAACAGACACCCAAGCGTTAAAACCCAATCCTGTGCTAAGTTATACCAATTTTTTGCGCCAAGAAGCTCAAGAATTTAGCCCAGCCGAAGCTGCTTGCGCCAATCGACAGCTACAAAAGGCGCTAGCGTATGTGTATAAAATTAGCCCCCAACTATCTTTGCCCGATACGATACAAGTGGCTAAAATAGCTGGGAATGCTTATGGTAGCCAAACTTTTTTTACCCGACAAAATACGATTTTTATCCCCGCTGCTGTCTTGTTGGCTGGTGAAGCAGAAGATATTTATCCCACTTTGATACACGAAATTTTTCATTTGTACAGCCGTTATAATCCACAGGTCAAAGAAAAACTATTTGCTGCCATAGGTTTTCGCCCTATAGTCAATTTGGGATTGAATGCGATGTTGAAAAAACGGGTTTTTTATAACCCTGATGCGGTTGATATGCGTTATGCTATAAAGGTTAAAGATAACACAGGTAGAGAATTGGAGGTTGTGCCGATGATTTTTTCCCGATATGGAGCTTATGCGTTATCAAATGGCTTGTTTTTTCAGCATTTAGATTTTAGATTGTTTGAAATTAGCCCTCAAAACGATTCTTTGGTTATAGCGGCTGACCATACAGGCTATGCACCCCAACAATTAGGTAATTTTTTCTCCCAAATTGGTAAAAATACCAATTATATAATCCATCCAGAAGAAATTTTGGCTGATAACTTCAAACTGTTAGCTTTGCAAAAGGCTGGATTGGGTTCTTTTTTGGTTGATATTGATGCCGACGGCAAAGCGTTGTTATCAAAAATAGAAAAAATTATATTGGAAAATAGCTAATCAAAAGATTAACCCCCTTGTTAAAAATTTCCCATATTATGAATAGTAAAAAATTTTTATCTTTGTTTTTTTGTTTAATGCAGTTGTCTAATTTATTATTTGCGCAGCAGAAAAAACCGATATTTTTAGCCGAAAAATTTTATGTAGATAATCAACAAAAAAAACCTTTATACCAAACCCAAGACCTTATACAAGCTTTGGTGCCTCAGCCAGCTACTGACAAATATAGTTTTACTTTGGGAGGGCAAAGGTTAGAATATCCTACCCAAGCCTTGCCTTTTGGTTTGTGGGCTGGCTATAGTTGGTTGAATTTAACCCCAGTCAATTTTAACCCTAGCAAAAATACACAGCATCTACGTTTTGCAGAGTGGGTATCCAGCCAATACTTGCTCAAGGACACAGGTAGGGTGATTGTACAAGAGATGGTTTTGGATATAAATTATCCCCAAAGTCGGTATAAAATTTCAACATTTAACACAGTGGGTATTTCTGCTGATACAGAGCGGAAGGGGTTGGAGCAAGAATTGCGCCGTTTGACTGAAGATTCTACCAACGCGGCTTATCTGTTGGCTTCTGCCAAAACCCAACAAAAACAATATGCAGCTAATAGTGAGCAGGCTTTATCCAATTTTAAAATGGAAGTGGTTAATAAATCAAAAGAGGGCAATAAATGGGTAGAGTTGGCGGAATTGAACCAACAGATTAGCCGCGAATTGGTTATTTTTCAACAAAATCAAGACACAAAAGCAGCCTATAAAATTGGCGATTTGACCAGTACTAGGGAGAAGTTGCTCAACTCGTTAAGGGCAGCAGAGCCAGATTTATTACCTCTTTATGAAAATTCACAGTTGCTGTATAGCCAAACGATAACCAACGAGCTGAATATCAAAGTGTTGGAAGAAAGGATTTCAACCCTTGCTGAAGCTTTGCGCTTATTGAGGCTTAGACTAAACTAAAACATCTTATCAGCCATAAATGTTCAAAATATGACCATAGGAGAAATTTTTAATTATGCTATAGAAAATTGGGAGGTGTTGTCCATACCTATTATTTCAGCGATAGTGGGTTGGGGTACAAACGTATTGGCGTTAAAAATGACCTTTTACCCTTTGGAATTTAAAGGTATAGATATTAAAGGTATTCAAGGCGTGGGTTGGTTGCTGCCTCCTATGGGTTGGCAGGGTATTATCCCCAGCAAAGCGGCTTCTATGGCTGCCAAGTCGGTGGATATGATAACGAGTCAGTTGATAGACGTAGAAGAGCAATTTGCGAGAATTAACCCTAAGGTAATTGCTAAAGAGATGGCGCCGCATTTGGTGCCTTTGACCCGTCGGATTATATCTGAAACGGTAGCGCAAGAGGTTCCATTATGGAAATTATTGAGTGAAAAGCGCAAAGAGTTGGTTTATGAGCGGGCAGCGGTTGAAATTCCAGAAGTGATAGAGGAGATTATGCAATCTGTAAAAGTTAATATCGCTGAAGTGTTTGATTTAAAAGCTATGGCGATAAAAAAATTGACAGAGGATAAAGCGCTTTTAAACAGTATATTTTTGAAGGTGGGGGAGCAAGAGTTTAAATTTATTGAGCAATCGGGAGCTTATTTTGGATTTTTGTTTGGATTTATACAAATGGTGATTTGGTTGATTTATCCAGCTTGGTGGCAGTTGCCTGTCGGGGGGCTTATAGTGGGTTATTTGACCAATGACTTGGCACTTCGGATGATTTTTCAACCTCAAACGCCTATCAATATATTTGGGTTTAAGTTGCAAGGTTTGTTTATAAAGCGTCAAAAAGAGGTGGCTAAAGCTTATGCTAAAATTATAGCCGACAATATAATGACTATGCCCAATATATCCGAGCAGATTTTTAAGGGGCAAAGTGTGGATAAAATGATTAAAATTATAGAAAAACACGTCTCTCAAAGTGTGGATAATACGGCTGGATTTTCTAGCTCGCTGATAAAATTTACTACAGGAAGTCAAGCTTACGAAAATATAAAATTGGTAACTACCCAACGGTTTGTAGAAGCCACCCCTCAATATATACATGTTATTTTTGATTACGCCAAACAAGCGTTGGATATCGAACATACGCTAAGGGAAAAAATGGGTGGTTTGCCTGCGCCTGAATTTGTGGGTTTTTTGCGCCCCGTATTCCAAGAAGATGAAATGAAATTGATTATTATAGGGGCAATTTTGGGTATGTTGGCTGGATTTTTACAATTATTAATTGTATAAATGTTTTGAAATTTATCTATTTTTAGCCTGAATTGGATAAAAAAGTCCGGTTTTTTACAAAAAAATGGTGTTTTTGTGAAAAAATGTTAAAAAAAAGTGCTTTTTTTTTTAAAATGTTTGGCCAATACAAAAATAAGGGTTATTTTTGACCCGAAAAAATAATTTCTAACCCCAAATTTAAAACAACAAAAATATGAGTATATTAGGTTCTGTTATGGGTGCTGTCAGCAGCTTAATGGGTGGTGGTGGTATGCCGTTGGCTAAAATTGTAGCATATGAAAAAAATGATTTTACTGGTAAAATTGGTGAAATTGAGCTTCCACTTGTAGTGGATAAAGAAATGGACCAAACGTATGGTATCAAATGGGATTCTAAAGATGGAGGGACAGCGCAAGGAGAATCTGCCCCCATAAGAACTTTCAAAGGATATGAAAACACGAAACAAGATTTAGAGTTGGAAGTAATGATTGATGCTACTGGTGTTCATACACCAGCCGTACCAGGTATAAATTATGGTAGTCCTGATATATCTCTTTATTTAGAAAAACTAAAAGAGACTGTATACGGTTATAACAAATCAGGCCACTCAGCCCCTTATCTTATGTTAGTTTGGGGAGCAGTTTTCGCTTCGGAAAGTACAGCCAAAGGTACAAAAGGGATTTATTATTGTGTTCTACAGGAATTAAAAATTACTTACCATTTGTTTTCTGCGGCAGGAAAGCCTGTACGTGCAGTAGCCAACTTGACTTTACTTCCTTTTGTAGCTCCTCTAAAACGTCCTACTGGCAATTCTCCCGACCTTACGCACTTGATAGAAATTAAGTATGGTGATAATCTGCCTAAGTTGTGCGAAAAAATATATGCCGACCAACGCTATTATCACGATATTGTCCGAATTAACAATTTACCCAGCGCTTACGCCATAAAACCTGGTATGCAATTGTTGTTTCCACCTTTGGATAAAGTAGAACGCTAAACTTATTCATAACTAAAAAATAAAAAAGCACAATGGATTAAATTCCGTTGTGCTTTTTTTATTAAAAAAAATAAACTAAGTTTCCATAATGATATTTCCCAAGCCTTTATCATCTTTTTTCTGCGCACGGAGATTATCAATATCAGCAATTTCTACATCTAATTCGCTAAAATCATACATAAATTCACCCGTTTGGTCGTCCAAATAAGACTCGCCTTTGAGGTCAAAAACAACTTGTTGCATAACATCTTGTACCAATTTTTCGGACAAATTTTCTTCTTTGCCATCTGATTTACCTGTATTGTTGGCGGCAGCGGTTAGCTTTTTTAGCGAAATTTTAGGGCTATGTGATTGGAAAATGGTTTTAAATAACCGTTTCCGCACATTAAGGCGGTGATAATAATCATTTTTGCCCCAAGAAAAAACCCATCTAAGCAGCGGAATGGTATAAAAAGTAAGGCTGTAAATTAGCGGGATGAAACCCAAGAAAACAAGCCCTGTTTCGCCCAAATCTCCCGTTTCATACGCTCCAAAAGCCAAAAGCGAACAAATTAGATTGAATAAGTTCATTAAAATTATCGGCACTGCGCCAAATTACTTGAAAAGATCTTACGCAGCAAAAGAAAAACGAATCATTTTAGAAAAACTAGCTACGGAATTAAAACCGCGTGCTAACCTTTTGAGCAACTGAATTTTAGAATTCAGACCTTCTAAAAGTCCATTGTTGAGTTTGGAATTTGCATAGTTTGCTATGCCTTTTGCGTTTCTTAAAATATAACTTTTGAACTTGTTTTTACCCATATATTCAGCAGATAAATCTGCAATAAAATATAGTTTTTGTAAAAACAATTCTTCACTTTTAGCATAGTAAATACTTTTTAATTCGCCAAATTGCAAAGATAAAGCCACTTTAAAACCATCCGCTTTTTTGCCTAATTTATCTAAATGCTTATACATATTTCTCAGAACATGCCATTTGTCAAAAGTAATTTTAGCTTGCGGCAAATACGTTTGTACGCCAGATAAAAATGCGGGCGACATATCCATTGAAATGTCTGTGATTTCGTTAGGATTTGGATGTTTTTCTATAAATAATTTTATAGCTTCTGAACCTCTACCTGCTTGTATATCAATTATTTGCTTGTTATCCATATCTACAAAGGTAGTTAAATAGTTGTGTCCTTTTCGAGTAGAAGTTTCGTCAATTCCTATCCTTTTAGCTGTTATTGGTATAGCTGTTTCATTTATTTTGGACACATGTTTATGGTAAATACTTGACACTGTTTTAGCGAAAATACCCAATTCTTTGGCTACTTTACTAAAGCAATTGTGTATTTTTATCTTATCCAAAATCCATTCTTCATAAGCCAAAGTATGTCTTGAATAGCCTGATGCAAAATTAATAATTGCTTTTTTGAAGTGGTTTGTATCACTTTTTTTGAATATCGGCACTTGGCAATGAATATACGTTTTATATTCAAAAAGTGGTAAATGTTCCCACTTTTTTTTATAGCTACTATGTAACTTATAACCCGTTTCTAATTCATAAATGTATTCTACATAAACATTGACAACTTTGTTGCTTTCGTCTATTTGAATCTCTTTTATACAAATTTCTTTGCTAAATTTTAGCAATTTTTCAAACATTTTTTTTAAGTCCATTTTTTTCTTTTTTACGTTTTTCAAGTAATTTGGCGTAGTGCCAAATTATCCAAAAATTTCTCCAACCTGTATTGCCAGTCAATTCTTGCGGGGCTTCATATTCATCCCAATAATAAACTACAGGGGCTTCTCCCGAACGGTCTTGGCTACGAATAAATTCGGAAAAATCGCCATATAGAGTGGCATTATCGCTTATTTCTGCCGTGCCGTTGTAGTGCGCTAAACATTCAGTCATAAAATTATCCGCTTCTTCTCTTTGCCAACCAGCTAAGGCTTGCAGTTCGGTTGTATTGACCAAACCTTTATTTTTACGCAAAAAAGTGGCTAATTCTTGTTTGTTGGCCAAAGGGTCGGTGGTAACGCGGGGCGGTCCAAATACAAAATCGTAGATAGAGGCAATAAATCCTTTATCTTTGGCAGAGTTGCCTTTATTTTTGTTCCCTACAGCACGCTGCAAGGCAGAACCGCGCGATTCGTAGTGGTCATATTCATACCCATATTCGTCCCTGCTGCGGTAGGTGTTGTTTCCCATTATCGTGTTCCAAGCGAAAATTTCCCAGAAAACTCTAAAAACAACCCCTATTAATTTGCCTATTCCGTCCCCGCTACTGCTTTTATTATCTTTCAAGCCGGATAAAGCGGCTATTGCCAAACCGATAATAATTAGTACAAAGGCTATAAAATAAACCACTAGTACTATAGAGATTAGAAATTTATAAGAGAGCGAAAACCATTTCCAAACAGTAGCACCTACATCAGCGAAGAGTTCACCCCAAGTGCGTTCTGTGCGGCGGTGTAAAGTCGGCCCAAAATCGTAGATTAAATCCCCTTTTTCGGTAACTTTCAACCTGCAGTCATATTTTAGCATTAAAGCATTGAGTGAATACTTGGTTTCCAACAAAGGAACCCCAGTTACTGCGGCTGCGTCATTGATAGTGAACTGTTTGGACTTGTTTTGTACATAATTTTCTAATAAAACGAGCGATTGTTGTTCGCTGGGGGTATTTTGCATAAGCTAAATAATTGTGATAAAAAGTTGCTATAAAACAATATTCCTAATAAAAAGTTCTTGTTTATGCCCACTATTTTATCTGGGAACTTCGACTTTGGCAATAATATCTTTAACCACATCCAAAACTTCCATACCTTCCATTTCACGCTCTGGGGTAAGTATAATTCTGTGGTTTAGCACGTGATAAGCGATAAATTGGATATCATCTGGGGTTACAAAATTGCGAGCATTGAGCGCAGCATAAGCTTTGGCAGACTGCATAATAGCTAATGAAGCGCGGGGGGAAGCGCCTAAAAAAAGGTCGCCGTTATTGCGGGTATTGTTGATTATGGCGGCTATATAATCCAACAATTGGTCAGAAATATGTATTTTTTCTATTAAATCTTGACAAGCTTGTATTTCTTCTATTGTCAATACCGCCTGCACTGTTTCGCTAACCCGTTTGCGGAAATCGTTGCGAAAACGGCGCAATATCTGCTGTTCTTCACTCTGGGAAGGATATTTTATCTTGATGCGGAACAAAAAGCGGTCAAGTTGTGCTTCGGGCAATTTATAAGTACCTTCTTGCTCTATGGGGTTTTGGGTAGCCAAAATCATAAAGGGGAAAGACATAGGGTAACTAATCCCATCTACAGAAACTTGCCGTTCTTCCATTACCTCAAATAAAGAAGCTTGGGTTTTGGCTGGGGCGCGATTAATCTCGTCTATGAGCACCATATTGGAAAAAATCGGACCTTTATTAAACACAAATTCTGCATTTTTAAGGTTGAAAATACTAGTACCCGTTACGTCCGAAGGCATCAAATCGGGGGTGAATTGGATGCGGGTAAACTCTACATTAACCGCTTTAGCTAATAATTTGGCTGATAGGGTTTTGGCTACCCCGGGCACACCTTCTATAAGCACGTGACCGCCTGTGAAAAGCGCAATTAGCAATAAATCTAAAGTACTGTCTTGGCCAATAATCACCTTTTGTACCTCGTCGCGCACTTTTTCTACTGTGCGTTGCAAATGTTGTAAGGAAGAGGAACTAGCCTCGCCCATAAAATTGTCGTTCATAAATATAAAATTGCTGTGTTGCTAGCTTTGGTTGGATAAAAAAAGGTAAATGTTTTAAAAAGAAAAAAGTATGTACTAATTTATGGATAGAACTTAACACTGTAAGTGCTGGATAATTAGTTATTTATTTATTGGATATTCGGGCTCAAACCATAGGTCGGCATCGTTTCCTAGTTTTAAGCTATCTTCTTGGCATTGTGTTAATAAAGTATCGCCTTTTATACAATAACAATCATATAAAGCTAAGCCTCTATGTCTCGGGAAATGAGATTTTAGCCTGTCAAAATATCGCTTCCAGCCCGCACATAATCGTTTTAAGCGCGGCGTGGATTGTTTTAAATCTGCTAAAAAATCTGCCCTATCATACCAATCGCCTTTTATTTCGCGTAAATTGGGATAGAAAGGCTTAAAGCCTAAGTTGGCTGCAGTATCTTCCCCGCAAGGCAATACATAATGGGCTCTAAAACTGCGCATATCAGCCAACATTTGAGCAAATTCCTTCTTTTGGTCTTCAGTAGGTACAACCCAACCCATATAAGAATAGTCAAAAACGATGTAGCCGTCAATTATTACAGCAATAGCAGAATATCTATCCGAACAAAAACTGCTTAAATCTTCTTGGATTTCACTATTGACTTTATACCTTGAATACTGCAATTTTTTGTCATTTGGGTATTCTTGCATCATATTTTTATAGATGTGCAGGCACTTGTAAGGAAATGGGCTGTATAAACTATGAGTATAATAGTTATCTTGGCGTAGAATTTGGCTTTCCCTTTTTGGATTGCCAAAAGATGTATCTATGTAAGAAATTTCTGTTTCTTTGGAGTGTTCATCTACGCATTGAAGAAAATAATCTTCATATTCTTTGCGACTGGTAGAGGGCGTACAAGCCACGTGCAGTAAACAAAGGATAAAAACAAGACATTTATAATATTTTTGTGACGTTACCATATTTTTGTTCCTTTAATGACTGCTTTTTTAGAATTATTTTTTATCGGCTAAATTTTCACCTTGGCACTGATGGCTTTTCTCTTTTCTTCGTTAAAGATGTTATTTTTTTCGAATCGGTGAAAACGCTCTATTAAATAGTAAAAATCGTTTAATGCTTCAGTAGAAAGTGCTACAGTGCGGTTTTGCAGCTTTTGGTTAAGGCTGTGATATTTATCAAAAATAGGTTGTATGACCTCCTTGGGTGCATCAGCGCGCAAGCATATTTTCTCTACCAATTTGTCATCCAAATCTCTCGTTACCAAATGATAACGTTGGCGAATATGCGCTAAAAAATGATTGATAAGCTTTTGAAAAATGACGCGGTGATTTTGTTGTTGATAATACAAGCGACCTACAGTTTCCACAAACTCCAAAGAGGTATTTCTATTAGGCTCTAATATCGGAATGGGGCGTTGGCGGCGTTTGGCACCAAAAATAACATACAAAATCCCAGCAGCCAAGAGCAGATACCAAGCATTACGCAAAGGGGTTTGGCTGTAGATATATTCCATCGGATTGCGTTCTACCCGATTTTGTGCAGGCGCTTCCCTTTTTTTCTTAACAGCAGGCACGTGGCTCACCCTGTCCCAAAATATAGTATTGGGGTTGAAATGTCCTAAAATGCCGTTGGCGTATTCAAAAATAGCTTCTTGCTGTAAGAAAAAATTGGTGAATAAATGCGGATTGGTATGCATATAAAAATATCCACTTTTGGTCTGAAAACGGATAAAATTAGCTTCTTGATAACGAGGCGCAATATCGAGATTGGTGTCGTCAAAACGGTTCAAATTTTGGCTGAAGGTTATCGTACCCAACATAGCAATGGGATAAGTCGTTTGCTCGCAAATGTTATTGGTTGGGAAATAAGCCCATTGGGGTCTAGACCAACTGCGGTCGTCGTTGGGGAAAGAGATGGACAAAGCTTCGTTCATCTTTAGCTTGGGGTGGGTAAAATTGATGACCGCACTATCTTGGTTGGATGCCCACTGCCAAGCGCGTATATCTGTTTGCGCATCAAAGCCGCAGTCTTCATAATAATATAAAAACTGCATCAATGAATCAGGCATAGATTGGCAAGCTATAAAGGCTGTACCCCCATTTTCTACAAAACGCAACAAATGTTCTGCCTCTTCTTCTGTATATTTGGGTTCTTGGCCTATATAAACATAGAGATTGTTTTTTGCATTGCTATCTTTGGGCAATTGGGTTGGTACTCGGTCTGTGAGCGGTTCGAGTTTATAGGTAGATTTCAATAAATTATAAAATATACCTGTTCCATAAGGTTCTGCGTTTTTTTCGTCAAAATTAGCAGTCCAGCGGCGGCGTTCACTTGTATCTGAATTTCCAAACCAGAACAAAATCCCCAAACCTAATACAATCAACCCCACAATAATCAACACGGGCGTATTATTATTTTTCATAATATTATTAGCAAAAACTTGCTGCTAGGATTAGATTTGTTTTAAAAAAGAGGCAAATTCAGGTTCCACTTGGGCATAATTCTCTTGGTTGAAACCACTATTACTATACCAAACATATTCAAAAATTAAGGTTAAATGGCTAAAGCTGCTGTATAATTGGCTTTGATTGCGCATTTCACGCAAATACGCGCCATTGGTTTTATCCCTTTGCCATTGAATTTTTCCTTTTAATGAGAGTTCTTTGATTATGGCCAAATAATATAAACGTATAGCCAAACGGTATTGTTGGGCTGCCAACGCTTCGCGCAAAAATCGGTCAATGTCAGCCTCGTGTATATTTTTTTCAATATCGTCTATTGTTTGTATTTGCTGGCGCACAGGCAACGGCGCATCGTTGATGTTAACCATAACCCTGAATAGTACAAACCCAATCGCTAAAACTAAAAGACTGATTAGCAAAAAACGTCCCCATTGTTCGCTAAATGATAGTTTCGGCAGGTTTAGATTGGGCAAATTACGGGTGGTATTCCCATTCACTGTTTTAGGTTCTGGTTTGGGGATAGGTTTATAATTTAGCCCTTCTACCGATTTTTGCCATTGGGTTTTGTTCAGTTTGCCGTTGGAAAGGTTTTCGTTGTGGTAATTGTCAGTCGCTCCATTAGCCCACAGATAGGAACTAGCGAAAAGCCAGATTATTATCAGATATATTTTCATAAATTTTTTTTGGGGGTGTTTTGCTTTTCATTTAGTGCCATTATTCGCTCAACATACCATAGCTGGTGCGTTGCACGCCCACATTATCAACCTGCTTCATCAAATCGTTGGCTTCGTTGGTTTCTTTGAAAGAAAAATAAGCTAAACCTAAACTTAAATATATTAGCGGTATGCTGGCAAATAACACAAAAGCGTTGCTGAATATATAGAAAGTCTCTTGCGAGGTGCGCATCAAATCCCGCGACATAGGGATAAAAGTACTCAATGCGCTATAAAATAAAGCTAATAAAGGGGCTGTGGTTAGAAATAAGAATAAAAAAACCATCAACACCATAATTAAATAAGTACCCAATAATGTTCCATAATTGCCCAATCCTAACGAAAGGGTTTTGGCAAAAGTGCTGAATAAATTATTTCGGTCGGGTATGCTAGCCCCTTGCCAAAAGAATAACATCGGAAAAGCAAAAATAGCTAATAAAAATAATAAACCTGGATAGATGGTCGAACCCAAATTCAAGACCAAAGCGCCCAAAATGGCTACCAAAGCTGCTTTAGATAAAAATGCAAAGCTAATTTTGTCATCGGGATAGGCTGTTTTGCGCAAAAAATATCCAGCTACAAAACTAACCACAGTAAAGCCAAACCAATTCATCAACCACAACACATCTAAAGTCTCATTTGGGGATAAAAATTGTTCAAAATTGACAAATACTTTTTCTAACCCATCTATCAAAAAGTTGGAAGTTTCTAGTTTGAAGCGATAACCCACCGTAACCACCACAGTGGTATAAATACCAGCTATAAATGCTGCCGTTGCCCCAAAAAACTTCATATAGCGGCGATAAACTATAAACGTATCGCTAAATATCTCAGGCGAATTTTTGATTTTATTGATTTCCAACACTTCTGGTTTAATAGCGGGTAGGTTGGCATCGCGCAAGAAAGAGATAAAACCTCGGCGCGCTTTCCACATCGGATAAAGGATAAAATATGCGCCAATAAAGCCAAAAGATGCTAAAATGATAGTAGCCCGTACGGCATAGGGCGCGTCAGTAAATCTGGTGATATAAGATTCTATAAAAGCAGCTAAAATAATCAACGGGGTAATGGTAGCCATAATCAAAATACCCCTACGGGTAGCTAATTGTAAGCTTTGCAGTCGGCTATAGGTGTGCGGAAACGCTAAACCTTTTCCCAATACTAAACCAGCCCCTCCCGCTATTATAATGGCTGAAATTTCTATAGCACCGTGCACCCAAATCGTAAGTATAGAATCCCAGAAAATACCCTGTCGGATGAAAAAAGTTTGGAATGCGCCCACCATAATGCCATTGTATAACAGCAGATAAATGGTGCCTGTGCCAAATAACAAACCCACAACGAAGGTAAGCATTGCCACTTTTAGATTGTTGAGCCCAATTTTAAAAAACATCTCATCCCCGCCAGCGTCTTGGTATACAGACATTGGTGTGCCCCGCTCTATATTCTCAAAAGTACGTTCAATATAGGCGTCTCCTAATATCACCCTCGGGAAATCCTCATCCATTAGCGTGGATAAAACCCCAATAGCCACAGCCCCCAAAAATACCATAAGCGACAACAGCAATTCTTTGCGCGATTCGTATATAATTTGTGGTACTTGTTGGGTCCAGAAACTAAAAAAACGCCCCATACGCCCTTTCCTATTTTTGTAGATAGAATAGAAAATTTTTTGTGCTATGCCATTTAGATAAACTCTTACTGAACGGTTGGGATAAAATGTGCGGGAGTAGGACAAATCGTCGGTTGTTTCTATAAATAAATTGCTCAATATCTCAGGGTCTTTGCTGTCTGAATTTAGCACTTTTTCATATTTAGCCCATTTTTGCTTGTTTTGGGCTATAAATTGGGTTTCTTTCATAAGAATAAGTTTTTGTAGGCTAATGTTTATGGATACTGCTAATTTTTTTTACGACCATTTTAGTGGCAAAAGTAGGCTTTTTTTTGATACCTGCAAATTTTTTCAACTTTTTTTTCCAAAAAAGCTAAAAAAAGGGTAAAAAGTTGTAGAAATAAAAATTTTGTATTTTCTTTGCGCTTTGAAATTTATAAATATCCAATTATGAAAACTATAGAAATTACCACCTCGCAAAAGGTTACAATTCAGTACGAATTAGCCACCATAGGCAATCGCTTTATTGCTTTTTTTATAGATTCTATGATAATGTTGGCTTATTTTATATTCATATCCATTTTTATGGGGGTCAATCGGGGCAGGGGAGATAGCGATGCAGTTTTTTTGCTGATGGCGGTTTTTTTCGCCCCCTTAGCTTTGTATAGTTTGATTTCAGAGATATTTTTGGATGGACAAAGTATAGGCAAACGTTCTGTGGGGATTAAAATTGTCAAACTCAACGGCGATAGTCCTCACGCTTACGATTATTTTATCCGTTGGGTTTTTCGCTTATTGGATATTTGGATTTCTATAGGTTCGGTGGCTACTTTAGTAATGTCAGCTTCCTCCAATAGCCAAAGAATTGGCGATATTTTGGCTGGTACTACAGTCATCAAAAAAACTTCAGCGCGCAGTTTTGCTCTAGCGGATATTCTTAAAATTTCTAGTATTGAAAATTATACGATTACATACAATCAAGTCACTAAGTTGTCAGAAAAAGATATGTTATTCGTCAAGTTGGTTTTGGAGCGCGAACGTCGTTATCCTAATGATGCGCACAAAAATGTAATTATAAAATTATCTAAACATTTGGCTGATATTCTCAATATAGGTGCTATACCCAAAGATAAGCGGCAATTTTTGCGCACTTTGCTTAATGATTATATCGTATTAACCCGTTAAAATAGTGGTTAGTTGTTAGTTGTTAGTGAGCAGAATTATAAAATAAAATCGTTATAAGGGTGTGGAAATAATTATTGGTGGCAAAAATTTACGTGACAATACCTTGTCTCTACACCAACGCCATCAATTTTTTAAATATCATATAACCACCAATAATTTATTTCACATACTTAAAGCTATAAAAATATACATTTGTATAAATTTTAATAAAAAAAACCTCTCAAGCACAACACTTGAGAGGTTTTTTACTAACAACTAATCACTAACAATTATACAGAATTAAAAAAGTAAGTGTGTAATAAAAATATGCCGCGCGAAGCGCGTAACTACACCAATCCGTTGAGTTTCTACACTGTCTGAAGTGAGACGGAGCGCAGCGGAGCGAACAAGTTTGTAGAAACAAGG
>JAAFIM010000028.1 GCA_013297745.1 Chitinophagales bacterium | reverse complement strand
AACATTCTATAACAGAATATGCTATGCTTAGTCTATACAAAAAGGAAATTCCCGCGTAAGCGGGCGAGTTGGCCAACTGTTTTATTTGTTTTTATATTTGACGCTGCAAAGGTAAAATGCTTTTTTGAATAAAAAAATTTATTTTATAAAAAAGCCGTTTTTTTATAAAAATTTAATATTGGCTTAACATAAGAAATAAAAAAAATCCCGACCTTGTGAGCCGAGATTTATTTTAAAACGCATAATTATATGCTAACGAAAAACTAAAATAATTAGCCTTGAAAGGATTGCCTTTGTAGAGTAACGAACCCTCTTCAAGTACATTTCCGTCAGCATCTGTTTGTTTAAAATAGCGATAAGCTGAAATTTGCATCGTTTTAGCGAATTGATAATGAAAATCCATTCCAAACGATAAACTTTGTTTTTCGTCAATAAAATGATTGAATTGCAAACCTAATTCAGCAGCAGGGCAAAATTTATTCAGATATTCCAAAGACCAACCGTTATTTTCTACATTTTCTCCTTGACTATTAAAAGTTCTTGAATTTACCCCATTACCTATATTTTGGCCACCTTGAACTTGAAAATCGGCAGAAAAAGCAGTTTTTAATTCTAATAAAGGGCGTTTATCTTTACTAATCAATGTATGTTTTCGCCCCAAAATAATTTGTAAGCCAAGTTGAGCGTAATTTGCGGTGTAAATCTGTCTATCTCCTACTTTTAGCGTTCTATACAATAAACGTAATTGAGCAAATAGTGCAATTTGGGGCTTAATTTGATAATTGGCTGTTAAAGCAAATTTTCCAGAAAAGGCAGCCCTTAGCATAGGGTCGGCAGCAGCATTGGGGAGAATAGGCAACCTATAAAGTTCTATTTCTCCATTATTAAATCCTCTATTCCAATCAGGTTCAGCATTATAAATCAAAGAAGCCCCAACCGAAAACTGCGCTTTAATAATTTTTGAACAACATAAAAATAAAAAAAGCATTAGAAACAAATATCTCATAACTTGTATTTATAAATTAACAAAGTTTATGTCCCAAAAACATTATTTTTTTATATAAAAAATCCCGACCTTGCGAGCCGAGATTTTTATAAAAAGAGATTAAATTTACCCCTGTGCAGTTATTTGCGCCAAAAATGTACGTTTAAAGCAGCGTTGGCGGTAAAACCGCTTAATTTATCAAATGATTGGGTAGAATAATTATAGCTGGCTTGAGTATGCAACGAAAAGTATTTATTCGCGTACAACTGTAGCCCTAAAATAGGCGCGATGGTAAATCCTCCCCCCAACTCTTTTTGGTTGATACCGCCCATTTCCAACCCACAATAAGGCACCAAAAAGTCCCTTTTGACCGAATTTTCCAAAGAGAATGTTCCCCCGAAATTATAGCCGATTAAGCCCCCCACAGAATCAATTGAAGATTTTAGAATAGCTACTCTCGTGTATAAGCGAAAATTGGCTGGCCCCGAAGAGAAAGGGTCGTGGTGCGAAACAAAGGTAAATTCTGTACTAATACCGCTAAAATCACCCAAATTTGTTCTATCCAAAGGAATATAATAAGAATAACCTATCCCAGGGGACATAAAACTTGTCCATTCTTCATTAGCGCCTTTACGCCCTTTTTTGGGCTCGTACTCATCAGGATATTGTTGAGCAAAAGTGGTGTTGGCAGCGAATAAAAACAGGCACAAAGCCCCGAAAAACCATTTTTTCATTTTGACTAATTTTTAAAGTTTAAGGTTATAAACTGTGATTGTTGTGGATAAAGATGCAAATTAAACGCTAAAAGTTGTATTAGGGTTACAACAATTAATAAAAAAAGCTGTTTTGGGTAAAAAAACAGTTTATAATGAGTAATAAAATTAACATTTTTTGGTTTCGGCGCGATTTGCGCCTACACGATAATGTGGGTCTTTCGGCGGCGTTGCAAGCGGGATTGCCCGTGCAAGCTGTGTTTATATTCGATAAAAACATATTGGATAAGTTAACCAACAAAGCGGACAAAAGGGTAGATTTCATCCACCAGCAATTGGAAAAAATCAACCAAGAATTGCAACAACAGGGCGCAACGCTCATCGTAAAATATGGCAATCCTGTAGAAATTTGGCGCGATTGGGCAGAAAATTTACCCATAAACGCTGTTTATACGAATAGAGATTATGAAAGTTATGGTATAAACCGCGATGCGCAAGTAGCCCAAATTTTGGCAGCCAAAGGGCAGCATTTTTACCATTATAAAGACCAAGTTGTGTTTGAAAAGCGGGAAGTTTGCAAAGCCGACGGCAGCCCTTACGTTGTTTTCACCCCTTACAGCAAAATGTGGTTGAATAAATTGGCAGCGAGCAAAAACGAAAACGGCGAACCCGCAGCGTTAAAAAATCACGAAACAAGAGCCTATTTCCATAATCTGCGCCGCGCCACTCCCCGCCCTGTGTTGGGTTTGGAAGAAATGGGGTTTGAAAAATGTGCAAATTTTCCCGATTTTATCCCCAATATCAACCAAATACAAGAATACGAAGAACAACGCAATTTTCCCGCCGTAGAAGGCACAACCCGCGCGGGTATGTACTTGCGTTTTGGGGCGGTTTCGGTGCGCGAGATTGCCAAATTAGGACTTTTCCACAATGAGACTTTTTTAAACGAGATAATTTGGAGAGATTTTTACGCGCAGATATTAGCCAACTTCCCCCACGTCGAAACGCAGCCGTTTAGGTTGGAGTATGAAAAAATAGCTTGGTTGAACAATACTAACGATTTTGAAGCGTGGAAAGCGGGCAAAACGGGCTATCCTTTGGTGGATGCGGGTATGCGCCAACTCAACCAAACGGGTTTTATGCACAACCGCGTGCGTATGGTCGTAGCGAGTTTTTTGGTCAAACATTTACTCATAGATTGGCGTTGGGGCGAGGCTTATTTTGCCGAAAAACTGCTAGATTTTGAACTAGCCAGCAATAGCGGCGGTTGGCAATGGGCAGCAGGTTGTGGAACTGACGCTGCACCCTATTTTCGGGTGTTTAATCCCACCGCCCAACAGGAAAAATTTGACCCCAAGTTAAAATATGTGCGCCAATGGCTGCCCGAATACGGCAAAGCCAACTATCCCAAACCTATCGTGGTGCACGAAGTAGCGCGTGTGCGCTGTTTGGCTGCCTACAAATTGGCTTTGGATAAGGATAAAGCGGATGTGGCAGGATGATATTTTCGCTGTTGGGGGCTAATTTATACAAATAAAAAAAAAGCAACTTTCGCTAAGAGAGTTGCTTTTTTTTATAAGCTGTTATTAGTTCGTTTTTACGTTTTTAATATCCACTTGATTTTTATTGTCTGCTGCTGCATCCGTTTTGGGGGCTGGGGCAGGTTTTGATTTATTACAAATGGCTTCAATTTCTACCCTACGGTTAGAATCCCCGCCTTGGCGAAATTCGGGCAAAGGTTGGCTGCCACCATAGAAGAAAATTTCCACCCGCTCGTAAGGAATACCCATCAACACCAACTCGCGTTTTACCGCCATAGCGCGCTCTTTGGAAAGTTCTAAATTTTTGTACTCATCGCCTTTAATATCCGTGTGTCCGTGCAAGCGAACTGTAGCATCAGGATAATTTTTGAGATATTGGGCTACAATTTTAATGTTATCAACCGCTTTTACGCGCCCAAAAAAAGCGGTTTCGTTGTCGCGAAAATGCACATCAGGCATAATCACCCGCTCAGAACAGGTAATATCCGCCATAGAAATCATCGCTTTGGGCGAATAATTGATAGGTTCGGCGTTGGTTTGTTCGGACAATAAATTTTTATACTTAGCTTGTTGCGCTTCTTTTTCCGCTGCTGCCAATTTTGAGTCTGGGGTATTATTTACCACTTTGGGATTTACATAGGTAAAAGCCTGCTCAAAGCGTTTGGACATCGCGTCGGTATTTTCGGGCGTACCCAACAAAGGGCTGTCTTTCCCTTTTACCTGAATATCAAAACAATTGGCTTTTTCCTCGTCCAAGTCCCCGTTTTCGCCCTGTACCAAATCCACCATACGGATATAATTGGGAATACGCACAAAGTGCAAATCGTAGGTGATTACGTCCCCGCGTTTGGTTTCGTAATCTACTTCGGGCAAGTGGGTGAGCGTAGCCATTTTATTAGCTCCATTGATGATGATATTTTGAATTTCCAGCAATTTGAACTGAATTTCCAACCCTTTCATCCTTGGCGGCGTGCGCAGATACCAAGAGTCGGGGTGCGAACCGCCATAAAAGGTCGTGGTGCCATCTTCTTGTGCGATTTGGCGGAAAGATACAATGGTGCGCTTATCGCGGTACTCTATTTTATCAATCTGAAAATGCGCTTTAAATTTTCTATATTTGGGTAGAAAATCTGTGTAGTTAGGCTCTATGGCCTTGGCTGAATTGAACCCTAACAACAAGGCAAAAGTCAAGCATAAAAAAGGAAGGTTGATAATTGTTTTCATATTCGTGGCTGGTTGGAGAGTGAGCAAAATATGATAAAATAGTAATTAATAGCCAATGTATAATTTTGAAAACTATACAACCGCAAATATAATACTTTTATTTTATCAACAGCATATTTATTACCCAAAAACAAAAAAAAAGGCTTTTTTGTTACAATAATGTAGAAAAAGTTTTTTTTGTTACCTTTTATACGCAAAAAAGGTTAAAAAGTTACCCTTTTGCCGCCCCGTATTTTTCCCTTAGCCCAATTCTTTGCAAGCTCTATACAAGTCTGCCCAACCTTTGCGTTCTTTGACGATGGTTTCTAAGTATTCTGCCCAAACCTCTTTGTCTTGATTGGCGTCTTTGACCACAGCACCCAACAAACCAGCAGCCAAATCCTGTGCGCGCAAAGTACCATCGCCAAAATAAGCAGCCAAAGTTTGCCCATTATTGATAACTGAAATCGCTTCTGCCGTGCTTAGAGTAGCTGTAGGCGTTTTCAATTTAATTTTCCCATCTTCGGATTTCCCTGTGCGCAACTCTCTAAAAATGGTAACCAATCGCTGTATTTCCTCCAAAGGGGCTAAAGTAGCGGGTATTTCCAACGCTTTGCCCAATTTATCGACGCGCATTTTGACAATTTGTACCTCTTCTGCCAGACTGCTCGGCAAAGGCAAAATAACGGTATTAAATCTACGTTTTAGCGCGGAAGACAATTCATTTACCCCTTTGTCCCTATCATTGGCGGTAGCTATCACATTAAACCCTTTTTGCGCCTGAATTTCCTGATTGAGTTCGGGGATAGGCAACACTTTTTCGGACAAAATGGTAATTAGCGTATCTTGCACATCGGCAGGTATACGGGTAAGTTCCTCCACCCGCGCTATCTCCCCCAAACGCATCGCCTCCATAATAGGTGACGGAACCACCGCTTCGCGATTAGGACCTTTGGACAACAAAAGGGCATAATTCCAACTATAACGCATCGCATCTTCGCTCATACCAGCCGTACCTTGTACCAAACGGGTAGATTTGCCCGATATAGCAGCCGACAAATGCTCACTCAACCAACTTTTGGCTGTACCAGGCACCCCCATCAACAACAAAGCTCTATCTGTAGCCAGCGTTGCCACCGCTATTTCCACCAAACGACGACTGCCAAAATACTTGGGTTCAATCTCTGTACCATCCTCCAACTTGCCCCCCAAAATATAAGTTACCACCGCTTGAGGGCTTAATAGCCAATTGGTAGGTTTGGGCTGTTGGTCTAATTGGATGAGTTTGGCCAATTCGTGCGCATATTGTATTTCTGCGTGCGGACGCAATAACATTTCCTTATTTAAATCCATTTTATTTATTTTTTTGTATCACGATTTTTTTTGTGGCAACAAGCTACACTTTGGCAGACAACCACCTATAACTGCGCAAATACCAAATAGAAACGAACAAAGTTAATACCCAATACCAACACTCCACCAACCAAACCTGAAATAAAGAAGATTGCCAAACTTTAACGGACAAATAAATAGCCAATAAATAAAAAATACAGCACAAAAATTGTATCCAAAAAGATTGCCAAGTCGCCCCCGTGCCGATAATACCATTAAAATAAACCGCCCCCACAGACAAAGCAGCCAACAAGGCTATCAAAGCGGGAATTAATGGAATGGTCGCATTGACCACCATTGTATCTTCATTAATCACATATAAAATTGGATATGGGTATAAATACAATCCAAAAGCCAAAATCATAGTGGTGGCCGCACAAATCAAAGCGGTACGTTTCACCACAGATAAAACCAAATTAGGTTCATTTTTTCCCAATAAATTGCTAACTATAGTATTCAAGCCCGAAGAAAATCCCCACGTGGGTATCATCAGCATCATATACACAGAACGCAATAAGGTAGAGGACTTAAGCTCCATTTGTCCCATATTTTCTACCAATAAGAACAACACCAACCAACTCCCCATTCCCACCACAGATTGAAACACGATAGGCAAAGCCAAACTAATTTGCGCTTTAACCAAAGCCCAATCTATACGCAAAGATTTGAACAACCAAAAAGGTTTATTGCCCTTATCCAATACAATATGAGTAGCAAAAGCGACAAAAATAACCATTTCAGCTATAGTGCTAGCCCAAGCCGCTCCTGCCGCACCCATTTCGGGAAAACCATAATGGCCAAAAATTAGCACATAATTCAAAACCGCGTTGGTTATCCCCAAAATCAACGAAGTGTAAACAATCACAAGAGGACGCGCTATACCAGTATAAAGTGCTATAGCCACCATACCCGAATAACTGAAAGGAATACCCCAAGCACGAGCTTGCAAATAATCGTTGGATGCTTTCAAAATAGCCGCATCGTGGATAAAATAAGAAAAAGCCCAAGGGGTCAGATATTTCGTAATTGCAAAAAACAAGACAGCCAAACAGAGAATAAACGCCAGCATACTACGCACAATCAAGCCTATATTTATCTGATGCGCTTCCCCCTCCCCCATACGCCGCGCTATAATGATTTGTCCAGCTTTGCTAAAATTATAGCCAATGGTTGTTATCATCAGATAAAAAATCCCCACCAAACCTATAGCGCTAAAAGCTACCCCTCCATCATCGTAATGTCCCAAAAACAACGTATCCGTTAATGTGATGATATTCTGAACAGCAGAACCTATCATTATCGGCAGCGATAATTTTACAATTTCTCCATACGACACCACAGCACTTTTTTCTTTGAGTGCGGGGTTATACATTCGCTTTATATTGGGTGTTAAGATTGTGAATAAAATGCAAAATCTCATCTCTACCCGTAAAATCTTCAGCCGAAGTCATAAAAGTTTGAGGCATTTGCGACCACGATTTCAAAAAAGCAGCTTCAAATTGTTTCAAAAAACCCTCTTTTAAATTTTGGTGCGATTTTTTTCTATCCGCTTTGGTAAAAACAATCACAAAAGGGGTTTGCCACTCACCCAATTTGTTGGCAAATTCTAAATCTATATCTTGTGGCGGCACACAACTATCCACCAATAAAAACGCACATTGCAAATTAGGCCGTTGGGACATATAATGGCTGGTCATTTCTTCCCATTGCTTGCGCCAAAATTGAGGCAACTTGGCATACCCATAACCAGGCAAATCCACCATATACCAACTGTTGTTGATGAGAAAATGATTCATAGCCCGCGTTTTGCCCGGTTCTTTGGAAACGTGCGCCAAAGCATTGCGCTGGCAAAGCATATTGAGCAAGGATGATTTACCCACATTAGAGCGGCCAATAAAAGCGTATTCAGGGCGGTCAGGTGCAGGACTTTGTTCGTGGCTGGTATAACTGCCCACATATTCAGAAGTTTTGATAATCATAATTTATCTAAGAAGGTTTGATTGAAATAAAAAAACGCGCAAAGAAAAAACTTTTTTTGAAAATATTTGTCTAAATACTATACTAAATTAAAAATAAACTCGTTTAATCCGCACAAATACGATAATGAGCAATCCTATCAAGTCAGAAGAGGTAAAACCTTACGAAGAAACTAGCCACAAAACCGCGCAAGTTTCTACAATGTTCAACAACATAGCCAAATATTATGATTTTCTAAATCATTTCCTATCTTTGGGCATAGATAGACGTTGGCGCAAAAAAGCCATAGCCAAACTTATCCCCGCCCAACCCAAACTTATTTTGGATGTAGCGACTGGCACAGCAGACTTGGCTATAGAAGCTGAAAAGCAGTTGAAACCTGAAAAAATTATCGGTATTGATATTTCTCCCAATATGTTGGAAATTGGTAGAAAAAAAATTGCCAAACAACAATTAAGCCCCATCATTACCTTAGAAGATGGCGATTCGGAAAAATTAAATTTTCCCGACAATCATTTCGATGCGGTAACTGTAGCCTTTGGCGTGCGCAATTTTGCCAATGTAGAGGCTGGACTCAAGGATATTGTACGCGTGCTAAAACCCAACGGTACTTTAGTTGTGCTGGAATTTTCAAAGCCCAAATCCTTTCCATTCAAACAAGGATATAATGCTTATTTCAAATATGTACTCCCTACAATAGGACGCTTTACCTCCAAAGACAAAAAAGCATATTCGTATCTCTACGAGTCTGTACAAGCTTTTCCTGAAGGGGAACAATTCACCCAATTATTAACACAAATAGGACTACAAGACACCACATGCGAACCATTAACCTTAGGTATTTGCTCCATTTATACGGGCAAGAAAACCAGCCCACAACCAATAGCGGCTACAGACCCAACAATAGAATAAAATTTCTACTCCCTTTGTTGTTCATCAGCTTATTTAGCAGTTCAGTTTTTGCACAAAAAGGGACTTTCAACTACTACGCTTTTGAGGACAAAACTTTTTATTTTGGCATTACTTTGGGTTATAACCAATCCAATTATAGGGTTGTTCCCAACAAAACCCTTATCCAAAACGATAGTATAATGGGGATAGAATCCACCCGTGGGGCTGGATTTAATTTGGGGATTGTTACCAATATAGAATTTAGCCGCAATTTTGATGTGCGGTTTATGCTCCCCACGCTCTCTTTTGCAGAGCGCACCTTACAGTATAAAATGACAGACCGCCAACTGATTGAGAAAAAAATCGAGTCTGTATTTTTGGAATTTCCTATCCATTTGCGGTATAAATCCGCCCCTTATAAAGATACGCGCCTTTTCGTAATAGCAGGGGCAAAATACTCGGTGGATTTGGCCAGCAACTCGCGCGCACGTCGGGCTGAAGGCTTGGTAAAAGTTATCCCCAACGATTTTGTGCTAGAATACGGGCTAGGTTTTCAGATATTTTTTCCTTATTTTGTGCTTTCGCCAGAAATTAAATTTTCTCACGGCCTGCGCAATTTACACCAACCCAATCCCAATTTAATTTATTCTAGCCCAATAGACAAACTATTTTCTCGCGGCTTTGCGATTTCATTCCACTTTGAAGGCTAAACATCAGCTTGGTTATCAACTCAATTCATATACTCAAACGCGGGAAGTTTATACTTCTCTGCGTTTTTATTTTTTATAAAAAACTCATCCTTGGTACAAAAAATGTACAAAAAACACGTTTTTATTTTATTTATAATTTGGTTAATTTTACTATTGTTAAATAACGGCTCTATCAGCCTTTGGGACGAGGACGAAGCCGCTTATGCACTGTTTGGCAAGCGGATGGTAGAAACAGGGGATTGGATAAACCCCGATTTTATCTGGTCGGATATTCACCGCAAAACGCCCTTTCACTTTTGGAGTATAGCTCTATCCTTTCTTTGTTTTGGTATCAACGAATGGGCTTTGCGCTTGCCCGCCGTGTTGGCTATTTTTGCTACGGGCGCGTATTTGTACGCTTGGGCAAAACGACATTTCAACCCAGAAGTCGCTTTGTACAGTTGGTTGATATTCGCTTCTAGCCTATTCGCCAACAGTTTGGGGAAAGTTGCGCTCACAGATGCCGCTTTATTGGCTTGTTCTATGTGGGCAATGGGCAGCCTTTGGGATTTTTTGCAAACGGGCAAATGGAAACACAGCGCGCAGTTTTGGGCGGCTATATCTATAGGAATGCTGGTCAAAGGCCCTCCTATTATTATCCTAACGGGGGGGATTTACGCCTGTTGTTTGCTGTTTCTACCCAATCGGAATTTATTGTGGCGTTGGTACAATTTTTTATTCGCTGCTGCTGCTTTACTCCCTTTCGTGGGCTGGGCTTATGCCTCTTACCTACAAGATGGGGGCGTTTTTCTAACCTTTTTATACGATTGGTACGTGGTCAAACGGGTTGGCGGTAGCGTTTTGGGTCAATCGGGCTGGGCTGGTTATCATTTGGGGGTTTTATCCCTTTCTTTGTTGGCTTTTTTGCCCTTTGTGTGGGGCGGATTAGCCCATTTCAAAAATTTATACCAAAACAATAAACAATTGAGCTTATTTTTATCCTTTTGTTTGCTGTTTGGTTGGATTTTTTACGAGCTGATGAGCAGCAAATTACCCTCTTATTCTATAGCTGCGCAACCCATTTTAGCCCTTTTGGGGGGAATTTATACCCAAAATTTGCGCGAAAAACAGCAAACGGGGTTTAATTGGGTTGCAAAAATTGGCTTTGGGGTATTTTTTACCGCTTGGTTGGCGTTAATTGTGGGCTTATTCTCTGCTCCCTTCATCCAATTTCCCGTTGTGGAAGCGGTTGCTACCCAATTGCAGATTGTAGGGGGAATTTTGGGCTTAATTTGGCTAACTACAGCTTATTTTTTGTACAAAAAAGAGTTAGAAAAGCTAATTTTGTCTATGGCTGGGTTAGGTTTTGGGTTGCAATTATTAGCTTGGGGTTGGATTGTTCCTTTATTAGAACAAACCCCGCTCAAATCTTTGGCTACTGTGGGAAAAGAAGCCGTTATTGCCCAACAAAAACAACCACAAATCACTGATAATCAAACTCCTATTTATCTAATCGGAGTAGGTGTAAAACAGACCAAACCCAGCCTTTTATTCTATTTGCAACAGCCTTTTAACCTAAAAAAGGGTTTCAATTTTGCTGAAATAAAAGCTGAAGAGTGGGAATTATTGGCTAAAGATAAACCTTCAGTGGCTATTATCGGCACAGAAGCCCACGCTTATTTTACGGACAGAAACCAACTTTATCCCGATATGCAACGTTTTGAATGGTGGTCGTCTGATGACCAACTACGCCCGCATAATTTCTACCTTTTGGTTAAAAACTAGCCCAAAAATGAAAAAAGTCTATCTTTTCAGATAGACTTTCTTTAGAAAAATTTTGTAAATTAAGCATCCAAAATGTTCGGGTCGCTTGATTTGTTGTTGTTACCGCCCTGATATTGAGCATCGCCCCAAGCTAAAATTGGGATGAAAACGAAACCCAATAAAATCAAACCAACGGTAAAACCTGTGTCTTTACCAAAACGTTTGCTTACGCCGTGCCAAGTTACGATAAGCGCGTAGATATTGGCTATTGGGATGAAGAATAGAATAATCATCCATAACGGTTGCCCAGCGATTTTGAGCAATGTGATGAAGTTATAAATTGGTACAATAGCAGCCCAACCCGGTTCGCCAGCTTTGGTATAAAGTTTCCAAAGAGAAGCAACAAGGAATATAACTATCCCTAACATTAATACTAATCCAATCATTGTTGAAAATTGTGTTTAAAAAGTGTTGTAAAAAAATATAATAAACTAATACGGCAAAGAAAAGAATTTAGTTGCATAGCTTGTATATTTTTTTTAACATTTTTTTAAGAAATCTTCAACTTTTTTTATTTTTGGGTATAAAAACAAACTTTTATCTGTTTTTTGTTTCAAAACAAATTTTTATTCTCTTACCACAAAGAAATAAAACATCAAAGCCAACAACGCAAATAAACCTATAGCCGAGTAAATCGCCAATTTACGCAATTGCTCTTTGTCCTCTGCTGTAGCTGTGGGCAAAGCAAGTTGCTCTTGGGCTGCTTGTTGGGCTGCTTGGGCTGCATCAAATTCTGCTTTTTGTTTGTCATAATCTTCCCGCTGTTTGGCTAATTCTGCTTTTTGTTCGGTACGGGTTGTTTTCTTTTCGTGGCTGCCTGAATGGGGAACGAACTGTTTTCTAGACATATTGTTATGTTTTTTGTATTATTTTTTATTCAAATTGGTTAAAATAGGGCGCAAAAATAGCTAAAAAATAAACATCTGCACTTTTTTACCCAAATTTTTTTATCTTTGTCCCAAATTTTTTCAAATATGGATTACGAAAAATACTATCGCAAACCCAAATCTAACGACGAAAGCTTGGGCGAAGTGCTCAAAAGATTGGTTAAAGCCTATCATTTGCAAGGCAAACTGCACGAAAGTCAATTAAAAACCGCCTGGGAAGCAGCTATGGGAAGCATTATAGCCCGACAAACCTTGTCTATAAAATTAGAAAACCGTTGTTTGGTGGTCAAAATGCAATCAGCTGCTATGCGCCAAGATTTATCTTTTTCCAAAGATAAAATACTAAATCTAGTCAATCAACAACTCCACACAGATTATGTGCAACAAATAGAAATTAAATAGAAACCTTATCAAATACATTTCCCAACACAAAAATTTCAATGTATGAAAAAATTGCTATTCTTGGCTTTTGCTAGCCTTTTTTTATTCGCCCAATGCAACCGCACCAAGGGAGACGCTATATTGAAACTTAGTTTCAAACCCACTTTTAATGATAGCCTTTTGGTTATGTCCCAAACTTATCGCTGCCCTGATGGGGACACGATGAGCATAGAAGCTTTAAATTTTTTCATTTCTGGGATAGAACTCACCCGCGAAAATGGCAAAAAGGTTAAAATAATGGAAGATGATGCTTTGTATGTCTCTTTTGATGATGTATTGACCACAGCGCAAGCCCAATTGGGTAAAAGTTTTACCATAAATGAAATTTTGGACGATGGTTTTACCTCAATTAGTTTTTCTGTAGGGGTCGTCAATAACCTCAACTCCAAACAACCCGCTGATTTCCCCAGCAGCAATGCTTTGGGCGACGACGGCAACTATTGGACGGCTTGGGATAGTTATATTTTTTCTCGTGTAGAGGGCAATTTGGATACCAGCCGCAGCAGTAGCAGCACACTACCCTTTTTATACCACGCTGGCGTTCCTGAAATGTTGCAAGCGCGTACTTTTACCAAAAGTTTTGCCACTATTGACAACCAAACTACAGAGCTAATTTTTGAGGTGGATGCAGCCGATATTTTTTATAAAAATGATAACCTATTGGATATTCGCAGCCTCAATGTCAGCCATACAGCAGCACCTACTTCGCCAGGCTATCCCTTTGCGCTAAAATCTATACAAAATTTAGCCGCTGGTATTAGTATAAAATAAGCACTACGCCAAATTACTTGAGAGATAAAAAAATATCCTCAAGTTAAACGAAAGGATAAATTTTCGTCGTGGGACGCCAAAAACCAGCGTATGTCGGAGCAGCCGAACGAACGAGCAAAGCGAGAGAAGCAGATTGAGATTTTTTATAAAAAATCTCAACTTCGGCGCGGCGAACGACGGTTTTGCGCTTGTTTTTGAAAAAAACACAGCAAAAACGCCTTTTTTCCTTACGGGAGGGCTTCGCCGTTGGCGTTGGCTTTTTTGGTTACTTTTTTGCCATCAAAAAAGTAATAAACCAAAATTTTAGGCGTAAGCCGTTAAAAAATTTTGCGAGCCCATGTAACTTTTCAAAAATACACCTTTTTTCAAGTAATTTGGCATAATGCTACAAAATAAGCATTTTTTGAATATATGCTATTTAGTTTATTAAAGCTATAAATTTTTTTTGGTATGAATAAGGTTAAAATCTGCATTTTTTTTCTTATATTGATGGCAGCAGCTTGTCGCAACCGCGACACAGAAATTGGTCCTTTATCGCCCATAGAAACAGAAGGGCGTTTGGATGATATAGCTTATCAACCTGTGGCTTATTCACAAACTCCCCCCCCTGGTTTGCCCGCAATGGAAATCCCCTTAGACAATCCTTTGACTGTAGCTGGGGTCAAATTGGGTAGAAAACTTTTTTATGATAAAATTTTATCCCGTGACTCAACCCAATCTTGTGCCTCTTGCCACAAAATTGAAAAAGCATTTACTGACGGGTTTGCTACCTCTGTCGGTATTCGTGGCTTGTCTGGCAGCCGCAATGCTATGAGCTTAATCAACTTAGGTTATTTTTGGAAACAAAATCGGGTCAATAATTTCAATTGGGATGGCAAATTTGCTACTATAGAAGCACAAGTACTCTCGCCAGTAGAACACCCCTTAGAAATGGATGCCAATTGGGAGGTTATTATAGAAAAAATGAGGAATCATCCCCATTATCCCCGCTTATTTCGCCAAGCTTTTGGCATTAATAATCTGAATGAAATGAGCAAAGAGTTGGCCGCCAAAGCCTTAGCCCAATTTTTGCGCACGCTGGTGTCTGCTGGTTCTGAATTTGACCGCTCTCAATGGGTTCCGCTCAATTTTTTGTCCGACGAAGCCCAACGCGGTTATGAGATGTTCATCGGCGATGCCAACGGCAGCAGCTTGCTCAAAGATGCAGAATGTGCGCATTGCCACAGCAGCAACCGCAGCCGCGCCCTATTCGCCCGCAATAATTTTAGCAACAACGGGTTAGATTCAGTGGGTAGTTTGTCCGAATTTACCGACTTGGGATTGGGTGGGGTTAATAATATAGCCCGCGATAATGGCAAATTTAGAGAAGTTTCCCTGCGCAATATAGCCTTAACCGCCCCCTATATGCACGATGGGCGTTTCCAAACACTAGAACAGGTTTTGGATAATTACACCACAGGCGGGCATCCTGCGCCCAACTTAGCTATAGAAATGTCCGCTTCCGCTACCATCCGCACCCTTACCCCGCAAGAAAAATCCGATATTATCGCCTTTTTGCACACGCTAACAGATAGTTCTTATTTTAATAAAAATGAATGGAAAAACCCTTGGGAGGTAGAATCTGCGCCTTGGGAATAAGATTAAAAGCAAGAAAATAACATTTTATTAACAACTTTCCCAACGCTTACCCTAAAGTAAGCGTTTTTTTATGTTAGAACAGATAAAAACCTTTTCTTTGCGCCCTTATCAGAATTTTTTAAGCTTTAAAACTTTATCGGCTGTATGAAAATACTTCAACTTTGCAAAAAATTTCCTTATCCGCTAAAAGATGGCGAAGCCATAGCCGTTACTTATCTAAGCCGCGCCTTGCAGCAGTTGGGGGCAGAAGTGAGCCTGTTGAGTATGAACACCAGCAAACACTATTTTGATATTCAACAACTACCCGCCGATTTCAACCATTATCACCAGATAGAGTTGGTGGATATTGACAACAGGATAAAAATACACGAAGCTTTTTTCAACCTTTTTTCTAAAAAATCATATCATATCCAGCGTTTTGTCAGCAAAAATTTTGAAAAAGCGTTGATAAATTTGTTAGAAAAAAACGATTTTGATTTGGTGCAGTTGGAAACGCTATATCTTGCCCCTTATGTGGAAACGATACGCCGCCATTCCAAAGCCAAAATTGTGATGCGCTCGCACAACGTAGAGTCCGAAATTTGGAAACGAGTAGCACAAAATACCTCTTTTGGGGCGAAAAAATTTTACTTAGATTTATTAACCAAACGCCTCGAGAAGTTTGAAATCGCCCAACTCAACCAATACGATTTATTGGCAGCTATCACCCAGCGCGATTTGGATTTTTTCAAAGAATGGGGTTGTAATATCCCCGCTTGTGTCGCGCCTATAGGTTTGGATTTAGCCGATTATGAACTAAGCCCCAAACCCGCTTCCACCCCCAAACCGTTCCCAACTTGTTGTTTTATAGGCTCTTTGGATTGGTTGCCCAACACTGAAGGGTTGGAATGGCTGCTGCAAAAAGTTTGGCCTTTGGTAATAGAAAAAGTTCCCCAAGCTCAATTTTTTATAGCGGGTAGAAATGCGCCCGATTGGTTAAAACAAGGACAATGGAAAAACGTAACCGTTGTGGGCGAGGTCGCATCAGCACCCGAATTTATCCAACAGCACGAAATTATGCTCGTGCCGCTACTTTCTGGAGGCGGGATGCGGGTCAAAATTCTGGAAGGAATGGCTTTAGAAAAAGCGGTTATTAGCACCGATTTGGGCGCGGAGGGGATTATAGCCTGCCCCAAAACCCAAATTTTATTAGCCAACAGCCCCGAACAATTCGCTGAAAAAGTTATCCAATGTATAGAAAATAAACCCTATTGCCAACAAATCGGACAACAAGCGCGCCAGTTTATACAAAATAATTACGATAATTTGGCTATAGCCCGCCGCTTACTCCTTTTTTACGAGCAAAAAATCGGCGCAAAGACAGCCACATTAAGCCCTCAAAATTAAATGTTATAAAGCCTCCAATCACTTGGGGGCTTTTTTTTATGAAAAAAAATAAAATCATAAGTATAAATAAAAAAATAATTATCTTTGCACTTCCATTTATCCAATAACCTTAAAATAATGCTATGAGCAACAAACCAAATCCTGTTATTATCGCTTTTATTGAAGCACTTCATGATTTAAACGTGGAACTAAAAAGATATGATGGCTTTAATAATAATCTGACCAATACACATTGGTCATTGCCCCCTTTGAGTATCAATGAAATATTAAAATCAATTACTGATTATATAAAAATAGCGAAGGAATTTAACTATATTAACATATCACCGCTTGAAAGAACCAACATTAACTTGGCTGTTGAGAAAATAAAAAAGCTAAACAGTAGCATTCAATATTTTCCAAGTATTGAGAATAATTTTAATAGTTCCTCAAGCTTTAGTAATAGTGTAGGTGTTTATATCCAAAGCACACCTATTCTTTATTCCATTGCTTTATTTGTCATTTGGTTAGATAAAAACGTGGGCAGCATATTCCAAAAATATGAAATAGAACAAATAAAAACACAACTAAATGAAGATTTAGAAAAAGGAATAGCCGCTGAATGGCAAACAGTTGCCCCAAATGCATTACCAAAAAATTTACGAACCAAACTTGACAAGGCTAGTAATGCCATCGAGGAACTATTACCAGATATTGATAAAATCAAACAAAACGTTAAACAGGAATTAGACGAATTAATACCAAATCGAGACGAATTAAAAGAAAAAATCCGTCTTATCAATGAAGCTAAAGAAACAGCAGACGAATTGCCCCAAAATTTAGCCACACTTAAAAACAACCAAGAAAAAGTAACTCAATACAGAGAAACAGTAGAATCAGACCACAAAGCTATAGAAATTTTAAAAACTGAAATTGAACAACTGCGCAACGAATTAAAAAATACCCAAGCGGCACACGAAACAGAATTAAGCACACAAAAAGAAGAGTTGAGAAAAAAACAAGAAGCCTATTTTGAGGATATAAAGCAACATTTTTCTGTAGAACACAAAAAAATTGCACAAGAAAGAGTAAATTTTGGTCTTCACGTGGTAAATCAACAAAAAAAAGCTGCAGAGTTATTGAAACAAGCTGAAGAAACTTTAGGCATAAGCACTACAGTAAGCCTTTCTCAGTCTTTTAATGACAAAGCAAAAGAATTAAGAGATAGCGTTAAGCCTTGGGTAAATAGCTTAATTGGTGTCTTAATTGCAGGGGCAGTTCTTAGTTATTGGCGTTTTGATAGCTTAATAGAAACACTTAAAGTAAATCCGCAATGGGAAGTTGTTACTATGCAAATAGTTGTAGCTTTATTGAGTTTAGGCGCGCCGCTTTGGTTTTCTTGGTTGGCTACCAAACAAATTAGCCATCGTTTTAGATTAGCTGAAGATTACGGCTTTAAAGCATCTGTAGCTTTAGCTTATGAGGGTTATAAGCGCGAAGCCGAAAAATTAGGCGATGATAACGCACTAAAACAGCGATTATTTAACGCCGCACTTACCCGATTGGAAGAAAGTCCGCTTAGATTATTGGAAACTCAAAAAAGCGATAACGGCAATATGCCTTGGCTCACTATGTCGGACGTAAAAGAACTGTGGAAAAAAGCTCCAGATACTGCAAACGCTCTTTTTACACAAATAAAGGAAGCTAAGGATTTAATATCCAAAGACAAAAGCAGCGAGAAAAAAGAAACGCCGAAAGAAACGACCAAGTCAGACAAAAAAGACGAATAGCAATAATTCCACAGCCTCCAATCAATTGGGGGCTTTTTTTTATTAGCAATTTATCAAAAAACCCTACCTTTGCCCCAAATTTTACCCGAATGGATATTTTTATACTCCTCCTAATCGCCTTATTCTGCTTTTTATTGGCTTATACATACGCTTTATACCCGCTTTTATTAACCTATTTATACAAAAAAAGGGCGAAAAATTGGGAATATACGCGCCACAAATTAGCCAAACAGAACGCCAAAATTGACTTTAATCAACTTCCTTTCGTCTCCGTGTTGATAGCAGCCCACAACGAGGAAAAAGTAATCACAGAGAAGATAAACGCCTTATTACAAACAGATTATCCCTATTCCAAAATACATTTTTTTATCGGTTCAGACGCTTCTACAGACCAAACCAACCCCATTTTGACCCAATTTGCAAAGCAAAAAATACACCTGCATTTTTTCCCTTTTGCACAACGCAGGGGCAAACCCAGCGTTATCAACGATTTGGCACAAGCCGCACTTTTATACGCCCAAAAATTGAACATAGCACCCAATCAGCACGTTTTTATCCTCAACGATGCCAACGTTATCCCCAGCCCTTCGGCTTTTCGGTTGTTGGCGCAGCATTTTGTAACGGATAAAAAAATAGGTTTGGTGGATAGTTTGATTTTACCCTACAAAGCCGAACAAAAAAACAACCAAGCGGGCGTAGCTGCTGCCGAACAAACCTACCTATCATCAGAAGCAAAAGTTAAGCATTACGAGGGCGAATTATGGGGTTTGATGTTGGGCGCAATGGGCGGCTGTTATGCGTTGCGGGCGGATTTGTACCAACCTTTGCCCCCAAAAGTTTTGGTGGATGATTTTTATATCGCAATGGCAGCTTTTGGGCAAAATATAGACGCAGTGAGCGACTTAGAAGCGGTTTGTTATGAGAATAATCCAGCCCATTTATCGGACGAATTTAGGCGAAAAACGCGCATAGCTACAGGCAATTTTTACAATTTAGCCGCTTTTCGCGCTTTTTTGTGGTATAAAAAACGCTTATTGTTGTCTTTTGTGTTCATCAGCCATAAAGTTTTGCGCTGGTTGGGCGGTTTTATGATAATTATCAACTATCTGCTAACTGCGCTACTCACTTTTTTATACCCAGAAAGCCAAACCTATTTTTATCTGTTTATAACCGCTAACGCAAGTTTATTTTTACCCATAATTTTAGATTTTCTATTTTCCAAAATTGGCTTGCATATACGCCCGTTGCGGTTTTTGGCTTACTTTTTGCTGATGAATTTAGCTTTTGTCATCGGCTTTTTCCGCTATTTGCGCGGCGGCAATCAAGGCATTTGGACACCCACCAAAAGATAAGAATAGTTGTTAGTTGTTAGTTGTTAGTTGTTAGTTGTTATTTAGTTGTTTTAATTTTTTTTAAAACTTAACTCCGTTTGTTTATAAATCTCCCCTATCTCTATATAAAGTTGTTTAGTAAGAATTTTTTTACATTTTTAATTAAGAAAAATAACTGTTTACGTCTTTTAAGCAACAGACTAAAGTCTATTGTAATCGCTTTTTTGTCCTTCAACGGGTTAAAACCCGTTGGTATTGATTGATAAAACTATAGAACGCGCGGGGCTTTAGCCCCAAAAGCGCGAAAAAATCCTAAATCTCAATTGTGCTGGGACTTTAGTCCCGCACAACACAGAGAAATTAAAAAATAAAAAAAGCATACTAAACAACTTCTACTTTATATCTTACTACTTGCTACAAAAAATCTTGCTACAAAAAATCTTACTACAAAAAAATGAAAATCCTCCTCCCCATACTATTCCTCCTCGCCCTATTCGCCTGCAAAACACCCAGCAAAATAGCCAAAGCCAAAACTTTACCCCCACAACCAGCCCGCTTTTTGCTATCTCAACTACAAAGCCGACAGTTGAACTACGAATGGTTTGTAGCCAAAGCCAAAGTTAAATTAGAAAGCAAAGAACAAGATGTTAGCTTTTCCGTACAAATCAAACAGAAACGGGACAGTTTAAGCTGGTTTGTGTTCAAAAAAGTGAGCGTAGAGGGCGCACGCGCACAAATTACCCCCAAATATGTGGAAGTTTTAGACCGCCAAAACAACGAATACAACAAAAAACCCTTTTCTTTCCTCGCCCAACAGTTGCAAATTCCCTTTATTTTCACCGATTTTCAACAATTGGTCGTCGGTAATTCTATATGGTTGGATAAATTAAACTTCAACAGCAGCCAAGATACTTTATACTATCATCTCGCGGGCAAAAATGAGCAGTTGGAATTGGATTTATACCTTAATTCGGATTACAGCCTCGCCCGCCTCAACGCCATCATCGGCGCATATACTTTGGAAGCCAATTTTTACAACTATCAACCCGTTGAAAATCAATCTATAGCACACGAAGTAGAATTATTTTTGACCAGCCCAGAAGCAGGCCGCAGCCGTATTAAAATAGACTATTCCCGCATAGAATTGACCGCCCCCGATGCCGTCAATTTTGAAATCCCCGACCATTATAAAGTCATCAGCGATTAATTTTTTCAACTACTAGCATAGACCTTGAAGGTTTTAAAAACCTTCAAGGTCTAAACCAAATTTAAAAATCATCAACATCCAACGTTCTATTATTATTTCCCCCTTTCGCGGAATGAAATTGTTTAAACTCTTCTATATTCGCAAATAAATTCAACCCCTCTTGGATATTCAATCCGCCCGCTTTTCCCAGCACATAATTTTGAAAAGAACTATATTTCCAATCCAATATATTATCCACAAAACCGTGTTTTATCGGGTTTCGGTGTATGTAGCGCAATAAATTTACAAAATAATCCGTATCATTTACACATTTTCGCTTAAAATTCCCACAAAATACAGCCCCGCGCCTTTTGTATTGTTTATTATACGCCTTTGCATAAGCGTTAAAAAAATTAGAAAGTTGCTGAATAACAAATTTATCAACAATTTGCGCCTTGTTAGCATCTTGGCTAATATCTATTTTTTTATGCTGTTGATAATAGTTACAAATCGTTTCCATATTTTGTATTTTTATCAATAAATGGAAGTGATTAGGCATCAAACAATAAGCATAAGTTTCAAAAATACTGCTCAAATACTCTTTATATTTACCTAAAAAATAGCGATAATTTTCATCATTTCTGAATAAATTATCCTCTCCATTAGCTTGATTATAAATGTGATAGCAATTTTCTAATAACAACACCGTTTTTGTTTCCATATTATTTTTTCTATTTTATTCCAACAGCAAAGATATTAAATAAATTTGAAATTCCACACAAGCAACTTTATTTTACACACAAGCAACTTTATTTTACACACAAGCAACTTTATTTTACACACAAGCAACTTTATTTTACACACAAGCAACTTTATTTTACACACAAGCAACTTTATTCTACACACAAGCAACTTTATTCTACACACAAGCAACTTTATTCTACACACAAGCAACTTTATTCTGCACACAAGCAACTTTATCTTACACACAAGCAACTTTATTTTACACACAAGCAACTTTATTTTACACACAAGCAACTTTATTTTGCACACAAGCAACTTTATTTTGCACACAAGCAACTTTATTCTGCACACAAGCAACTAAATAAAAAAAAATCCCTTCTCCAGACTTGGAAAAGGGATTTTTTTTATCAACAGACTTAGCCCATTAAGCGGGAACAGTAGCCGTTGGCGCAGCAGCCAATATCTCCGCATTCGCTTGCGCTTTATACTTTTCAAAATTATTGACAAAATCATTCGCCAAAGATTGCGCTTTGTTGTCATAAGCTGCTTTATCCGCCCAAGTATTTTTGGGGTTCAAAATTTCAGCGGGCACATTCGCGCAAGAGGTGGGAATAGACAAGCCGAAAATGGGCATAGTTTCAAAATTTACTTTTTCCAACTCGCCGTTTAGAGCAGCCGTAATCAAAGCGCGGGTATATTTGATAGACATACGTTTGCCCACGCCCACACCACCACCAGACCAGCCCGTATTGACCAACCAAATGTTGACATCGTGTTTTTTCATCTTTTCGCCCAACATTTCCGCGTATTTGGTCGGATGCAAGGGCAAGAATGGCGCACCGAAGCAAGCCGAAAAGGTCTTTTTAGGCTCAGTTACGCCCGTTTCTGTACCAGCTACTTTGGCCGTATAACCAGAGATGAAATGATACATAGCCTGTCCCGCGCTTAATTTAGCGATTGGAGGCAATACCCCGAACGCATCACAAGTCAAAAAGAATATATTTTTGGGAATACCACCAATAGCGGGATTAACGGCATTATCTATAAAATAAAGCGGGTAAGAAACGCGGGTATTTTCGCTGATTTTATTGCTAGCATAATCTACAGTGCGGGTATTGGGGTAAAATTCTACATTTTCCAACAAAGCACCATAACGGATAGCGTTGTAAATCTCAGGTTCATTCTCAGCAGAAAGGTTAATCGTTTTGGCATAGCAGCCCCCTTCAAAGTTGAAAATTCCCTTATCTGACCAACCGTGTTCATCGTCGCCGATAAGATTGCGGTTGGGGTCAGCCGAAAGGGTGGTTTTGCCCGTTCCCGACAAACCAAAAAATACAGCCGTATCCCCATTTTCACGCCCGATATTCGCCGAGCAGTGCATAGACAACACCCCGCGTTGAGCAGGCAACACATAGTTAAGAATGGAGAAAATGGATTTTTTCATCTCACCCGTATAACCCGTTCCCCCGATTAGCACTATTTTTTTGCTAAAATTCACCACCACAAAATTACTTCTGCGCGTACCATCTATAGCAGGATTTGCCTTAAACTCTGGCGCACAAACTATAGTCCATTCTGGATTATGGTTAAGCAACTCTTCCTCGCTTGGGCGCATAAACATATTGTAACAGAACAAAGCCCCCCAAGCTTTTTGCGCAACTACCCGCACATTGAGGCGATAATCCGCATCAGCACAAACGTAAGCATCGCGCACGAATACCTCTTTGTCTTGCAAATAAGCGGCTACTTTTTGGTATAAAGCCTCAAATTTGGCGGGTTCAAAAGTGATATTCACCTTCCCCCAATCTACAGTGTTGGCGGTTAGCTCATCTTTGACCACAAAACGGTCTTCAGGCGCGCGCCCCGTAAATTCACCCGTTTTAATCACCAATGCGCCCGTGTCTGACAATTGCGCCTCGCCAGAAAGCAAACTTTGCTCGATTAAAGCAGCAGCGGACAAGTTCCAACGGATATTGCCCAAGTGTTCCAAACCTATTTTAGCTAATTCGGCTACAGGATTTTTAAGCTCTACGCTCATTTTGTTGTTATTTTTATTTTGAAAAATAATATTGTGCTATATGTTGATATTCAGTTGTTTAAAACTCGTTTTTTTGCTGATTATTTTTTTATCAGGTCGCGAACTATAATATTCAAGCCCCTGTTTATATAAATTTCTAAAGTCAGTTTTTCCACTCTTCAAAGGCAAGGGTTTATAATCAAAATACTCTTTTATAATTTGGGCATAATTGGGTAAAAGATCATTTATATCCAATAAAATTATCAAAAATAGGGTTGGATAACAGCGAATATGTTGGTAAGAAATGGGTAAGTTGGATATAAATTTTTCATCATCAGTAAAAAATACGTAAATCTGCCTATGCTGGGCTTGCGCTATCGCTTCTGCCTCTCCTTTGTCTATATTGTTTTGAGTGGCTAAAAAAGCAAGAGTAATCGGGTCATACGTAACACACAATTCCAAACTTAGTCTCTTTTTGCTTATAAATTCCGTATATTTTTGCATTTTCGCGCCTGCTATCATATCGTATTGTGCGGGAAACTGCTGCATTTCTGCCAAAATTTGTTGTGGGACTAAAATTTGCTGGAATAAAAAAGTACCAGACAAAGCGATTAAATCACAACTTGAAATTTGCGCAGCGATGTTGAAAACGGTATTATCAAAAATAGCGTTGGGGAAAGGCATTATTTAGATTTACTGATTTTCATTAGCGCAAATAAAGCCACAGCAAACACCATTACCGCCAAAAAAAGTTTTAAATTTTTATTTTCTACCTCTAATTGTTTAATTTCTGTTTTTTGTTTTTCTTGTATCGCTTTCTGTTGGGCGGCAGCAATAGCTATTTTTCGCTTCTCAAAAACTAATTTAAACAGCCGCTCGCTAATCTGTTCTGCATCCTCTTCTTCCAAATTGCAAACCACTACCGAAATACCAGCCTCCAAAGATAATTTTTGCATTTTTTTATCATCATAAACCACTATGATATTACTTTTGTCTATATGTTGGCTCGCAAATTGAATTTCTGCTTTTACCGCTTCGCTCAATTTATTGCTTAAAGCAAAAACTAAATAATAATCTGCTGACGCTATCCTTGTTTTGGTATTTGCATCTAATTCATTTATAGAATTGAAACGGTCGGGCAAAAACATAGTCAATCCATTAGCCACACCTATAGTATGAATACGAATAGCTAAAGTTTGTTCATCGCCGATATTGGGATTATAACTTACAAAAAGGGTTAAATTTTTCATTTTTCTATATTTTTTGGTTGAAAACGCAGAAATCGCCCGCAAAGGTAGCCCTTTTTTGGTTAAAAAAAAGCCTTTTTTGCCCATAAATCAACAACTTTCTAACCTGATTTTAAATATAATTTAAAAAAATAACCAATTTTATAAATAATAAAAAACAAAAAGACATTTTACTAACTTTTATTTAGCAAAACCCTTTTAAAATAAATTTTCACGAAAAATAGCCTAACACCTTGCACAGTCCAAAAACCCGCCTTACCTTTGCAGTGTCAAAAAGCAAAACAGAAAACAAATAGCTGTTAATCAATAAATAAGCCGTTTATTTTTTTAGCTATTCGTTGTCCAAAACAATATAAATTCCACACAATCATGAACGATTTATTCAAAAACGGTCTATTCCAAAAAGCACTTTCTACAGGGCTTGATTTCGCGCTCACAGCAGGCGAAAAATTGCAAACTATAGTAGCCGAAGCTATCGAAAAAGGCAAAAACTATCAAGAAACCCGCAAAGAAAAAGCTGAAAAAGCCGAAGAAACTGAACAAGAGGCAGAAGCACAACCAGCAGAAGCCGCCACAGACAGCGAAGACAATAAAGAAAGCGAAACCCAATCAGAAGCTAAAACCAGCCGCTGGGAAGAGTATGAGCACCGTTTGCGCAAGTTGGTAGAAACTGCCGTTTCTAAATTCAATTTCATCCGCAACGACGACCACGAGCGTTTGGAAGCGCGTATAGCAGCTTTGGAAGAAAAAATGGCTAAAATAGCCCAACAATTGGCTGGACAGGCTGATGACAGCCAAAAACAATAACTCTTTAACCTAATTTAAAATCCCCAAATATCTGAATATCATGATGGAAAAATTATTGAGAAAAGTCCTTTACACAGGCATTGGTATAGTAACTTCTACCACCGAAAAATTGCAAAAAGCAGTTGACGAGTTGGTCAGCAAAGGCAAAATCTCTGAAGATGAGGGCAAAAAAGTGGTTGAAGATGTGGTAAAAAACACAGAGACTAAAAAAGAAGAATATGAAAGCCGTTTCCGTAAGTTAATTGATGCAGCATTAGCCAAACTCAATATGCCTCAAGGCGATACTTATGAGAAATTGGAAAAAAGAATAAAATCGTTGGAGGTGAAATTAGGGCTTCTTTCCAAAGAGCTAGACGCTAAAGTAGCTAAAGAAAATACTACCGAAACGCCAGCCAAAAAAACCAGCACCCGCAAAAAAGTTGATGCTGTTTTGACCGATACCCCCACCGAAAACTAACAATTTTGGATTTTTTGCATAACGTTTGATAACATATTTTAAAAACCGCTCGCCGATTGGTGAGCGGTTTTTTTTTATATTTTAACTTTAGCTATCCAGCGCAAACGGGTATAATTTATCAACACCCACAACACATACAAACTCATAGCAGCAATAACAAAGGCAGAAAAATAACCCAAAGCTCCCCATTTAAACCCACTCACATACTCTATCGGATTGCAATTGCCCGTCAATATAAATGCAGCCCACAAAGAAGGATGCGCCGCCAAATTGCTGGCTTGATATAAATAAGCCAACTTGGCTTTCTGCAAAGCTTCATCTTTCCGCATACCAGCAGCCAAATTTTGGTAAAAATTTTGCATAATTGTAGCCGTGGTTTGGTCATTGACCGCCCACAAACTGGTGACTACCGCAGGCACTCCAGCATAAGAAAAAGCATAGCCAGCCGACACCACCCCCGCCCCCTGCTGAAATTCGCCACTGCCTGTTTCGCAAGCGGATAAAACCACCAAATCGGCGGTAAATTTCATATTCATAATCTCATACACGTACAAAAAATTATCCTCCACGCTATCTTGACTCTCGCTAAAAGCCAAAGTTGACAAAGTCGGCTGCTGTTTATCCAACAACCCGTGCATAGCCAAATGAATGATTTGATAACCTTCTGCCTGTTTTTTAAAATTTTTCTCGCTACACTTATTCCCATAGACAAAACGCCCAGCCCAACGGCTAGCTTTTAGACTTTTTATCTCTTGTTGTACCCCGGGCAACTGCCCCAAATTTTTTCTAATATCTTTTAAATAATCCTCTCTATAGCTTGGGCTAGGTAGGTCATAAGCAGCCGCCATAGCCAACATTTGCCTATAGCTTTTTTTGGCTACTTTCAAACCGTTATTTTTGTGCCAAAAAGTGGCGGAATAAGCATAACTAATCGGATAGTTTTTTATCAAATAATCCAAAGAGTCCCAACGCATTTGCTTATCAGTCGGCAGTGTGGCTATCAACGCTTCAAAAGATATGCTGCTCAAACGCCCATCAGGCACAATAACTATAGATTTGGGCGATTGGGCAAAACTATCAAAAGCAAATTGCAATAACTCTTTATATAAAACTTGAGCTGATTGGGCAAAAATGGCTACAGTTTCGCTATTGTTTTGGTCGTTAATCGGAATCCCGTTTAGATATGACCTAAAAGCTATCAAAGGGATTTTATAATTAGATAAAGGTATTATTTTAACCAGCACTTTTGCCTTGCTCACCGCCACCGCCAGCGTATAAGATTCGCCCTCCAAGTATTCAAAAAGCCACTGGTCAGCAGCCAAATTAGCCCGCAAACTATCCATCTTTACCACCAAATGCCCGTATCTATTTTGATAATACTCTTCGTAATTGGCTTTTAACTCGGTTTTAAATTGGTCGTAATTCTCCATCAACGTAGCCAACTTGATGCGCAAAGATTGAATTTTTTCCACCTCATTGCGCAATTGGGCGGTCATCAACTCGGTCTCATATTTTTTTATCCCTATATGCAATTCGTGTTCTTTGTCGCGCCAACTATCGGGCAATCCCGCCGCTCGGCTTAAAGCATCGGTTTGGGTGTTTTCCAACAAAGCTATAGCTTTATTTTTTTCCATCAAATTCAACAATGACTCCAGATATTCTTTTTTGCCGCTGTGTTGATACAATATCGCGTTAATTCTGGCAAAAGATTCCAAAGCTTGGCTAACTGTCTTGGCAAAAGCTATCCTATCTTTCAACTCTGCAAATTCTTCTTCGATATGTTTGGTAAAATCAATATAAATTTGAGCAACTAGATGCCCTTTTTGCAAATAAGCTAAATCCTGACTTCGCTCGTACTGCTGCAATAAATAACGAGCATAAACTTTCAAAGCGTTTTGAAACTCTTCACTTTCTATGCTACCCAGCCGCTGTTTTGTCAATTTGGACAATAAAGCTAAGTTTTCAAATTTCAAACTGTCATCTTGGAATATACCAGCAAACGATTTGGAAATATACCCGTACGCTTGCGCCGTATCAGGATTGGTTAGGGCAACTTCAGCCAACGAAATATAAGTAGCTATCACCCTCGGCGCGTATTTTCCGCTTTGTTCTATATAAATGTCCAAAGCTTTTTGATAAAATTCAATAGCAGACTTTTCTTGGTCAATAGCGGCGTAAATGCTGGCCATATTGCTGTACAAAATGGCAAAATCTATGTGATTGGGCGCGTAGATGTTATTGATGATATTCAAAGATTTTTCAAAACACTCTATAGCTGCCGCATATTTATCCGATTGGTAATAACAAACCCCCATACCACTGTAGATATTGGCTACATTGCTGCTTTTCTCCCCGCTTATTTGGCTGAAAATACCAAAAGCAAATTTGAAATGCTGTAAAGATTTGGTAAAATTGCCTTGATGTCTATAAGCGGTAGCCAAACCCCGATGAGCTATCCCAGCCAAATTGTGTTGTGTACCATAAATCTGCTGGCTAATAGTCAAACTTTTTTCATAATGCCAAATCGCTTTCTCGTACATGGTATTATCTACCAACAAATTGCCGATATTGACCTGCAAACGGGCTAAACTGCTCGTTTTTTGCAAACCCAACTGCTGGGCTATGATTAGGGCTTGATTGAAATAAGCCATCGCCTCTTTGGGTTGATTGTTGCGCCGCGCTATTATCCCCGCATTAGCCAATAAATAAATCTGTAAAGGCTGTACTTTGCCCAATTGTTGTTCGGCTAAATTTATAGCCAATTTATTGAGTGAATCTGCTTCACCAAGTTTATTTTGGCGGATATACACATTTACTTTTTCCCCAAAAGCTAAAATTTGTATGTTTATATTGGGGCTGTTGGTGAGCAGGGTTTCTAAAGTGTCCAAACTGGATAAAGCCGCTTCATATTGGGTCTTGAGCGCAAAAGCTTGCCCTTGTACCAAATAAGCGGCTTGTTGATTGGATAAATTTGCTCCTTTTTTGGGCTGTTCTATCCAATAAAGCGCAGAATCCCCCATACTCATTTTTTGATAAACATCGCCTATCCTCACCGCATACAAACCCAAAGAGTCTGCGGATTGGCTAAATTGGTATAAATTTTTATAACAGGTTAAAGCTTGCTTGTATTCTTCCAATTCTAAAGCAGATTCTGCACAAATCCGCCAATTGTATAAATCTTTGGCATTTTGCCCCCAAATGGGTAAGCCAATCCAATGAAAAAGTAATAAATAAAGGTATGTTTTCATATTCGTATAAATTGGGGGTATTAATCAGCGGCAAAGTTATAGTTTTTTATCCAATTGATATATTTTTATAAAAAAAACCTATCAAGGTTTTAGCCCTGATAGGTTGATAAAGCGATGCTGTATTTTTATGTTATGTCAACTATTATTTGTTGTAATTGGCAGCATGAAACTCTACATATTGTTGCCAAATGCCAGCTGTAGTGGTAGATAACAATATTCGGTAATTATCTTGGCTAATAATATAAATTTCGTGTATGGGTGGATTATCCCCTAGATATTTTTTGTCGGCTCGGACAGCAGCAGCATAGCGTTGGGCTTCGTCCTGATTTTTGAACTTACGGACAGCAATTGTCTGTATTTTTCCCGCATTTGGCTCTACGATAGTGCCCATCATGGTCAATTTTAGGTCAGCATAATTGTTGGCATTATAAGTAGATATAGCAGTTTGAAAGGGGTTTATCACCGTCTTTTTGTCGGCAAAAGCAACAATAACCGAATGGGTGGTGGCAGAATTGACCGTAAATTTTGAAGGTTCGCTGTTTGTATTGGGGTTGGGATTATTGCCATTATTGGGATTGCTATTGCTGAGCAAAGCGACCATTTCTTTTGCTTTTTTATCCTCGTTGGTATTGGGAAAAGAGGTAGAAACAGCCCGCAAAGCGGTAATATAATCTTTTTCACCTTTATTAGCCCCCACTACCATAGCTTCCAACAGCGCAAAACGAGCGCGGTGGCTATGTTTATCCCCAAACAGGGTCAATACTTCAGCTATTTTTTGGGCGGCTGTATCCCATTGCTGGCGGCGGACAAGGTCGTAAGTCAACTGATAAAAACTATTTAAATTTTGCTCTTTTTGGGCTTTATCGTTCAAGAAATTGGGATTTTTGACCGACTTAGCGATATCCGAGTGGGGAAATTCGGCAATAATTTTATTTTTATACTCTTCTGCTTTAGCTTGATTTTTTTGCTCTGTGTGTATGTTATACAACATATATAAAGTTTCCAACCTTTTGGAGGTTTTGGGGAAACGATTAAGCAAATTTTCAAACGTTTGGATAGCTTTGTTGGGTTGATTGAGTTGTTCTTTTTGGGCTATACCGATATTGAATAAGGAAATGGCTATTTTATCATTTAAAGCTTCTTTTTGTTTTTCGTCTTGAGGCACACCTATACGGGTCAGCATATCTTTTACCTCTTGTTCGGTCATTGGTTGCAAATCCGATGTTGCCACCTCTGTGGTATTTTTGACCTCTGCCCCAGCGCGGCGGCTTCTGTTCCAATCATCAGCCCAAGCACGTTGTCCATATCTTTTTTCAAAATCTTTCTCGCCTTTTTTCTGCATAGCAGGATTATACAAAGGGAAAGTAGAAAGTGCTAAAGCGTTATCGTTGGCTGTGGGCTGTCCGCTGCTTGTTCCTTTATTGGCTCCGCTTCCGTTTGGATTGGCTTGTGCTACTGTGCTAGATTTAGCCAATTCTGCCAAAGTAAGTCTGCCCGATGTGGGCGCAGGCGCTGCATTTTTACCATTATTTTTGGGTGCTTTTTTAGCCTCCATTTCCTCTTTTCTCAAGCGTTGTATAAAAGCTTTTTGCTCTTCAAAACTCATTGCGCCTATAGCCAAAAGGGTATCTTGGCGAGCAAGAGCTATAGAATTGGTGGCATAAAGTTCCAACTGCTGGCGGCGATTATAAGCTAATGAATACCGTTCGTCTTTTTTGTCTAAAGTTTGGCAAGTGGTATCATAATAGATAAAAGCATTCACCAAATCATCTTGTTCGTAGTACAAATCTGCCAACAGCAAAGAAATTTCTGTTTTTTGCGCCCCGCCTGAAGAAGCCATAGCTTGGCGCAAGGAAGCCATACCAGCCGCTTTGTCTCCGTCCCGCAGTTGATTTTGCGCCATAGCGAATAAAATTTGGTCTTTAAACTCCTCATTTTTACCATCATTAAGCATCCGACGGAGTGCAAATTGGTGATTGTATTCGCTACTTCCGCCCCTTGCAGCAGCAGCAGCAGCGTTGAGTTGGGCATTAAATTCCATCTCATAAGTAGGCGCCAATTTGCGTATTTTGCGATATTGTTCAAACGCAGCGGCATAATTTTGCTGTTTTTCATACAACTGCCCCAATACGAACGTATAGCGGGTTTTGGTTTTGCGATTGCGGGTTTTCTTAATCGCTTTTTGCAAAGCCTCTATTGCTTTGGGGTAATTTTCTTGTTGTATAAACAAATGTGCCATAACCGCTTGCACTTGAGGGCGCAATTTGTAAGGTACTCGTCCATCTTCTGCCAACAAGCGCAAATACAAACCTGCATCATCATATTCTTTGGTCTCAATATAAGATTTAGCCAACCAAAGCATAGCTTCGTAATGAATAGGGCGATGTTTCAGAAAATACTTTTTTGGCTTTTCTTGATTGTTGGTATCTATATTGGGTTCTGGTAAAGGTGTTGGCGGGTTATTGTTAGCGGACAAATTGGTATTGGGAACGGTTTTTTTTCCCTTAGCTTTATCTTTTTTAGCTTGAGCTTTTTGTTTAGCTTTTTCTTTTTTGGCTTTTTCTTTATCTTTTTTGGCTTTGGCGGCTGCATTTTTTTTGGCTTTGGCAGCATTTTTCTTTTCGCGCTCCAACTGCTTTTTATTTTTGGCTATTTCTTCTTTGTTCATAGCCGATTTTTCCTTATTAGGATTATATTTGGCTACGATGTAGGCAAAAGTTTGCCCCGATTTTTCCCTTTTGCAGCGCAAAAATTCAGCTTGTCCCAATAAAAAATAAGAATCATCAGCCCAATTGCTTGGACGGTGTAATTCTATATTCATAGCACATTTTTTTATCGCCTCATCCACATCAGATTTGACAAGATTAGAATCTTGATTGGCTGCGTGAGGGAATAAAGGCAGCAAACGGGTATAATCGTCTTTGAACTGCGCATCTATAGTTTGTTGGGCTTTTATCAACTTGAGTTGAGCGTGATAATAAGCATTATAGCGTCCTGTAAGGTGGTGATAACCTTTACCCAGCTTGGTCAATTTGCCGTCCGCAGTTTTGCAACTGTTAAAAAACAACACAGCCAAGCCCGCCAAAAAGAAACCAAGCAAGCATTTATACAGCATCATAAAAAAAATTTGGGATAAAAATAAAAAAAAGGTAGTTACTGTAGCCGATTTCTAAAAAACAGCTAACTTTGCAGCCTTAATAACGTGAAAAAAGTATATTTTGGTGGGTTAAGTCCCCTTTTTATAGCAAAAATTTATCATTTTACCCCCTTTTTTATAGCAAATGTCCACTTTCAACCCCAATTCTACCCCTCCCAAAAATAAAATTTGGATAAGTCCCCAGCACCGTATAATCATCTATAATGATGCCGCTTACAAAGAAGAAATGGCTTTGAGGCTCAACTGGCGCAATGTGGGCATTTTCTTGGCTTCATTGGTTTTATTTTTGATTGGCTTTGCTTTTATAATTTTAAGAATTTTCGCAAGCCACCACAACCCCGCCATAACCGTAACAGGCGACGACAATATGCGCGACCAACTGTTGGCTATCAATGGACATCTGGACTCTTTGGTCAAAGAAATCGAAGCAAGGGACGTGTACATCACCCAAATCAACAAAAAAATAAACGGGGAGTTTGAATATCAAGCCGATACCGAAAAACAGTTGGCTGAAAATAATGCCAAAGATAAAGATAAAAAAACCGCTCGTAAAGAAAAAATGCCAGAAAGGAACCCAGCAACAGAAAAAATTGTAAAATCGGCAAAAGATGAAAAAGAATTAAATAACAACGGCAGCAATAGCCATTCCACCGCGATTAATTTGCCCAACAACAGCAGCAATTTTAGCTTTTTCACCCCATTAAAAGGGGTTTTAACCGATAGCTTTTCCCCCAATCGCCGACAATATGGGTTAAGCGTCAGCGCACCTTTGGGGAGCGAAATCCGCGCTGCTCAAAATGGGATAGTGGTTATGGCAAGTTGGTCAGCAGATATGGGCTTTTTTATAATTATCCAACACCCCAGCAATTTAATCTCTATCTATAAAAACAACGCTGCTTTGCTCAAAAAACAGGGGGACAAAGTAGATGCAGGTGATGCTATCGCTATAATTGGTCATAGCAAGGGCAAAAACGCTCAAACGCAGCTTGGATTTGAACTTTGGCATTATGGATTGCCTTTAAATCCACAAAAATTGATGGCTTTTCAATAAAAAACTTGAGTTACGCTTGAGCTATTTTGTGATAAAAATCAAGCTAAAAAGATAAATTTTCGCCGTGCGACGCCAAAACCAGCGTATGTCGCGGAAAGACGACCAACCGAGCGCAGCGAGGGCAGTAGCTTTTTTGCAACGCAAACACGGCGAAGCCCTCCCGAAGGAAACGTCGGCTTATAGCGACGGTTTTGCGCTTATTTTCGTAGAAAATACAAGCAACACGGCGAAGCCCTCCCGAAGGAAACGCCTTTTTCCTTACGGGAGGGCTTCGCCGTTGGCGTTGGCTTTTTTGGTACTTTTTTGCCATCAAAAAAGTACAGAAAATAAATTTTTTAGGCGCAAGCCGTTAAAAAAAATTCTACCCGATTTAACTTATAGCTATTTTGTACTAAAATTAAACCTCAAGCGTAACTCCAATAAAAAAGCTATTTGACTTCTGTAAAATCCCCATCCACTGTATCATTAGCGGCTGGGAGTTTCTCTTTGTTCTTCATACCAATAAAATCAGACTTGCGAAAATCCCAAATTGTTTTCAAGAATAAAAACCCCACAAAAGGAGTGCTTAATAAAAAAGCCGCCAAAGTAGCAATTAGCCCTAAAGCTAAACTTTTGGCATAAAAACCCTTAATATAATTGACCGCAGCCAATATGGTTTTATAATTGATGATTAACACGGGTATAGCCAATATAGCCAATATCCACCAGATAAAACCCATTAAAAACTTAATTATAAAATAAGCTATTATAGCCAAAACTATCACCACTACAGTTAATTGTACCCATTGTGTGGGTTTGTTGGCACGAGGGCTGTTCAAATTGTCTAAATTGATTGACATAATAGAGAAAAATTATCAAACGTTATAAAAAAAATAAAAAATTATGCGCAAAAAAGGTTTAATTGCTTGTATAAGCTTATTAACGCTATTGGCAGCCTGCCAAAAAACTGAAGGTGAAGGCGGTAGCAGCAGCATAACTGGCTATGTGTTGGTCAATGACTACGACAGCCAAGGCGACTTGAAAGATATTTATTATGCGCCAAACGAAACCATTTATATCATTTATGGCGACAATAGCATTTATGACGATAGCAAAAGAACCAGCTATGATGGTGGGTATAAATTTACTGATTTATTCCCAGGCAACTATAAAATGTTTGCTTACTCCAAATGCGACACCTGCGCTTCTGGGGTAGAACCTGTGTTTGCTACCGTCAATATCGAACACAAAGGGATGAAAGTGGATGCACCTTTGATTACGATAAGAAAATAAGTTGGTTTAATCCAGATTGTCGCTTTCTTGTTTGGGCTTTTTGTCTTTGTCTGACTTTTTATCTTTGTCTTTCTTTTTATCTTTATCTTTCTTTTTGTCTTTGTCTGACTTAGTATGGTCAAAATTCATCTGAAAGGTAATTTGGGCGATGTGGTCTAATTGCGCACCTACAGTAAAAGGTTGTAATTGGCTGATATAATTCAAACCAATTTCCGACTGCGCATTAAGTTCGTAACTCAAACCAGCACTAACCCGAAATCTATAGTATTCAAAAGTGCCTGTTCTATCGCTAAAAAAAGCCTCAAAACTAGCCAAGGTAAAAGCAAAATCCGCCAGTTGTTTGGGTTTATATACAATTTGAGGTCTAATCCTTGCTGTATAAGTCCAATCTCTGCGCGAATCCATAATTTTATCCGTTTGCAACCGAACCCTACAATTCAGCTGAAAATCTGATTTGCCCAAAGGAAAACGGAAACTATTATCCACAAACAAACGAACTGCGTTGGCACTGTTTCTAAACGTGTAGCGAAATGAAGGGCTAACTTGATACCATTTGGCCATTCTATATCCCGCTGCAAAGCTCAAAATATGGTTTTTTATCTGGCTTACATTTTCATCCAAACGAACTTGAGGATTTATAGACAAACTCCATTTTTTGCTAAGTGCTTTATTGAAAGAAATAGAGTGCCAAAATTCAAAATCTTGTACCCGTTGTGCCAAACAAAAATTAAAACTAAAACACAAAAGTCCTAGCCATATATACGTGTATTTCATCATCAATTAAGGTTGTTGTTGGGCTGTTGCCTGTTTGGGTTTATCATTTTCTGCGACTACTTTAACCGCTGTTTTAGCTTTAGGTTTGCCTATAGTAGCTTGTACTTGTATTTGTGCAACGTGGTCTAATTCGGCGCGCGGATTAAATGGTTGGGATTGCGCTATATAATTCAAACCAATTTTGCAACGTTTGTTCACTTCATAAGCCAAACCCGTGCTAATCCTAAAGCGATTGTAACCCCAATTCTCGCTTACATTATTGCTAAAATAAGCTTCAAAACTCAACAGCATAAATTCCCATTTTTTGCGCTGTGGTTTCCATATCAAATGCGGGCGAAAACGCGCCGTATAGACCCAAAGCCCGCTATTGTCTAGCATCCTTTCGGCTTGTAGCCGCATACGAAAATGCCACTGCAAATCTGTATTGCCTATCCAATTTCTGGCTACATTGTCCGCAAACAAACGCAACGTACCCAACCATTGAGGACGAACCACATAGCGCACCGAAGGGCTAAATGTGTACCAACTCGTTGCCTTATAATTCATAGCCAAAGACAACAAAGTGCTTTTCATAGCCGTTAAATTGCGCTCCGCTCTAAATTGGGGATTGATGGTCATAGACCAGCGTGAGTTAAACTCTTTGGTCAAAAATACCGAATTCCAAGATTCAAAATCATTGGTGCGGGTTTGTGCGGTAGCAATCGGGCTGCAAAATAAGTATAAAAGGGTTAAAATGGTTAATTTTTGGAACATAAATTTTTGTATTTTTTGCATTTTAAAAGAAACGGGCGGCAAAATTAACATTAAATTTACATTGGGCAATTTTTATTTACATTTTTTTTACAAAAAGTACATATTTTTATTATTATTATTATGAATAAAACCGATTACGCGCTACTTTCCCCTAGTTTGCCTACCGAAGCTGGGGTTTATCGATTTATCGCTAATGACGGGGAAATTTTATATATAGGCAAAGCAAAAAATTTAAAAAAAAGGCTATCTTCTTATTTTTCTGAACGGGCTGATATGCGGCAAAAAACCAAACAAATGGTGCGCGCAGCAGCCGAACTTCAATACACGGTGGTAGAAACCGAACAAGACGCGCTTTTGTTGGAAGCTACCCTTATCCGCCGACATCGCCCCCGCTACAATATCGCCCTAAAATGGACCAAACCTTATCCTTATATTGGGATTAGCAACGAAAATTTCCCCCGTGTGTTTTATGCGCATACTGTGGTCAAAGATGGCAGTTTATATTTTGGCCCTTACACCTCCAAACATAAAATTTATACCATATTAGAACTCATCCGCAATTTATTCCAACTCCGCAACTGCCAACTGCTCCTTTCTCCCGACAATATAAAAGCCAATAAGTTTAAACCTTGTTTGGAATATCATATCAAAAACTGCCTCGCGCCTTGCATAGGGTTGGAATCGGCTGCTGATTATCAACTCAAAATAGATAAAGTGGCGGATATGTTGAAGGGTAATTTTGTATCGGTCAAAAAATATCTACAAGAACAAATCAATAGATATGCAGAAAATATGGAGTTTGAAAAAGCCCATAATTGCCAAAACCAGCTGCAAGCGTTGCAAGATTATCAGGCTAAAAGTATGGTCGTTAATCCCAAAATTGCCGATGTGGATATTTTTTCCATCCAACAGGTAGAAAATAACGAAACCCAACAAATGCAAACCTTTGTCAATTATATAAAAGTGGTGCAAGGGGCGGTTATCAACAGTTTTACCCTAGAAGTCAATCCCGAACAGGGCGAAACTCAAGAAGAAAAGTTGGCTTATGCTATTCCAGAACTGCGGGAAAAATTCCAAAGCATAGCCACAGAAATTATCGTACCTTTTGAGGTGTTTTTATTAGACAAAGAGGTTAAAATAACCATTCCACTACGCGGGGACAAAAAGCAACTGCTGGATTTATCCGCCAAAAACCTGCAATACTTTATCCTGCAAGAGCAAAAAATTGCCATACAATCCGCCCAACGACAAACTCAAGCGGATAAATTGCTGGAAACGATGCAAAAAGACCTGCGGATGAACCAACAACCCCAGCATATAGAATGTTTTGACAATTCCAACCTACAAGGCACTAATCCTGTGGCTGCTTGTGTGGTTTTTGTCAACGGCAAACCCTCCAAGCGCGATTATCGCCATTATCATATCAAAACGGTGGAAGGTCCCAACGATTTTGCGAGTATGGAAGAGGTCGTTTATCGCCGTTACAAACGCTTATTGGAAAGTCAGCAAAATTTACCCCAACTCATCGTCATCGACGGGGGAAAAGGGCAACTTTCTTCAGCTATCAAAAGTTTGGACGCGTTGGGCATCAGCAATCAGGTGCAGGTCATCGGCATAGCCAAAAAGTTGGAAGAGATTTACTTTGCAGGCGACAATATCCCGCTATTATTGAGCAAAAAATCCCCCACGCTCAAGGTTATTCAACAGATTAGGGACGAAGCGCACCGTTTTGGGCTGACTTTTCACCGTTTGTTGAGAGAAAATGCACTTATTCAAACCGAATTAACCCAAATAGAAGCCGTTGGGCAAAAAACAGCCGACAAACTTATCGCTCATTTTGGTTCGGTCAAAGCCGTAACGCAAGCCACAGCCGAAGAGTTGCTAAAAATAGTCAATCAGCGCATTTGCAATAACATTTTAGCCTATTTTGCACAAAAACCAGCAACCAATATACCAGAATTAGACCTTAATCACGAATCAAATGAACAACTAGAAGAGATTTAAACCATTATTTAAAATTTACCCTCACAAAAAATATCCTATTATGGTTATCGTTCCCATTATGATTTTTTCTATCCCGATTGTTGCGATATTATGCGGCACTTATCTCAAGCTCACCCGCTTGCGGATAGAAAGCGAACAGAAAAAAAATAATTCAGAAGAAATAAATGCGTTGAAAAAACAAATGCTTTATTTAGAAGCTGAACAAGAAACGCTGTTGCAACGCATCGAACAGTTGGAAACCAACCAACGCCAGCAAGGTTTCCCAATTGAAGAGCTGGAAAAGATAGAACTCAACAAACAAAAACTAAAACGTTGATTGTTGAAAACAAAAAACCCTCTAATCAAACAAACGATTAGAGGGTTTTTTATTATAAAAAGATGAAATATATAGTTATTTTTTTACCAAGTATGTGATATAATTTATTGGCGGTTACACGATATTTAAAAAATGCGCGGAGTTGATGTAGAGACGTTACAATGCAACGTAAATTATAACCCCAAATAAATACCATTCTACACTTAATAACTAATCACTAACAACTAATCACTATTTCTTTTCTTCGCACAACATTTTCGCATAAGCTGTTTCCAAAAAAGCACTTGGTACATTTGGCAAACAAATTATTTGGGTATCGTCAATGTTTAGATTTTTGAGATAAACGGGCAAAGTGGGCAATTTATCCAATTGATTAGCCGCACAATCCAAACGGGTTAAATTTTTGGGCAAATTGGCGGGTAATTTAGTCAATTGATTTTCTGCACAATCTAATTCAAACAATTTGCGCGGCAATTTTTCGGGCAAAGCGGTTAAATTATTCTCGTTACATTTCAAAACGGTCAAAGAAGCGGGCAAACTATCGGGCAAAACCGCCAAATTATTCTTTTCACATTTTAATTCTACCAAATTTTCAGGCAAATTGGCGGGCAATTTATCTATTATATTTTCTGTGCATATCAAAGAAATCAAAGATAAAGGAAAATTCTTGGGCAATTCATCCAATTCGTTTTTAGAACAGTTGATTTGCTCTATGTTGGGCGGCAATTTGGAGGGCAATTTTTTCAACTCGTTGCGCACACAAGCCAATCGCTCCAAAGTTACGGGCAAATTATTAGGCAGTTTTTTAAGCGGGTTGATAGAACAGTTCAATTCTAACAAATTAGGGGGCATATTTTCTGGCAATTCGGTCAATTCGTTGGCAACGCAACCCAAAATTTCCAAAGAAGCGGGCAAATTCTCCCCCAAAGTTTTCAACGGATTGGCTGAAACGTTCATTTCAATCATACCTTTTGGCCATTTGCTGGGTAATGCGCTAATTTCGTTCTCCGAACAGTTCAAATTTTCCAAATTGCTGGGCAAAACGCTAGGCAAGCGTTTAATTTCGTTCTTTTTACAATTCAAGTTGCTGATAGAATTGGGCAAAAAAGCGGGCAAAGTGCTTAAACTGTTTTTGCTACAATCTAAATTGTTTAAATTTTCTAACCCCAACAAACTTATCGTCTCTAACCTATTGCCGCTACAATCTAAATCGTTTAATTTTTTGGGCAAAGTATCGGGCAAACTTTCCAACATATTGTCCGCGCATTTAAGATTAGATAATGAATTGGGCAATTTGCGGGGCAAACTAACCAATGAATTTTTACTACAATCTAAAAAACTGATAGAATTGGGCAAATTTTCGGGCAATTCGGTAAAATCGTTGCGGATAAATTTAAGCATATAAATCCCTTCAGGCATTTTGGCGGGAAAACTGTTCAAAAAATTGTATGAACAATCCAAACTAGACAAACGGCTGGGCAAAGTGTTGGGCAAAATGGTTAGTTGGTTTTTGCTACAATCCAACGTGGATAAAGAAAACGGCAATTTATCGGGCAAAGTCGTCAATTGGTTTTCGCTACAATCCAAAAAATTAACTTTGTCGGGCAATCCTAACGGCAAAAAAGTCAATTTGTTCTTTTTGACCACCAATTGTTTTAAACTTTGGGGCAAACTGTCGTTTAATATCTCAATTAAATTGTCTGTGGCGGTCAAACGCTCCAAAAATTGGGGTAATTTGTTGGATAATTTGGTTAATTTATTCCCCGAACAATCCAATTCGGTAAGCATTGCGGGCAAACTATCGGATAAAACGGTGATTTTGTTCTGACTACAATCTAATTTGCTCAAGTAACTGGGTAAATTATTGGGTAAAACGGTCAATAAATTTTCGCTACAATCTAATTCAGATAAAGAAGTTGGCATTTTTTTAGGCAATTCGCTCAACTCGCTGGCAAAACAGTTAAATTTTTGGATAGTGTTGGGCAAATTTTCAGGCAAAACTTTCAACGGGTTGCGCCCGCAGTTAAATTCGCGCAAAGAAGCGGGCATTTTGGCGGGTAAAGCGGTAATTTGGTTATAACTACAATCTAAATTGCGTATAGTGCTGGGCAAATTGGCGGGCAAAGCGGTTAATTCGTTGCTTGCACATTCTAAAACGCGTAATTTTGAGGGCAAATTGGCGGGTAATGCGGTTAAATTGTTGCCGTTACACTCTAATTCTAACAAAGTAGCGGGCAAAACTTCAGGCAAAGCGGATAAATCGTTGTAAGAACAGCGTATAATTTGCATTTTGGCGGGCAAATTGTTGGGAATTATCTTAATATCGTTGCCGTCGCAAACCAAATAAAACAATTCTGTGGGCAGTTGCGCGGGCAAAATTTTAATCTGATTGTAAGCTATGTTCAAATCTACTATGCTATTGGGTAAAGTTTCGGGCAATTTTTTCAATTTATTGACCGCCACGTTCAAATTGGTCAAAGTTGCGGGCAAATTGTCGGGCAAACTGTTTAATTTATTGTATGCCAAATTTAATTTTTTAAGATTAACGGGCATTTTTTTGGGCAAACTGTTAATTTTATTTGAATAAACCTCCAAAAAGGTTAAAGATTCGGGCAGATTGGCGGGCAGTTCTATCAATTGGTTATAATTGGCTTTGATTTCAGCCACCGTAGCGGGCAAAATATCGCTTAAACTGCTTAATTTATTATTGCTAATATCTATTTTTTTCAAACTCGCCCCCCATTCTTCGGGCATTGTGTTGATTTTATTATCAGAACAATCTAAATTGATTAAATTGGCTGGCATTTTTTTGGGTAAAGCGTTGATTTGGTTACTGCTGCAATCTAAAACTTCCAACGTTTTGGGCAAATTAACCAATGTGTTGATATTGTTGCCCACACAAATAAACGTTTTGAGCGCGGGGAAATTAAACCCTTGCAACGATTTGACTTGCCCGTAAGAAATATCCAATTCTTCCAACGTTTTGGAAGCAGCCGTAAGATTATTTTTGGCATCCAAACACTCTTCACATTGATAACGGATACTTTGTGCAAACTTTTCATCGGTGATTTGTTGCGCGCAAAGTTGTTGAACTGCAAAAACAGAAAAAATAAATAACGTTTTTTTGTACATTTTTTAACGTTTTAAAGGTATTTTGAATAATTATTAGATTGTTTTTTGTGTCTAAATGGGAAAAAATGCGTTTTGGTGCGTTGTTACACCGTTTTGGTGCGTTGTTACACCGTTTTGGTGCGTTGTTACACCGTTCTGGCGCGTTGTTACACCGTTTTGGTGCGTTGTTACACCGTTTTGGTGCGTTGTTACACCGTTTTGGTGCGTTGTTACACCGTTTTGGTGCGTTGTTACACCGTTTTGGTGCAATGTTTCGTTTTTTGGTATA